>CAZZBF010000080.1:1415-3672 GCA_964652795.1 uncultured Syntrophales bacterium | reverse complement strand
TACTATAAATTTCGCCTGCTAATAAAAAGCAATGACGGGGCATTATTGTGTCCTATCTACAAACTGGAGGAAGTAAATGGCCATAATAATCGATGGAAAGAAGATAGCACAGGACGTCAGAGATGAGATTAAAGAGGAAGTTCTCAAGCTGAAGGCGAACACCGGAATTGTTCCGGGGCTTGCCGTTATACTTGTTGGAGACGATCCTGCTTCAAAGATATACGTCAGAATGAAGGAAAATGCCTGTAAAGAAGCCGGTTTCTTATCAAGAGAACGGAAACTTCCTGCTGAAACGGATGAAAAAACGCTACTCAAGATTATCGAAGAGCTGAACCGCGATAATGAGATACACGGTATTCTGGTTCAGCTGCCCCTTCCCGAACATATCAACTCCGATTCGATTATAGAAGCTGTTGATCCCCAAAAAGATGTCGACGGTTTTCACCCATATAATATAGGGCGACTCTTTGCCGGCAATCCCTTTCACATGGCCTGCACGCCTATCGGCATCATAGAGCTTTTGGACCGTTATAATGTGGGGATTGAGGGAAAAGAGGCCGTCATAGTGGGCAGGAGCAATATCGTGGGAAAACCCCTGGCTCTGATGCTCCTTGCGAGACACGCCACCGTAACCATGTGTCACACACGGACGAAGAATCTTCCCGATGTCACAAGAAGAGCGGAAATTCTCATCGCCGCCGCGGGAAAGGCTGAAATGATAACGGGAGACATGGTTAGAGATAACGCCGTTGTTATAGATGTCGGCATAAACAGGCTCGAAAGCGGCAAGCTGGTCGGAGATGTGGCTTTTTCCGAGGCTTCCGAAAAAGCTTCTTATATAACGCCGGTCCCCGGCGGTGTCGGCCCCATGACGATAGCGATGCTTCTCAAGAATACCCTGAACGCGGCAGTTCACCGCAAGCTTTAAGTCCAGGGGAACCCGATGATAGTCAAGGGCGACATATTTGACAAACCGATAAACAATATTCTTATCATACAACTTGGTGATATCGGCGACGTGGTCTGGGCCACACCAACCGTCCGGGCTGTAAAGGAAACGTATCCGCGGGCAAATGTTTCGATTCTTGTACGGGAAGGATTTGGATCTCTCCTGGAGGCAGATCCGCATATCCATAGAATCTTTGAGGTCAGACATTACAAAGATAATCTTTTAAACAGGACAAAGAGACAGATCAAATTCATCAGAGAGTTAAGAAAGGCACGTTTTGATCTGGTCTTCGATCTCCGATCCGACGATCGTGGCACTTTTATGGCATTCCTTTCCGGTGCTCCCATAAGGGCATCTATTGTATATTGGGATATTCCCTGGCGTGACCGTTTCTTTACACATTTAGTTGCTCCTCCTTCATCGGGCGAAAGAATTTATGGAGCCGCGGAACAATCCCTTTGTATTGTAAGAGAATTTGGTATTGATACAGGTAACACAACTCCGCGCCTCTTTATTCCCGAAAAGGTAATGGAGCGGGTATACCGTCTTCTTAAAAAGGAAAGATTGACGGGTTTACGCTGGATTACCCTGAACCCCTTTTCCAGATGGCAATATAAAGAGTGGGGATATGAAAAATGGTCGGAGCTCATTGACTGGTTATGGCAAAAATACGGTATAGCTTCCGTAATCGTCGGCTCTCCAGAGGAATATGACAGGTCAATCGATATTGTCAAAAAATGCCGTCAGCCGGTCTTTAATTTTACAGGCAAGACGACACTGGGTGATTTAGCCGGTCTGCTCAGTCTGAGTCACCTCAATGTAGGGGTGGACAGCGCAGCGCCACACATTGCCGCGGCTGTCGGTACACCGACCATAACTATTTACGGTCCTTCCGACTGGGGGGATTGGGCGCCTATTGGTGAACCACACAGCGTAATCACCCCGGATCGTGACTGCGCACCCTGTCGCCAAAAAGGGTGTAATGGTAGCGGCGTCAGTAAATGCATTGAAGAATTAACGGTTGATAGTGTAAAAGGGTCAATTCAGAAATTCTTTGATAAATATGGGCATTCATAATCTGAAGGGATTGAGCAATATGATAAAAGTCTTAATTGGCATACCGGTTTTGAATAACGTGGAAATAACCAGAGCATGTTTACAGCATCTTTATCTAAACACAAAGACCGATAGAGTGGGATTAAACGCGTCTGTTTTAATTATCGACAATGGATCACAGAACGATATCGCAAATATCTTTCGACAGGAATTTAAAGACCCGAAATTCCCCACTTATTTTTTGAAAAATTC
>CAZZBF010000080.1:0-1405 GCA_964652795.1 uncultured Syntrophales bacterium | reverse complement strand
GAAAAATTCAAAAAATGCGGGTGTTGCCGCAGCATGGAATCAGATACTGCGGTTTTCACCGGAGAAAATACCGGAACAGTCTTTTTATTATGATTATTATGTTGTATCAAACAATGACGCGTTGTTTGGCGCCGACTGGCTTCAACCAATGGCGGAAGCTATGGAGACTGATAAAAAAATAGGCTGGGTCTCCTCCATGGAAAATGGTTCTCCCGTACTGGAAGAGCTGATAGAAGCCCACGCATTGTCAAAGAGCTACCGTGTCGATCCTCAAAAACCCTATACGACGGCTGTTATTCATGAGAACCTGAAACTCATCTATGAAAAATGGGGAGGGCATGAACTTTTTTGCCAACTTGTAAGGGATAAAGAACTTCCTCTTTTTATTCCCTTTAAAAAAGAGGACCGATCCGCTGTCTGCTTTATGGTAAGACCCGCCATGATTGATCAGATAGGTTTTTTTGACGAAGACTTTTCCCCGATCGGTATAGCGGAAGATCTGGAATATTTTCTGAGAATAGAACGGATTTTAATGCCGCCATGGCTCACTGATGAGAAATATCCTGAAGAGTCGAAGTGGCTATGCGGTTTCTGCGGCAGGAGCGTTGTGCATCATAACTGGTGCAGCACACGGCAGGGACCTAACTTTGACGGCAGAAAATGGGATAAGACAAGAGAAAAAAATTGGAAAGCCAAGTTTGGAAAGTCCCGCAAATATTACACAAAATTACTGCCATAAATTGCTTCTATTTCAAAGAGTATTATGAAAAAGATTGCGTTTGCGATGGAAAATTTCAGTCGGCATGCCGGAGGAGCAGAATCATACGCTGTTTCTCTCGCCTCTTCCCTTATAGAAAACGGGTGGGATGTTCACCTTTTCGGAGAAACATGGGATGGCGAACCTAATACCGCAGTTTTTCATAGAATAAATATCCCCAAATATATTCCTGCCTGGCTCAAAATGATGTTGTTTGCATTGAAACATAAAAGGGCAGTAAAAAAACAGGCTTTTGACGTTATCATGGGTTTTGGTAATACATTGTATATGAATGTTTATCAAAGCCATGGCGGAGTCCACTGGTTTTCAACAGAAAGAAAAGTTTACTCGGAAAAGAGTAAAATTAAACGGGCTACAAAGCGGTTGATTATTATTCTGTCACCCAAACAATGGGTAAGAGCCTGGATTGAATCAGCGCCATTTCGACTTGATCCACGACCAAGAATAGTGGCTATTTCCCAAATGATAAAAGAAGACATGGAGTCTTTTTTTGATGTGAGCAGTACAAAGATTGAAGTTGTATATAATGGTGTTGATACTTCTCGATATAACCGGAAGTTACATCACGAACTTAGAGGTTTGCTTCGAAGACAATTGGGAATAAAAGAGGACGAGATCGTTTTCCTT
>CAZZBF010000079.1:0-3825 GCA_964652795.1 uncultured Syntrophales bacterium | reverse complement strand
CTTTTTTGATTACACCGCGGACGTCGTTGGAAATTTATCCCAATAAGTGGACTTGTTACCTAAGTCCGTGATTCAGGAAAATCACTGGTCATAAAATGTGATAACGACGAGTTTAAGAAAGGAGGAAGACAAATGGCAGGTAATATAATTGGTTTTATCGGCGGTGGCAGGGTAACACGAATTATACTGGAAGGATTCAAACGAGAAGGCAAACTGCCTGAGAGGATTATTGTAAGTGATACAAATGTTGAAGTCTTGAACAGGTTGAAAGAGAAATTCCCGGAAATTCACATTTCCCCAAATGATAATGCACAACCAGCATCAACGGATATCGTTTTCGTTGCCCTTCATCCACCTGCGGTAAGTGGCGTTCTTGGAGAGATTAAAGACTGCTTGAAAGAAGATTCAACTGTAATTTCCCTGGCTCCTAAAATTTCTATTAATAAAGTATCTGAACTTTTAGGAGGATTTCAGCGGATCGTACGAATGATACCTAACGCTCCATCCGTTGTTAATGCCGGTTACAATCCATTAGTCTTTTCCGAGGCCTTTACAGAAAAAGAAAAGAATGAATTAATCAATATGTTGAGCATCCTGGGTGAGTGTCCTGAGGTGGCGGAAGAAAAATTGGAAGCATACGCTGTTCTAACGGCTATGGGACCAACCTATCTCTGGTTCCAGCTATACGAATTGCGGGAAATCGGCGAGTCCTTTGGATTAACCTCTGAAGAAGTAGCAGATGGCATATCGAAAATGGTACAGGGGACCGCCAAGAGCCTTTCCGATTCAGAACTTTCTTCTTCCGAAGTTATGGATCTTGTACCGGTCAAGCCATTGGGAGATGAAGAAGAGAATATCAGAAATATTTATAGGACAAAACTTGAGGGTCTGTACGAGAAATTAAAAGGGTAACTCCATCATGAAATATCTTCAAAACGATAAAAATCTTAAGAAATTTATATATGGGTAAGAATATTTTAAGGAACCGTCGGTTTTAACTTAAGTTTTCCGTATTTATGGTTTGCATTGTAGGTATAATACAGGTATGTTGCGAAAATTGAGCAAAAGGAATATCAAAAGTGGCAGATAGATTAAGAAAAAAAACGTGTCTTGTTGTTTCCTTATTTTTTATGTGCTCTGTCTCTGGCGCCGTGCCGGCTTTAGCTCGGAAGACCGTGGGGTCAATGATGGTTATGGAAGAAAAGTCTTTTGATTTCAAAGAGATCAAAGAAGGAGAAGTGCTCAAACACGCTTTCAGGGTACTGAATAAGGGTGACGAGAATTTGGAGATAAAGAAAGTCCAACCCGGATGAGGCTGCAGTGTGGCCCGGTTCGATAAGGTCATCCCTCCCGGTGGTGAGGGGAAAATAGTACTGGAAGTACATACAAAGGGATTTGCGGGTAACGTGACGAAGGCTGCCCGGGTATATACCAATGACCTGCAAAATAAAATTGTCTGGATAGGAATCAAGGCTTTTATAAAAGTTCCCATTTTAGTGTCGCCGGGTTTGGTCTATTTTAGCTGCTTTGCGGAAGACACTATTAAAAAAGTAGTTACCATTAGCGCGGGAGAGGACAAGCCCTTATCCTTAAATCTGATCAGTTTTCCGCTTTCTGATAAAGTGGATTACAGGATGGAGACCGTAGAGGCAGGACGATTGTTCAATGTCATCTTAACGAATAAAAAAGGTGTAAGCGGATGGTATAATGGATTGCTGAAATTTGAGACCAACTATCCTGAGAAACCGGCGATCACTATCAGGGTTATAGGACAAATTCGGACACGGAACCGGGTGTTGCAGGAAAAAAGGCAGGTGAACTAAAAAAAGAAAACACACAAAAAATTTTCCTTAACAGTCGGAGGTCTCCCCTCAGTTTGCCGGGGGTAGATGTGATCTAAAAACACAGACATGCCTTAATTATCAGAAGAACCGCCACAACTGAAAAACGCGGCGATAAACCGCGTTTCTCCAACCGTTTTAAGTGCCATGTCAACAATATTCTGTCATTTAGAAGAAGTCTTAACGGAGTAAAAATCTTAGATTTCTCCGGGAGTTTACTCTGAGCAAAACGAATGGGGCCGAAATGACATTTCTTGATTGACACGACATTATGACCTTCCCAAACACTTTTTTCTGATAAATTAGATAGTCACACAATCTCTATGAGCTGGATATCGAAAATCAAGGTTTCTCCGGCCAGAGGATGATTAGCGTCTATTGTCACGTGTGATTCGGAGATTTGCGTCACGATGGCTATCATTGTTTGGCCGGTTGCTTGATCATTCGCTTGACTGAGCTGAAGCTGTTGACCTATCTTAGGCTCAATATCCGATGGGAATTGATCTATGGGGATATTAAACACCATCTCTTCACGGTGCGGTCCATAGGCTTCATCTGTAGGGATAGTAATGGTTTTTGATTCATCAATCTCCATACCTGTTACGCTTTTTTCAAAGCCCGGTATTATCTGATTTGCGCCTATAGTAAATTGCAGTGGGTCACTATCGATAGACGTATCGAATACTTTTCCGTTTTCTAATTTACCTGTGTAATGAATTTTGACGGTATCTCCCTCTTTTGCCTGTGCCATTTATTGCTCCTTTTGTTTTATAGTTAATAAAGACCTAACTTCAATTTTATACTGCAAGGAAGGTATACCCGCAAACCCCTATCAGAATATGGAGGTCCTGTAAAGCATTTGCTGAAATGGTGGAAATTTCAGCAAACCATACCCTACCTATGGAAAAAATCCCCTAAAGGTCAGCTTTTAAAAGACTGCTCCGTTCTTCCTATGAGGATATTGCCTCGGCGGTCAAAAGCGAAATCAAGCGGTAACCGGGCATCGGTGTGACCGTTGGTCTTTCCGTCACAAAACCACTGGCAAAAGTTGGTTCAAAACATGATAAACCCGACGGCCTTACTTTGAAAATTGGCAATTGGGTTATGATATTAGTTTCCAGTATGCGAATTTAATGTATACAGTTTTCCTGTTCCTTCCGGTATTAAACAAACTGTCAACATTGATAAAGACGCAGGATTTAAATCGGCATCATTGCCGTATTCCCTTGATATTATAGTAACAATAGTATATAATACAAATACTTTGTTCTGTAAGGGCCAGAGCTAAAAAGAGATCACACACATCCGGGTTCCCATGTCCTTTTCTGTCGCAACAGCCTCTCGTGATACACAATCAGTTGAAGGTCGATAATGTTAATAAGATAAACATTATTTGCACCTTCTTTAATAGATTTTCCGGTTATTTTTATACTCGATTGCAGTTGGTGCTCAGTATGTTATTTTTCTCGTGTAATAAAACTTCTATATCTTCGAAAAGAAGTCATTTGATGAAAATCTACCAACTATATCAAGTCCTTGTATTCGCTGTCCTTCTATTCATGGGACCTGTTTTTACGGGCGCATCTTCGATAAGTTCCAATCAAGTTTTGATTATTACCGGCAATGGTTCGAGCATCAGCATCATGAAGGTGATGGCCGACGCTTTTCAAAAGCGATATCCCAACGTCACCGTGAGCATCCCCCCCAGTATCGGAAGCACGGGAGGTATCAGGGCGGTAAAAGAGGGGGAAATCGATATCGGCTTGTCCGCCCGTTCCCTCAAGCCGGAAGAGAGGATTCCGGGAATTATCCAAGAGGCCTATGGCCGCACGGCGTTTATCTTCGGGGTGCAGGGGTCCAATTCAATCGAAGGGTTCAGTCTGACCGAGATCGAAGAGATATACACGGGAAAGCGCAGGACATGGCCTGACGGAATGCCCGTCAGGATGGTTCTTCGTCCACTGTCCGACACTTATTCGACCTT
>CAZZBF010000078.1:0-4481 GCA_964652795.1 uncultured Syntrophales bacterium | reverse complement strand
GGCATAGCCAAGTGGCTAAGGCAGCGGTCTGCAAAACCGTTATTCACCGGTTCGAGTCCGGTTGCCGCCTCCAAAAATTAAAAAGGGGTTAACCGAAGCCGGTTAACCCCTTTTTGTTTCATCAAATTCCACGTATAACTTATCCGGCCCATGACATCATCGCCGGGAGAGCAAAGAAAAAAGGTATGCATACCGGATAAGCGTCACACAGTTACTCTACAAAATGAAGGACAATATAGTAATTCTATTCAAACATTCCAATATGGTGGAGTTTCTGAACAAGTTGTCCGATCTGTTCATCATTACTATTTAACCTGTCAGGCCGAACATAAAATATCCAAGTAAGCACAGCATACAGAAAAGAGGTTTCTGCCCCTGTTATAAAACGTTTACTTTTTTTGCTTTTGTCTGAAATACACTATCTTGATCTACCACTTGTATTCATTGTTACTGACGGATATGATGTTAGCACTGCCGGTTCACACTTCTTTTTTGTTTCTCTCATGAAGTCAATCCAGATCGGTAACGCGGCGGTTGCCCCGTTTTCATTGCCGCCGATGGATGTATGATCGTCCCTTCCAACCCATACACCCAACGCGGTGTTATCATCGAAACCGATGAACCACGCGTCCACACAATCATTCGTGGTTCCGGTTTTTCCATATAGATCATTTCGTTTTAAAACCAGAGCCTTTCTTCCCGTACCTTCCTGAATAACAGATTTCAGCATGTGCCTCATAGAAACCAGCGCCTCCTTGTTTATGACCCTTTCCTGCCGCGCTTTTGACGGTTCCACGAGGGATGACTGTTCTTTATCAATTATCCTGTGGATACATATTGGTTCGTTCTTGATTCCGCTGGCAAGTGTCGCGTAAGTATAAACCAGTTCCATAAGGGTTTGTTCGGAAGCGCCGATTGCGGATGAAAAAAATGGATGAATTGTGTTCTTTATTCCAAGGTTACGTGCCGTTTTGATCACATTTTTCATTCCTACCCTGTTCGCGAGATTTACGGTGGCCGCGTTTAACGAAAGAGCAAGGGCTTTTTTCAACGTAACCGTGCCGTGGTAAGTTCTTGTGTAATTCAAAGGTGTCCATGTGCCTGCTTCACCTTCCACAGTATAATTAACCATCTTGTCTTCTATTGTATCATTGGGTTTAAACCCCTGATTCAGCGCCGTTAAATATACAATTGGCTTAAATGTCGAACCGGACTGCCTTTTTGCCTGGGTTACGCGATTAAACTGGGAATCCCAGAAATTTGTTCCCCCGACCATTGCCTTGATTCTTCCCGTGCTGATGTCTACCGCGAGCAGTGCCGCCTGCACCCCTTTTATCCCTCTTTTTTTCAATCTATCAATACCATCATGAATTGCTCTTTCCGCTGACTGTTGCATCCTGTAATCGAGAGTTGTATAAATTTTCAGCCCGGAGGTATAAAGTCTGTCTCCAACCATCTTTTCAAGAACATCCCTGCAATAATCAGCGTAATAAGGAGCCTTGTACTTACGCACGTGCATTTTTTTCGGTATCGGATAAATAAGAAATTTTTTGTACTCTTCTTCATTTATGAATCCGTTTATGAACATTCTTTTGAGAACATAATTTCTTCTGCTCAATGATTTCTCAGGGTCAATAAAGGGCGAGTACTTAGACGGCGCCTTTGGAAGTGCCGCGAGAAGGGCAGCTTCGGGTATTTTGATATCACCGGTTGATTTTCCAAAATAAACATGGGAAGCCGCTTCTATTCCATATGCCCTTGTTCCAAAATACGTATTATTAAGATAAAATCCCATTATCTCATTCTTAGTATAATTTCTTTCCATCTGTAAGGAGAGAGCCGCTTCTTTTACTTTTCTCGTGATTGTTTTTTCCGGTTTAAAGAAAATCATTTTTGCCAGTTGCTGGGTAATTGTGCTTCCACCCTGCACGAATGCGCCTTCTTTTATGTTTGTAAAGAAGGCGCTTATTATTCTGACAGGATCTATGCCGCAATGCCTATAGAAACGCGCGTCTTCAGCGGCTAAGAATGCGTTTTTAACATGTTGCGGAATTTTGTCGGGAGAAATGATGTTTCGTCTTTCAAAATAAAATTCCGTAAGTAATACGTTGTCGTATGAATAAACTTCAGAAGCTTTATAGGGTGAATAATGCTTGAGGCTTTCTAATTTTGGGAGAGTGCTGATACACCAGAAAGTGTACCCTCCCACAAGGCCTACGATAAGAGTTATCGTTATCGGCAGGCTCCAGAGACAGAGCCGTTTAAATCGGGACAGAGCCATGTCTAAAATATTACGGCTGCTTTTTATGACAGATAAATTTTTTTCCGGTAAGAGAATACTTTTTACTTCAGAAAGGACGGATTCAGGCGCGAGGGGGTCGGCGATACATCTTTTATTGCTGATATCCAGTGTTTCCAGAACAGGCAGATCCAGTTGATCTGAAAGAATAATTATTTCCGTTTCCGGTTTTTTCTGAGACAGCACGTTCAGGAAGTTTATTTCATTTGAAAGATTTCTCTTTACGTCGAAAATAATTACGGATGGACAATGTCCGTTAATGGTCTCTTCGAACTCAAAGTGGTTGGAGAGCAGAAGAGTTCCAATTCCGTTCACCTTGAGAGTTTCTGATATTATCTTTCCCCTTATCTCATTAGGGGAATAAGTGATTACATCGGGATGCATCTAAAACTACTCTTTTTCTCTCATAGCCATTATGAGTATTCCTCTCGCGGTTGCGTAGAGGGGACTTTTGGCAGTGATTACGTCGGAAATATTGATCGGAAGCCGTATGTTTTCAAGAGCTTTCGCGAATTTTTCTCTGGACCCCTTTGGAAGAACCGTGCCGCCGCTAAGAACTATCGGTATAGGCTTCGAAAGGCTGGGCACGTTGTCAGATGATCCCAGTACTTGTTGGAGACTCTGCGCCAGGGTTAAAAAAAGATCATCATAGTATATATGTAGAGCCGTTTCTATTCTGTCTCTTGGTTTAACAGAAAGGTCGAGAGCGTTTTCTTTAATCCCCTTTATCTTTGTGAAGGGTTCTCCCACGGAAGCGCCAACCGACGAATCGATATAGTCGCCTCCCTTTGGGATGCTGTATGTTATTACCGGAATAGAAAGGTAAGACAGACAGATATTACACATTCCGCCACCCATGCTTATTCCTATGCCTGTTGATTCATGTCCATTGGTTGAAAGTTCTGAAGCAATCACAGCCATTCCTTCGTTTACGGGTACAGGTGAATATCCCAGGCCTTGGAGGTGCATTTCGATTACGGATTTATGATAAATTACTGAGTTCGACTTTCCAATAGGTTCAGCGGGTGAGCTAAACCATATCTTGTCGCCCTTTTTGGTCGGTTTTTTGACAAGTTTGTTTATCATGGCCTTAATTACATCTACGCCTTCATGTTCCGTAGGGTTTAAAATCCCATCTCTCATAGGTCTTCTTGTGTTACGACGGAATATATTGGCAAAAAATTCCGCGGACTCGCCCATTATGTATAACTTGTCATTTTTCTCGTAAAACATTAAATCCTTCCCCGAAAGGATTTCCTTTGTTGTTCTTGAGCTGGGAATAGTGAAAAATGCATTCGATTGAATACGAGAGTTAATCCCGTTGCCATTGCTTCGTGCCACTACAATGTTAGCGGTTCCGATATCAATTCCTATTGATTCCTGGGAACTCTCTTTATTTTTGACTGTATTGGTATTTTCGGATGACTCTGGAGTATTAGCCACCTCTTTCTTGTTGACATCCATCATGTACCCTCCTTTCTGCTAATATTTCAGATGTACATCTTACGGTCAGCGCGCGATGAACGAGGAATGTTTTTCTTATACTTTGCAAAAAGCGTGCAAACTAAATTAAAAATGCCGAAGAATAATGGGCAACGCCACACAGCTGAACTCGTAACAAGATATTATTGACAAAAAACCGGATTTTATTTTTCATGGGCGGGACAAACAATATTACTTTGATGACCGGAAAACGAGTGGCGCAAAAGGATTGAAGGGATTCAAGGTAATCATAATCTCTTTGTAAAGCGCCATTTTTCTTATTTCCGTATTTAGAATAGAAGGGGAAAATACATGAAATATTTTCTCTCTTCAAAGCATTATCAACATGGCATGGTGGGAAAAAATGTCACCATTGGGGAAAAATTAGCACTAAGCAAAAACTGGAAGATTTTTTATGTCGCCCCGGTTGATTTGTTGATATTTCAAAAAAAATAAATATTTAGCTTGCTATTATGTGTAAATACGCATAGTATGAGTGATCAATTAAGCCCCGCCGTAAATTGGCGGGAGGGTTTCTTTCTGTGGGAAATATACGTTTGTAAATGTTGTCATCCTTCAGTTTGTGACGTTGAAATTTTTGAAAGGAGGATGATATTATGACGAATGGAACTGTTAAGTGGTTTAATGACCGCAAAGGTTTTGGATTCATCGAACAGGAAGACGGACCGGATGTATTTGT
>CAZZBF010000077.1:0-4836 GCA_964652795.1 uncultured Syntrophales bacterium | reverse complement strand
GGGAACGAAGTAATTCGGAGAATAACGCGCTCGCTGTTCAGTTCAGGACAATAGAAACCTTGAGACCTTGCCCACTGAAACCGTAAACGAGAACCTATGCAGGTTGAACTTTGAGCGGCACACGGTTCTAAAAGAAACTCCGCCCGATAGAAACTGGAATTGAATCCGGGCAATAAAAGAAAAGCAAGAGTAATTGTGTCTGTCTTATTTTAAAGAGGCCGGAATTTCTAAAGACACATCTATCGGTTTCACGTATTTATCAACAATATCCTTCGTGTTGAAAACATTCAATTTGTTGAACAAAAAAGAAAATTTATTTTCCAGTTCATCCCCAATCGCCTTCCGTATTTCCGGGGGCAGGCTCCATATTTCCTTTTTAAAAGGACCGAACCCCTTTTTCCTGGTTTTATAAATAAACTGTTCTTCCGTATCTTTTTCCTTCCGCTCTCCGATCAGGTCTGTCTTTATGTAATTATAGATTTTTTCTTTCAGCTCCGCGGGAAAGTTTTGGCTGTCATAAATTATATTCTGAAATCCTGTTGCCAGATGAACCTCGGAAGCTCCCGCCTGGAGAAATTTATCAAACGCCTCATCAGGCAGAGTAGAAGCCCCGTGCTGAACAGCACCGGAAAGTCCGTAGCTGGATCTGGCCGCGTCAGAAAGTTTTTCCAGGGTATCAAAGTCGATCTTTACCTTGGCTATCGTACCATCCGGAAGAGGAACCCCGCCGTGCGTGGCTCCGGTCTGTACACTGATTTTACTGATTCCTTTAAGCCCTTCACCTCTTTTACTCAATTCTTCCAGGTAACCATCCATGAAAGCCTGCAGTTCTTCAACGGTGCTGTTTTTACTGCCTATCTCCCCGATCTCACCACCAACAGAAATTGTAACACCCTCAGGTTCTATATTCCGGATCAACGCGGTCATATCGGCCGCGACGGTATAATTTTTTCCCTGCTGTTCCTTAACAGTGAGCTTGCTCAAATCCACCAGCGTGGATGTATCGATATCGATATTATAAAATCCGCCTTCAATCCCTTCCCTGATCAAAGACTTGACCGCTTCAACTTCTTTTGAAGGATCCTGAGTGAATTTCTTTAAGTTAACCTGGAAATGGTCACCCTGCATAAACAGCGCCCCCTTAAATCCCGTTTTAATAGCAGCAGCGGTTACCGCGGAGGTGTATTCAGCCGGTTTCTGCTCCGTGTAATCAATTTCCGAACGGGCAATTTCGAAGATAATCGGTCCTATATTATTCTTGACCGCGGAACGTAAAACCGCCTGGGCACAATCATAGGTCATTCCTCTCAAATTAATCGCCGGAACAGTGAAACCTGCGACTTCTTTTCTGCCCATGGCCTCATACAATAACTGAATAGACGCGGATACAACACCAAGGGCAACCCCGGCCCGCCTGATGAGCCAGATGGCTGCTTGCTTTGTTTCTTCACATGAGCTGAACACGGCGGAATGAATCAGATCGTCAATTAACCTGCCCCGAAGTGCCGCCTCATCCAATATCTTGACATCATTCCCCTCGACCTTTAATACACCTTCAATACCTTTTTTTAATTGGTCAATATTTTCATAACTCATCGTAATCACCTCCTACAGGTTTTGGATAAGGTTTTTCACTCATTTTAAGAATTCTTTTGCTTTTTCAACCTCGAAGCGGCTTCCGAGGTAAATGGGTGACCGCTGATCCAGACTCTCCGGTTTTATCGACAGAATATCCTCTTTCCCGTCTGTGGCCATTCCTCCAGCTTGAGTTACGATAAATGCCATAGGCTGAAGCTCAAAAATCAGCCGTAATTTCCCTTTTGGACTTCCTTTCAGGGCAGGATAAGTAAAGAGTCCTCCCTTTTTAATTAAAATCTGATTGAAGTCAGGCACAAAACCGCCGCTATAACGGAGCTTGTAACCTTCACTTTCCAGATATTCCATAAACTTCAGATGTTCGGGGGTCCAGTCTTTTCTTAATCCCCCCAAACTATAAATAGACCCTTTATCTTTTAAGGTAATATTTTCTTCCGCTAAAACATACTCTCCGGCTTTATTTAAAACAAATTCATGAGCGCCCTTGCCCGCGGAATAAATCATTGTAATAAGAGGACCATAAGTGATGTACATCGCGGCCACAATATTACCTTTTCCCAAAACAGGCCCATCATGAATGCCGATAATTGTCCCGATGGCCAGATTAGTATCCACAAGAGAAGACCCATCCAGAGGATCCGCCGTCACAAAATATTTCTCATCACCCTCCCCTATCTGCACCACGGAGTCCTGCTCTTCAGAGGCATACTCCCGCACAAATCCGGAAAATTTAAGCTGACTGTGGAGTATCTCATCAGCGCTCCTGTCGAGGGCAAGCTGTTCCTCGCCATAAATGTTTTGAAAGCCGGCAAGCTTTCGGTTTGATTCATGAATTTTGGCAGAAATGTATTTACCTGTTACCGCTATTTGCCATATAAGCCTGCGAAGATCTACTTCAACACCGGCCATCCACATGTGTCGCCGTAAATCGATAAAACTCTTGGTGGCATCCGATATATCTCCCATGATCAACCCTCTTGAAAACAAAATTATTGGTGCCGAAGCCGGGATTTGAACCCGGACAGGCATACACCCACTAGACCCTGAACCTAGCGCGTCTACCAATTCCGCCACTTCGGCACTTTTTAAATTTTACTAAAGTTACATTGTTTTTAACCAAATTTCAAGAGCAAATAAACTTGAATTTATTTACATTAGTGTTATTGTAGCAAAATTATCATACAGATAATTACAGTTGAAAAATTGAAGCCCCCGCGAGAAGCCGCGGATAACGAAGTCATTCGAAGAATAATCTCAAACTGTGAAGGAAGACTTTTATTAACTTGCTGTTCGGTTCATTATTAAGATCTGACTCTACAAAGGTTATTAAATGAAGATATTTAAAAGCACAAACGAAATAACCGGGGATTTTACCGGTTCTATTGTTACCATAGGTAATTTTGACGGTATACACCTCGCCCATCAGAACTTATTGAAAAGAGTGGTAGCAGAAGCACGCAATGAAGATAGAAAGTCAGTTGTCATAACATTTGATCCCCACCCACAAAAGGTTCTTCATCAGGAAAAAAGGCCGTTTTTTAATAACTTCTCTGGATGAAAAACTTAAACTTATCCAAGATCAGAAAATAGACGCGGTGCTCCTGCTTGAATTCTCAGTGGAGTTCGCCAAAATCACAGCCGAGGAATTCGTAAAGGACATCCTCTGGGATAAATTCCGTATAAAAAAGATATTCATCGGCTACGATTCCGCCTTCGGGAAGGATAAAGGAGGAAACGAAAAACATCTCAAGTTTCTCGGTAAAAAAATCGGTTTTAATGTAACCGTCATCAACGCGGTAAAAGTCGATGATACTATTGTTAGCAGTACAAACACGCGGAATGCTATCCTCAACGGAAATGTTAAGCTGGCCGCGAGATTTCTCGGAAGGCCATACAATCTTGGCGGTACGGTTATAAAGGGACATCAGCGGGGTACCGATATCGGTTTTCCCACGGCAAATATAGAACCTTACAAGGTATTGGTTCCCGGCAGAGGCGTCTACGCGATTATCGTTAAAACGGGAGGGAAAACATATCCGGCTGTCCTTAATATAGGATTTAACCCCACCTTTTCAAATGACAAACTTTCCATAGAGGCGCACATAATTGATTTCGAAGGAAACATACTTGGGAAAAGTCTGGATGTTTTTTTTATTGACAGGATAAGGGACGAAATGAAGTTTGATGGTCCTGAAAGACTTGCCGAGCAGATTAAAAGAGATATAGGCAAAGCAAGAGAAATCCTGTTGTCCTATTTTTGACTCTAAAAAATGAAGATTAAAAATCTCCATAGCTGGAATGTAACCTACAAAGAAGCAATTACAATCCAGCAAACTTTGAGAGAAAAACTGATCCTCGATGACAAAAAAAATCCTGATAAAATCAGGACAATTGCCGGGGCAGATATTTCCTATTCGAGAGGGGATAATATTTTTTTTGCCGCCGTGGTGCTTCTTGAATTTCCGTCAATGGAGGTCATTGCAGAAACATTCTTCACGCAAAGAGTTTCTTTCCCCTATATCCCAGGACTTTTGACCTTCAGAGAAGGCCCTCCGCTTTTGAAGGCCTTTGAAAAATTACGAACTATACCCGATGTCGCAATATTTGATGGACAGGGAATAGCCCACCCGAGGGGTCTGGGACTTGCTTCTCATATGGGATTATTACTCGATATACCGGCGATAGGCTGCGCTAAAACAAGGCTGGTCGGACAATACAGTGACGTAAATAATGAGCGGGGGAGTTATTCCTCTCTCATTCTGGATGACAAGGTTGTCGGTGCCGTTTTGCGCACAAAAAAAAATGTAAAACCGGTATTTATCTCCCAGGGACACAAAATCGGACTGAAAAGATCAGTCGAGATAATTCTCTCAAGCTGCACCGGTTATAAACTACCCGAACCGGTAAGGAAAGCACATCTTACGGTAAACAGAATCAGAACGAAAATGATTGAAGTTCAGTAAAAAACAGATTAGATACAGTTATTAAAATAAGTTAATATTAATAAATTCGTAAAAAGTCTTTTACTATGGCATCAAAATGCAGATGTTTTAGCAAAAAACCAATTTTCTTCGCTTGGAACCATTTTGGGGATGCTGTTATTGCCCGGCTAAAAATCTAAAACTCTTGCTTACGCACTCAAACAGTTAGATTTTCTTAACGCCGGTCACTACCATCATCTTTTTCCCAAAATGCTTCGATTACTTACGTTGTTCTTCGAACTCGCTTTGAAAAGATTTT
>CAZZBF010000076.1:0-4935 GCA_964652795.1 uncultured Syntrophales bacterium | reverse complement strand
CAGAGAGACGGAAATTTCCGTAAGGTAAGTTTCGAGATCGCCAGTACGGCAAGAAAGCTCGCGGACGAGCTTGGAGAAGAAGTATGCGCCATTCTGCTGGGTTGCGGTATTAAAGGAATCGCGGGGGAATTGGGCAAATACGGTGTTGATAGGGTCTTTGTTTCGGATGACGCTGTTTTTGAACAGTACACCACGGACGCCTTTTCGGCGGCGGCTGGAAAAATAGTAGCGGAAAATGATCCTTCTATTCTTCTTCTTGCCGCCTCCGTCCAGGGGAAAGATCTCTCGTCGAGACTCGTTGGCAAATTGGCCACCGGTATGGCTACAGATTGTGTTGATCTAAAGATCGTGGATGGTAACTTGATCGCTACAAGACCGGTTTACGCCGGCAAGTGTTACGCGGAAGTCGCTGTCCCGGGGACTCCGCAGATGGCTTCTTTGAGACCGAATGTTTTTCCGGCGGTTGAAAATAAAAAGGCCGGTGAGGTCATAAAGTTTGATCCGTCCATCAATACTGGCGAACTGAGGACAAAGGTTCTGGAAGTACAGAAGGACTCAAGCGGCAAGGTTGACCTTACGGAAGCCGACATTATCGTATCGGGTGGCCGTGGAATGAAGGGCCCGGAAAATTACACAATAATAGAGGAGCTTGCGGACAAGCTCGGTGCTACTGTCGGGGCATCAAGGGCGTCCGTCGATGCCGGATGGAGGCCTCAAACGGATCAGGTGGGACAGACGGGGAAGGTCGTCTCTCCAAATCTTTATGTCGCCTGTGGTATCTCCGGGGCAATCCAGCATCTGGCGGGTATGAGCTCATCCAAATGCATCGTAGCGATAAACAAGGACCCGGACGCACCCATCTTCAAGAAGGCCGATTACGGTATCGTCGATGACCTCTTCAAGGTCGTACCCGAAGTAACGAAAGAGGTAGAAAAGCTGTTCGAGAAACAGGAATAGGCAATTTTTGATATAAAAAACTGACGCATTCTTAAAAATCAGTTTTACCCGCCCAGAGAGCATTTGGGGATGGTGGTGTCACTTATCTGAAAATTTAAAACTCCCGCTTATGCACGCAAACAATTAAATTTTTTAGACACCAGGCATCATCATCTTGCTCCTAAATCCTCAAATTGAAGCTCTCCACGGCAATCTTCGGGAAACAAAGTAATTGAATCTCCCCGCAGCAATCTGCGGGGAACGAAGTAATTCGTAGAATAATCTTCTACTGTTAAGGAAATTTACTGACGTTATTCTTTTTCGAAGGATTGTTGATTTTATTCGCTCGCTGTTCAGTTTATTCGTAAAAGACTTTTTTCGAGACCTTTAAAGCTAAATGGTATTGTAAAAAACTGCAAATTGTGTCATTTAATCATGCGACGTATGTTTCTCAGGGTCTGACCTGACCCTGAAACAAGGTCACGATAATAAAAAAAGCCTTTTTGTGAACTTGTAAAGAGACCTTTGAATTTTGTCATTTCGAGGAGTGTTAGCGACGAGAAATCTTAATGATTCACGGTTGTTAAGATTTCTCCCTACGGTCGAAATGACAGATAATGATAGTTATTCAAAGCTCTCGTAAAGACGAGGAAGGAGGGTAAAGAAATGTCTCTGGAAGTTGATATTGCCGTTATAGGAGCCGGGGCCGTTGGGCTTGCTATAGCTTCCGAATTAGCCTGGGAAGGAGTCTATGTTCTCGAAAAAAACGAGTCCTTCGGGCATGAGGCCAGCAGCAGGAACAGCGAGGTAGTTCACGCCGGGATTTACTATCATGAGGATTCTCTTAAAGCAAAACTCTGTCTCGAAGGAAATGCTCTCCTCTATGAGTTTTGCGAAAAGTACGGTGTCGGATGTAAAAGGGTGGAGAAGATCTTCTCGGCCGTTGAAGAAAATGAGATGGAGGGGCTTGAAAAGCTCTATAACCAGGCCAAGAAAAACGGAGTTGAAGGTTTAAGATTTATTTCGAGGGATGAACTTAAAGAACTTGAACCTAATGTGGAAGGAATAGCCGGAGTACTGTCCCCTCCTTCAGGAATTGTTGATTCTTTTTCGTATATGAAGGCATTATATAACAAAGCAAGCGAAAAGGTTAATTTCGTCTTCAACTGCGAAACAATAGAAATAGAAAAAATAAGCTCAAAATATAAGGTCACGATAAGGGATTCTGAAGGAGTATCCACCTTTACCACACCCATTCTTATAAACGCCGCCGGCTTGCACGCCGAAAAGATAGCCCGGCTCGCCGGGATAGATATACCGGGGGCGGGATATAAGACATATCTTTTGAAAGGCGATTACTTCAGCATACGGCCCAAAAAGTGGGGATTGATAAAGAGACTTATCTACCCTGTTCCGGGAAAAGTCGGCGTGGGAATTCACAACTGTATTGCCATCGATGGCAGGGAAAGACTCGGTCCCGACGAGTACTATGTCGATGAGATAGAATACTCTGTCGATGAAAACAAAAAACAAATGTTCTACGATTACGCAAAGAACCTTTTCCCTTTCATTGAACTTGAAGATTTGGAACCCGAATCTTCGGGAATACGGCCCATGCTTCAAAGCCCGGGGGAATCTCTTAAGGACTTTGTAATAAGGCATGAAGAGGATATAGGTTTTCCGGGGTTGATTAATCTTATCGGAATAGAATCTCCGGGTCTTACCTCTTCACTCGCTATCGGAAGGTATGTGAAGGGAATAGTAGAAGAAATTTCAGGTTAAAAAACAGGAGGGAATTGGTCCCCCCTTATATTCTCCCTGCTATAGGGTGGTAAGGGGGGATTTTACATAAGATATCATGGAACACACGGCAAAACAGGTTTTTACCACAGGGCATGAGGGAAGAGAAATTTTCTGGAATGCGCACAGTTTTGAAATCGCGCTCTATCTCTTTTCCGTTATCGCAATCGCGATTTTTATCATTGGTATATACAGGCGATGGCAGATGTGGATTGCCCTAGGCGGGGCTGAAAACAGAAATGACAACAAGGATGAAAGAATAAAATCTCTTATCATCAACGGTTTTCTGCAAATAAGAACATTTAAGGATGCCTATCCGGGTATTATGCATGGATTGATATTTTTCGGATTTGCCGTTCTTTTTTTTGGTGCTGCTGTTGACGCCATCGAAGCCCACATAGGACTGCCTTTTTATCATGGATCGTTTTATCTCTGGTTTTCGCTCATCCTGGATATTTTCGGCCTGTTTGTCGTAATTGGCGTAATACTCGCCATTGAAAGGAGATATATAAGAAAAATCGACAGGCTTGATAACACCCTTGACGACGCTTTTTCCCTTATTCTGATACTCGGTATAATTGTTACGGGTTTCATTGTTGAGGGGCTGAGGATTGCCGTTACCGAACCTTCGTGGGCAATCTGGTCTCCTGTCGGGTATCTTCTCGCAAAGATTTTCGCCGGCGTCAATACTGGGACCCTGGAATCTCTTCACAAGGTCACATGGTGGTTTCACACCTTCACAGCCTTAGTTTTCATCGCTTATATCCCTTATTCTAAAATGGTTCACATAATCACTGCTCCCGCCAACCAGTACATGAAGTCGTTGAAATCCGCCGGCGCGCTCGAACCCATCCAGGATTTCGAAAATGCCGAGTCCTTCGGTGTAGCTCAGTTAGAGGATTTTACATGGAAACAGTTATTCGACGCGGATGCCTGCACGCGTTGCGGGCGATGTCAGGACGGATGCCCGGCTTATCTCTCCGGAAAACCTCTCTCTCCCAAAAAACTCATTCAGGACATAAAAACATACTGGGCGGAGAGGGCCCCGGCAGTTATTGAAGCTAAGAAAGCCGCGAAAGAGGGGGAAGATCCCCAGGTACCGGAACCCCAAAAGGCGATGCTCGGCGAAGTCATTGATATGCATGAATTATGGGCATGCACGAACTGCATGTACTGTATGGAGCACTGCCCTGTTTATATCGAGCATGTGCCGAAGATTGTTGGCATGAGACAGTATAAAGTTTTGATGGAAGCGGATTTTGCTCAGGAGCTGCAGTTGACCTACAGAAATATGGAAAATAATTCGAATCCCTGGGGCATGGGCGCACACATGCGCGGAGATTGGGCCAAGGAACTCGGTGTAAAGACCTTATCGGAAGATCCTGATGTGGAATACCTTTATTATGTCGGATGTTCCGGATCTTTTGACGAGAGGGGGAAAAAAACAGCGGTTGCCTTTGCCAAGATTCTCATGGCGGCCGGGGTCAGCTTCGGGATTCTCGGCACGGAGGAAGGGTGCTGTGGTGATTCCGCCATGAGGGGAGGAAATGAGTATCTCTATCAAATACTTGCCCAGATGAATATCGAAGTAATGAACGGTTACAGTGTGAAGAAAATTATCACTACATGTCCGCATGGTTACAATGCCCTCAAAAAAGATTATCCAAACTTCGGAGGAAATTACGAGGTCTATCACCATACTGAGATACTGGAAAATTTGATTGCCCGGAAAAAAATCAAGTTGAATAAATCTGCTTCCAGTCTTTTCACCTATCACGATTCATGCTTTCTTGGAAGATACAACAATATTTATGATCAGCCGAGAAATGTCTTGAGAGCCGTTCCCGGGATAAAACTGACCGAAATGGAAAGAAATCGGGACAGAAGTTTCTGTTGCGGTGCCGGCGGCGCCAGGATGTGGATGGAAGAAGATATAGGTATCAGGATCAATGACATGAGAGCGGATCAGGCCATAGAAGTTAAGGCCGAAAAGATTGCCGTTGCCTGTCCATTCTGTTTGACCATGATGAGCGATGGAATAAAAGACCGCAACATGGAAGAAAAATTAGAAGCTTTAGATATAGCCGAAATCATCTGGGATGCCATGGATGTTAAGTAAAAAAAGATATGACTAAAAACCCCGAGTACCAGGATAAAACCTGGCTGAACTTTTACGAAGAGGGCGTGCCGGAATTCATC
>CAZZBF010000075.1:0-5929 GCA_964652795.1 uncultured Syntrophales bacterium | reverse complement strand
ACTTAAATGATGAAAGTTCATCCACTTGAAAATTCAGGCTTTGCCAGAACCTATGTAGTCGTTGGACAACAGGGTTTGATGGCGGTAGATGTGGGCAGTATCGGGAGTGCGGAAAATGTCGTGGAGTATGTTACAGGCACGCTCAACAGGGACCTGAAGGACATACTGTATATTGTCTCAACACATTTTCACATAGATCATATCGGGGGTATAGGTTATCTTATTGACAGGTGTTCTCCGAATGCGAAGATACTGTTCAGTTACATCGTGGAAGACTATCTGAAAGGAGAAAGAAAATTATCTCTTATTAAGAACTGGTTTGTTGGTCTTGTGCCGGCATCCGTGGCGAGTACTCGATACATGAGAAGATTTTCCCACATGATGTTTGGAAGTCTTGCCGGTATTCCGCTTCCAATTCTCAGGAACATTGTTAAGCTTCCCTGCAAACGTGAAAGAATCGGGTATTTCGGATGTGAGGAAGAGACAAGGTCCAGGATCGGTTTTGATGAATGGGAAGTTTTAGCGACACCAGGCCATACGGAAGATTCCGTATCTTTTTATAATGGGGCATCCGGTGAGCTTATCTGCGGTGATCTTATCATAAACATGAAAAAAGAAGGCCGCGGAACATTGAACCGTTTTTACTGGAACAAGGGAATAATGCTGAATTCTTATAATTATCTTTGTGAAACAATTAAACCGGTGATCATTTATCCGGGTCATGGAGAAATCATCAAAGGTGACAAAAATGTACTGCTCGGTGTTGAAACACTTTAGAAAATTTAAGAGTTTGGTTTTATTTATATTTATATTACTGTCTATCCTTATCCAGGGATGTGTTGTAGCAACCAGGGATACCGTGATCACTCCCAAGATTGTCCAATCCTTTAAAGGAACCTATAAAGTTGATCCGTATCTGGAAAAACACAAGCCTCGAAGTGTGGCGGTACTCCCGTTCGTTAACCAGTCCAAAAGTCAAAAGGGTTCAGAAGCTGTGAGGAGGGGTTTTTACAATCATTTCAGCTCCGTTCCGTATAAGGATGTGGAACTGTACCGTGTTGACCGCCTGTTGAGGAAGGCCGGACTTACGGATCCGGAAACTATCGGTAAAACGTCACCGCAGGAGTTGGGGAAAATCCTTGATGTGGATGCGGTGATTTTGGGTGACATTTCTAATTTTGACAAGCTTTTCGCAGTGGTATATTCACAGGTATCCGTGGGCGCGAAGATTTCGATGTATGATACGAAAACAGGGCACTTTCTCTGGAGCGGTCAGCATGTGGCCCGTATACACGAAGGGGGTATTTCCACAACACCGATAGGTCTTATTGCCACTGTAATTGCCACTGCCATCAATGTCAGGGATATTCAGCTTCTACGCGCGTGCGATGACCTTTTCAGAGATATGGTTAAGACTATTCCTGCTCCGACTCTTGCCGAGGCACTTCGTCCTCCTGATATAACATTACTTACACAGGATACCAGAAACCTTCCTAAGAAGGCCGGTGATGAGATCAGGGTTGTTATCAAAGGTTCCCCCGGCATGCAGGCCTCTTTCGATATTGGAGGCTACAAAAAGGGTATTGATATGGTGGAAATTGAACCCGGCGGTTATCTCGGAACCTACAAGGTCGTGCCCGGAGATAACGTGACAAACGCCATTATTACCGGTTATCTGACCGATGATTCCGGAAATACGGCACACTGGATTGATGCCATAGGTTCTGTAACGATGGATACCACCCCGCCGGCGAAACCTCAAAACCTGACAAGTGTTGGTCGGAATAAATTAGTCTTGTTGAAATGGGACAAAAACACCGACTCTGACCTGGCGGGATATCTTGTTTATCGCAGTTCTACGCCGCTTTCAGGGTTCAAAGAGGTGGCCAAAACAGAATTCAGCCACCAGCGGGATTCGGGACTTGTTAATTATCAGAAGTATTATTATAAGGTTACCGCTCTGGACAATGCTGGAAACGAGAGTGAAAAACCCGATGCTGTTGTCGGAATGCCCGTGACGCCGGGACCGACTCCGGTATCCGGTTCCATCGAAATTGATACAATATGGTACTCCGGTGCCAGTCCCTATGTCATCGAAGATGCGGTTATCGTCAAAGATAAAACACTTCTGACCATTGAACCGGGAACTGAGATACTATCAAAAGGTGGCGCTCTTGTAATTGAAGGGCGTCTCAAGGCTGTGGGGGATGATAAAAATCTCATTACCTTTGGCGGGGCAGAGGGAGGAACCTGGGAAGGCATAACGTTTAATAACACGAAAGAAAAGGAAAATCTGATCCGGTTTTCCCGTATTAAAAATGGAAAAGCGGGAATAACCTGCAAATCGTCCTCGCCGAGTATTGAGGACTGTGAACTCACGGCCAACATGACGGGAATCAGTGTTACGGGAGCGTTTTCCAAACCGGACATTGTCAGAAACTCTATACACAAAAACGCCAAAACGGGAATTTCTGCGGTAGACGGGGCACGGCCTGGTATTTTTGAAAACAAAATCAGCGGCAATTTGGAAGGCGGAATCACGGTTCAGAGCGCTTCACCCGCGGTTAAGCATAACAGCATTATTCAAAATCATGGTTCGGGAATTACGGTTCATAACGGTCAACTGTCGATAACTGAGAATAACGTTTATGACAATAAGCCCTTCGATATGGTGGGCGCCATGTCGGGGAAAGCGGTTTCCGCCCGTGATAACTGGTGGGGGAATACTCACTGCCTTGATATTCTGAAAAAGATTAGAGGAAAGATCAACATCGAGTCAGTTTTGAATAGCCCCTGGCCGGAGGGTAAATCGATTAAACTTCCCATTTTAGCATCTGCCCTGGATGGACCTGTAAAATCGGATGGATTTCTTATTCTTTCGAACAGTCCATACAGGGTCATAAAGGATGTCGCAGTCGATGAAGGCGCCACGCTCTATGTTGAACCGGGTGTTGTAATAAGATTTGACCAGAATACCTCGATAATAGCTAAAGACGGAGGTGTGATTGCAAAAGGTACAAGTAATAGCCCGATTCTGTTCACGTCATCGGGAGCAACTCCTTCAGCGGGTGATTATCGGAATGCCGTGCGTTTTGAAAAAAAGACGGAGGTAAACAGTTTCTTTGAATATTGTATCGTTGAATATGCCACTACCGCGTTCGATGTTTACTACGGTGCTCCGGAAATCTCCTATTGTCAAATAGCCAATAGCGCGCAGAATGGTGTGTACTGTAGAAACGACGCGGCACCGAAAATATTTTACAATACCATCGGTGGTAATCTGGGTGAGGGCGGCATAAAATGCGTCGGGATGTCCAGGCCCAAGATTAACTACAACAATTTTATAAATAATACAGTGGCCATACAGGTGTTTTCAACCATCCAGATTGATGCGCGTCATAACTGGTGGGGTGGCAATCCGCCTGACAAAAACATTATCTGGGGAGATAATATCAATATCAAGCCCTGGCTTGAAACTCCGGAGAAAAAAGCATTTTCCGGCAAATAGAATAGCCTATTCAGGGCTGACGGATTAATGCGGGGCCTAAGGGTTCTCGCTACCTTCAATATTATGCATGGAGAATAATTATGGACAGAAGATTATTCCTGAATTTGCTGGGAAAGGGAATACTCGTTTCTTCAGCCCTTGGTGTTTTTCCGTCCCTCGTATGGGGAAAGACGTCGTTCGATTATGCCCTTGAAGGCCAGAACCTTATCCAGCAAGGCAACTATGACGGGGCGCTGGAAGTTTTGAAAGAAGCCGTGCGCCTCGATTCACAAAGTGACTGGGCCTTTGGACTCTTGGGTCGCGCGTACCGTGGTCTTGGCCGCGAGGCGGAGGCGGTAGACGCGTTCAGACAGGCAGTAAGATTGAATCCGGAGGATGTATATTCACGGATGATGATAGAGATTATGACTCAGAAACCTATACCAAAGCTTAAGAAGGCAAAAAAGCCTCTGACTCCTCTCGAAAGAAACGCCCTGGAGGAAGAAAAGCGAATGTTGAGCCGGCTCGGATCGGATGAAGGACTCGAATATAAGGTTAAGCGTGTGGTTATAGACGCGGGTCACGGAGGTTTTGACTCGGGGGCTGTGGGATTGACCGGTTTGAAGGAAAAGGATGTAAATCTTGATCTGGCTAAAAAGCTTCATGAAAGGTTGAAGAGAGGAGGAAAGATTAAATCTTTTCTGACACGCACCGAAGATTACTATATTCCTCTCAGTGAGCGTACAGTTATTGCTAATCAGTATCAGGCCGATCTTTTTATCAGTATTCATATTAATGCTAATAAAAACCGTGAGGCCCATGGGTCTGAAACGTATTTTTGTGCTGAAAAGGCCTCCAGCAAGGAAGCGGCCAGGGTTGCCGCGTTTGAAAACGCGGTTTTGAAATACGATGAACCTTTCAAAAAACGTCCCGGATATATTGATATTGAAGAAATATTGTTTCAGTTTGAGCGTAAACTCTACTGGAGTGAAAGTGGGAAGTTTGCCGGCGGATTTCAGAACCGCTTCAAGCAGGGTCTTCCTCTTAGAAGCCGGGGTGTCCATAGCGCCAATTTCTATGTCCTTCGCAAGGCGAAGATGCCGTCGATACTTTTGGAAACGGGTTTTATATCAAATGAGCGTGAAGAATCGATGCTCAAACAGCCTGCGTTTCGTGAGAAGATTGTTGACGCGATCATGAGGGGGCTTGCATGAGAAGCAAATCAAAGATCAATGGTCAGAAGTCAGAAATCAGGAAAAGATGTGTTATCTTTGCCATTCTTGTAATTTTTTCCTGGAGTGGCATTGCTCTGGCGGTCGATGTCAATGATCTTATCTTCCAGGGAGCTGATTTTCACTATAAGGGAAAACTCGATGAAGCGATCGGAAAATTCCAGGCGGCTGTCCGTATTGATCCCGGAAATGAATATGCCCATAACCAGCTGGGAATACTCTACGCGAAGAAAGAACGTTTTGGTGATGCCTTTCAGGAATTTTCAATGGTTGTTCAGATAGATCGAAGGAACACATTTGCCCTTTTATGGCTCGGAATACTTCACCTCAAACAGAACGACTTAAATAAAGCCTTTGAAAAATTTCAGGAAATTGTAAAGATTGATCCTAATAACGCTGATGCTTATTATTACTTGGGAGCGATTTATAATTTCAGACACAATCCGGCAAAAGCTATCGAATATTTGAAAAAGGCCCGTGACGCTGATTCCGGAGAAGCCGATACCCATTATCGTCTGGGGAAGGCCTTCCACAATGTCGACATGGTTAATAATGCTCTTCTTGAATACGATAGAGCGCTGGCGCTAAAGCCATCCTATACCGCGGCTATAAACGAGATAGGCTGGATATATTATAATAGCGGTAATTATGAAGAGGCTATCGGGGAGTGGAAAAAGACTCTAAAGATTAATCCCAGGGACGGGGACGCGATATTTAACCTTGCCAAGGCATACAACGATCTGGCGTGGAAATCCCTGTCGGCGGGAAACACAAAAGAAGCTGTCAGATACTGGAGGAAAACACTGGAAATAAATCCCGGTAATAAGGCAGCGAAGTATAATCTGAAAAAATACGGAAAATAAAAGATAACAAAGAGGTAAAGTCATTATCATTTAGTTAACTAATATTATAGAAAATATTTCCTGATGAACTGAGATATTTAGAGAAAACTTTTCCTCTTTTTTCGGCAGATACCATATCCGTGCGTTTTTAAAATTGGCAGAATGAAGTTACCTTTAATAATTGTTTTGATAATTTTATTGAGTTCAGCAAATGAATATTTTGAAATTAAGGGATCTCAATTAAAGACAATAAATATAGAAAATCCTTGAAAAGAATTCCTCCCAAGTATTGTCAATACCGGATTTAATAATGTTATAGCATACACAGCTAACCCTTTTATCACAAGAAAAGAAAGTATGAGTAATAT
>CAZZBF010000074.1:225-6013 GCA_964652795.1 uncultured Syntrophales bacterium | reverse complement strand
AATGAAGAAGTTGTACATCGCGGCGTAATTGGAAACGAGGTTTTTCAACAGACCCAGTGTCCCTAATTTACTCTAATTTACTAATTTATAGGGAAGTGTCCCTAATTATTGCGACCTTGTAGCCAGATGGCAAAATGCTGTGATTGCGACTTTGATGCTTTCCACTGTTTTAGAATGTTAATGGTCTTAGGCAGATTTTCCGCAGTCTCTTTCACAACTGCAATCCATGTTGGAATATCATCAACGAGAGCAAAATCTCCATTGCTCACTTCCGCATAGCCGAGACATCGTAATGCGTAGCATTCCCTTGTCCTTTCGAATTCCTTACCAGAAATCATGAGTCGGATTATTTCTCCTGAGTTTTGGATTCTATTAAAGTAGGTCATCGCCATGATTATAGGTCCGAAGGGTTTACCACCAAGTTTTTCAACGGCTAGCATTGCTAGTTCTTTAATGCCATGACCTTTGCTAAAGCTTCTTGTCTTTTTGTCGTTAAAAAGTTTAGATCCGATACCAGCATGCTTGATGGAAATCTCAAGCGATTGGAATAGGTGGCTCACGAAAATCGGAATCACGGCCGGATTTTGATTGAGAAATTCATCATCACCGAAGAGCCGCTCTGCACTGAGCGCATAAGCCAAAGTAGCTTCTTGTCTAGTGAATATGTGATTGGTCTTCAGCTTCATTTTTCTCCTCCGGCAAACGAACTATCTAAAAATTTCTGAATATCTTCATTCAGATCAGAGTACTCTTTAGGCACTATAGATGATAATAGGCATTATCACCATTCAATGCCTTTTGATCTCAAAAAATGTTGCGAGTCTGCATCCCCTAACTTGGCGGCTGTTTTAAAATCCTTAATCGCTTGGTGATGATTACCGAGCTTATCATAGGCAAGACCTCTATCACGGTAATACAGTACAGGATACTGCAGGTTCAGTTCTATGGCCTTACTGAAATCCTTAATAGCGTGCTGATATTTGCCAAGTTTGGCATAAGCATCCCCCCTGCCTGAGTAAGCTATTTCATTCCAAGGATAAACGGGCTCCAGTTCTATGGCTTTGTTGAAATTCTCGATTGCCTGCTCGTAATTATCAAGACTGTTATAGGCACTTCCTCTTTCAAGAAAAGTCATTGAATCCTGTCTACCCAGCTCTATAGCCTTGCTTAAATCCTTTATCTTTTGATGATGATTGCCAAGATAACCGTAATCAACTCCTCTACGATAATAAGCCTCTGCATCACGAGGCTTCAGCTCTATAGCTTTGTTGTATTTCTTAATACGATTCAGACTTCCTTTACGCAGAGGATTTGAATCCGTTTTCGTTAGGTGCCACTTAGAATACTCTGGGTTCAGTTCTATGGCCTTGTTGTAGTCTTTTGTTGCCTGCTGGCCATTAGCAATCGCGTCATAAGCTATCCCTCTACGATAATAAGCCTCTGCAGCAAGCGGATCCAATTCTACGACCCGGCTGTAATCCTCAATCGCTTGGTGGTAATTGCCTACTTTTTCATGAGCCTGCGCTCTGTAATGATAAGTCTTTGGATCACGCGGATTCAATTTTACGGCCTTGTTAAAAGCACTCATTGCATCAGTACCTTGACCAACCACAAGTAACAAATAGCCTTCTTCAAACCATTCAGTGGCACTTAAATTATCGATATTTCGCTTATATGCTTTTGCTGCCTCTTGTTTCTTCCCATCCGTTGCTGTCATCAACTCTTTATTCAACCGCTTATTTTCCTGTAAGAGTTCCTCAGACTTTTTCCTTAACCGCTCTAATTCCTTAACTTTTTCACTGTCTTTGCGAAGATTAGCTATGGATTTTATAACGTCCTGCGGGTCTGCGTCGACTTTCGCTTTGAGCCAGTATGTCTTGCCATCCCATTTATCCTCGATCACTTCTGCGCTCACTATGCCAGCAGTTAGGGTGGTAATCTGATCTTTTGTCATTTGAAAGTCTTTTACTTCTGTTTTGCTTTCCAGATACGTGCCTAATTCCTCCAAGAGAAGTCTTTTAACTTCTCTGAGCGCGATGATTCGACATGAATTCCTGCTGTCCTCATCACCTGCATGATAGGTATATTCTTTTACAAATGATTTTATTTCAGCGGACATCGAATGAGGAATTAATAAGAGAATCAAAAAAGAAAGAAGAGCGATCTTTGTCAACTTGGATTTCATAGGTGTCTCCTCTTTAAACCGATAACAATACATCAATCCCCAACAGGAAGCAATATATGCTATCGCTTCCCACCTGAAAGGACGCATTAAATGGCCGACTCGGGACAAAATAGGGTCAGCACCCTTTTTATTTCTCCAAAACAAAAAACCCCATCTCTCCGGTTAAGAAACGGGGTTTTGTTTAAAATCCGCTCATGATTTCCTCTTTCGTTAAATTAAAAAGGTTAATCCTGATTACAGAAATTTCAATACGCTGGTATTTACAATACTAAGCTAATATCATTTGTCAAGAATTTTCTATGGTTGCCGTCCTGCCATTCTAATCACATATTATGGGACTTACAAAAAAAGGGGGAATCAATGCCATGATTCCCCCTCTCTTCTCGGTCTTTTAACCGGCTCCGTACTGCTCGTGGACAAAGGGGAGCAGTCCCGCTTTCCCCAACTTTTCCAACGTCGCCAGGAAGGTAACCTTAACAACCCCCGGCAGGCGTTTGGTTCCAATGACCCTTGTGATTGTCGCCCGCTTCTTCACCGCCGGGACGCCCATCCCCAGAGGATCGGACGCCATTTGCAGTCAGTTTTCCGTCACCTCATTTCCTTTGACATGCAAGATTCTCCTGCCGTATAATACGACCGTCAAAGCGAAATTTTTACCATTTAAAAACTTTGGGGCCGATCACTTTGACTGATAAGTACCGCCTTCAGGAACAACCTGTTACTTTCCCTGATCGGGAACAACTTGTTCCTGGGCTGGTCGCGGTTTGCCCATTTTAGTGGATGCCCCTTTTTTATCCGGGGTGGCTGCTGTGCACGCGGTAAGAAACGAACCGATCACAAGACAGCATAAAACCGTTACAAAAAACCGTTTCATACGAATCCTCCTTTCCTGGCGAAGTGGAACAAATTTTCTGGTATAATATCACAATTCATAAAAAAGATAGAAAGAAATACAGACATGAAAATATTAAAAGCATCGTTTTTATTTTTCCTGCTTCTTATCTCCTGTGGACCCATACCCGAACCGTTTACCGTACCCAAAGTCTACCTGAAAAACGGCGACATCATGATGGATATCCACAAAGAGGCCAATGCCGTATCCGCAATGTCGATTTCCGCTGACGGCCGCTATCTCCTTACAGTGGACAACGGCGGCACCTGGAACGCGACCGACCTCGGCATTGTCAGAATGTGGGATATTGTCGAAGGACGACAGATATTCAAGGGAACCAATACCTTGAAGCTTGCCATGGCAGTCGCTATTTCGCCGGACGGCAGGTACGCGGTGACAGGCGGTGAGACGAGGGGGACTGTACAAGAGGCACGTGACCAATACGCGCTGAACGTATGGGATTTAACAACGGGAACAATTATCAAGAAATTCAAAGGTTTCAAGGGCCCGTGGCTGTATGTCCATGATATTAAATTTTCTCGCGACGGCCGTTACTTTCTGGCTTCGAGCATCGATGAAATATACGTGTTCAATACCGGGAACTGGAGGGCAATTCGGAAATTTTCCGCGAAAGGATGCATGGCCGCCGATTTTTCCCCTGACGGCAAATATCTTCTTGCCGGGGACAAAGACGGCCTTCTCCATCTCTGGGAAATTGCCACATCAAGAGAAATCCGGAGCATTCAGGGATACAAATCGTGCCTGTTGAGGGAGGGCGCTAATTCCATCGCCTTTTCTCCGGACGGCCGGTCTGTACTGACAAGTTCGAGGTGCGACGATGTGGTTCGTGTGTGGGATACGGCAAGCGGCAAAGCGCTAACACAGTTTGCTGGGTTCGAAGTGATGGAGGGACAAAGACGCGGATGGTCCGGGGTGAACGGCATTGCCCTTTCCCCTGACGGAAGGGAGGTATTGATATTCGCAAAGCCGCTGAAAACATGGGACGTGAAAACGGGGAAAGAACGTGTGGATTTCACTGACGCGTGGAAAGGATTAAGAGTTTATACCGGTAACGCGCTTTCCGGCGCGTATCATCCGGACGGCAGACGAGTATTTTTCAACCTGAGTGATTCCGCTGTCAGGATGTACGACGCGGCAACCGGTGAAGAAATGGCTATGTTTGTCGGTTTCACGGACGGCGAATGGCTTACTATAACCAAAGAAGGCTACTACAACTCCTCGGAAAAAGGAGCACAGTACCTGAGCGTCGTGGTTGGAGAGAATACGTACGGCGTGGATAAATTCTATGATGTCTTCTACAGACCCGACATCGTGGCAGCCAAGTTGCGGGGAGAAGACATCAGCGGACTGGTGACCATCACCATGAGAGACGCCATCAAGAGCCCGCCGCCTGTTGTCGAGTTCACCTCCGGGATCAGCGATAATGACCGGCCGAAAGTCAAAGTCTGCTATCAGGTCAAGAGCACCGGCGGCGGAATAGGCGAGGTTCGTTTGTTCCACAACGGAAAACTCATCCAGTCAGACGGATATTACCGTGAAGTCGCAAAATCATCGGTTGAAAAAACCCGACTGGCCTCTCTAAACAGCAAGGCAATCTACGACGACATGAGGGGCGTGGCTATAAAGGGTAAAGCTGACCCGGTTTCCACGATCATCAAACCCAAAGGAGATATATTGGTAGAGTGCAGAGATATAGACCCTGTTGCCGGTGAAAATGAAGTGAGTGTAGCCGCCTTCAACAGCAGCAACACAATACAGGGCTACATGAAGACTATTCATTTCAACTCCGGCGTCAAATCCGACGATCCTCACCTCTATATTCTGTCTATCGGTATAGACCGATACAGGGACAACAGTATCAATCTCAAATATGCCGCAAAAGACGCGAAAGATCTGGAGGAGAAGATCAAAATACAGTCCGCCACACTGTACGAACAGCAAAATATCCACTACGCGCGCCTCACGGATATGGAAGCGACGAAGGCCAATATCATCGGAAAGATCGATGAACTGGCACGGCTCATAAAACCCAATGACAGCTTTATTCTCTGCGCGGCCGGTCACGGTGTGCTGTTGCAGAATCAGTATTACATGCTAACCCATGACTTCAACGGTCAGGTGAGTGATAAGAACGTGATCAGCTCCAACGAAATCGTGGAGATGTCCAAAAAGATAAAGTCCCTCTCCCAGCTCTTCATCTTCGACACCTGCCACGCCGGGGGTGTGGACACTATCGTCAGTGGCCTCTACGATGCCCGAATGTCGGTGCTTGCCAGGAAGATGGGTTTGCATATCTACGCGTCGGCAAGTGACAAGCAGGCGGCAATGGACGGATACAAAGGCAACGGGCTTTTCACCTATGCCTTACTTGATGGATTGAACAATAACAGGCAGGCCGACAAAAACAAAGACGGCAAGGTCAGTATTGTAGGGCTGGGTGAATATTCCAAGAAAATGACCATGAACATCTCCAGACAGATCGGACATGAACAGACGCCGCTCATTATTAACTTTGGGAAGGACAGTCCGATTTATAAATTGCAATGAAGCTCTCGATTGTTAGTCATCAGTTGTTTTATATGTTGCCAAATCGAAAACTGCGGACAGCTTGTCATTGCGCATAATTTGGCGGTGTACAGCAGGGTATTTCTTCAGCGTCCCCTTCGGGAAAGAGACGTTTTTTGAGAAAG
>CAZZBF010000074.1:0-215 GCA_964652795.1 uncultured Syntrophales bacterium | reverse complement strand
GAGAAAGAAAAAAGCTTTTCCATCATTCCTAAGTTGTTCCCTAATCATTTTGCCGCGTCAAAGTAATAGCGTACCCTCAATTCAGCACGATAGTCATTCTGCTTTTCACCGAACTCGGTATTGTCAGAGCCCACAATAAAACCGGCCTTCAGCCGTAATTCGAGATTTGTGATTCCCGTGTAGAGGAGTTCCGGAGAAAGGGAAAAACTATCATC
>CAZZBF010000073.1:0-6418 GCA_964652795.1 uncultured Syntrophales bacterium | reverse complement strand
GAAGATAGATTGGTATATAGTGGAAAATCCAAGGATGTCTATGAAATCCAGGACGGGCCCTACGCGGGCAAGTATCGTTTCGTTTTTACCGACAGGGGGACCGGATACATAGAAAACGGAAAACCCGTGTTTGACCCGGGATACGACGTGGTCGTCGGAGAAATCCCCGGAAAAGGCGCCATCGTCTGCAAATTCGTCACATATTTTTTCAGGCTTTTAAAAGAGCACAATATCCCGTCCCATTATATCGACACCGTCGACGACAACGTCATGATCGTGGAACCGGCAACACCTATAAGCATGCCTGTTCAGGCCCCCGAATTCGAAGGATCGGAGCCGCTGAACAATCTCGAGTTCACCTGGCGGAACAACGCCCAGGGTAGTTTCTGGAGGCGGTATCCTTTCGTGAAACCGGGGAAAAATCTTCACAAGATTGTAGAGACATGGACCAAGGGGGCAAGTGACGTTCTGATAACATTCGACGCGCTTGAAGAAGCCGGCGTTATGACCGGCGATGAAATAACCTATGTAAACAAACTCGTGAAGGATATAGCGACTGTGGTTTCGGACGAATTCGAAACCAAGGGACTTCATATAATAGATGGCAAGTTCGAACTGGGCCGCCTTAAAGGGGGTGACGGAAGGATTATCCTGATTGACGAAATATCTCCCGATGTGCTTCGAGTCTGTAAGGGCTATACGCCCGACGCAGAAGGAAACTGTTCAATTTATGGAAGCTGCATCGAAACGGGACTTTTGGACGGCAGACGAACCATAAAGGCAAAAAATCAGCTCACGGCGGCCGATCTGGAAAAAATTTTCCTGGGTTAACAGTGTAAAGTTATTAAGCATTAAGATTTCTCGCTTTGCTCGAAATGACAAAAAATCATGACATAGTCTCTTGGCGGGGAAGAGTTGGGGTGGGGCGCTTCACTTTTTATGAAACCGTCACTTTTGAAGAGGTACTTTTAGAACCTTGAAACCTGAAATTAAAAATTCACAATTAAAAACGTGGCTTTGCGCGGAACTGCCCGCCATTCAGTACAGGAAAGCGCTGGCTCTGCAGCATAGTCTTGTGGTTGCGAGAAAAGAAAAAGTCGTTGATTCCGATGTTGTCCTGTTGCTCGAGCACCCCCCTGTGTTTACTCTTGGCCGCAGGGGAGGGGAGGAGAACCTCATGGTGTCCGGAGCATTTCTGGAAGAATCGGAAATTCCGGTAATTCGGGTGGAGAGAGGCGGCGACATTACCTTTCATGGTCCCGGCCAGCTCGTTGTGTATCCTATTCTTGACTTGAAACAAGCAAGGCTGAGTGTGGTTGATTATGTTACCGGTCTTGAAGAGATTATGATTCGGACGGCCGGGGATTGGGGAATTGCGGCTGAACGTAATCCCATAAACAGGGGAATCTGGGTCGGCAATAATAAGCTGGGAAGCGTTGGTATAGCTGTTCGCCGAGGGGTTTCTTTCCATGGTTTTGCGCTTAATGTCAACCTCTCGTTGAAACATTTTGAGTGGATAAATCCCTGCGGTCTGCGGCGTGTCGGTGTGACATCGATGGAGCGAGAACTTTCACATAGCGTACCCATGAATCAGGTGTACAAAGCCGTGAAGAATCATATCGAAGCAGTTTTCAGGGTTGAGCTTATAAATATAACCCTGCCGGAACTGCAAAATCTTTTTAAAAGCCCCGCATAACAAAATAAATTTGAAGACATAATGGTTCAGCACAGAAAAACAGAAACACGGGTTCCAAAACCCCGCTGGCTCAAACGAAGCCTTCCAACCGGAGCAGACTATGAAAAAGTCAGGAAAATGCTCAAAGAAAGCAAGCTTCACACCGTCTGCCAGGAAGCCAGATGCCCCAATCTCTGGGAATGCTTTTCCCGGCATACCGCGACTTTTCTTATTATGGGTTCCCGCTGCACACGCAACTGCCGTTTCTGTGCGGTGGCCCATGGACCATCAGAACCGCCTGATCCCGGCGAACCGGAAAGGGTTGCCGAGGCCGTACAACGCATGGAGCTGGACTACGTGGTAGTTACTTCTGTTAACAGGGATGATCTCCCGGATGGTGGAGCAGTTTTTTTCGCGGAAACAATTAAGGAAATTCGTAAAAAGGTGCCTGGTGTGCTTGTGGAGGTCTTAATTCCTGATTTTCAAGGAGATGAAGACGCGCTTCGAACAGTTTTAGAGGTTCGGCCAAACGTCCTGAACCATAACATAGAAACTGTTTCGCGTCTTTATCCATCAGTCAGGCCTGATGCCGTGTACCGCCGCTCACTGGAACTTTTAGAACGCGCGCGAAAGTATGATTCCGGTGCTATTACTAAATCGGGTCTTATGCTCGGCCTGGGAGAATCTTCCGAAGAAATCCGCAATGCCCTTCAGGATCTTCTTAATGTGAACTGCCGCGTACTGACACTGGGGCAATATCTTCAGCCGACAAAAGAAAACCTGCCGGTGAAGCGTTTTATTCATCCTGATGAATTTGATAACTGGAGGCAAACCGCTCTCAAAATGGGTTTTTCCGAGGTTGCAAGCGGACCGTTTGTCCGAAGTTCTTATCATGCGAAAGAATTATATCAAGCTGCATCTGTCTAATTTATGGAGTTCAGATAATGATTAAATCGTCAAGAAGTTCAATAAAGGTTGCGGTAACAGTCCTATCGGTCATGTTGTTCATTGCTGTTGTCATTACAGGATGCCGCAGAAGTAATGTAGAAGTGGCGATAATAACAACGGCGGACCTTCAGAGTAAGGTAGTGCCTTATTGTACTAAAATAAAAATAGAAGGAAAGGATCAAGAAATTTTAGTAGGCGGACTGGAAAGAATTTCTTCACTGGCAAAAAAAATTGAATCTGAAGTTGACTGTTCGCTCTTCGTATCAACAGGAGACGACTTAATGGGCGCTTTTTACGATAAGTTCAAAGGAATTCCGGAAATCAAGGCTATGAATATGGCCGGATACGATGTAGCAACACCGGGCAATCATGAGTTTGATTTTGGGGTGGATCTTTATGTAAATGCGATAAAAAATGCCAGGTTTGACATCGTATCGTCCAATCTTATAATCAGAAATGAGACCCTGTCTCAACTGATCAAGCCATATATTATCAAAGAAATCAAAGGCTTAAAAATTGGTATTTTTGGCTTAATGACGCCGGAACTATCGGAAGTTAGCAGCGTAGGAGAAGAAGTTTGTGTTGATAAGGATATTGTTGGCGTTGCTAAAGAGATGGTGAGCACATTGAAGAAAAAAGGGGCAACAATGATAGTTGCCCTTACACACATAGGCACGCCATTGGATCGTGAATTGGTAAAAAAAGTAGAGGGGATACACGTTATCGTTGGTGGGCACAGCCATGAATATGTTTATGAAATTGTGGAGGGTCCGAACAGGTGGAAAACGGTAATAATCCAGGATGGTGCTTGTGGTGAGAAAATGGGTGTTTTAAGATTCAATTTTAACGGTATCGTTAACAATCCAAGATGGCAAACGGTGGTGCTCGATAAAAGCGTGGGTAAAGACGAAAAAATAGGTAAATTTTTAGCCGTATATATAGATGAATACAATAAAGATCTGGGAAAACCAGTCGGTGTTAGCTTGATCGATTTAGATGCACGTAAAAATACAGTCAGAAGGATAGAATCGATCCTTGGAAACTTAATAACAGATTCATGGATGCACTGGTTTAAAACTAAGGGGAAACATGTCGATTTAGCGCTTATTAATGGAGGTGCCTTAAGGGGAGACAGGGTTTATCCCGCAGGTCCTGTAGTTCTTAAAGATCTGCTTGATATTTGTCCCTTCGGAGACACGGTGATGGAGGCCACGTTAACCGGCGCTGAACTGCTTCAAATCCTTGAAATAAGCGTATCCTCACTCAGAGTTGCGGGTGATGATTGTGCAGAAGGATGCAGAGCTCAAGAAGGCGGCTTTTTACAGGTGAGTGGTATAAGATTTGATGTCGACGAAAAAAACAAGCCTTTTTGCGCTGTATATGATGGTAGAGATGTTAAAAAGATTCTTTCAAAGGGGAGAAGGGTAGTAAAGGCTGAGATTTTAGAAAATGGAGCGTGGAAATCTATCGATAGAAATAAGGAATATACCGTTTTAATTAACTCATGGCTGGCAAACGGCGGAGACGGCTATTATATATTCCGTGGCATTAAAGACAAGAAGGATACAACCTTTCCAATAGTAGATTTGTTGTTCTTATACATAAAGCAAAACAGTCCCATTGATCCGAAGTTGGAAGGAAGGATAAACTTCAAATAATCCGAAACTTTCTGTAAATTGTCATGTTAAATTCACTACACTTTTCTATTACGTCTTGCTTGACACAAAAGCCCCGTTTTTTTATACTTTGCTGAATTTATGAGAGCATCAAATTTACATGTCCTACATTTAAAAAAAGGAAACTTCTTTGCATGAAAAAAGTATGTAAAATCTGTTTGATTTTATGTTTGATGATACTTCCCTTTTCATCATTTGCGGATGCGGACCGGCACATTGCAGGTACCGTAAGTTTCATGATTGGAGATGTGTTTGTTTCTTCTGATGGAAATAATTGGAATGATGCCGATTTCGACATGAAAATTTACGCGGGTGATCAGATTAAAACAGGAACAGAATCACGATGTGAAATTACTTTTCCTGACGGTTCCTTAATCAGAATGGAGGAAAAATCTCTTCAGAAATTAGAAGGTGTTGAACCTCAAAAGACAGGAAAAGGATCTTCCATATTCCTTTCGGCAGGCAAAATCTGGCTGAACGCGAGAAAAATCGTATCAAAAGACGATAGTTTCCAGGTTAGAACAGACAAAGCGGTATGTGCGATACGTGGAACAACTTTTCAGGTTGATGCTTCTGAAAAATCCACGCAGGTCATTGTATTCAAAGGTGAGATTGCAACCTGGAGCACATTATTTGATAAAACAGAAGGTAAAACGAAAGAGTCTCCTTCCGGTCTTTCTCGCTCAGGCGAGGCGGTTAGGGATGTGCCTTTATCAAAACCTTCCCCACTAACCGGTCCACGTCCTGTAACAATGGAAAAGTGGGTAGAAATTATAAAAGCTTTTCAACAGATTACAGTAGATGCTCAGGGACGATACGAAAAACAGGATCTGAATATTGAAAATATTTCCAAAGATCCCTGGGTAGTCTGGAATATGACCCGCGACAGTATGACGGGCAAGTAATGAAATCTCTCCGAAAATATATTGCAATTCTCTTTCTTGCTCTCTCAGGTTTTTCCATCCTTTTAATCTCAATATTGTTGAAAGGTATAATATTCAATATACTCGTCCAGATAGATAATGATCTCTATACTCAATTTCTGCTGGCCAGGGAGCGGATCAGAGAAGACGCAAAGACCGTTTACAGTGATGTTGTTATAGTCGGCATAGACGATAGAACATTGAATAAACTCGGCGTGTACAGTCCTCAAAAATATCGGAAATACCATGTTGATGTGCTTGCGAATATCCTTAAAGGAGAACCAAAAGCCGTGGTTTACGATATACTTTTCGGGGATTCACATGATGATCCCGATGTCGATCTTAAACTTTCCGAAGTCATGAAAAAGGGGCATGTTTTCTCGGTCTGTTTTGGATCGGATCATGATCGATCAGGCGGCATGTTCGAACCACTCGGCTTTGATATTCCCCAAGATCTTAATATGACATTTGAAAGCGAAAAGGGTTTTGAACCGATACTTCCTTTAATTTTTAATTCACTGGAAGGGGCTGGTCTCGCGAATGTGTATCCTGACAGAGATGGAATGTTAAGAAAGGTTCCGGTCTTTTTTAATGTGAATAATAAACTGTATTCCACTATCGCGTTTGAGGTGTTCCGAAAAATAAACGGAATTCCTCGTAGTAAAATTCTGATTGACAACGGACAGATAACGTCAGAGGGAACTAAAATACCCGTTGATAGTTATTGCAGAACATATATAAATATAGAGAAGAAACATAAAATCAGAGATATATCGTTTTACGATGTCTGGAACGGCCGTCTTCCGGGGCGCTTTTTTAAAGGCAAGGTTGTATTTATGGCCGCGACGGCCATCGGTCTAGGAGATATGAAACTGGTTCCGTTATACGGCTATGTTGCCGGGGTCAGGGTACACGCCAACTTACTTCTCAATCTCATCCACAAAAATTTTATCCGTGTGGTTTCCGGAAAACAATACTACACTCTGATATTTCTTGCTTCACTCTTTTACACCTACATTTTTTACATGCGGCACGAACTGTCACCTTTCAAGATGATTACTAATTACATATCGGATGTGGGAATCATAACAAAGGCCGGCGAAATACTAATCAAAGTACCTCTTTTTAACTACATTTATGGAGTGATTAAAAAGAAAGGTAAAATGTAATTTGAAAATTTTGTTAAGGAGATAGAA
>CAZZBF010000072.1:0-6930 GCA_964652795.1 uncultured Syntrophales bacterium | reverse complement strand
TGGCAAGTTGTTTACACTCGAGCCCATAACCTATGTCAGCTAACAGAAATTCACAATATCATTTGAAATATTCGATATGACAGCAGAACAGACTTAATCTTATTGTTCTACAATGAGCAGATATTGAACTGAACAGCAAGCGCATTATTCTTCGAATTACTCCGTTCCCTGCTGCTTGCGGCAGGGTGAACGAGCGAATAAAAACAACAATGTTCCTTAACAGTCGGAGATTACCCGCAACTTATTGCGAGGAGCTTCAATAACGGAATCTTATCGGGGAATGTTAAGTGTTTGGCTTTTTTCCATTGCACTTCCGGTAAGTAAAAACGCCGCCCAGTAATAAGGATGCGGATATTTATTTTTAGTTTTGAGCTGTGCCTGTCGCAAGGCCTCATCTTTACTCATCTTCGATAAATTTGTGTAAAAATGAACCATCAAATCGCGAGTTGCCTCGTCATCCACCTGCCACAAGCTGGATATCAACGAACGCGTCCCGGCATAGAGAAAGCCGCGCGTAAAGCCGACAACATCGTCACCTGTTGCCACTTTCCCCAGAGCCGTTTCACAGGCGCTGAGAGTGACCAAATCAGCGCTCAAAGATAATCTATAAATGTCGGATGCTCTCAATAGCCCATCATTATCTTTATCCGCGGCCAGCAGCAACGCTGAATTAAGCGGCTTATCCAGATCGAACACGCCATGAACAGCCATATGAATTACGGAATATTTGCTCCCAAAATTTTGCAGATTGGTTTTTGACGCATCACCGCGCAAAAGAACGGTGGATCGAGGAATAATCCTGCCAATGGCCAGGGCCTCGTCCTGAGCGAATTTTAAATCATATTTCGGATCATCCAGCTTCGGATTGCCGAAAATCAGGGCACCTTTATCCTCTTGCTTCGCCCGCGCCTCGAGGAAAATCAGAACGCTGGCGCTCGGAAGCATCCGTATGCTGAAGCGATCAATCAGATAGTCGTTGCCGTTGGAGAGGGCGGCAAAAGGCAGATAGTGCAGAGAGCCATGTGGAACAATAACAAGTTTTGTTGTTTTAATTGTGGGAGCTGCCAAAGTAAATATTTGACGGTACAGCGTCCGGCTATATCGTTTGAATTCCGGCAAGTTTCGTGTCGTAATATTTTTGCGCAGCGCATCAATGTTTTTTTCTAAATCCGCCACCGGTAACTTCTGCACCGTAATACTCGTGCCCGTTACAATAAAAACATACCAATCTTTGCCCGCACAGTAATATTCCAGCAATGTTTCATCGTCTTTAATCCTGCTTTGGATCTCCGCCGTTGCAGGTGTGGTTACGGAAACGAGAGCCGCCAATTCAGGCGCTTTGTCCTGCAGATCTTTTTTCAGTGCTAAAACGATAGCGCGGCTTTTATTCTGATTTTCTTTGTCTTCGGCTTGCGCCACAACAGCTAAATTATTTTCCAGCTTGTCAAGCTGGACCAACGTTGTTTTGATTTGCTCAGTTTGTCCTCCGCGGACATTTATATCTTTTTGCGAAGCAAGCAAGTCCACCAGGGCGCGGGCTTTAGCGCGCTCCACATATGTGAATGCTTCTCCGTAACGGCCGTCAGCAAGAAGCAGCGCCGTCAATTCAGCGTAAGCCGTTTGTTTATCACCGACAAAGCCGATACGTCCCGCTTCTGAATGAATCGAAGCACGCCCCTTTTCGATGACATCAATGGCTTTTTTGAGCATGTTTTCCGCAACGCTTTTCTGGCCTTCGGCCAAAGCTATTTTTGCCCGATCCAGCAGCACAATCCAGTAAATACCACCAATTTGCTCAATCTGCGGATGTCCTAAAAGCTGTTCATATCCTTTTTTTGCTTCCCTTATGTGTCCGGTTTCGTAAAGACTTTTCGATAAGATGTAAAGGTTGGGTATCTCCTGGAAGGTCTGATCGTAAAATGCTGTTGTTATACCTATTACTTTTGCATTCGGATTTTTGATTGCTGTCAGCGCGTGATCATATTTTTTCAATGCCATGTAAATCCGTGCCAAAGCACTGTATTTTGGCGGCCCGTTCATGACTGTAATACTAACATTTTGCAGTGAATCAGCGATTCTTCGAGCCTCTGCCTTATTTCCAGACAAAGCATGGGCAATGCCCAGAATATTGTAGATGTCGATCAGTTGAGAAGTGTAAAAGCCACTTTTCTCACGTCCCTCTTCATGCAATAGCTTAAAAGCAAGGTTGCCTTCCTGAATGGCCTTTTGTGGCTCCCCTTGATCAAGATAAACAGAACCCCGAAGGATTTGTGGATAAACGGTAAGATCGGAGCCAACCAACGTCCTATCGCCCGCATCAATCTGCTTTTGAAGCAAGTCTGTTGTGACAAGCGCCTTGCTGTAGTTGCGAATTCCAATGTAAGAGGCGGCCAGTAAGTAAAGCTGGAAGGAAGACAGGGTTTCGCCTGCATCAAGATTTGGTTGAAGCATATTGATGATTTCATGTATCTGCTGTTTCTGTGCATAGCGGCTTACTTTGATATTTTTACTCAAAGAGCAGGCTGAAAAGAGACAAGATAACAATACTATGGCTAATATTGTGGAATACTTTTTAAGTTTCATATTGTTTTATCCCTTTGCCGCCTCGTTTCCCGGCAGTACCACAGCATTTCAAACATTACTGTTTATTCTTTTGCATGTTTCTCAAAATCTGTCAATTTAGTTTTTCTCTTTCCATCACCGGTGTTAAGCAGCTCATGAACTAAGAGATGAAGATTTCGGTATTTGAAACTATACCCTGTGCATTACTCCCCGCAAGATAGCATTCAGTAATTTTGACTGATATTATTCCTTTTAAATCATAATCCATAATCAAAATTCTGTTGACAGACAAAATTTTTTGTTACACACTCTAATACAATAAGAGAGCTTTCATCAAAAATTACCGCTTCCAGGCAAAATGCCGTTTTCTTGAGTTAGATATCTGATACGATCAACAATTATAAATTTACAGGAAAAATTATCCTGCAATAATGAAGTTTTTATATCCTGAATGGTTTCAAATGCATGCTTATCGGTTTCAAGGAGGTTTATATGGGATTGATAGTGGCAAAGGATATTTATAAGGATTATCAGGTTGGAGAGGTAAGCCTGAGGGCATTGAGGGACCTTAATTTTGAGATCGAACCCGCCTCGTTTCTATCCTTTGTCGGTCCTTCGGGAAGCGGAAAAACCACCCTTTTGAATCTTATCGGTTGTCTCGATATCCCAACGGGCGGCAGTTTAACTATCGCTGGTACTGATGTGTTAAGGCTCGACAGAAGGGAGAGAGCGGCCTTCCGGGGCAGACACATGGGATTCATCTTTCAGGATTTCAACCTTATTCCTGTTCTTACCGTATATGAAAATATTGAATATCCCCTTCTCATGGTTCAGAACGTTCCCTCGGGAGAAAGAGGTCGACGTGTTCTGGGTCTCCTGGAATCAGTCGGAATGATGGAGCAGAAAGACAAATATCCCGATCAGATCTCGGGCGGCCAAAAACAGAGAGTCGCCGTTGCCAGGGCATTGGTTACGGAGCCTAAACTTGTGCTTGCCGACGAACCGACAGCAAATCTCGATAGTAAGACAGCCTATATGATTATCGAACTCATGAAAGTGATGAAGGAGAGATCGGGCACTACTTTTATTTTTTCCACTCACGATCAAAAGATAGTGGGAGCAGCGGAAATACTCTATACCTTAGAAGATGGAACAATCGTCGACAGGAAAGAAATGGGAGTAAAAAATCATGTATAATCTCTTAAAGATTGCCGTCAGGAATCTATTGAGATATCGAAGAAGAACGCTCCTTACGTCCTCGCTTATCATGATCGGTGTTATTTTTGTGCTGGTTTTTATCGCTGTTACAGGTTCCATCAAGAGTCTTCTCATCGGACAGATTACCGATTCAATGCTCGGCCACATTCAGGTCCACAAAAGAGGATACGTCGCATCCATCGATAATCTTCCCTTAACTATTACGTTATCTACGAAGGCCTTACAAACAGTTGAGAATGTGATTAAAAACATTCCTGAGGTCGAGGCATATTCAACACGAATCAAATTTGGCGGCCTTTTCAGCAATTATAAGGAGACGACGAACATTCGTCTGAATGGTGTGGTTCCGGAAAATGAATTAAAAACGGTGCCCCTTTTACCGGAGAGAATTATTACAGGTAATAAAGATCTTGAGAAGGGAAGCATTCTTATACCAGAACTTCTTGCCAAAGGTATGGAAGTAAAAGTGGGGGATTCGGTCGTCGTGATTGCCACCAATAAGGACGGGTCCGTGAACGGAAAACAGTTTACCGTGAAGGGCGTACTCGAAAGCGTTACAGGGCCTGGAGGCCGTGACGGCTATATCCATATAGAAGATGCCGTGGAAGTGCTCAGGATGGAACAGATGGAAATCAGTGAGATAGTCCTGAGACTTAGGGACTTCGCAATGCTGCAGAATGTGTACATATCCCTCAAGGAATCACTTTCCGGGAAAAAGAATGAAGCAGGGAAACCGATATTTGAGGTTCATACATGGGAAACGCTTTCCCCCTTTTACAACGTCGCGAGAATGATAGACATCATGACATTCTTTATAAAGATCATGCTCATTGCCATGGTCCTCGTCAGTATTATGAATGTCATGATCATGGCGGTGTACGAACGAATGAGAGAGATCGGTACCATCTCGGCCATAGGAACAATGCCGGGCAAAATTCTTTCCATGTTTATCTTGGAGGGACTTTCAATCGGTATTTTCGGTACGCTCGTTGGTGACGCGATAGGCTGTGCGATAATATATGTTTTAAACATTTCTCATATTACCTTCAATTTCGGCCGGCAGACAGGGCTTTTACTTGAACCCCATGTCGGTATAGCTGATCTTCTTACGGTGTCTGCAATTGTGATTATCGTATCAGTGGTGGCAAGTCTCCAGCCTGCGTTCAAGGCATCGCGAATGGAGCCGATTTCTGCGCTCCACCATGTATAGAAAGGAATGTTCACCATGCGAAAACATATAATGGCACTATTATTTTTATTTATAGCTGCCCCGGCATTGGCAGTAGATGGAAATAACATTCTCCTCCAGATTGACAGAAACCTTAACCCCGACTCTTATGAATCATACAAAAAACTGATCAACATTGAGCCGAACGGCAAGAAAAAGGAGTTTGTCCTTTTCACCGTTAAAAAAGGAAAAGACAAAGTCGCCGCTTTGTTCCTTTCACCGGCAAGCGAAAAGGGACGAGGTACGCTCAGGCTGGGTGAAAACATGTGGCTTTATATCCCTAACGTGGGAAAACCAATCCGTATTACCAGCCTCCAGTCTGTTGTTGGTGGTGTCTTCAACAATTCCGACATCCTTCGACTCGATTATACGTCGGAATACAACGTTGAAAAGGTGGAGGATGAAGCCGGTGAATATATTCTTCATCTCAAGGCGATGACCAGAACCGTTGCCTATGACAAACTGAAAATGTGGGCCAATAAAAAAACGCTTATCCCTTTCAAGATCGAGTGCCTTACCGAAGCCTCAATGCTCGTGAAGACCATATACTTTAGAGATGTAAAAGATTATGGCGGCGGAATCGTGCGTCCATCGATAGTTGAAACGGACAGCCCTCTCTACAAGGGATACAAGTCCATTATGATATTTGCAAAGATGAAGGAGCGAAAACTCGACGACGAAGTCTTTACCATGACCTTTATGCCAAATCTCGACTCACTCCGCTAGCGGTATGAAATCAATATTACGTATATTTTTAATCCTGTGCTTTCTACCGCTTCCTGCCACAGCGCAGGATGACTATTCTTTTGATCTCTCGGAAATAGAAAAAAAGCCCTACACCTTCGGAGGATACCTTGAACTGACACCGAAAGTCTTCTGGCTCGACCGCGACGCAGCCTTTTACAAACTCAACTTTTATGACAAGGAGGAAAAAGATTATCTTGATGAATACTTCTTCAAGCTGTCGATGAACGGAGGATACTCAAAAGGAATGTCAGAAATCTATGTCCGTGCGAACATAAATAAAACGGAATCGCATATAGATTCCAGTACGGACATAACCATCGATGAGGGATACTTATCAGTCAAGCCGTCTACCACTCTCAATATCAGTATCGGTAAAAAAGTGCTTAAGTGGGGGAAGGGATACGCCTGGAACCCCGTTGGCTTTGCCGGAAGGCCGAAAGACCCCGACGATCCCGACCTCGCCCTTGAAGGGTATATCGTGGCGGCGGCAGATTATATAAAGACCTTCTCAGGCCCCTTCAAAGTTATGACAGTCACTCCCGTTATCATTCCCGTCTATGACCATATCAACACCGATTTTGGAATTCGGAACAATACAAATTATGCCGGCAAATTGTATTTTCTCCTCTACGACACGGACATCGATTTCATGTTTTTAAAGGGAAACAGCAAACCTTCTCGGTTCGGAATGGATTTTTCCAGGAATATTACTTCAAATTTTGAGGTTCACGGTGAACTCGCCCATATAGATAACATCACAAAAAAGACCATCGACAGTGACGGCAAGATTACACAGTCAACCAATGATATAGAGAGTTATCTTCTCGGCATTAGATACCTTACAGAGTCTGATACGACCTTTATTTTTGAATACTACCGGAACGGAACGGGATTCACCGGTGAAGAGATGAAAGGATTCTTCGGCCTTGTGGACAACGGTATGAACGCTTATCTTTCGTCAGACGATGAAACACTCTTGCAGAAAGCGCGGACAGTGACAGAGGGAAACTACGGAAGACAGAATCCGATGAGGGACTATCTCTACATAAGGATTTCACAGAAGGAGCCCTTTGATATCCTCTATCTAACCCCATCGGTTACGAGTATCTACAATGTTAATGATGATAGTTTTTCCCTTTCTCCGGAACTCCTCTACACGGGAATCACAAATCTCG
>CAZZBF010000071.1:0-6949 GCA_964652795.1 uncultured Syntrophales bacterium | reverse complement strand
AGATATTTGAAATACCTTATGTTATCTTTACGGCATATTAAGACTTTATTCAAAGGTCTCTTTTCGTAAATATCCAAGTATTTTTAATTGAATGTCGAGATCCGGGGTGCGGTTTGGAACAGTTCTTTCCGGACAGTTTCTCTCCATCATTCTCAATAATCTCGTAAGGGCAGTAAACATTTCAATACGTGAAACGCCGTTCTCCGTTAAATAGTGAATCAATTTGAGAGTCTTGAACCCATCAAACCAGAAAAGAAATTGTCTGTAAAGACTGTCTGAACTTTTACTGTTTTTCGTCAACCGATGCCATATTACATTGAAATTATTTACCCTCAGAAAACCCTCAAGCAAAGGATGTATCTTTTCTGCGAGGTTCAATATCTCTCCTGCATCCTTAGCCAGACAGGACGGCATCAATTGCAACCATTTTTTTAATACCAAGAATACTTCAGGGTTATACAACATATATTCATCCTGTGCACCTTCCAGGAACCGGATAACCCGCTGCCCGGTACCGAAAGGAACCCGGTTTGAGGGGCGCGCAGAAGGATAAACCCTTGTAGTATTAATCAGTCCTATACTTCCTATCTTGGCAAGTTTATTGAGAAAATAGAAGTCCTCTGCCGCCTCCCTTCTATTCATGCCTCTCACAGCAACATATGCATCTGCCGTACAGGCCATAGTAGAACCTATCGAGTGAAACGCATACATCGAGTCAGCATAACTCAAGCCGAGAGCGTAGTAGCGGAGGAATATCTCATAACAACATATAGCGGCCCGCACGGAAGGTTCATCGACATCCTGGTGCTGAAAGGCAACAACGGCAGCGGTTGCTTTTTCTCTTTCAAAGAACCTGCGAACGGCCGAGAGGTAATCTCCTTCCACCAAGGTATCCGCATCGAGGCAAAAAAGTAGTTTCGTACAGGGTTCCTTATAATCAAATACCTTTAACGCTATATCGAGACCTATTTTTCTCGCAAGGCCAACCCCCCCATTTTTGTCGGGCATTTCCGATCCGGGAGAGGACACATCAATATATGCTATCTTTAAATTACTCCGGAAGATTTTATCAATGGACAGGCCGGATAGATCATCAGCAGAGGTATCGCCCTCCATAAAGTTGTTCAACAGCCGTATAGTCCCTTGATTATTGCGAATATCTTCGAGAGATGTGATGTGCCCTCCCCTGTTGTTCACAACACATATAATCAGCGTGCGGTTCAGTTCTGACTGTTCGTTTTCGGAAAGACTTGCCAGGGTTCTAAAGAGTGATTCTTTCTCAGCCAGAGCAGGAATAACGATAACATTATCGATGCCACTAAACGGTTTAGAAATAAGCCGCCATCTGCCACCAACAGAGTAATTTTTCAGATACTTTTCAATGTTTTGAGGAATATTCATAAACTGTCAACCAATTTTTGATGGACTCGTAAAAAGTCTCAATAGCTTGTCATTTCGAGTGAAACGAGAAATCTTTAGATCGTAACACATTGAAAAAATAAGATTTCTCCCTGTGGTCGAAATAACAGATTCGATGAGTTTGACTTTTTACTAGACTGTCAATTCTTTAAGTGCGTCATAATCGCCATTGTCAATCCAGTGAATCTCGATTCCATGTTTCTCCATACGCCTGAACCATGTCCCCTGTTTCTTGGCAAATTGGTGAATGCGGGTATTCAGCTTCTGAAACATCTCATCATAACTCAGCTTCCCCTGCAGATAAAGACCAACGTACCGGTACTCGAGACCGAAAAAATCCAACTTTTCCCAACTTATCCCCGAGGAAAGCAAACCTTCTACCTCCTCAATCATTCCCTCTTCGAGCCTTTTCATGAGACGTTCTGTAATTCTTCGGCGAAGGATTTCCCGCTCCCAGCGCACACCAATTACAAGGGGTTCTATTGGTGGAATTGATATCTCTCCAGAATCATGGTTTCTTGAATGCTCGGCTATCTCAATCGCCCGTATCAGACGTTTTCTATCTTTTAAATCCGTAGTGTTATGGACAGAAGGATTGAGTTGAAGAAGACGCCTGACAAGTGTTTCCATGTCATCTTTTTCAAGCTTCTCTCTCAAAGGACCGTTCTCCGGAACCTCGAGCATCCGATACCTCCTGAGAGCCGACTCAATGTAGAGGCCGGTCCCCCCGACCATGATCGGCAGGATTCCCCGCCCGGAAATCTCTAAAAAGCATTCAAAAAATCGCCGTTGATATTCAAAAACATTAAACTCATGGTCGAAATCGACGATATCTATCAAGTGATAAGGCACAGAAGTACCGTTAATGACATACTCGGACAGATCCTTGCCGGTTCCTATATTCATGCCGCGGTAGACCTGCCTGGAATCTGCCGAGACGATTTCCGAACCCATCTCCCGTGCAAGCTTCAACGCGAGCTGTGTCTTTCCGGAGGCAGTCGGTCCCAATATAACAATCAGATTATATTTCATATATCACACACCCCAACCCGGCTAAACCGGAGACAAAGACAACCATCAAATTGCCTTGAAATTAAAGTCCAATACATGATAGCGATATACTTTAACAATTACCACGCCATAGCCTTCCCCTCCCGGAAGGTTTGAGCGGGTGTGAAAGCGACACTACTTCAATGAACAACAAGAAACTTGACCTTGGCAGGGACCCTATTCTCCCATTACTCTTTAAAATGAGTCTCCCCTCGATTATTGCACTGCTTGCCACGGCTCTCTATAATATCGTAGATACCTTCTGGATCGCCAAAATCAGCCCCGATGCCATCGCGGCATTAACCATCTGTTTCCCGGTTCAGATGATATTCGGGGCTATTGGAATGGGAACCGGTGTCGGTGCCGGCTCCTTCGCCTCCCGTATGTTTGGAACAGGAGAAGATTTAAAGGCACATCAGACCGCGGGCCAGGCTATCTTCCTCTCTCTCTTTTTCGGAACCTTGATTATTCTTTCCGCAACACTTTATCACGATCCAATACTGAGGCTCTTCGGGGCGACAAAAGATATTCTCCCTCTGTCCAGTAAATATCTCACGATCGTTGTATTTGGTTCTCCATTTCTTTTTTTCATGATGATGTCTGATAATCTTTTTCGTGCCGGTGGAAACCCCAAGTATTCAATGTATGTCATTATATCCTCGGCGCTGTTAAATGCAATTCTCGATCCTTTTTTAATATTCGGCTGGGGGCCTTTCCCGGCAATGGGTTTGCGGGGTGCGGCTCTGGCAACAGTGATATCTCAGTTTGTAACGGTCTTCCCTTCTTTTTATTTTCTCATGCTCAGCTCGTTTAAACGTTACCTGAAATGGGAATACCTTCTTCCCAATTATTCAATCATCAAATCGATCTACCGGGTTGGATTACCCTCTTCAGTCATGAATCTCGCGATGAGCCTACTATTGACAATCCATAACCATATTCTCGGCGGCTTCGGCCCATTAGCCATCGCGACCCTTGGACTCAATTTCCGGATAAACGGAATCGTGATAATGATCCTCTTCGGTATAGGGAACGGGGTCATGCCACTGGTCGGATTCAATTACGGCGCATATAACTATGAACGTCTTACCCATATTGTACGGGTCGCGACGAAATTGTCAATAATCGTTGCCGGAATCAGTTGTCTTATTATTGAAGTTTTTGCCAGACCTCTCTTGACAGTTTTTACGAACGACCTCGAGCTATTGGCGATTTCTGTGCCGGCTTTGAGGATATATGTCTTAATGCTGGTATTACTGGGACCCGCTATAATATGGATCAATATGTTTAATGGACTCGGAAAAGGTCTTACGTCGATGTTTTTGCTACTTGCCCGCCATATCTTTTTCCTGATACCGTTGCTTTTTATTCTTCCTCCGCGTTTCGGGTTGAACGGCGTCTGGATGGCCCACCCAATTTCAACCGTGCTGATGTTCTGCATTGTTCTTTTTTGGACTAAAAGAGAACTCCATAAACTTGCCAAAGACCGCAAACCCCCGGCAACAATTGAGCTACCAAGGGCATAAGGATATATTCTACTATGAGTTATTGCAATGATTACCTGTTTGACCCCCTTAAAAAGATTCTATATAATGATTGCAAGTGCGATAAAGTAAACGGAAATAACGTAACATGAAAATAAAAAAAATCCTTATTCTTTCCCTGATTCTTGTAACTCTTTTCCAGACCGTACATTCCTATGCCTCTTTCACCATCGAAGATGAAAAGAAGCTGGGCAAGGAATTCTATGAAAAACTGAGAAAAAATGACGTCCTGCTCAAAAATAAAAAGGCAAACGACTACATAACTAAACTGGGGAATAAGATACTCAAACAGAGCAGAAAAGCCCCTTTCGACTTTCACTTCTCCGTAATCAAAAGTCCCGCGATTAACGCCTTTGCCACCCCTGGAGGTTATGTGTACGTGAACAGGGGCCTTATCAATCTTGTCGAAAATGAAAGTCAGCTCGCCGGTGTACTGGCGCATGAAATAGCACACGTTAATGCCAGACATATCGCCGATACAATCGCAAAATCAAAAAAAGTTAATATTGCTACACTGGCGGCGATCTTGGCAGGTGCCTTTCTCGGCGGAGGCGGTCAGGGATCCGCCGCCGCGGCGGCTTTTTCAATGGCAACCGCCACCACGTTGAACCTCAGATACAGCCGGGAACATGAAGAAGAGGCCGACAGACTTGGGATGTCATATATGACCAGCGCGGGATTCAACGGCATGGCAATGCCGGACTTTTTAAAGATTATGAAAAGATATCAATTCTATTCCAATTCACTTCCCTCTTATTTTCTCACCCATCCGGGCACAGATGAGAGGATAAGATACCTCGATGGATTACTACAGTTTAAATACACACAACAAGGGTCGGAAAACATCATCGGAGGGCTGGGACGTATCCAAACCATACTGATGTTCGGAGAAAGAAATCTTGATATGACACAAAAATATTTCAAGGACCTCTTGAAAAAAAATCCGGACAACATAGACGCGCTTTATGGTCTCGCCGTTACCCAGGGAAAACTTGGACTGACCGGTGAATCCTTCAAGAACTTCAACAAGGCCCTTGCCCTTTCTCCCGACGATGAGGATGCATTGAGAGACCTTGGCATAAGCTATTTTAAGATCGGCCAAAATTCCAATGCTATAGCTGCCCTGACAAAGGCTTACGCACTTGACGAAAATGATGCCGGTGTACTTTTATATCTTGGAAGGGCGTATGAAGCCTCAGGTGATTATAAAACAGCCATTAAGCTTTACAGAAAACTTAATGAAGAAGATCCGGGTAACGCGAATACATATTACTATCTTGCAATGGCCTATGGCAAAGCAAACGAACAGGGCTATTCTCATTACAATTTCGGGGTTTATTTCAAGAAAGAAAAAAAGCTGAAAAGCGCCCTCTTCCACTTCAAGGCAGCACTCAAATACTTCCCAGAGTACAGCGAAAAAAGCATGGAAGCACAAAAGGAAATCGATTCAATCGAACAATTAAATCCATCTCTCCGATCGACACACCCGCCGAGCGGGAAGGGACAATAGGATTACATGCCAGCAACGCGAGTAAGTGAACCTAACAGTGAACGCAAACTCCGCGGTTTGTTGCGGGGAGCTTCAATTTGCAGAAAAACCCGGATAATATATAAAAGGAGAATTTAAAGTGAAAAAAAATGCCGGGCACGGCCAAACAACCATATTCACCGGGATTGTTGCTTTCATTTTATTTTTAATGATGACTTCTCCTTTAGCCGTTTATTCAGACGCTATGGAATTTATCTTTAAAGACCCGGAGTATTCTTTTCAGTTTCTTCGCACCACCGGTTACACCGTAAGCGGTGGCGCGGATATCGGAGAGTGCCTCTCTACGGCGTACAACATCAAGGAGGGAAATGACGAAAGCTGGTACGCCGAATGGATAAAGACAGCAAAGCGACTCGAAAGAGCGGCAGATCAGTTTCTCAAAGAGGGCGATACGGTAAGTGCGAGAGAAACATTTTTTCGAGCCTCCAATTATTATCGAACAGCGGAATTTTTTCTTCATACAAATCCTGAAGACCGAAGAATTTTGAAAACCTGGCGTAAAAGCCGCGATAATTTCATAAAAGCCGCCGGACTTTCCGACCATCCCATTAAACCCGTGGAAATTCCTTTTGAAAAAACTACGCTGCCCGGATACCTTTGCCTCGTTGACAATTCCAGAATAAAGCGACCTCTGTTAATCCTCCACATCGGTTTTGACGGTACCGCCGAAGAACTCTATTTTGAAGTCGCTTTTTTCGCGGTAAAGCGGGGCTACAATTGTCTTCTCTTTGAAGGACCGGGGCAGGGCCGAGTAATCCGCGAACAGAAAATTCACTTTCGCCCGAACTGGGAAACAGTGGTAACGCCCGTTGTCGATTTCGCCCTCACACTGAGCGAGGTTAACCCCGAAAAAATCGTACTAATGGGTATCAGCATGGGAGGGTACCTGGCTCCCCGGGCTGTTGCCTATGAACACCGAATCAAGACATGTATCGTAAACGGCGGTGTTTTTAACTTTCATGCCGGAATCATCAATCACTTTCCCCCGGAAATCAAAAAGCGGATTGAAAAAATACTTGACAACAGTTCCACGTCAGCCGAATTCGATAAAGATATGTATGAAATGATGAAAAAGAATACCGGTTTACGATGGGTTCTTCATAACGGTATGTGGACATTCGGAGCGAAATCCCCCAGCGATTATCTGCGGATGACAAGAGCCTACAATTTGAAAAATTGTGTGAATATAATCGCCTGTCATATGCTTATCGCCGATTCCGAGGAGGACAAAGATTTCCATATACAGGCAAAGCACCTTTATGATGCGCTTCGCGGGCCAAAGGATTACATGCTGTTCACCGTGGAAGAAGGGGCTGAAGAGCACTGCCAGATGGGCGCAATCATGATATCAAATGAACGTATCTTCAACTGGCTCGATAAAACTTTG
>CAZZBF010000070.1:0-7514 GCA_964652795.1 uncultured Syntrophales bacterium | reverse complement strand
TGGCTCCCCAGCGCGGACTCGAACCACGGACCCGATGGTTAACAGCCATCTGCTCTACCAACTGAGCTACTGGGGAACATTAAAAGCTTATTAAAAGTAGCACAATTTTCAAAAAATAAAAATGACAAGTTCGCAAAAAGTCTTTTCTGAGCGAAGAAAACTGACCGGGAGCGCATCCCGCAAGGGGGGCGCAATATAAAACAGACAGATTCCTCACCGGGAAGCCGCTTCGCCCTGTGGGCGGGGGAGCTTCACTTTTTACGAATACATCAAAAATAGGGTTCTGAAAACGAACCAGAATTTATGAGAAATAAGTTAAATATAACTTCTCTGCCAATTAGAATTTAGGGATTCGCTCCACATGGCATGAACCATATTAAATTTTGCCCCGCTGGACAGAAAAACTTGTCCAGCGGGGCAAGGAAATTCTCTTATCGCCTAAAATCTTTTTACTCTACCTGCAGCTCATACAGGTAGACAATTTGCTCATCGGCACACCGGTTGTCCTGCTTATATATTCTAACTGATCCTTCGGGGCAAAATACCTTCCGCATACATTGCAGGCAGCCATCTTGAAGACTTTGTCCCAGATAACCCGTTTGCCTACAGTTTCTTCCATCTTCACATACCCCGTCGGACAAACATAAGCACATGAACCACATCCTATGCAGCGATTAGGATTAAATTCAATCTCAGGCTCATCTATATCACGACCAAGTCCTCTATCCCGAAACGTAAGAGCACTTACTTCCACTACTTCTCCACATGCCCTCACACATAACCCGCAAAGGATACAGTTATTATCCTCGGCCTTCGCATCCGACACATCAACTCCCAATTTCAAGGCCACATCTCGAACTGCCGCAGTTGTGGGATATTTATAATAAAGCAATTGTGCGGCCAGCTTTCTGCTTTCCTGCACTTTTTTTGAATCTGTTTTTACTTCCATCCCATTTTCAACAACGGTCTCGCATGAAGCCGCCAGTTTCCACTTACCATTTGCTTTTATCTCTACCGTGCAGAGACGGCAAGCACCAAATGAACTGAGTTCTTCATGATAGCAAAGAGTAGGCACTGCGATGTTCAAATCCTTCAAATTTTCCAGTATGGTCGAATTCTCTTTTGCCTTGATCTTACGCCCATCTATAACTATGTTTACCATCACACAATCCCCTTATTAAATTAGTGTTTTAAGTTTTCAGCCAGCCTATGCCCAAACCATAAGCCTGTAACATCTCAAACAGCGATCGGCTTCACACATGGCTTCGGAGACATCATATCCGCCTTCGACTTCCTCAAAACTTCCAACACGTTTATCTAAATCCAGTAAACCAGCTTTTTCGGCATCTAATTTTGCAATATAGCCCTGGCCTCTCTGTTGCTTTAAATCAATACCTTCAAAAGAAATTCCTTCACTTACGCTTTCTCCACGAAGATAACAATCTATGCTTCGAGCCACCTTGTTCCCAGCATCCAGAGCATCAATGAGAATAGCTGGACCGGTAACACAGTCACCACCGGCAAATACACCTTCAATACTTGTCATATAGCTTACCGGGTCAACCTTAAATGTTCCCCAGCTGGTAAGTTCAAATTTGTCCTTACCTGCCAATTCAAACAATTCAGTTTTCTGACCTATAGCAGGTATAACCATATCCAATTTCATTGTAAATTCAGACCCCTTTACGGGAACCGGTCTTCTCCTCCCGCTTTCATCAGGTTTGCCGAGTTTCATTTTTATACATTCCAATCCCGTAACCTTACCATTTTTTGCCAGCACCTTTACGGGAGTCATCAGGAAGTTGATTTTAATGCCTTCATGTTCTGCTTCTTCTATCTCTTCGATATTAGCCGGCATCTCAGCTCTTGATCTTCTATAAATGATCTGCACATCTTCAAAGCCGAGCCTGAAACAGCTACGGGCACAGTCAATAGCGGTATTACCACCGCCTACAACGGCTACTTTCTTTTTAGGCTGAATCTTTTTCCCAAGATTCATGTCTCTCAAAAATTCCACCCCATCAACAAATCCTTCGTAGCCCTTATCTTCTCCCTCGGCACCGATAGTAGTCCCTAAATGAGACCCAATAGCGGCAAACACAGCTTTATAACCCTGCTTCTGCAAATCTTTAATATTCAGCTTTTCAATCTTCGCATTCAGCTTTATTTCGACACCCATTCGCCTGATAACATCTATCTCATGACTGAGGACATCCTCGGGAAGACGATAATCAGGAATTCCCACCGCGGCCATTCCGCCTGCACGGGGCAGCGCTTCAAAAATTGTAACCTGATATCCCATGGAACGAAGATGATAGGCAGCTGCCAGTCCCGCCGGGCCGCCACCGATAATCGCAACTTTTTCTTCCCTTTCTTCAATGGGGAACCCCAAGGAGCTGGCGCCCGCCTGCAGGTCATAATCAGCGGCCGCTCTCTTCAGTGTTCGAATAGAAAGTGCCTCATCTATATCTTTACGCACACAGGCATCCTCACACGGGTGAGTACAGACACGACCTATCACACCGGGCAGGATACACTTTTCACGGATCAAATCGAGCGATTCTTCAAACCTGAAGTTTTTGATCAGCTCAATGTAGCCGGGAACATCCACACCTGCCGGACACGCCGCCATACAGGGGGCGGTAACGGCACATGAGTATTCCTTCATTTCCAGTTTCTTGTCACCCTTTATCAGGGCCTGAAAATCTGTTTTGTAATATTTAACGGAATCCAGTACAGGGAAGAGAACAGACTGGCCATAATTACACTTGCTGTTCTCGGATACTCCCCTGACAATTTCTTCGACTTCGGAAAGGGCGTTTTTCCCATCACCCTCTGCCATCTTTCCAAAGATATCCAGAAGCCTGTCAATCCCTATCCTGCAAACGGAACACTCACCACAGGAGAGTTTTCTTGCTTCCTTCAGATAATTTATTGTCAGGGATGCGACGTCTGCACCTGGGTCCATCACCACAAGACCGTTCCAGCCCATCACCGCCGATACATTATCGCCGAACTGGGCAGGAAATTTAATGTCTACTGACTTTGCAACTTTCGACACCTTACCTTTCCTATTATCAACGATCTTACCGTTCCAACTGCTAAATGAAACTGTCTTCATTCTTATGTCACCCTATCCTATTCGTTTTATCTTTTGTTTTTATTGCCCCCTGTCTTCAACCCAAATCATCCCAGGACTGCAATCCTTCAACTTTATTCTTTAATTTATTACACTCCATGATTACTCGTGCCTGAATCTCTTGTATCTTTTCAGGTGTAAGATGCCTAAATCTACCCTGAGGTTTCAGATAGTCCTCAACGGGTCGGAGTGGTTCCGGAATATCAACAGTTATCTTGTATTTGCCGTTTTCTACCTCGTACAGCGGGCACACGCCAGTTTCAACAGCCAGCCGCCCTATCTTGATACAATCTCCCATCGGCAATCTCCATCCCGTGGGACAGGGCGCCAAACAGTGGATGTAACACGGGCCTTTAATCTCTCTTGCCTTTTTAACCTTATTCATAAAGTCAAATGGATAACTGACGCAGGCCGTAGCAACATACGGGACATTGTGAGCCAGAACGATTTCAGTAACATTTTTCTTCCACGCGCTCTTTCCGAAACTCGCATCACCTGCAGGAGCAGTGGTTGTCGACGCCCCGAAGGGTGTGGCGCCGGAACGCTGAATGCCCGTATTCATATAGGCCTCGTTGTCAAAGCAGACATAGAGCATATCATGCCCCCGCTCCATGGCTCCTGATATAGCCTGCAATCCGATATCAACAGTACCACCATCTCCTCCGATAGAAACTGTTTGTATGTATCTATCCGCAATTTTCCCCTTGCGCCTTAAAACCTTCAGAGCAGCCTCAACACCCGCTCCAACCGACGCTGAATTGGGAAACGCCACATGTATCCAGGGGAGATTCCACGCCGTTGTCGGGTAATTACATGCGGTGACTTCCATGCAGCCTGTGGCATTGGCAACTACTGTATCCCTGCCCATGGCCTTGCACATTAAACGAATGGCCAGGGCCTCTCCGCATCCCCCACAGGCAGCGTGCCCTGAAGCATAGAACTCCTCTTGGTCCACCAATCTTGGGGCATATACATCAAAATTTTCTATAATACTCATCATGACCCCCTTACTCCATAAATTTCATATGCTTTTCCGGGTTTCCCCTTTTTCGCCTTACTTGCTTCTTCTGCCATCTTAATGAAATCCGGCACGGCGACGTCACGCCCGCCAAGACCGATAATATAGTTAGTTATAGCAGGAGCATCCGGCTCATCATAGAGGAGCGCTTTAATCTCTGCGCAAACAGGACCTGCCGTACCTCCATAAGAAACCGCCCTGTCCATAATACATAAAGCCTTGGCGCCTTTTATAGCTTTCTTGAACTCTTCAGAAGGAAAGGGTCTCCAGAGCTTAAGATCCAGCAATCCTACAGACATTCCTTTTGCCTGCATCTCATCAACAGCCACTGCCGCGGTTTCGCTCATAGAACCCATGGTAAGCAACAGTAAATCTGCCCCTTTTTCACCATAGGACATTATCGGTTCATACTTGCGGCCGAAGGCCTTTTCCCAGTCTTTCCATACCTCCAAAACAACCTTTTTGGAATTTATTACTGCCTCATCCTGGGCTTTCTTAAACTCATTAAATATAACCGGCATTCCCAGGGAACCCATCGAGACTATGTTGTCGGGATGAACTGCGGCATAAGGTTTATATGCCGGAAGAAATTTGTCGACCTGCGCCTGGGTCGGAAACACTATCGGTTCAACCATATGTGTCAGCTGAAATCCATCGAGATTGACGAATATAGGCAGCATGACGTCTCTATTCTCGGCAATTTTGAAGCCCTGAATCATCATGTCAATCACTTCCTGGCCGTTTGACGCAAATATAGCGAGCCAGCCCATATCTCTCTGCGACATGATATCACTGTGATCATTCCATATATTGATGGGACCGGATAATGCCCGGTTACCAAGCGCCATCACGATGGGAAGCCGCATAGCCGACACAATCGGCACAATCTCACCCATATACAGAAGACCCTGAGAACTGGTCGCTGTAAAAACCCTTGCCCCGGCACCTGAAGCGCCGCAACAGGCACTCAGCGCAGAATGCTCAGATTCAGTACAGATAAATTCAGCATCAAGCCTCCCATCGGCAACGATATCCGACAGGTGTTCCGGTATATGCGTATTGGGCGTAATGGGGTAAGCGGCAACAACATCAGGCCTACACAAAGCAACCGCTTCCGCGGCAGCCATAGCTATTTCCATACCAGCTTGTTTAGCCATAACTTAACCCTCCTCTATCATGGTTATGGCACCCGGCCAGCACTCATTGGCACAAATACCGCAACCCTTACAGTAATCCAGATCCGCCATAAAATAGCCGTCCTCATTTTGTGAAATACACCCCTCAGGACAGAATATATAGCAGATACCGCATTTAATACATTTACTAGTATCATATACGGGCCTCTCCGACCTCCAACCTCCCGTAAGATTCTCCCTCGTACTTCCCGGCTTGAATACCATACCTCCCGGGGTCAGTTCTTGCCAGGTTTCTGGCCACTTTCTTTCTGCCATCACAATACCTCACAACCTTTTATTTATTTTTAGCAGTTTAGTTAATTTTAACCTCATCATAAGCCCGTTTCATGGCATTCAGGTTCTTCTGCGCAATCCTGCCGAACCTGTGCTTCATCGGACCGCTTACCGAACTCATTTTCACTACCTTTGCCGCCTTAATAAAAGCCCCCATTATTGTAGTATTCGTAATAGGAACACCCAGTTCCTTCCAGGCTATTCCTGAGGCATCTACAGTAGCCACTTTCCCCCCGAATCCGAGTAACTTTTTCACTTCTTCAGGAGACTTCAGTGTATTGACAATAAGCGTACCATCCGGCTTCAATCCATCGGTAACATTGACCACATGAATAAGAGACTCATCAAGAACGACCACAAAATCAGGGTTATAAATATTGGATCTTACCTTTATCTGTTTATCATCAAACCGGTTAAATGCAATCACTGGGGCCCCTCTCCTCTCGGCACCAAAGTTTGGGAAACCCTGAGCAAATTTACCTTCTTCAATAGCAGTCAACGTCAATAATTCTGCCGAAGTGACTGCTCCCTGACCACCTCTTCCGTGCCATCTTACTTCGATCATGAGACTAATCTCCCCTACATTAAATTATTATTAAACAAAAAAAGTGAATGTTTAAACCGTTCCCAAATATAACACTCAAACTTTATTGTCAAGATTTTTTTAAATAATTTGAAGAAAATCCCTTACCCCTTTCCCACGTTCCGCGTGGGAACACGTTTCGTTAGACATCTGATGTCTGAGAACAAACTCCGGGCATAAAAACCAAAACATTTTTGTCTTTTAACTTTACATCCCGCGACGGAATTCAATAGCTTTTGCCAGTGTCATCTTGTCCATATATTTGAGATCTCCTCCCACCGGCACACCGAGGGCAATTCTGGTCACTTCTATCCCTTTATCCCTGACAAGTTTTGTAACAAGCAGAGCGGTCGATTCACCCTGAACGCTTGGATTGGTTGCTACGATAATCTCCTTAACCTCATCTTTTAATACCCTTTCCAACAACTCCCTTAGTTTCAATTGATCCGGTCCGATTCCATCGAGCGGCGACAAATTTCCATGAAGAACATGGTACGTCCCTCTGAAGCTGCCGCTCTCCTCTATCGCCATCAATGAACTGGGTTCCTCTACCACACATATGATTCTCCTATCGCGCGAGGTATCTTTACATATTTCACAAAGATCCCCCTCTGACAGATTGAAACAGACGGAACAGAGCCTAATTTTCTCCTTGACCTCGATAATACTTTGAGCAAGTCTTCTCGCATCATCATCGGAGACACAAAGAATGAATGTAGCCAATCTCGTTGCAGTCTTCTCCCCTATCCCTGGAAACCTGCTGAGTTCACCGATCAGACGTCTGATCGGAGGAGCATAACCTCTCATTTAAAAACTCCTCTACATCAGACCCGGGATATTAAGACCACCCGTTATCTTTGACATCTCTGTGGAAACCATTTCCTGCGCCCTGCGTATCCCTTCATTTACGGCCGCTATTACCAGATCTTGAAGCATCTCTATATCTTCCGGATCAACAATATCTTTTTCAATTTTCAGTGATACCAGCTCGTATTTCCCGTTAACAACGGCGGTTACCATCCCTCCTCCGGCTGTCACTTCAACAGTTCTGGATTCCATTTCTTTCTGAAGACTTGCCATCTTGGCCTGGATCTTCTGGGCCTGTTTCATTATATTTCCAAAATTCTGAGCCAATATTCTCACCTCCTGAAATTCTAATTATTATTCTTATTTATAAAGTGCTGATGCACTCGCAAAAAGTGAAGCTCCCCGCCCACAGGGCGAGGCGGCTTCCCGGTGAGGAATCTGTCTGTTTTATGTTGCGCCCCCTTGCGGGATGCGCTCCCGGTCAGTTTTCTTCGCTCA
>CAZZBF010000069.1:3836-7647 GCA_964652795.1 uncultured Syntrophales bacterium | reverse complement strand
TTAGATTTTCTTAACGCCGGTCACTACCATCATCTTTTTCCCAAAATGCTTCGATCACTCGTGTTATTCTCCGAACTCGTTCCGAAAAGACTTTTTACGAAACTACCAATCTTTCATGACTCAAAAAGTTAATTTGACGCCGCCATAAATACCAATCCCCGGTTCGCCGTATTTATAAACCGATTCATATTTCTTGTCCGTTAAATTTTCCACCCTCCCGAAAATCTGAAGCCATTTCATTACATCATAGGAAGCGGCAAGATTAAAAAGTGTGTACGCGGGCATTTCCGCGGTGTTGCCGTCATCGCGGCATCTTTTGCCGACATACTGCGCGCTGAGGTTCAGATTCAACTGTTTCAAGGGTTTTACGTTAAGAGCCGCCCCTCCGGTGTGCTTCGGATGATATCTCAGATACTTCCCGTTATAAGAACCCCCTTCGGTTTCATCTATAGCATCCGTATAGGTGTAATGAGCATTGAGGCTTAATATCTTTATCGGCCGGTACGAAAAGACGGTTTCCCACCCCTTTGTCCTGACCTTTCCGATATTATAATACTTCGAAATATCACTGTTCCATTCAATCATATTATCGATTTTGGTATGAAAGTAAGTTACGGACAATGACATTTTTCCCCCAAAAAGTTCCTGGTCAATGCCCGCATCGTAACCCTTGCTCTCTTCAGGTTTAAGATTGGAATCACCATAATTTGAATAGAGTTGATATAGTGACGGAGCCCGGAACCCCGTAGCGTAGCTTCCTCTTATCTTCGTTCCCGTCTTTTCAAAGAAATAGGCCAAAGCCCCCTTATAGGTATTCTCACCACCAAAGGTCTTATGATCGTCATGACGGGCACCGAGCGTAAAAGAAAGACCCTTCAGCGGCGTCAGTTTGTTCTGTATAGAAAAACTTTTGGTATCGACACTTTTTTTCGGTATATTGTAGCTGCTGGAGGAACCTTTGCCGTCACCTTCCTCTTCCTTATAATCAAACCCGGCGGTGACCGTATCGATATCCTCGATAAAAAAATTGTGCTGCCACGACGCTACTTTGCAGGTTCCGTTATAACTGTTTTTGAACGCTCCTTGTCTCATATACTCTCTCTCGACCTCCGTGACACCGAGCTTTACAACATGCTGCCACCAGTCAGAAAGGTCCTGATCGAGGTTTGCGGAAACACTTGTTATGGTCATATCCATGACCTGGTCGTAGTCGACTCCATTGTTATCGAAATCCATGGACGAATCCGAGTGGTGTGCTGAAAGGTTTACTCTCATTGTGTCGCTTATTCGGCCGCCTACACGGGCGGAAAGGTTGGTATCATGATAATAATCCTCTTCGGTATTCCCCAAATCTTCATCCGCCTTCGACACACCCTTGGAATCCAAACGCGACACAGAGGCTGAATAATTTATCCTGTCCGTTGACCCGCTGACACCCGCTTTTTCCCTGAAAGTTTCATACGATCCACCTTCCGCGGAGATATAATATTTCGGTTTTCCCCTGCCTTTCTTCGTTATGATATTGATGACACCTCCGATGGCGTCCGATCCGTATAGTACGCTTTGCGCGCCTCGAATAATCTCTATTTTTTCGATGTTATCCGCCGAGATATCGGTGATTTTTATTTTTCCGGTCGACTTCATCGGATCGCCTACCATCACTCCATCAATCATAATCAACGTATGTGCACTGTTAGTCCCGCGTATGTAAATCTCTTCTTCCCCTCCGTATGACCCGTTCTGCTTAATAAAAATACTCGGAACATCCCTGAGGACATCCAAAACGGTCTGTTTCCCTTTTTCTTGAATTTCCTTCCCGGTAACGACGGTAACGGAATCGGGTGAATATTTCAAAGGCTCCTCTATCCTGCTCGCCGTCACCACCGTCTCTTCCATAGTTACCATCTCCTCCTCTTCCTGCGCGGAAATGGATACAGGTACAAAAAGGAACACGATTACAAATAAAACAACTAAACAACCGAACCGCTTCTTAATTTTTCTATTATTCATTACAATCTTCTTCCCCCTCGGTCGGAAATGTTATTTTATCCATCAGACAAGTCTCCTGGCTTGCGGCAATGCCTACTCTCCACGCCTTCCCAACTCCCTTTACCCAGGGAACCAGTGGCATTGTGTGGATTTCGTTCCGCCTACAGTTGCGGGGCAGCGCCGATTTTTGATCGGCTTCCTTAATCTGACGGATTGGAACTCATTAATGTCACTCTCGGCAATCCCGTCCGCGGGTTACGGTCCACCGATACGTCTGTTTCATATACCTCCTTGATATTGGACTCAGTGATGACTTCATCAGGAGTGCCCGTGCAGTGGATATTCCCAGCGTTGAGAAGTATCATCCTGTCACAGTAAAGTGATGCCAGATTTATATCGTGGGTTACGGAGATGACCGTCATCCCCTCTTTTCTGTTTAATGCCTTTATCAAATTAAAAAAGTCTATCTGGTGTTTGATGTCGAGAAAGGCCGTAGATTCATCAAGAAGTATAATCTGCGGCTGTTGTGCCAGTGCCCTGGCTATCAGAATTCTCTGCCTTTCACCCCCGGAGAGTTCATTAATGCTCCTATCGGCAAACGGGAGCGTGTCGGTTACTTCCATTGCTCTATCAGCTATTTCATAATCTTTTTTTCCTTCGAATCTGAGTCTTCCCAAATGGGGCGCCCTGCCCATCAAAACTATCTCCTTTACACTGAAAGAAAACGTTATGGGGGAATCCTGCGGGACTACCGCTATGAGCCTGGCAAGCGCATCTCTTTTCATTCCATTGATATTGTCGCCGTTGATATACACATTTCCTTCCTGAGGCATGAGTATCCTGTCTATAATTTTAAGGAGCGTTGTCTTGCCGGAACCATTAGGGCCGATTATTCCTAAAAATTCCCCTTCGCTGATCTGAAAAGAGACATCTTTAAGAACCCATTCCTTCGTATATCTGAATCCAACTTTTTTTAACTGGACAATCGGCATGGGTCAAACAGTCCTCCTCCGTAAAAGATATATGAAATACGGGGCACCGCACAGCGCGGTAATAACTCCCACCGGCAATTCGGTAGGAGAAATTATTGTTCTTGCTATGGTGTCGGCTATGGCAAGAAAAGACGCGCCAAAAAGAAAAGACGCCGGAAGTAAAAGCCTGTGGTCGGAACCGAGCATCATCCTCATGATGTGCGGAATAATCAGGCCGACAAAACCGATGATTCCGCTGACCGACACCGCTACTCCGGTAACAAGAGACGCGACAAGAAAGAGTATCTTTTTTGTCTTTTCCACATTGACGCCTAATTGCATCGCTGTTTCTTCCCCGGTCACAATCAGATTCATCGGCCTTGAATATATGTAAATGGCGATAAATCCTGTAATCGAAAAGAAACCTGTGAGGATTATCTCTGCTACGGTGGAAAGACTGAGATCTCCCATCAACCAGAACATTATGTTGTGAAGTTCCGTGTTCCTGCTGGTGGAGATTAAAAACATGATGATGGCGGCAAAAAAAGCGTTCACAATGACTCCGGCTAAAAGTAGAGTATTGGACTGGAGTTCACGCCCCGTTTTAGCGATTCCAAAAACGAGAATAACTGTCAGAACAGCGCCCAGGAATGCCAGCCCCGTTATGCCGAATGGGATAACGCCGGCACCGATAATAATGCCCGTGATTGCCCCGACGGCTGAACCACCGGAGATACCGAGTATATATGGATCTGCCAGGGGGTTCCTAAGGAGGGCCTGAAATACGACACCGGCGGTGGAAAGCGACGCCCCGACAATTCCGGCAAATATGATTCGCGGAAAACGAATGG
>CAZZBF010000069.1:0-3826 GCA_964652795.1 uncultured Syntrophales bacterium | reverse complement strand
TTTTCCGAAGGTGTCAACACGGAGGACCCTTCATACCAGCCGTATAAAAGCCCTTTAAGTCCGGTAATTATATCAATTCTGGCTGTTCCCACGAGCATTGACACAATCATTACGACAAGGAAAATCATGATGAGCAAAACGCAGATATTAATAACTCTTGAAAAAGTCACAACTTTATAGGTCATTTTATTTTCCCCGCTTTAGAGGCCATCGGCTAAAACCAAAAGCTTTAATTACCGAGAAAGCAGCTCAACCTTTCAGGATTGTCACGTGGCGAGGGGCTTCATGCCTACCCGCAATTAAGCCATAAATCCGGCTTTAGCAGCCTTATAAAGAATTACGAAACTTCGCTGAGCTAAGGAGTAAATATCAGAAAGGTTATAATGAAAGGATTTTATCATAGTACTCCTCCCTCGAGGAAGTTTCAGATGGATCGGTCTTCCGGCTCAGGGCCACCTACTCACCCGCCTTCCCATCATGGAATCATCCACAACAGTGGCACCTCAGGCTTTCGTTCCCATTACGGCTGCGGGGCAGCGGGGGTTTCTCACCCCTCTTCCTCACATCCATCAATCACAAACTATACAAAAAAATAGTTATAAGTCAAGAAAAAGGTTTTTATTATTCGCTCTCCACCCTTTCCACGGGAGGGGATTTTTTAAACCTGTAAGGCAGCGACTCCCGGATATATTTCGGAATCTTGCCGTGTTTTCCCTCAAATTCTTCAAGATATTGCTCACGCCCTTTGAGAAAATCTTTAACTTTCTTCTCGAGCAGTACCTTATTACTAAAAAGATGGTAGGCGTTCATAAGATCCATATTGGCCCGGTCACACTTTATAGGATAGTGGTAACCTAAGTGATCCGTGTCAACGCTGAAGCGAAGCTGTCCGCGAAGAAGGTCATTATAGGCAGACAGTGACTGACGGAGTGAAACCTCCTGTTCAGGTTCACCAATCGTTCCGGTATTAGCAAGATAGCACTCTATGTTATTTCGCTTGAGTATATCATAAAAAATCATGGCGTGTTCAAGACGATTGCCGACCACAAACGGATCAAGGAAAAAGACCCTTTTGAATTTTCCCGCCTGTTCCGGGTCTCCCCCTGTGCTTTCTATCGATTCTCCGTATATAAATTGCATCGCCGCCTGTTCCTGAGTGAGTTTACAGATAACATTCGTCAACGGGTTGCGGGTCAGAATAATTATATGGTCGATTTTTCTCCCCCTTAGACCATCACTTGCGATCTCAAGGTTCTTACGAGTAATAACGGCCCGTCCGTTGCCCGTTTTGGAAATATCTCTAAAATCAGGAATATAAGGATACTTACTTATGGCAACATTCTCAAGAAACGCGTCTTTGGATTGGGCGGCCCGTAATATTTCCGGCTGGCTTTCATCAAGATTTTCCGTTTTAACATACAACCCGCATAATTCGAACGCACAGTAGCTCCCGTCAAAACCGATTGTACCCCCATCATCACCGATCATTTCCCAGCTTTCCCTGGGCATTCTTGCCAATTTTCTGCACAGGGTTGTAGTTTTACCGGTCGCAGTTAAACCTGAAATCGCAGTGTGCAGCTCTTTCAGCTCAGGCCGCTCGGTCTCCTGATCATAAACCCACAAAAAGTCTCTCCTTGCTCCGGCATGAAGAAATATACCAGCCTTGTCTATAGCCTTAACACGCCAGTCCTCAAACTGGAATATTCCCTTTTTACCTTCACCAAGATATGTAGAATTTCTGCATATCTTAACCTGGTCGCCTCTCTTTTCGCCCATCATCAGACGTATCGAAATATCTTTATCTATAAGCCTCTTTGATTTATTGGACGCAAACGCTTCATCTGTGAAAAAGATGATAGTGTAAGTAGGATCTTTCACCACCTCGGCAGATGGGCACACCAGAAGAAGATTAAGACCGTATGCAAGATGCGCATACCTCCGAGGAATTAGAAAACGGGCGGTAACACCGTCACGGCCGTCACCAACCACAGTTTCAAGTGAAACAATATTTTCTTTACGGAGTATCTCCACGGCCTGCTTCGCTAGGGCTTCTTCCTCTTCGCCAAATTCATGGTCAATGCTGTTTTTGGTGTGCGGGGCGGCCCGTGACATGGGTTCGGAATCGGCCGCTATTGATCCGATCTGTGTTTGTATAACCCCTTCCTGTCTCAAAGCAAGCTGCTTGAGTTCTTCTAATTCAAGCCCCTCAACCAAGCGTCCGTCTTTTCTCGCTTCATCATATATTTGTTGAGCAGCCGACTTGAAAAAATTCATTTTATCTCTCCGTTACCCGAGTATTCTCTTTTCTTATAGAATAAATTAACTGTTTTCAAACCTCAACATAAAAATTTAAGAAAAACCCAATAAAAATACTGGATTTTTTAATTAGATTGTATTAGTGAAGTATGTTTATACATAAAATGACAACAATTACAGGTTCAAAGAGGAAATCATGAGATTCGATATCGCAAGAAGAAGCAGCGGCCTCACCTACGAAATAAGGAACATCGTAAAAATAGCAAACAAGATGAGCGACTACGGCATCGAGGTTATATGGGAAAACATAGGTGATCCTGTCGGGAAAGGAGAAGCAATACCCGAATGGATGAAAGAGGCCCTCACGAATATATTGCAGGAGGACCTTTCATTCGCATATTCACCTACAAAGGGAGTCGTCAAAACGAGAGAATTTCTCGCGGAGCTGGTAAACAGGAGAGGCAAGGTAAAAATAGGCAGTGACGACATCATATTTTTTAATGGTCTTGGTGATGCCATCGCGCGAACGTATGGTTCCATGCGAGTCGACGCGCGAATTATCATGCCTGAGCCGACATATTCCACCCATCTGCTCGCGGAGGTTCTGCATGCTTCCTTCCCCCCTAATACCTACCGGATGGATCCGCATAAAAACTGGTGTCCGGATATTCACGAAATGGAACAGAAGGTTAAAAGCCATAAATCAGTTGTTGGAATTCTTATAATCAATCCCGATAATCCAACCGGCTTTGTTTATCCTGAAAACATCTTGAAACAGATTGTGAAAATTGCCAGGGAAAATGACCTTTTTCTCGTTTTCGACGAAATGTATAATAATATTACATTCAATGGAGTCAAAACTGTTCCCTTATCCGACATCATAGAAGACGTACCGGGTATCAGTATGAAGGGTATTTCCAAGGAATTCCCATGGCCGGGCGCCCGGTGCGGATGGATAGAAGTATACAATGGCCACAGGGACGAGGTTTTTGACCAATTTATCAACACTATCTTAAACCAGAAGATGGCGGAGGTATGTTCCACTACATTTCCCCAACTGGCCATTCCGATACTCTTCAACCATCCCGAGTATCATAAATACCTAGAGTCTCGTGTCAAACGATATGAAAGGCTTTCCAACGTAGCGTATAATATCCTCAAAGAGGTTCCTTATGTTATAGCCAACAGGACAAACGGCGCCTTTTACATGACTGTCGTATTCAAGGAATCCGTCCTTGATAACGGACATAAACTGGAGATAGCGCAATCCGATGTAAGAGAGTATATAGAAGAAATAGTAAGCGGAAAGATTGAACCTGACAAGCGCTTCGTTTACTATCTTCTCGGTGCCACAGGGATATGCGTGGTGCCTCTCACATCCTTTTTCACCAGGCTAAGTGGCTTCAGGATAACTTTACTGGAAAAAGACGAGGCCAAATTCGAGTTTACCATACGGAGGATTGCTGAAAAGATCGTGGAATATGTCGAATCGTCATAATACTATCTTTACGATTGAATCTCCCCGCAGCAAGCTGCGAGGAACGAAGTAATTCGGAGAATAATGCGCTCG
>CAZZBF010000068.1:0-9444 GCA_964652795.1 uncultured Syntrophales bacterium | reverse complement strand
TTTTGCGCAGAGAAGACACATTAAAGTTTTTTACCTGATTGCCAAAAGTGAAAGAGAATATTATCAAATTAGTTGACTGGAGGATTACTTAATGAAAATATTGGTTACCGGGGGAGCCGGGTACTTAGGTTCCGTTTTGGTCCCTGAACTCTTAAAACATGGCCATGAAGTTACCGTTGTGGATAGTTTTATGTTCAAGCAAAACAGCCTCATGGACTGTTGCGCTTATGACACTTTTTCTGTAGTTAGAGGTGATTGCCGTGACGAGAGCTTAATGGCACGGCTCGTAAAAAATCAGGATATTATTATTCCGTTGGCGGCATTGGTCGGACAACCACTATGCGGCAGAGATATTACCGCTGCCACAACGACGAATCTTGACGCTAGTAAACTTCTTGTCAAGCTGTGTTCCAGAGATCAGTGGATTCTCTATCCCACGACCAACAGCGGTTACGGCATAGGTGAAAAAGGAAAATACTGTACCGAAGAGACACCCCTAAAGCCTATTTCTCTCTATGGGCAAACGAAAACAGATTCAGAACAATTATATTTGGACAGGGGTAATTCTATTACCTTTCGTCTGGCCACCGTTTTCGGCATGTCTCCGCGGATGAGAATAGACCTCCTTGTTAATGACTTCACATACAGAGCGGTTACGGACCGGGCAATCATTATTTTTGAAGGTCATTTTAAGAGAAATTATATCCATATCCGAGATGTCGCGAGGGCATTCATGCACGGCATCGAGAATTTTGAGAAGATGAAAAATGAACCGTATAATCTCGGGTTGGATGATGCCAATCTATCGAAAATCGAACTTTGTCAGGCTATCCAAAGGCATTTGCCAGATTTTGTTTATCTTGAAGCCCCTATTGGAGAGGATCCGGATAAGAGAGACTACATCGTTTCCAATGCCAAAATTCTCTCAACCGGTTTCGGTCCAAAATATTCTATTGATATGGGTATTAAAGAGCTTATTAAAGGCTATACAATACTTTGTAATTCAATATACTCAAACGTATGACGGAAAATTATATAGAGGCCATTATAATTGCCGGCGGTAAGGGGACTCGCTTGAAAAGTGTCCTTGATGATCGTCCGAAACCTATGGCAATTATAGGTGGGAAACCTTTTATAGAGTGGATATTGTTGATGCTGAGGCGACAAGGTGTACGACGTGTCGTAATATGCACAGGGCACCTCAGTGAAATAGTGGAGACTTATTTCAGTGATGGCAGTGGCATCGGTATGGAAGTCGCATTTGCACGTGACCCTTTTCCGCTTGGGACAGGTGGGGCGGTTCGAAATGCTCTTAACAAAACCAGCACAAAAAATATTCTTGTTCTAAATGGGGATTCCTATTTAAGTATTAACATTTCAAGTTTCCTGAAAACCCATCTTGCCCGCAACGCCAGGGCTTCCATAAGTCTTGTTCATGTTGAAGACGTAAGCCGTTACGGGTCTGTCAGAGTCGACAAAGACGGAAAGATCGAGGCTTTTCTGGAAAAATCACAGCAAAGACAGCCGGGTTTAATCAACGCCGGCATCTATCTTCTTGAACGAAATGGTGTAAAGGAAATTCCTGAAGGGAAAATGATTTCTCTTGAAAAAGAGGTTTTCCCGAATTTAATAGGCAAGGGATTATATGGTGTGCTGTGCGAAGGGCCTTTTATCGATATTGGAACTCCAGAGTCTTTTCACGCGGCGGAAAATGTTTTAAAAGATGAATTTGAATATCTATCACGATAGGTAAAACTTATGATTATTAGCAGAACTCCGTTCAGAATTTCTTTCTTTGGCGGCGGCACGGATTATCCCGCGTGGTATCGCAAGCATGGCGGCGCGGTATTAGCTACCACAATAGATAAATACTGCTATCTTACATGTCGCTACCTTCCTCCGTTTTTTGAACATAGAATTCGTGTGGTTTACTCCAAGGTTGAAAACTGTCAAACGATTGATGAAATTTCTCATCCAGCGGTTAGAGAGGTCTTACGCTATTTAAAAATAGATCGTGGCGTTGAGATTCATCATGACGGAGATTTGCCTGCCCGGAGTGGAATGGGATCCAGTTCCTCATTTACGGTAGGTTTATTGCATGCGCTATACGCGCTGAAAGGTCGGATGCCAAGCAAGCACCAACTGGCTCAGGAAAGCATTTACATTGAACAGGAAATTCTCAAAGAAACGGTGGGTTCCCAGGACCAGGTGTCGGCTGCTCATGGAGGATTTAATATTATAGAATTTTCTCCGGGTGGTGAAATTTCTATCAGGCCGATGACTCTTGCGCAGGAACGCATTGAAGAGCTGAATTCAAATTTGATGCTTTTTTTTACTGGCATTAAACGCACGGCTTCAAATATTGCCGAAAGCTATGTTAACAATATTGAAAACGGGGAACGGCAATTGCTCCTAATGAATGACTTGTTGGAGGAAAGTATTGCTATTCTGAACAAGGGAAAGGATATTAACAGTTTCGGGAAGCTGTTACATGAGGCCTGGCAGATTAAACGGTCTTTGAGCGCCGAGGTATCGAACTCAAATGTGGATGAAATGTACAATCAGGCCGTTTCAGCCGGCGCTATAGGCGGTAAACTGACCGGTGCCGGCGGCGGCGGATTCATGCTGCTTTTTGTCCCTCCGGAAAAACATATGAAGGTGAGAGAAAAACTCGGCAGTCTGATTTATGTGCCGTTCAGATTCGAGTTCGCAGGAAGTCAGATAGTCTTTTTTAGTCAGCAAAAAGATTACTCTATTTTGGAAAAAGAGCGTGCCAAACAGTCTATCCAGCCATTTAATGAGCTTGAGTATAGCCAAAAGGAATAGGAATGTCTGAGATGAAGCTCTCGCGAAAAACATTGTTGAAACTGTATTATGATATGCTCCGGATTCACAAGGTTCAACTTCGTATAGAGTCTCTCTATCATCTGGATGAGATGAAAACACCTATTCACCTTTGTATCGGGCAGGAGGCGGTAGCTGTCGGAGTATGTGCCAATCTAAATAAAGATGATTATATATCAAGTAGCCACCGCGGTCATGGTCATTATCTTGCTAAAGGCGGTGATCTTAAGGGGTTAATTGCCGAACTCTACTGTCGTGAAACCGGCTGTTCCAAGGGGCATGGGGGTTCGATGCATCTGGTGGATACCTCAGTGGGACATATGGGAAGTTCTTCCATCGTCGGGGGAGGAATTCCGATTGGAACAGGGCTGGCATTGGCTATTCAGATGAAGGGACATAATCACGTAAGCGCTGTTTTTTTCGGGGACGGCGCCGCTGACGAGGGTGTTCTATACGAAAGCATTAATTTCGCAATTCTTAAAAAATTGCCTGTAATATACGTCTACGAAAATAACCAGTTTTCAGTTTGTTCACGTATTGCAGATCGTCAGGCCGGCGAAATCATTTTTAATGCGACATCTCCTGATAACATGTTTACAAAAACGGTTGACGGAAATGCTGTGTTGGAAGTTTGTGAAGCGGCAGAAAAGGCCGTTTTGAGAGCAAGGAATGGAAGAGGTCCATCTTTTATTGAATGTAAAACCTATCGCGTGCGCGAACACGCTGGAGCGGGTTCTGATGCCGGGCTGGGATACCGGTCAGCCGAAGAAATCGGCTTTTGGGAATCGAAATGTCCCGTTACGGCTTTTCGCGAAGAACTATTGAAGGAAGGTTTGATTACGCAGAATGATGTTCAAGATATGGAAAAAGACATAGAACTTGAGATTGATGAAGCGTTTTGTTTTGCGCGGGAAAGCCCGCTGCCGAAAGCTGAACATGTACTGCAGTATCTTTTAAGTGAGTGAGAATTATGCCGTGGTCAAAAATCAAGCCTAAATTAGATGAGCCGGATTTCAATGGAATAAAAGAGAAGAACAAACGCATAATACCTTACGCGGAGGCGGTTCGAGAGTCTCTCGATCAGGCATTGTCGCTGGACCCCAGTGTCTTTGTTATGGGACAGGGAGTTGATGACCCTTCAGGCATGTTCGGTTCAACTTTGAATCTCCATGAAAAATACGGCAGAGAACGCGTTTTCGATACTCCCCTTGCTGAGAATGGGATAACCGGAATTGCAGTTGGTTCGGCTATAGGGGGAATGCGTCCCGTTTATTTTCATAACAGGCCGGATTTTTTATTACTTGCGATGGATCAGATCGTAAATCACGCTTCAAAATGGCATTACATGTTCGGGGGTGCCGTGAATATTCCTCTTGTCATCTGGGCGTGCATCGGGCGGGGCTGGGGTTCTGCGGCACAGCATTCACAGGCGCTCCAGGGACTCTTTATGCATGTGCCGGGGTTAAAACTTATTATGCCAAGTACCTGTTACGACGCGAAGGGACTTATGCTATCGGCGATAGCCGATAATAACCCTGTCATAATGCTTGAACACCGTTTTAATTTTAAACATAAGGGATTTGTACCGGAGGAGCCGTATCGTGTTCCTATAGGTAAAAGTGTTGTGAGAAGATCCGGAAAAGATATAACCTTAATAGCTTCTTCTTATATGGTTACTGAAGCATACCATGCGGCTTTGGAACTGGCAAAAGATGGTATTGACGCGGAGGTTATTGACCTGAGAACACTTAGGCCACTTGATGAGGAAACCATCCTCACATCTGTTGAAAAGACTGGACGGGTTGTGGTGGCGGACACCGGATGGAAAACAGGAGGAATTACAGCCGAGATTTCCGCACTGATCGTTGAAAAAGGGTTTGCATTTTTAAAAACACCTGTTTTGCGTGTGGCGTGTCCCGATGTTCCGACGCCGGCAGGTTATACTCTTGAAGAAGCATTTTATGTTGGAGTGCCCGATATTGTAACGGCAATGCGCAAACTCGTCATGTGGGAAAGATAAGCCGGCATGGAAACGGTAATGCTGAAATGAAGGGTAAATAGATGGCCCCAATAGAAGTTTTGTTAATTAATCCGAGCAGTCGAAAACAGGAATATAGAGCACTGGGCACTTCATTGGCGGCTTGTGAGCCTCCTATCTGGACTGCTTTGTTGGCGGCATTTATACGAGAAAAAGGATATTCGGTTGCTATAATAGATGCCGATGCCGAGGATTGGACTGTAGAACATACTGCTGATAGGATTGTTCAGTATAATCCTTTATTGGTGGGAATCAGCGCGATAGGTGCGAATCCATCCGCTTCTTCCACACCCAAAATGCCGGCAATCAGTCTACTTCTAAATAATTTGCGCAGCAAGGGTTCTAAAATAAAGACATTTCTTTACGGCATTCATCCTTCGGCACTTCCTGAAAAAACACTTATAGAAGAACATGTCGATTTTATATGCAAAGGAGAATGTTTCTATACTGTCCCGAGATTGGTTGATGCATTGAAGCTTAAAGATGAAAAGTATGAGATTGACGGTTTATGGTATCGGCGGGATGATCAGGTTATATCTAATGGGTGGGGAAAGCTTGTCGAAGATATTAACGAACTACCTTTCGCAGCGTGGGACTTGCTGCCGATGCAACTTTATCGGGCACATAACTGGCACTGCTTTCAATATCTTGACCATCGGCAACCGTACGCGGTAATTTACACGAGTCTGGGTTGTCCTTATAGCTGTACGTACTGTAATATTCATACACTTTACGATGGCAAATCTCGCGTTCGTTTTCGCAGTCCCCAAAAAGTTGTTGAAGAAATTGATTTCTTGGTTCGGCAGTACAATGTGAAAAATATTAAAATTCTTGATGAACTCTTCGTGTTAAAAAAGAGTCGTGTTCTTGAATTTTGTGACCTGATTATCAAACGCGGATACGATTTAAATATTTGGGCCTACGCCCGTGTAGATACCGTAAATGAAAAGATATTAAAAAAAATGAAACAGGCAGGAATAAATTGGTTAGCTTATGGAGTCGAGTCGGGAAGCAAGATGGTACGGGATGGAGTTCATAAAGGAAAGTTTGAGCAAAATACCATAGTGAAAGCGATTGAGATGACAAAAATGGCCGGCATTAATATAATTGGTAATTATATGTTTGGGCTTCCGGATGATGACCATTCGACTATGCGGGCGACTCTTGATCTGGCCAAATCTCTCAATTGTGAATACGCGAATTTTTATTCAACCATGGCCTATCCCGGTTCGCGGTTATATGAAAAAAGTATAGAAAATGGCGTCAAAATGCCCGACAGCTGGCTTGGGTTTTCTCAACTCGGTGAAGAGACATTTCCGTTACCTACGAAATATCTGTCGAATGTGGAGGTATTGCGCTTTCGGGATAAGGCATTTCAAGAATATTTTTCAAATCCGGAATATCTCAATATGATCGAAGAAAAATTTGGCGCGGAGGTTGCGGGGCATATTAACAAAATGCTCACGCATAAACTTTACAGAAAACTATTAAATCAGCCTGAAGTGAACGGATGAGAACAAATAATAAGTTACGGCAATGTTATATCTATAGGAACTGTCTCAAAGATTGTTTCTGAAACAATGAAAAGGTAATTACTGTTGGAGAAAAATTCAAAGATATATGTTGCCGGTAGCCAGACATTTATCGGAGCGGCTATTCTGCGTGAACTGGAACGGCAGGGATATTCTAATATAGTTGATATGCCGGGAGGAGGACTCGATCTGACAGATTCATCGGAGGTTGAATCATTTTTCGAAAGGGAGTGCCCGGAATATGTGTTTTTAGTTGCAGGCAAGTCCGGGGGTATAGAAGCCAACCGGAAATACCCCGCCGACCTTATGATTGACAACCTTTTAATTGAATGTAATGTAATAAAAAGTTCTCATAAACACGGTGTGAAAAAGTTACTTTACCTGGCGAGTTCGTGTAGTTATCCCAAACACTGTCCTCAGCCGATGCGGGTGGAGTCATTACTGACCGGTTCCCTCGAACCTACCAACGAACCATACGCTGTTGCAAAAATCGCCGGTATCAAATTATGTCAGGCGTACCGCCAACAGTACGGGGTTAATTTTATCAGCGGTATACCGGCCAATGCCTTTGGCCCGGGCGATGATTTCAGCTTCGAAAATTCACATGTCATTGCGGCATTAATCAGAAAGATGCATGAATCAAAAATTCACAATATTGAGTCTGTGGAAATCTGGGGAACAGGTACGCCGAGGCGGGAGTTTATCTTCGTGGACGATCTTGCTAACGCGTGTGTTTTTATTCTTAATCGTTATGACGGTGTTGTTCCTATTAATTTGGGATCGGGCATAGATTGTTCTGTTGCGGGGCTGGCGGAACGTATCAAAGGGGTCGTAGGTTTCCAGGGAAAACTTACATTCGACAAATCAAAACCTGATGGAATGCCTATAAAGCTTTTGGATACAGAGGAGTTAAAAAGCCTGGGATGGAAGCCGGTCTGGTTATTTGAAGATGCTTTACGAAAAACTTATGCATGGTTTATTGAAGAAAAACCAAAAACGAAAAACCTCAAGTGAGAATGCAATTATGAAACTGAACTGGCCTTTGATGGAAAACAATATCACTATGGAAGATCTGAATGTGCTCGTCAAGTTTTTAAAGGGACAGCCCCGCCTCACGCAATCGGATAATGTACTTGCTTTTGAAAAGGAATGGTCTGAATGGCTTGGTGTGAAATACAGCGTGTATGTGAATTCAGGTGCGTCTGCAAACCTTATTACCATCGCTGCATTGAAGCATCTTTATGGTACCGGGGAGATTATTGTTCCTACGCTTACATGGGTTTCTGATATTGCTTCCGTGATCCAAAATGGTTTTACTCCCGTTTTTGTAGACATCAACCCCCAAAATCTTTGTATGGATGATATGCAGGTCATTACAAAACTTTCTGAAAAAACAAAAGCGGTATTCATAACACATGTCCAGGGGTTTAACGGCCTTACCGATCGCCTGCTCGAAACTCTGGAAGAGAAAAACATTCTTCTTATTGAAGATGTTTGTGAATCACATGGGGCCACGTTTAAAGGAAAGAAATTGGGGTCATTCGGCCTGATCTCTAATTTTTCCTTCTATTTTGCCCATCATATGAGCACTGTTGAAGGCGGGATGGTTTCTACTAATAACGAGACCGTCTATGAATTAATCCGCATGCTGCGTTCACATGGCATGGTGCGGGAATCAACCAGTGACAAAATTAAGAAAAAATACATAGATGAACATCCTGATCTTTCTCCTGATTTTATATTTGCTTATCCTGCGTACAACGTCCGCAATACGGAAATAGGAGCCGTACTCGGCAGAAGCCAGCTCAAGCGATTGGATGGGAACAATGTTAAACGGAGACAGAATTTTAAGATGTTCCTGGAAAATCTAGATCCCGGTAAATACAGGACAGACTTCAACTTGGAGGGAAGCATTAACTATGCTTTTAATCTGGTACTAAAGGAACCAAATTCTGAACTGTGCGATAGAATTGAGAAAGTCATGCTGAATGCCGGTGTCGAATTCCGCCGTGGAAGTTCAGGTGGAGGCAACCAGCTCCGCCAGCCGTATTTAAAAGGAATTGTACCCGAAAAGGAATACGAGAAATATCCTGAAATAGAACACATTCATTTTTACGGATATTATATCGGGAATTATCCAGACTTGGAGAAACAAAAAATTCTTGATCTTTGTTCTTTATTTAATAGTATTTGATCCGTTAGGCCCTCCGGTGATTTACTAAATCATAAACAGGAATGTTCGTATTGGCACAATTCATCTTAATTAGTTTATCTAGAATTTGTAACTTCAGCAAATATTCTTATCATTTCCTGATGATTCCTTTTTGTGGAATAAACCTGACCGGTAAGAAAAGCTTCTTCAGACATTTTTTTACGATTTTCGTTAGCCATCAATAAATTCATCTTGTCCGCCAGATATGTCGCGTCAGGAGGATGAGGAATAATATATCCGTTCTCACCGTCCGTTATAATACCGGAGGCTCCGTTGGCTGTTGTTGTGATTGACGGAAGACCGCATGCCATCGCCTCGATGACAACGAGGGAACACGCGTCGTAATATGTCGGAAGAACAAATACATCGCTGTTCGCGTAATACTCTTCCGTGGAACGAACCTGTCCGGTAAAAATTATAATATCTTCAAGATTGAGTGCCTTGATTTTACTTGAAAGGGCCTTATAGGGCAGACCACCAATACCTACAATTTTAAAAAATAGGTTTCTTCCTGATTTACTCCCCAACCCATCGCTACGGAATCTCCCGTGACAATAATCTGGGGATGATGTAACAAATTTTTATTATCTCTTACATCTATACTGTTGACAACATATATATTGCTGAATTGTCTTCCCGAAAAGACACAGAAACCCGGTCTTAAAATGTATCCGAGTTCCTTGTTATACATGGCACATTCAGTATAAATTGAATCATATTTCTTTCACGCATATAAGTAGCCGATGCTATTTTGTATTTTTCAGGGGCATATTTGAAGCAGTTTCGGGCTCCTTACACATACATACATATATCCTTCA
>CAZZBF010000067.1:0-9738 GCA_964652795.1 uncultured Syntrophales bacterium | reverse complement strand
TAAGATTCCTCACATTCGTTCGGAATGACATTTCACCCCATTGCGACACAGTCTCCAGAGCGAGGCGGCTTCCCAGTGAAGAATCTGTTTGTTTTATATTGCGCCCCCTTGCGGGATGTGCTCCCGGTCGGTTTTCTTTGCTCCTGTCTGCGTGAGGAAATGCTTAGATTAGTTCCGAAAAGACTTTTTGCGAATTTGTCAATTGCTGAGAAGCTTATAAACTTAAATGACCTTAACGTATCGGGTCCAGCTTTTGCTGTTCCAGGTGGGATCAAATAAAGAAAGCTTTTCATCTTTTAAGGGTTTAAGGCCGCATTTAATGGCGAAATAACGATGGAACGCGAGGCATGGCGTGAGCTCCGGATGAAAAACCGTTACAAGAATGTTAGGACTTTCCACGGCCGCGATATAGTCGTCTTGTCGGAGCAATACCTCAACATCTGCGCCTGTTCGAATAATTTTTGGAGCACGAATAAACGTGAGGGGTATCGGCTGAGGTGCCACACGAGGGACAAGGGCTTCAGTCATAAAGCTGTCCAGTTGACTCCCAAAGGCATTTCGCCGGATTTCAATATCGATAAGACCAAGACATGGAGCTTCGCCCGCAATATTTTTAGCAAGCAGGATGGCTCCCGCGCACGTTCCCCAGAGTTTTAGCCCACGCTGAAATTCGCGAAGAATAATTTCCTTGATACCGAAAATATTCATCAACCGAAACAGGCAGGTGCTTTCACCACCGGGTATAATTAACCCGGCAAGATCAGCAAAGTCCGCGGCTTCTTTTACACGTAAGCCGGAAATTCCCAGACGTTCTAAATGATCAAGGTGTTCAACAACATCGCCCTGAAGATCGAGCACACCGATTGCCTTCGATGACATTTATTTCTCTCGATAAGTGCGAATGGGGATAGCGCCTGTTTTGTCAGCGGCGCTATCCCCATTCATATTTTTATATTTAATTTTCTACCAGCCGCGTGTCGCCAGGATCTGCGAATCCGGGATTTCGGAGATTTCAAGTCCCGGCATGGCATTACCAAGTTCCATCGACGCTTCCAGAATTTTTGCCGGATCGTTATAGTACGCGGTTGCCTTAACTATTGCCGCCGCGCGTTTAGGAGGATTTTCCGACTTAAATATTCCGGACCCGACAAAAATGCCGTCGCAGCCAAGTTGCATCATTAAGGCCGCGTCCGAGGGTGTTGCTATGCCGCCCGCCGCGAAATTAACTACGGGCAATCTGCCGAGTTTTCGAACCTCGAGAGCGATTTCATACGGAAAACCGTTATCCTTGGCGAAACCGACAACCTCCTCCACCGGCATGTTGACGAGCTGCCTGATTTCACGGTTTATTGTTCGAATGTGACGAACCGCTTCAACCACATTTCCGGTTCCCGCTTCGCCTTTGGTGCGGATCATTGCCGCTCCCTCGGCGATACGTCGCAGCGCCTCGCCCAGATTGCGGGCTCCGCAGACGAAAGGAATTTCAAATTTAGTCTTGTCAACGTGACATTCTTCATCGGCGGGGGTCAGAACCTCGCTCTCATCAATATAGTCGATTTTAAGACTTTCCAGAACCTGTGCTTCCACGAAGTGACCTATACGTACTTTAGCCATAACGGGTATCGATACCGCCTCTTTGATTGACGCAATGAGCGCGGGATCGGACATACGGGCAACACCACCTTCTTTGCGGATGTCTGCGGGAACACGTTCCAGGGCCATAACCGCAACAGCTCCGGCCTCCTCGGCGATCTTTGCGTGCTCCGCGGTGACAACATCCATAATGACACCGCCCTTTAACATCTGGGCCAGCTGGACATTCAATTCATGTCTCTTTTTGTCCACTTCATACGCCTCCCTGAAGTTTATTTTCTATGTAAAAACTAACTTTCTATACTAATTAAATTTGATATTCCCGTCAAGAACAATATTACCATTCTAACTGATAATAAGATATCTAATCAGGAAAAAGAGCAAAGAAACGGATCTGGGGGATGATTAAGCGGTAAAAATCGTAATTTATATAGCAACTATACTGAAAAAGAATGGCAAAATGGAAGTTGACGGGCTATTCTTCCTTCTGATATAAGAATTTATTCCTAAGAACACCATAGCAGTTTTTACCCGGAACCCGGATTTTGAAGCAGGTTACCGCTTTAAGAAAGGAGGTAAAAAAACAATGGCAGACTTTTCTCAAAAACATATGAAGTTAACCACCCTGTACCTCCTGGGCAGGGATACCAAGCATGTCAGGCCGCGTTTGAGGCTGAGATCAAAACAGAAGAGGCCAGTGCTCGTTGTTCCCGCTCTGGCAACTGAATTTACTCTGGAGGAAAACAGGCCTGTTTTTGAAAATATTGTCAGTCAATTGAGAAATGTAGCCTACCTTTCACATATAGTCTTCGGCCTCGACGCAGCAACTGACGACGAAGCGCTCCTCTTATCGGAGATCTTAAAAAAAGGCGGCCTTAAAAACTACCTGATCCAGCACAACAGGGGCGCTGGATTTACTGAAATCTATGATAAATTCAGAGAAGCCGGCTTTGGATTGGATCAACCGGGCAAAGGAAGGAACATGTTTATGTCCTTTGGTGTCGCGCAGGCGTTGAACGCTGGGTGTGTCGGTGTAGTAGACGCCGATATAAAAACGTTTAACCGCCGCCAGCTTGACCGTATTTTTTATCCGGTTATGGTTCTTGATTATCAGTTTTCAAAAGCTTTTTATTCCAGGATAACAATGGGCCAGATGTATGGACGCGTGAAACGGCTTCTGCTGGACCCCCTTCTTCTGGTTTTTCAACGAAAATTTTCAGAATCAGAAGATGTAAAGCTCTTACGGATTATAAATTTCCTTCAGGCCTTCAATTACCAGCTTTCGGGAGAAGTAGCCTTTGATATAAATTTGCTCAAACGTATGCATTTTGCGACGAACTGGGGTGTGGAAATTTTCACTCTTATAGAAGTTTATCGTAAAGCGACAAATATAGCTCAGGTGCAGATCTCCCTGGATCCCTTTGACCATAAGCATCAGAAAGTTTCCGCGGATAACATGGAAGGCGGCCTCTTCAAAATGGCTATTGATATTGTTACTACTCTGCTTTCAACTCTGGTTGTTGAGGAGGGATTTGAAATTTCAAACTACTTTGTCCAGGATCTCGCAATTACGTATCTGGACGTGGCTGATGAAATGATCAAGAAGTACGCCGATAATTCATCCTTCGCGGATCTTAATTACGACCGGAATGCTGAAGAAGCGCTGGTACGAGGGATTTTCAGGGATGCTATCCTTTATGCCGGTGATGTTCTCACCTCTCCTTACCGCCTTACGGAACGTTTCTTGCGCTTCCTTTCAAGCGATGACAGGTTCAGAAAGTATCTCAATGACGGTCTGGACAGAGATATACTCGAGGCGGAAAAGGATAGTCAGGTCCTGCCATTTGAGATACCGAAAACTGTTTCATGGGAACGCGTTATCATGAAGATGCCCATGATCCTGCATGATATCGAAACGGTGCTTAAAGAAGAAAATGCGATTTTTAAGAAGGCTTAATTTTCAAACAACTAACAGGACTCTCAAATCCATTACATTGGTCATGGTCGGTCCTGTCATCAGCAAATCTCCAAGAACTTTGAAGAAATTGTAGGAGTCATTGTTTTTAAGAAAATCTGAAGCGTTGCATCCTTTGGTAAGGCCTCTTTGAACGGTTGTACCGTCTGCGATAGCGCCTGCCGCGTCTGTTGGTCCGTCAGTGCCGTCTGTTCCCCCACTGAGGACAAAAACCCCATCAAGCCCTTCTATTTCTACGGAAGCCGCTAGAACGAATTCCATATTGCGTCCTCCAAGACCATCTCCATGAATGGTGACTGTGGTTTCGCCTCCGGATATGATACAGGCAGGCCTTGGAACAGGATTCCCTGATTTTAAAATTTCCTTTATGATTGCCGTATGAACCTTTGCCACATCGCGGGTTTCTCCCTCCACGAAAGAGGATAGTATGAGCGTGTTATAACCCAGAGCAACCGCTTTATTCCTTGCGGCGTCAATGGAGAGACTTGAACTTCCTATAATAAGAACATTGGACTTATCGAAAATCGCGTCTTTCGGTTTAGGCGTCTCCGGTTCAATGCCCCGGGCGCCCCTTTTCAGGTATTCGTTAACATGAGGTGGAATCTCGTCCGTAATATTATATTTCTCAAGTATTTCCATACAGTCGTCGAAGGTGCTTCTGTCGGGAACCGTTGGGCCGGAGGCGATTACGTCAAGATCATCGCCGATTACATCCGATAGTATCAGCGTGATGAGAGTCCCGGGAAAGGCCGCCCGGGCGAGTTTTCCCCCTTTAATTCCTGAAATGTGCTTGCGTATGGTGTTGATTTCATGGATTGTCGCTCCGCAGGCGAGGAGTACCTGGGTTGTTTTTTGTTTGTCTGTCAGCGAAATACCGGGAACCGGAAGAGGCATAAGGGCGGAGCCGCCTCCTGAAATCAGGCAGATGGTCAGGTCTCTCTCATCAGACCCTTCGAGCATATTCATGATGTGTCTTGAAGCGGCAAGACCGGCTTCGTCCGGGACGGGATGTCCCGCTTCAGTAACGGTGAACTGTTTTAAAGAGAGACCGTGTCCGTATTTTGTCGATATGAACCCCTCGCTTATCCGGGGCCCCAGAATATTTTCGACAGCGGCGGCCATAGGGGCGGCAGCCTTGCCGGTGCCGATTACCCTGATTCTGTCGAATTGTTTCAAAGTATAGTGTTGTTCTCCGACCCGCAGCCGGTTGCCGGCTGAAATGTTCATGGCGCGGTAAACCGCCTCTTTCGGATCGGCGGCTTTTAACCCCGCGTCAAAAATATTCCGGATATCTTCTTGTGGGTTATGCTTCATAATTATTTACCAACGGACGGAGAATTCCCGCGGCTTGCCGTGGGGAAGCCCGATTATAGCTGTTAATGCGAATAGTTTCAATTCTAAAAACCGCGAATTTCCATAAAAGAAAAATGGAAAAGGAAAAATGGTTGATGCGTTCGTAAAAAGTTAGTTTTCTTCGCTCAGGACCATTTTGGGGATGCTGTTATTGCCCGGCTAAAAATCTAAAACTCGTGCTTACGCACTCAAACGGTTAGATTTTCTTAACGCCGGTCACTGCCGGCATCTTTTCCCCAAAATGCTTCGGTTCGCTACGAAAAGATTTTTTGCGAACTTGTCAATGATTAGCTATAATACGAAACTGATCAAGAAAAGGAGGAGCTTATGAAAAGTTACCGAAAGGAACTCTGGTTTAACGTGCCCTCAAGGAGGGCTTTTATTAATATCACTCAGCAAGTAAATGCGTGTCTGCGGGAAAGCGGAATCACAGAGGGCATTCTGCTGTGCAATGCCATGCATATAACAGCATCGGTCTTTATAAATGATGATGAGTCAGGATTACATCAGGACTACGAAGGATGGCTCGAAGAACTTGCCCCGCATGAACCGATCTCCCGTTATTTCCATAATAGAACCGGTGAGGATAACGGAGATGCCCACCTGAAAAGACAAATTATGGGCAGAGAAGTCGTTGTTGCCGTAACCGAAGGAAGGCTTGATTTCGGCCCCTGGGAACAGATTTTCTACGGTGAGTTCGATGGCCGGAGAAAAAAAAGGGTATTGGTGAAAATCATAGGAGAATAAACGTATAACATATAAAGTATTTTCATATTATGTAAAATTCAGAAGATTTTAAGAACGAGGGACACCATGAAAAATATTAATTCGATTTGTGGGCTGTTCCCTGTTTGCTGCCCATCAATTATTGCCTGTTGAAACCGGAGGTACCTTCCATGTCCGAACATAAAATCATCTTTCCGGTTACGGGAATGACGTGTGCCAACTGCGCGCTCAATATTGAACGTGGCGCGAAGAAAATGGAAGGAGTTGATGATATAACTGTTAATTTCGCGTCCGGTCAGGCTGCCGTCACCTTTGACTCAAAGAAACTCGCCATAAAGGATGTCCTCAAAAAAATAAAAGACTTGGGTTATAATGTTCCTACGGCAAAGGCCGAATTTCCGGTTACCGGCATGACCTGTGCCAACTGCGCGATGAATATTGAAAAAGCGGTGAGCAGAAATGTGCCCGGTATCGTCAGTGCATCGGTCAATTTTGCCACGGAACGATTATCTGTCGAGTACCTGTCTTCGGTTTCAAGTATTGACGATATTGTATCTGCAATCGAAAGGGCGGGTTACGGTGCCATATTTACCGGCGATATCCCGGAAGAAGAGGATGCTGAAGAAGCCGCGCGGAATGCCGAGATAAGGGATCAGACATTAAAATTTACGGTAGGTGTTTTTTTCACGCTCCCGCTTTTTCTTCTCAGCATGGGACGTGATTTTAACCTGCTCGGCATGTGGAGCCACGCGGCATGGGTAAACTGGCTATTTTTAGGGCTGGCCACGCCTGTCCAGTTTTATACGGGATGGGATTATTATGTGGGCGGTTTCAAGAGTCTTAGAAACAGAAGCGCGAACATGGATGTCCTCGTGGCGATGGGCTCTACGGTCGCGTATGTCTATTCTCTTTTCGTTTTAATCTTTCCGCTCTTAGGCGGTCATGTATATTTTGAAACATCGGCGGTCATCATTACTCTGATAAAGCTGGGTAAACTGCTTGAAGCCCGCACAAAGGGCAAAACGGGCGGCGCGATTCGAAAACTTATCGGCCTCCAGCCGAAAAAGGCGACGGTCATCCAGGATAACATTGAAAAGGAGATCCCCTTAACGGCAATCAAAGTAGGCGATATTATTATCGTTCGTCCCGGGGAGAGGATCCCCGTCGATGGTGTCGTTCTCGAAGGGGAATCCGCGGTAGATGAATCGATGCTGACGGGAGAACCCCTGCCTGTCGACAAAAAGGTAAGCGATAAGGTTGTCGGGGGGACGGTAAACGGGGAGGGCCTTTTAAAGTTCAGGGCGGAACGTGTCGGGAAAGAGACCGTCTTAGCGCAGATCATACGCCTTGTTCAGGAAGCCCAGGGGAGTAAGGCCCCGATACAGGCAATCGCCGACCGGGTGGCCGCGGTTTTTGTGCCTGCGGTCATTGCGACAGCATTCATGACATTTGCTATCTGGTGGACGTTGACGGGTGAGTTTGTTCCTTCCATGATAAGGCTCGTGGCGGTTCTGGTCATCGCCTGTCCCTGCGCGCTTGGCCTCGCGACCCCGACGGCGATAATGGCCGGAACGGGCAAAGCGGCGGAAAGAGGGATTCTCTTTAAAAACAGCGAAGCCCTCGAAATGGCAACGAAACTCGATACGATCGTTCTCGACAAAACCGGAACGATTACCCTGGGAAAACCCTCGGTAACGGACATCGTTCTCTTCAACCCGGCCCTCAAGGCCGAAGATAACCTTTTAAAACTTGCCGCGTCCGTTGAGAAAGGCTCGGAACACCCAATCGGCAGGGCTGTTGTAAATGAAGCAAAAAAAAGGGCGATAGAACTCTGGAACCCGGAACACTTTAAGGCCTACAGCGGGCTCGGCGTTGAGGCGAAGCTGAACAGAAGTTACGTGAGGTTCGGAAAGCCGGAATGGTTCCGGGAAATCGGAATCGATATCCAAAAAGCGGAACTTGAAATCGGGCGGCTCCAGTCTGAGGGCAAGACGGTCATGGTTCTCACCGAAGAGGATAAACTGTCGGGGCTTATCGCCGTGTCGGACACCTTGAGGCCCGAATCCCGAAAGGCCATAGAAGAACTTCACGCCCAAAAGCTCAAAGTAATCATGCTGACGGGAGATAACCTTCAGACCGCGAAAACCATAGCCTCAGAGGTCCGCATAGACGATGTCCTGGCGGAAGTACGGCCCGAAGCGAAATCATCCAAGGTTAAGGAACTCAAGGAAGAGGGTCACCTCGTCGGAATGGTGGGAGACGGGATCAACGACGCCCCCGCGCTTGCCCAGGCGAATATCGGCATTGCCATAGGGACGGGTACAGATGTAGCGATCGAGACAGGGGACGTAATACTTTCAAGCGGTGATCTGACCGGTGTATCGAGAGCGATAAGACTCAGCAGGGCAACGATGATCACGGTCAGGCAGAACCTCTTCTGGGCATTTTTTTACAACATCGTACTGATTCCCGTTGCCGCGGGTATTTTGAATCCGTTCGATGTTTTTCCGGGCTTTCTAAGGCAGCTTCACCCGATCCTGGCGGCGTTCGCGATGGCGTTCAGCAGCATCTCCGTGGTGACAAACAGCCTCCGCCTGTACAATGCGAAAATAGGATGAAAATTTATCTAAAATAGCCTCAAAAACAATCACTTTTCCCTATTAGTTAAAGTAATTTGTCAAGTTCAGTTTCAGCTTTTTTAAGCACGAAAAAAGACAGTATATCCCATGATTCTGTGTTCCCAAAAGCCATGACCTGTACGGTAATTTCTTCCGTCTTCCCATTTTAAAGAGCGTATAGACTTGACAAGAAAACTATGAGTGCGATAGGTTCTACCCTCAATCAAACGCATGGAAGGAAATTATGGGTTTACTAAAAGGAACTGTAACGGCATCAAAATATCGTGTGATCGGCAGCCTGCCGGACAATTACAAAGACTTCATAGACAGGCAGATGAAGCTTTTTGCCTTTCGTGACCTCTCTGCGGGGGAAAAGGAAAAATCCGCCGGCTGGACGAGCCTTGAAAATATCCTCGACACAAATTTCGAATACGCTAATTATCTTATCGGAAATTACATTATCTTTTCTTTGAGAATTGATCGTAAGGTTATATCCCCGGCGCTGCTAAGGCTCAAAGTCCTTGAAGCGGAAAAAGAGCTGATGGATCAGAGGGAAAACGGCAGGATTTACCGTGAAGAACGAAAGGATATCAGAGATAATATTCATCTTTCCCTCCTTCGTCAGACCCCACCTGTTCCGTCATTTTACGAGGTCTGCTGGAACGTATCCGGGGGGTGGCTTCTTTTCAGCTCGCTTTCGGAGAAAGTGCGGGAGGATTTTGAGGACCTTTTCAGGGATACCTTCAAGCTGACACTGCGCCCCTTTTTCCCGTGGGATACCGAATATATCGATTCACAGATGAAAGAGAGTATCCTTTCCGTAAACAGCACACAATTTTTATAATCTGATGATTGAGGTAAAAATGAACGTATCGACGGCAGACCTTATGTTTTTAGGAAGAGAATTTATGACCTGGCTCTGGTTCAAAAGCGAGGAAAGGGGAGGGACCGTAATGGTGCCGGACACCGGGGATATAGGGATAATATTCGCGCAGAAGATGGTTCTCGCGTCCGGGGAGGGCCAGTATTCGGAAACAGTGGCATGCAGCGGGATATATTCAGACCTCAATGAAGGGAAGGCAGCCCTTCGCAAAGGCAAGAAGATAAAAGAAGCGCGGATAAAACTCGCCGTTGAATCCGATGAGTGTGAATTTACGTTCAAAGCGGACAATTTTCAGATTCAAACTATGAAGTTCCCCGCCACACTTAACATGGCCGAGGAAGAAGCGGAGAAAGAGGGGAGAATTCTTGAGAGGATATATCTCGCGGAAACCGCCTTCGGGATGATGGAAAAACTTTTTTCTTTTTTTCTTAAAAAACGTCTCTCGCCTGAATGGGATGTTGAAGAAATACCCAGAATAAAAAAATGGATGCTGGAGTAGTCTGAAACTGCCGCAAAATTCGTCAATTTAAGGTAATGGCAAGTTGTTTACACTCGAGCCCATAACCTATGTCAGCTAACAGAAATTCACA
>CAZZBF010000066.1:0-9921 GCA_964652795.1 uncultured Syntrophales bacterium | reverse complement strand
CCTTCTGTTCCAGCCGATTGTTCCCGAGCGCGAGTCAGCGCGCGAAGGGGAAAACCCCCATCTCTCCATTTGAGAAACGGGGTTTTGCTATAATCTGCCCATGATTCCCTTTTTCTTTATTATAAAAGGGTAAATCTTGTTTGCTATAACTTCACTAAATTCTGTATTGACAATACGTGCATGGAATTATTTGTCAAGGATTTTATATAATTGTTGTGTTTATTGAACGTCCACCAGGACGCAAATCCCTTCTTGTAAAGTTCAAATCGTTGTTCTACTATAAATAAGAAATCCGGTTCAGCCTCTATCACATATACGGAAATTTAGACCACAGAGTATCTTCAGAGCAAAAGCCATGTGCGGACGATTTACGCTATTTAGTTCACTGAACAGTATAAAAAAAGTTTTTGACATTGATACTGTGACGTGTGAGGTCGAGACCAGTTACAATGTAGCCCCGGGTCATGAAGTATATACGATTATCAGACAGAAAGACAACCGTCTGGGAAAACTGCATTGGGGGCTTGTACCTCCCTGGGCAAAGGACCTGTCGGGAGAGTCGAGGTTTATTAACGCTCGCGCAGAAACATTACGGGAGAAACCGAGCTTCCAAAGAGCTCTGAAAAGAAAACGCTGTATTATAATAGCCGACGGTTTTTATGAGTGGAAAGAGAAACAGCCGTGGTATTGCGCTCCGGCTGCCGGCAGTCTGTTTGGTTTTGCCGGGCTCTGGGAAACATGGAAGGGAAATGATAAGTCAGCTTACCATTCCTGCACAATTATTACCACTGAGGCGAGTGAATCGATCAAGGAAATCCATGACCGGATGCCTGTTATTCTTAAATGGGAAATAATTAATAAATGGCTTGATCCCGCGCTTCAGGAGTATGAAAAACTGGATATGATTCTGAAGCACGGCCACGTTAACAAAATAAGAGCTTACCCGGTTTCAAAATTCGTCGATTCTCCCATGAATAATGATCCCCGCTGTATAGAACCGATATCCGATTAATGTGATATTCAAATTACTCCGCATTTGTTCACGTCCTCCGGAAAGAGTTAATCATTCCATCTCGGTTTTTTATGGTTGATTTCATATTCTAATCCTGATAAGAAATCTCCCCTTCAAGTGACATCATTAATATGCAAAAACACCAAACCCGTTTACCATGAGCGATGCCGCTTAGACCAATTATAAAACTTGTATCTTAAAACAGAGAGGTTTTTTACTCACGGTTTAAATTATACAAGAAGGTATTTAAATGATTAAAGAAAAAGATAAGACAAAAGAACAGCTCATAAATGAACTGTCAAAAATACGCCTGCGTGTTGTTGAACTTGAAAAATCAGCAAACGAGTTAATGCAGGTTGAGGAGAAGTTGAGACGGGTTCACGGTATTCAGTCTCTGATCCTGGATAACAACGTTATGGGAATCGCTTTCGTGCGTAACCGTATCTTCGAGTGGGTGAATCCAAGGCTTCCCGAAATGCTCGGCCTGCCTCCGAATCAGGTCCAGGGTTCCAAAACACGGATTCTATATTCTTCGGATGAGGCCTATGAAGAAACGGGACGAAAGGCCTATCTGGCTTTGGGCAGGAAAGAGTGGTACGAATTTGAAATTGACATGCCACGTACCGATGGTACCACTCTCACGACCAGGATTCTTGGGAAAGCCCTCGATCCGTCTGTTCCTCAGGAAGGATCCATCTGGATATTCGAGGACATCACCGAACGAAAACAGGCTGAAGAACTGTACAGAACGCTCGCGTACAGTTCACACGCCGGTGTGTTCATAGTCCAGGACGGAAAATTTCAATTTGTGAATACCCATATCCCGGAGTACTCAGGATATTCAGAAAGCGAATTAATAGGAAATGATAGTTTTAATTTCGTTCATCCTGACGATCATGCTCAATTACGTGTAAACGCGATTGACATGCTTAAGGGGAAGATAACTAATCCCTATGAGTATCGTATCATCGATCGTCAAGGTAAAATCAGACGGATCATGGAGACAGTAAGATCAATTACATACGGTGGAAAACGAGCAGTCCTGGGAAACACCATGGATATCACGGAGCGGCATCAAATGGAAAGGCTGCTTTACCAGGCCCAGAAGATGAAAGCCATAGGCACTTTAGCCGGGGGAATCGCCCACGATTTTAACAATATCCTGAGTGCCGTTATCGGTTACACGGAACTGGCGCTTGGAGAAACCGGTTTGGGAGAACGTCCCAGGCGCTACCTTGAACAGATTCATAAGGCCGGTGAGCGGGCGGGAGATCTCGTGAAGCAGATTCTCACCTTCAGCCGCAGTGAAGAGCAGGAACGAAAACCGGTTCTCATTGGACCTGTTATTACAGAAGGAATTAAACTTCTCCGGTCTTCCCTGCCTTCCACCGTTCAGATTACCCAGGACATTACTGAGAAGCCAACCTTGCTTCTTTCCGATCCCATACAAATTCATCAGATCTTGATGAACCTCTGCACCAATGCCGCCCACGCGATGCGGGAAAAGGGCGGGGTATTGGATATTCGACTGGAACAGGAAAAAATCAACATTTACAGGGCGCTTCATCCCTTCAATCTCACCGCGGGGAACTACGCGAAATTAACCATCAGCGATACCGGTTGTGGGATCAACACCTCCGTTATGGAACGAATCTTTGATCCCTTTTTTACCACGAAAGGTCCCGGGGAAGGAACCGGTCTTGGTCTTTCCGTCGTGTATGGAATTGTCAGGGATCACGGCGGCGCTATTGATATAAACACTGTCTTGGGCAAGGGAACAACCGTTAATGTGTATTTTCCTATTGAAAAGACGGAGAAGCCGCTGGCGGAACAGACACCTGAACAAATTCCCGGAGGCAGCGAACGGATTCTCTTCGTTGATGACGAAGCAGACCTCGTTGAGCTGGGAAGTGTCATGCTTACGTCACTGGGATATCACGTTACGGCAAAGACCAGCAGTACCGAGGCTCTGGTAACCTTTCGCGCCCATCCAATGAGCTATGATCTGGTGATAACAGATATGACAATGCCTAACATGAGGGGAGATGTTCTCGCAAAGGAGATTCTAAAATCACGCCCGGATATTCCCATCATTTTATGCACGGGTTACAGTGAGATGATCTCCGAAGAGAAGGCGAAGGCTCTCGGCATTCACCGATTTGTTATGAAACCCCTCTTCAAAAAGGATTTAGCAAGGATAATAAGGGAAGTCCTGGATACAGGATAGAGGGAAATCCGGGAATATCAGGAACTCAGGAAAAAATCAAACCGCGTGAATGTCCTGGTTTTTGTCTATCTGAATTTCTATTTTCGTTAGCCCTTGGTCTAATTCGAAAAGATGACTGTGTTTGTAAACCGAGCCGTCGGCAAGGTTGAAAAGAGACAAATGGCAGTCACAGAGTAGCTTGTTGATCGCGTTATCCCACTCAATCCCCCCTCCCTCGTGAGGGCAAACCGCTGAATATGCGAACAGTTTATCGTCTGAAGTTCTCACGAGGATAGCCCTCTTTCCTTCGTATTCAAAGTACATTGACGCTCCCGGCTTGATGTCTTTCAAATTAGTGATTTTTTGCATGATTTTTCCTCCTTGATTTTGGTTCTCATAAAATCAGATTTGAATAGACTACTTCAAGAGAAAAGCAGAAACCGCACATGCCCTTTAAAAGCATTTTTCATCAGGAAACCCCGGTTGATAAGAGCTTTCTTGGGGATAGTCGCAGTATAAGAAAAACACTCTTGTGTGTCAACGCAATAATGACGCCTATTCTCCCTTAGCTTCTTTAAATCTTTGAACTGAACAGCGAGTGCATTATTCTCCGAATTACTTCGTTCTCCGCTGCTTGCGGCGGGGTTAGAGAGCGAATGAAATCAACATATTTCCTTAACAGTAGGAGCTCCCTGCAGCTTGCTGCGGGGAGCTTCAATTTAATAATATTAACAAAGAAAGTATACAGGTCTTGTGTTTTGCCACCCTTCATGCCCCATTAATATGGGGTGTATCAATTGATACCTTTCACGGCTTCGCTAAAAATCCGTTTTACTTCCTGACTTTCAAATACCTTTCTAATGGCAATCGACATGGCTTCATTCATTATTTCTTCAATTTTTTGTTCCGAAAAACTGATATGTTCGAGAACGGGTGCACTCTCAACGGTGATTTTAACTAACGTTTCCGGCTTCCGGACATTTGCAAAACCGGCGATAAATTTGACTCTGGCAGAATATTTTCTGATAGGTAGTTTCTTGTTGCAGATTATCTCAAACTCATGGATATTACCGCCTATAATTATATCCCCCCACTCTTCATTAATAGTGTCTTTGTCGAGATCCCATTCAGGCGTCTCTGATGATATCCTGTTCCCGGCTTTCGTGAGATAGTCCTTAAATGCATGCGCTACCGCGTCGGAAGGAATTCGGAATTTGGGGAAAATAGGAATTTCAGTGCCATCCAACTTTATAACCTTACCGATCATCATCTCGTCTTCTTCCTGACGCAGATCGTTAAATTTCGCAACAGTTAATAGGAGTTTCCAGTTATCCTTGTTGAATTCCGGAGCCGTATTCCCAGGATCATAGTTTATATCGATAGTGTACGGACTTACCGGCGCACAGGAACTCAGAGATACCGCGGCACAGAAAGCGAATAGTAAAAATGTAATAATAGTTGATAACAATTTATATTTTCTTTTATAACCGTACTTTATTGCGTATTGTATCATATTCTATGCACCTCGGATCGTGGATTATCAGGAATTATATAATGTTATTGTATGTTTTCAGATGTCCGATGTCAACTTGAAAAAGAGCGCTACGAAGCAGAAGAAAAGAAAAGGGGGCCTTTCCCTTTCGAAATTGCTGATCTGCCCCTATCCGTGAAAATATTGACAGAGAAGACTTCCGCAAGACCCTGGGATACCTACGCAAAGGTATCGGCATACCACAATATCGCATTATTCCTGAAATCTTTGCGAAAAAAAGTTGCATCACTTCTTCAAAAAAGGCATTATGCGAACCTAAAAGGGTAGTCAGCTTAAACCGGAGGTTTATTATGCGCGAGACTTCGTCAATTATTTTAATTGTAATGCTTTTATTTACTGCCGTGTCACACGCTGAGACTAAGAAACGGGAGACGTCCGCTAATGTTGTTGTTTCTGAAATCACGACGGGAATGATTGCGCCTGAGAAAGAATTTATTGGAACCATCTACTACCCTGAGGTTTCAGAAGTTTCAGCCGAAGTAAGCGGAACGGTTGATACCATTCTATTTGAAGAAGGTGAACGTATAAAAAAGGGGAAAATCCTGGTCAAGCTAAATTCAACTCTTCGTGAAAAAACCTTTCAGGCACAAAAGGCTTTATATGAACAGACACTTACAGATCTCGAAAGGGCTAAAAAAGATTTAGAGAGAGTAGCGACTCTTTATAAAAAAAAGATTGTTTCAGAAAAGGATTACGACGATCAGAGGTTCATGGTTAAGGGGCTTGAAAAGAAGACAACCTCTCTTCAAACAGAAGTCCATCGTCTTCAAATAGAGCTTGAAAAAACAAACATCAAATCACCGTTTGACGGCGTGGTTATAAAAAGACTAATCGCTCGAGGAGAGTGGTTTTCTCCGGGTAAGCCGGTGGCAACAATCGCGAGGAATGACTTTTTAGACATTATCGTCGAAGTTCCCGAAGAACTGATCATACATCTTACGCCCGGCATGAACATAAAGATACGGTCGCACGATAAAGAACTGGAGGGAAAACTTCACGCGATCATCCCGAAGTGTGATATTTCGACGAGAATGTTTCCTGTTAAAATAAGGGCTGATTACTTTGAATCCCTTATGGAGGGCATGGAAGCAAAGGTGAAATTACCTGAAGGCGCGAAAGTCTCGACATTTATGGCACCCAGAGATGCCGTGTTAAATACTTTCGGAAATACAGTAGTTGTTGCCGTAAATGATGGAAGTGCAAAAATAATACCGGTAAAAATAATCGGGTATCAAGGCACAAAGGTGGGTATTAATTCGCAGGATATCTCAGAGGGAATGAAAGTGGTTGTTAAAGGTAATGAGAGACTACGTAATGGGCAGCCCCTTAATATTATAGAAGAAATTAAGTAATCTATGGATATTGTTAAATTTTCGATCAATGAACCGGTTAAGATCATCGTCACCGTTTTTATAATTCTTCTTTTCGGTTTTATCGGACTCTATCAAATGTCCTACCAGTTGAGTCCCAACCTGGTAGTGCCGGAGATTACAGTAACAACGGTCTGGACCGGCGCCACCCCCTATGAAATCGAACGTGAAATTGTTGAAGAACAGGAAAACGTATTTAAGGGAATTCCTAATCTTATTGAAATGGAAAGCACCTCATCAAGCGGCAGGGGTTCAATAAGTCTTAAATTCAAGTTAGGTACAGATCTGGATGACGCCCTCCTCAGAGTTTCCAACAAGCTCAACGAAGTCAGCTCATACCCCGAAAATACGGAAAAGCCCATTATCAGCGCGACCGGCGCGGCCACATCTCCTGTAGTCTGGATGACCCTAAAATCATCCCAGGACAATCCTAATTCCATATACACGTATATAACCTATTTCGAAGACGAGATAAAACAATACATCGAAAGGGTAGACGGAGTTGCCGAACTCTTTATCTTCGGCGGTACGGAAAAGGAAATGCACGTCATATTAAAACCCGAAAAATTAGCCGCGTATGGTCTTACAATCGGGGATGTGGCGGCTATTCTGAAAAAAGAAAATGTCAATATATCAGCGGGAGATCTGGATGTCGGAAGAAGAAGTTTCAGGATCAGGACTATTGCCGAATTTCAATCACCGGAAGATATTGAAAAGATGGTGGTTACATCAACAGGACAAAAAAGGATTCACATATCCGACATTGCCACCGTAGGTTTCGGATACTCCAAGTTAACTGCCGAAATAATTCACAATGGAAGTGAAGGAATAGGAATAGGTGTTAAACCCGTACCCGGAACAAATATTCTCGAGCTGACTGATCGGGTGGAAAAAGTTGTTAACTGGCTCAACTCGGAAAAGTTAAAGCCGCAAAAGATTTACCTTAACTGGATTTATGATCAGAGGTCCTATATCAGAGGCGCGATAAAACTGGTTCGGACAAACATCCTTATTGGCGGAACACTGGCAATTATTGTTCTTCTCGCTTTTTTAAGAAGTTTAAGATCAACTATTATTATCGCTACATCTATACCTATCAGCGTAATCGGGTGTTTTATTTTATTAAATATGTTTGGAAGAACGTTAAATGTTGTCTCACTGGCGGGAATTTCATTCGCTGTGGGAATGTTGTTAGACAGCGCCATTGTTGTTCTTGAAAATATCGACCGTCACAGAAAAATGGGCAAACTTCCTTTTGATGCCGCCCATCAAGGAACGAAAGAAGTCTGGGGCGCGATACTTGCTTCGTCCCTCACTACGGTAGCTGTTTTTTTGCCCGTTGTGTTTATACAGGAAGAGGCAGGACAACTGTTCAGGGACATCGCGATAGCTGTAACCTGTGCCATCGTGATAAGTCTTTTCGTAGCCGTATCTGTTATCCCAATGTTTTCCAATAAGCTGTTCGGCCTTAAAAACATTAATGTCTCTTTCAAGGAAAATCATCTAACAAGATTCGGATCTTCACTTGTCGACAGGATAATGTATTTTGTTCAATTATCCATAAAGAACCTGAAAACAAGAATAATCACTATTGCGTCGTTGACCGTTTTTTCCATATTACTAACGGTGTTCCTGATTCCCAAAATGGAGTACCTTCCCCAGGGAAACAGAAATTTCGTCTACAGTATTTTAGTTCCTCCTCCGGGGCTTTCTTACAGTGAAAGAAAGGAGATCGGCGAAAACATCTTTCGCTCCGTGGGACCTTACATAGAACAAAATAATAAGGGGCTGCCAGGCATAAAGGATTTACTTTATATAGGAGCCGATCGATTCATGTTTATGGGGGCCATCAGTGAAGAACAACAGCGCGCCGGTGAACTTGTCCCGCTATTCACTAAAATCATTACCGACATACCGGGAATGTTTGGTGTCAGTCTGCAGGCCGGCATATTCCAGACAAGATTAGGAGGCGGGAGAACCATTGATGTTGACGTTAACGCCAAAGATCTTAATACAATTGTCCAGGCGGCGCGCGCAATGTTCGGAGGAATATTAAAAGCAATACCGGGTGCCCAGGTCAGACCCGTGCCTTCCATAGAACTTATCTATCCTGAAATTAACATTATTCCCGAAAGGGATCGGCTGCGGGCAGTTAATATGACTGCCAGTGAACTGGGTACCGATCTGGACGTTCTCATGGATGGGGAAAAGATTAGTGTTTTCAAGCAGGAAGGTCATAAAAAAATTGACCTTGTTTTGAAAGCGTCGGACAAGGATTTTTCCACACCTGAAGAACTTTACCATGCTCTTGTCTCAACGCCGGGGGGCAAAATTATACCGATCTCTTCTCTTTCAAAGCTGGAGAGAACCACAGGTGTTTCTCAAATAAGACATCTTGAAAGACAGAGGACAATAAGCCTTCAGGTAACACCGCCAAAGACGATATCCCTTGAAGAGGCAATGGATAGAATTCGCGAAAAACTCGTTCCTCAACTCAAAAAGCTGGGAATGCTCCGGGGCGTGGATATCACATTGAGCGGCGAAGCCGATAAACTGACACAAACAAGAAAAGCCCTCCAGTGGGACTTCATCCTCGCTGCTGTTATTATTTATCTCTTAATGTCAGGGCTGTTCAGTAATTTCATATATCCTTTTATTATATTATTTACCCTTCCCCTGGCGGCCGTTGGAGGATTCATCGGTCTCAAGATTGAAAATCTTTTAATCCACCCACAGCCCTTGGACATACTGACCATGCTGGGTTTCGTCATTCTGATCGGAGTGGTTGTCAATAACGCCATACTTATCGTTCACCAGTCACTCAACAATGTCAGGATTCACGGTATGGATTATCGCCAGGCGATACTCGAAGCAACGAAGTCAAGACTAAGACCCATTTATATGACTACCTTTACGAGTATTTTCGGAATGCTTCCACTCGTAGTCGCACCGGGACCGGGTTCGGAAATTTACAGAGGAATTGGAAGCGTTATCCTTGGAGGTCTTGCCGTATCTTCCATATTCGTAATCTTTATCATACCCTCACTGCTTATGTTTGCGATGAAGATGGAAAAAACAAAAAAAGCCGAGTAAATTTTTCCGCTTAAATCCTCCCGCCTCGCAAATGTAACCTGAAATTATGTTCCGGAGTACATTTAAAAAGCGGGAAACGTAATATTTTTTCGTTCAACCTACCCATTTGACAAATTCACCCAAGGAGGCTCTTTCTCTTTTGAAATTGTTGATAGGAGAATCTTTATCGGGGTATCCGAGGACCACGCCGATGATGATTGATCTATCCTCCGGTATGGACAGAATTTCACGCAAAAGCTCCGGATAACCTATGGCGACGGCCATAATGCAGTTTCCGATCCCTTTTTCATAAGCCGAAAGACAGATGTTCTGCATTACAAGACCGATATCGAACATTCCGTACTCTACACGGATATCCCTGGATATGCAGGCGACGATAAGACACGGCGCATCGAAGAGGGTTGCCATATTCTGATAGATTTTGCTGCGGGCCTCCCTGTCTCTCCGTTTGATGCCCATGCTCGTCATAAGTACTTTCCCCATGTCACCGTAACGCCTTCCCATATGCTTCGGCCATTCCTCCTGCATCGGCACATCGGATGAAAACGGTTCACCGTTGACCATTTTCTCGAGGTTCTTTTTTCTGAATTCGTCGAGGGGTTTCCCTGTCAGTATGTAAAATTCCCAAGGCTGGGTATTTCCCCAGGAAGGCGCCCAGGACGCAACCTCTAAAATCTCTTCGAGAAGA
>CAZZBF010000065.1:7285-10183 GCA_964652795.1 uncultured Syntrophales bacterium | reverse complement strand
CGTTAAGACAATAAAGGAGAGACTATGAAGATTCGACTACAAGTATTAGTGTTTGCCTCCATGATTCTCGGACTCAGCGCCTGCAGCAGCATGTACTACGGAACCATGGAGAAAATGGGGATACATAAGCGCGATATAATGGTGGACCGCGTCAAGGCGGCGCGCGACACGCAAAATGAAGCGAAACAACAGTTTCTGACGGCCATGGAGCAATTCAAGAGCGTCGTCAACTTTAAGGGCGGTGACCTTGAGAAAGAATACAACAAGCTCAATGCCGTCTTCAAGAAGAGCGAGTCTGAGGCAGCCGCCGTGCACGACCGCATAAGCGCCGTAGAGGATGTTTCGGATGCGCTTTTCAAGGAATGGCGCAAGGAACTCAAGCAGTACTCCAGCAACACCCTTCGAAAGGCGAGTCAGCAAAAATACGACATCACGAAGGCGAAATACAAAGAACTTATTAATGCTATGAAGAAGGCTGAGTCTAAATTGGAACCCGTGCTCGCGACCCTGCGAGATCAAGTGCTATTTATGAAACACAACCTGAACGCCAAGGCCATCGCAGGGTTGAGCGGCGAACTCGTCAGCGTGCAGGCCAACGTGGACAAGTTAGTTCGTGATATGGACATCGCCATTGCCAAAGCTGACAAGTTTATTGCCACACTTCAGGAAAAATAGCCTGCGAGACTCTACCTGCCGGTTACTACCACGGGTCTGTCTGAAAAGGTGAACTTTAAAAGTTTATACAGCTGTATTGTCCCCAAATTTCCCTATTATTTTTTAAAGCTGATATCCGTAAGATATGTCAGAGTGGCGCTTTGTAATGTTTTGGGACTTTTTTCATTCAATCTCTTATCTTTACTTGAAAATCCCGTCAATACTGTTAATATTACAAAAATGAGCTTTATGTTTAAATCCGGCATAACAGAGAGGAGAAACATGAAGAGGTATGTATTAATATTCGTAATACTCTTGACGGTTATAGCTTCCGCGGCGCGGGCCGGCACTATCGTGACCAATAAAGTAATTCTCCCAAAGGAGCCGGGAACCTACATGGAAGTCCGGCATATTGTCCTGCGCGGAACGAACGAGGAAATCGGAAAAGCCCTCGGCGACATCGCCCAAAAATGGCTCGGCGTTAAGCTTGACCGATATGCCGCGCCGTTTTATGCCAGGGCCCGCCGCTTGTATCTGGAAAAAAACTACCCCATTCTGTTTGATCGGATGAAAGGCGTGGCAAAATCGTACAACCTCTCCCCGACGGATGACTCGTATGTTCCGAGCTGTCTGATGTATGATGTGGCCCCTTTATCCTGCTCGGCGGTCTACTTTCCCGCGAGTTCCACAACGAACGGGCATGTTCTTCTCACTCATAATGTAGACTTTTATATCACGACGCTTAGAGTAATGTTCGGGATGAAGCCGGTCGAAGGAGAACACAATCTCTTTTCGAGAAATTTTGTCATGGAACTCTATCCGGACAAAGGATATCCGTCGCTTGTAATCGGCAGTCTCGATCTGTTGAACGGTTTTCAGAGCGGGATAAACTCCGAAGGTCTGATTGTGGCGATGCTGGCAGATAATAACGCTCCCGCGAATAAAACCCCTTCTCCGCTCGGAGACAACACTGGTGGTTTGAACGTATTGCAGATGGCACGGCTTATTCTCGATACCTGTGCCACGGTTGAAGAAGCTAAGATCGCGATTATCAATAATAAGCTAACACTGGGATTTGAACCTTGTCATTTCCTGATCGGCGACCGTTCCGGCAAATCTTTTATCCATGAAACATCTTCGAAGGATTTTACCGATCACTTTACCGACAATAACGGTGAACCGCAGATAATGACAAATCATTCCGTCCATATTCACAAAGACATAAACAAATTTCCGGCTTATTCTCCGAAGGCAACGTACAATAGTTTCTATCGCTACCGTACTCTACACGATTTCCTGCGGAAGCACCGGGGAAAGATTTCTCCCGATGACGCGGAGAGGGCTCTTGGAATGGTATACGGCCGTACTGTCGATGCCGATGAGGGAGCCGCATTCCCGATACCCTGCAGAACTCTCTGGCCTATGGTGTATGACGTAAACGAACGCTCTTTTGAAGTAAAATTCTATTTGAAGGATGGGCCGATAGATCCCGAAACTGGTAATCCCGCGCTGATTTTTTCCAGGCCGTTTAAGTTCAAACTTAAAACGAATAAAAAACAGTAGCATATTCGGGGATAAATCAAACAATCCAGTAATCTACAATATAGACCTCCGCCCGTTGTATCTTTCGACGTCGTAATATTTGTCGATATCAACAATTTTCATTGTATCGATAACTTCCTTGAGAGGAACGGATGTTATCTCACCATGGAGAAGACTCACCATACGGCCAAAATCCTCGTTTAAAACCATATCAACAGCGGCGATTCCAAACCATCTCGCCATAAGGCGATCTCGGGCCGACGGTGTACCTCCTCTCTGCAGGTGACTTAAAATTACATAACGCGATTCGAGCCCTGTCTCTTTTTCTATTTCCTCCGATACATATCTGGCAATGCCACCAAGGGAGCGGTGTCCGAAATCATCGATCTTTTCGTCTTTATAAAACCCCCCTTTATCTACCGGTTTCGCCCCTTCAGAAACAACAAGAATACTGTACCGTATCTCTTCCCGTCCCTCACGATCCTTAAGAAGCTGGCATATGCGATTCATGTCGAAAGGATGTTCGGGAATCAGAATAATGTAAGCGCCGCTGCATTCACCTCCATGAAGGGCAAGCCAGCCGGCATGCCGCCCCATCGTCTCCACAACAAAAATCCGCCCATGGGAACCCGCCGTGGTACGCAGCCTGTCAATCTCCTCCATGATAACGTTGACTGCCGTATCAAAACCGAGGGAATAATC
>CAZZBF010000065.1:0-7185 GCA_964652795.1 uncultured Syntrophales bacterium | reverse complement strand
CCCTTTCCAGCCGTTCATTATGCCGATAACTTCAAACTTGACGGAACGTTTCTCTACCAGTTTGGAATCGAGGGCTGTTTTTGTAACCCATTTGATCGCCCCGTTCAAACCGGGGCAGTCTCCTCCACCTGTCAGGACTGCTATTTTCATCTACATAACCCTCCATTTATTGAATATTATTAATAGCTCAATGTCAGTCAGACGGTCAAGGAATTTTACTGATCATCTACTCCCAGACACCCGCAATCGTCTCCCCGCAGAAGGCGCATTTCCCATCTACGATCCTGTTTTCCGCAATTAGATATCCGAGGCGTTCTACAATCTTCTTTTTGCATGAGGGACAGTATGTATGATTCGAATCCGCCTGAGGTATATTGCCCACATAGACATAGTGAATTCCCATTTTCATCGCTGTTTCTCTCGCGTTTTCCAGAAACGGTATGGAAGTGGGGGGAAGATGTGTCAGCTTGTACCGGGGAAAGAAACGTGAAAAATGGAGCGGATAGTCCGGGCCAAGATTTTCCAGTATCCATCCGCACATCCGCTTTATCATTTCGATGTTATCCGAATATGTCGGTACGACAAGGACTGTTATCTCAAACCAGATACCTCTTTCCTTCAATATCTCAACCGTTCTCAGAACCGGCTTTAACCGGCCGGCATTGAGGCGTGAATAGACATCCTCGGAAAAATTTTTTATGTCAATATTCGCGCCGTCGAGAGTTTTGCAAAGCTCTAAAAGAGGAGGTTTGTTAATATAACCGTTTGAAATCCAGATATTTTTGACACCCGCTTCACGCGCCAGCCTGGAGGTATCCAGCATGTATTCATAAAAAGTCGTTGCCTCTGAATATGTATAGGCGATGCTCCTGCAATCCGATTTCCGGGCATTCTCCACGACAGCGTCGGGAAACATCTCCACAAATCTGACATCTTCAGGTTTAACCTGTGATATCTCCCAGTTCTGGCAGTTGAGGCATCTAAAACTGCATCCCGTCGTGGCTACGGAAAACGCCCTCGATGAAGGGAAAAAGTGATACAGAGGTTTCTTTTCAATGGGATCGATATGTACCGCGCATGGATTGCCGTAAACCAGCGTGTAGAGCTTGCCATCCTTGTTGACGTGGGATTGGCACTTGCTGCGGGCATTCGGCTCCAGGAAACATTGATTGGGACAGGTGAGACACTGAACATTGTCGCCCCTTTTCACTTTGAAGTAAACCTCTTTCGACCACTTCCAGAGTTTATCCGGGGCATCGTTTCGGGTAATTTTCTTTTCATTCTTTTCCGAGGGCAAAAGCCACTTCGCGAAGACATCCGTTGAAGACAAGGACAGGCCACAGATAATTCCTGTTTTAATAAGTTCTCTTCGCGTAATATACATTATCGCTCTCTACCTCTCCTTTGCCTCACGCGGCAGTCCTGCCCCGAACAAGAAGCCCCAGGATGATGAACAGTTTAAATACTATCAGAAACAGACAGGTATAGTAAATTCCAAAAACGGGTATAACGAAAAGGCTGATAAAAAACGCTCCAAGGCTTGCCCCCAGCAGATCGGCCGCGTAAAGAGAACCGGCTGTTTCCCACGGGGAAGAAAAGAGGATTTTTCCGGCAACCGGGAATTCAAATCCCGTCAAAGCTCCGATGAGAACGGTCAGAAGGGCGAAGGAAAGATCATCGAGCATAGAACGCCCCCAGAAGAGCATCGCCATAAAGAGCGCGATGTAGGCTACAATTGCTATTTCGATCTCAAGAACCGACCTCGTCTTGATTATACGACGCCCTGCAATAATCCTGTTTGCCGTAAAGCTTCCTACCGCGAGTCCAAACATGAATGAAGCAATGATCATGCCTATTCCCGTGTAAACACTGCCATGGAAAATCTGGTAACAGAGGAGAATTACTACCTCCATGGATGAAGCTGTAAAACCGGTTGAAAATACGGCCTTCCTAACGATCCCAATCCGGAAAAAATATAAAATGAATAAGAGAAATACGGCAATCAAAAGTATTCTGTGGTTTTCCTGAAACATGCTAAGCCAGATATTCATCCGGTAGAAAAATGCCGTGGGCCGCAGGTCGCGGTTCACCGGAACGCTATCAATAATGCTGTTCTCTATAAAGGATAACCTCTCCGGTGTTATTCTCCCGGTGAGGTAATTTTTATTGACGTAAACCGTTTCAATGTTACGTGAGGAGACGAGTGACGCTATATCGGAAGAAAGAGGCGCATCGGACGCGACGAAGATATTCCTCTCCCCCGGTATAATCAGGATGTTTTTGTAAACCTGTTTCAGTGTGTTTTTCAGGGTTGAAAGAAAGCGCGCCTGATCATCGCTGATATAATTTTCCGCCCCCGGAGTACCGAAACAGATAATTCCCCCCGGCAGAAGCTTGGATTTGGCCTCGTTGAAAAATTCAAGGGTATAAAAACGGTTGAGCTGGAGCGATCCCGGAGGAGGAAGGTCTAAAATTATGCCGTTATATTTTTTATCCGTCCTCTGAATAAACTTCCTTCCGTCATCAAGGTGAAGATGAACTGCCGACGGAAAGCGGATGTCAAGATGCTTCACGCCGGCGGATATAACCGCCGGGTCAAGTTCAACATAATCGAGATTTTCAACGTCATACTTCATAATTTCGTCGACAACACCGGCAACACCGCCTGAAACCAGAAGGACTGACTGAACTTTCGGGAGTTGTGACAGCGCGTAATGAACGATTTCTTCATTGGTAAAGGTATTGGGAACGGAGAAGAGGTGCCCCCCATTTTCAAAAAAAGATGTCTGGTCATGACTGCGTGTTATAACCAATCTTCCGTAAGGGGACTCCTGATGATCTTCCATCTTCTGGTACGGATAAAACCACTTGAGGGAAATACCGTCAAGGGGCACAAACCAGTACGCATAAAAAACAGATACCAGCCCAAAGACTCCGAGAGTACCGTAAAGCAATCTCCGGCCGAAACCCCGCGGCATCAGCAACAGGAATCCTGAAAGGCAGAGAACCGCGGGAAGATACAGCGCGTTCAGATTATTGCAGAAACGGACGAGGACGAAGGTGAAAAGGATTCCTCCTAAAATATCGCCGATATTGTCAAAAAAATAGATTCTGCCGATGCTGCGGTCATCGGAAACATTGACGGCAAGGATGCCGCAGGCAATGGTAAGCAATCCCCCGGAAAGAATACAATAGGGAACGAGAAGAATTCCCGCCCAGATAATCATTGGACCGATGCCGGGGAGCTCTCCTCTGATGAATATCTCATTTCTGAAAAAGCGGATAAGGAGAATATGGGAAATGGGAAGGAAGGCAACAAGATAAAGCGACAGACGGAGCATAAACATCTGCGCGCGGAAAGATGATATAATTTTCGCAAGCCATGCCCCCAACCCTGTAAGCAGGAGCCAGAGAGAAAAGAGGATACCAAGGACAATTTCATTTCCTTCAAAGACATTTATAAATTCACGGATAACGGTAATCTGAGTTATTACCGAAGATATACCGAGAGCGGTAATCGCGAAGAGGACAGGAAATGTGTTGAATTTTCGTTTCATAGGATTACTTGAATCTTTATCCCGGGAACAGCGTTTCACACCGCAACTTCAATTTCCCCAATGCGGCGCTCACTTTCGGGGTTGCCAAGACCGTCACATACTAATATAATAACATAGAATCTCAGATTTTCTTCTCCCGTTTCAACTTGACCGGCTTGAACCAGAAGGAAAAAAGAACGACCACTAAAAAAATTACCGTCAGATATTTGATTATCTCAAGCGTTATTAAATCTTCAACATAAATTACATTCTCTATTCTCTCTATTATAAAGGAACCCGGATAGACGGTACCGGACACATCGTTCGATTTCAGATAAACTTCAAGATAGGTCAACGGACAAACAGTCTGTGTAGCCTGCATAATTACGGTTGCTATTAGAGCGGTCAGATGAACCAACCTCCATCTGTACAGATTGAAACAGAGAAACACCGGGAACCCGAATATTATAAATACGATCCACATAAAATGGATAACGATAACAGAATCGGCGGCAACTTTGTAAAGCATTTTCCCCCGTGCTTGATGGATTAAAGCAAGGATAAGCGGAGGTTATAATACCATAAAAACGAACAAATTCCGGAAAATAATATCCATACCGGTACTGATTTTTCTTGTCTTAACCATCTCGCCGGTAAAAGTGAACTCTAAAGCCGAAATTAATGAGAGGATATTTACGGCTATGAGAAAAGAAATGGTAGACGAACAGATTGTCAGGAGGGGCGTCCGTGACAGAGACGTCATTGAGGCGATGATGTCTGTTCCACGCCATCAGTTCGTCCCCGAAGATAGGACCTACATGGCATATGATGATACTCCCCTGCCGATAGGTTACGGACAGACAATTTCTCAGCCTTACATCGTGGCATACATGACGGAAATCCTCGATCTGGATGAAGAAAGCACGGTTCTTGAAATCGGAACAGGTTCGGGCTACCAGGCGGCGATTCTCTCACGCATTGTAAAAAAGGTGTAGACAATTGAGATAATCCCGGATTTAGCGCAATCGGCGTCCCTCAGATTGGAAAAACTCGGCTACAAGAATGTTGAAGTCAAATGCGGCGACGGTTATTACGGCTGGTCTGAACACGCGCCGTTCGACGCTATAATTGTGACGGCCGCGGCCGGCCATATCCCGCCGCCACTTTTGAAACAGCTCAAAAAAGGGGGCATGATGGTCATCCCGGTCGGCGGCCGCTTCACGGTTCAGAGCCTGGTTCTCGTTGAAAAGGATATCTCAGGTAAAATAACGACAGAAAACCTGATGTCGGTACGATTTGTACCCCTTACCGGCAAGCACAAATAATCCATGACACCCTACCCCTCATTAAAAAAAATTCAGGTTTCCGTATTCCTTATCTCGGCCGCCCTCATCGCCTACGAAATTCTTCTATTCAAGATATTTTCCATACAGTACTGGCATCACTTCGCTTATTTGATTGTCAGCATCGCCCTTCTCGGCTTCGGCTCAAGCGGAACTTTTATTTTTCTATTCAAGGCAGGACTGAAAAAACACTTTTCCACGGTTTTATATCTCTTCCCAATTTTCATGCTTTCGTCCATCTGGATAAATATTTATCTGAGTTACCTGATCGCATTCAATCCGCTTATGCTAATCTGGCAGCCGTATGAAACACTGAACCTCATCGTCATCAGCTTAGCCATGTTTATACCTTTTTTCTTCGGTGCGGTATGCATCGGCCTCAGTTTTTCAGTCTGTACCGATAATATTCACAAAATATATTTTCCCAATATGGCAGGCTCAGGAATCGGAAGTCTTCTGATACTGCTTACAGTTTTTCACGTAGGCCCTCACGAGATGATTCTTATTATTTCAATAATAATTGTCTGCGCCGCGCTCCCGGTCACGAGCAGCCGCATACGTACAGCGGTTTTAGCGATAATACTTATCGCGACAGCCCCGCTTTACTTCTTTTTGCTACATGATAAGCCAACATATATGAACAAATTCAAAGACCTTTCCATTGCCAGAAGCCAGATGGAGGCAAAAATCGAAGCGGAAATATTCGGACCGCTCGGACTTGTCACCGTTCTGGACAGTCCCGCGTACCATTACCTGCCCGACCTGAGTCTGAACTGTCCGTTTAGATTGCCAAAGCAGAAAGGCCTCTTTATAAACGGAAACTCCGCGGGCGCAATCAACGAATTCACCGGGAATCTGAAGGATATGAATTTCACGGATTACCGCACCACCTCTCTTCCCTACAAGCTCCTGAACGATCCGGCAGTGCTTATAATCGGTGGAGGCGGAGGAACGGAAATTCTGAACGCGAAGTATCACAGGGCAAAGAATGTCTCCGTTGTGGAGATGAACAGAGATATCATAGGTTTCATGCAGGGAAAATACCGGCGTTTCAGCGGGGACATATATAATCCCCAAGAGTATCGGATCTTAGCCGAAGAGGGGAGAGGATATCTTCAAAACACGAAAAATCGATTTGATCTGATTCAGATATGTCTTCTCGAATCGATGGAATCGGCTTCCGCGGGGGTTTATTCACTCAATGAAAACTATCTATTTACGACCGAATCACTGAAAACCTGTCTCGACCGGCTCAACCCGGGAGGCATCCTCGGTATATCGAAGTGGATCAAAAATCCCCCCCGCGACTGTATAAAACTTCTAACAACGGCAATCGCCGCGCTTGAAGCTGAAAATGCCGGCGAATCCATTATCATGATAAGAAGCTGGCAGACGGCAACACTCTTGCTGAAAAACGGCCTCTTCAACAAGCAAGAGATTCAAACTGTCAAAACATTCTGCGAAAGCCGCCTCTTCGATCTCTGCTACTATCCCGGAATCAAAAAAGAGGAGACCAACATCATAAACAAAATGGATGAAAGCTACTTTTTCATCGCCGCGACGAGGCTTCTCTCCGGAGAAAGAGAGCCTTTTTACGACGAATATCCTTTCTATATCAGGCCCGCCACGGACGACAGGCCGTTTTTCGGCCACTTCTTCAAACTAACAGTGCTCAAAACGTACCTTGCCCCATACGGTCGGATCGCCATACCGCTCATAGACTGGGGATATATCCTTGTCTGGACGGCGCTTGGCATCCTCGTTTTAATTAGCATAATTCTTATACTGGCTCCCATCAAACTGATTCGGGGCTCACCACGAGGGAAAACGCCCGTATTCATCTATTTCGGCTGCCTCGGTCTGGCCTACATGTTCATTGAGATGTCTTTTTTACAGCAATTTATCCGGTATCTTTATGATCCCGTCTTCTCGGCAAGCATCGTCATCGGCTCTTTTCTTGTCTATTCGGGATTCGGGAGCCTGATCGCGGGAAGGATAGACACGGTAGGACACAAACACGTCCTCTTTGCCGTGGTTTGTATTGTGACCGTGGGAATTATTTACATGAGATTCGATCAACTGCTGCAAAACGCCCTGTCCGGATTATCTTTATGGACGCGTATGCTTATATGCAGTCTATTGACAGCGCCGCTTGCCGTGCCGATGGGAATCCCTTTCCCGTCCGGGTTAAGCCGGCTGGCAGAAAAAGGCGGGGATATGATTCCGTGGGCATGGGGGATAAACGGTTTCTTTTCCGTTATCGGGGCCTCGGCGACCGTCCTGATCGCAATTCAATGGGGCTTCAA
>CAZZBF010000064.1:307-10265 GCA_964652795.1 uncultured Syntrophales bacterium | reverse complement strand
AGGAACCCGGGGTTTTTTGACAGATTCCCTTTACATTATGAGGACAACAAGCGCAGATAGCGTCACATTTTGCGATTATCTCTATCTCCAGATCGGGGTTTAAAGCTATGTGTTTGATAATCTCACTGATGTTTTGTGCGAAAGCCTGGTTATACCCGTGCCCCTGGAAGCCCTGTAGACATAAAAGGTGGTGTGCTCGAATTTCAATAATATTTGAGGTAGTATTTATATCACGCGCTCCTTTCTGATCCCCGATGCTTTATCGGTAAATATAGCTTTTTCAATTTTTAGTGTCTCCGTCTTTGTCCTTCGAAAGTTCCATGATTTTTCTAACAAATAGACCGTCCGCTTTCCAGAGCCGGCAGCTGTCTATAAAGACAGAGGCATCAAAATCCGGGAGTTTATTGTTATTATCTTCTCTCACTCTGGTACAATGCGAAGTGAATCCTTGAACGGCGGCAGAACCCATGGCAAGTACAAGATTTGTCAGGTGAATACATCCTGAAATTCCCCCCATAATATTCCTCACATTCTTGGTAAAGCCATGTTTGATTCGAAGACCAACAAGTTTTGCAACGCATTCTTTCACTTTCAGGCATTCCTCATTCGGAATGGTAGGCATCTCAGCCTTGACGGAAGTAATAACAAGCCCTGTCAATGATATTGTCATGCTGAGTTTAATATAATGGAGGATTCCTGGTTTATGATGCTCACGAATAGCATGATAATAAGAAGGGAACAATCTATCATCCCTGAGTGACCCCTCCAGCAGCATTTGATCATCACACTCCTCAAAACAGTCTATGGATATATTTCTTGAATGAATAAGGGTTTTTTTATCCAAGATGTTTCCTCCTGAAATTCGGGGATGCCATACTTATTTCTTTGGTCAAATCAAGAACCGCGTACAGTTTTATTTTATATGCTTATATTACACGAACGCCTTCGCGGGCGTATCTCAGGGTTTCATAGAGAACTTCCCTGTCATTCTTCATGGTACTTGTGGGCGATCCGCGATCAGTGAAGCCGCCGAACAACTCGAGTGAACCGTAATCACGGTGCGCATGGGTTCAACAATAGGGTCAATCGCTATAAAGAGTATGAGTACCGCCTCCAGGGGCAGGTTAAGGGGTTCAAGCACAATGGTCATCATGGAAAGTATGACAATGCCGGTGGCTCCGGATGTCGCCATACCCGCTAATATAGTGCAGATAAGGGCCATCATCAGTCCCGACAGTCCCAGGGAAGCGCTGTATAATTGGGCGATAAATATGATAGCGACCGAAAAATAGAGAACGTTCCCGTAACGGCAGATGGTGAGACCCAGCGGCACCAGCAGATTCGTCGACGTCTGGTCGAAATTAAGTTTTTCGTGCATCGCGTCCATCGCGGAAGGGAGCGTGGCAAAACCGTTGCGAGTTCCAAAAGCGAGAATAACCGGTTCTTTCAAAGCGGACAGTAAATGCGTAAAAGATGATCCAGACCGCTTCCAGATGATAAGGGTGTTTATAATGAGTACGAATATAGCGCAGATGTGGAATACAACGATAAATTTTATCATGGAAAACAGAATTTGCGTTCCGATTCGTGAAATGAGATCGGCCATAAGGCAGAACAGACCGAATGGAAGAGCGTATATGATCCATCGTATGATTTTTGAGAAAACCTTGAATACGGCGTCCAGCAGAACAAGTAAATCATCGGAAGCTTTCGCGTGTATCAGACCGACGGCGCACCCGAGGATTATGGCGAAAAGAAGAACCTGTAGATTTCTGTCATTCGTGAGAGAATAAAAAATGTTGCCTGGAATTACACCGACAAAGAACTTCAGAAGCCCTGGAAGTTGTTCGGACGGGTCATTTGGCTGGAAAAAGAAAATTTCCAAGTCGAGTCTCTGAGGTGAATCATTAATTATCCTTCCCAGAATATCCTCATTAATCCCGATTCCGGGTCTGCCCAATATGCCGGAGGCAAGACCGAAAGCGCAGGTAATTACAAGAGTGAGTAAAAATACAATGATCAACCGTTTCAGGTATTTTTGCGCTCTGTGGGATCTTAACAATCCCCCGAGACTGTATGAGACCGCTGATACAAGAATGGGCAGAACGCACATTTTCAGCAGCGAGACATACATGTTTCCGAACGGGGCGAGATTCACGGCGAGTTTCTTATTATAGGCGCCGATAAACATGCCCAACATCATAGATACGATCACGACCCATGGATTGAGGAGAAGATCCCATGTAAACCATCGGTCAGAACTTTTTTCTTTAGCCATTGGTTCCTTTGACGTTATTGATCTTTTGATAAAAATATTTTCTAATATTCCCGGAGGAGTTTATCGGCATCCATATTGAAATCCCTCATTTCCAGGTATTCATTCAACCAGTGCAGAAAAAGGATATCATCCCGGGATACAGCCATAGCGATCGGATCTTTTGTGTCTTTAAAAACAACGGTTCGAACGTCCAAACTAATGCCTGGGTTTGCACGAATGATTTTTTTTATCTCTACCTCGTCGTAAAAAGCTGCAAGAAGCTTTCCTTTTTCGAGGGCTGATAGGATATCTTCTGAGGTCTTAAACTCTTTAATCGTGGCTTTCGGAAACATGTGTCGCGCAAAATATACGTATGACGAAGCAGCAACAACACCGATATAGCCCTTCATATTTACAATAAATTCAATGGGGTCTTCATCTTTTCTTGCCTGGGCCATCTTGAGGCGGTTAACGAGAAGCCCTTGTCTAAGAGTAATATAAGGTTTTGTGAAAAGTACTTTTTCCGCTCGTTTCAGGGTCTTGCTGAGAACGGAGATCGCCACGTCGGCCTCTTTACTGTTAACCATTTCAATCACTTCGTCGAATGTTTTTGCTTTTCGTTTAAATTCGACATCTACGCCGAGTTCCTTCGCGATATCCTTTCCGAGCTTGACATCCAGACCGTAAAGTTCTCCCTTTTCATTAACCATAAAGAAAGGTGGTTGATCTTCATTCAGCATGGCAATGATCAGTTTTCCCCGCTCCTTAATTCGCTGAATGCCCGGGTGACGTTCCTGGGATAACGCGGGTGGAACAGAAAAAAAAATTGCCAGTATTATAATAAATACTATACGCGGTTTCGAAGCCATAGAATTACCTTCTATTACAGAATATTTTTAATTAAGCGGTGGCGATTTCTATAACGGAATTGGCCACCTTCGTTTTTCCGTGTCTGACTGCGATAAGGACGTCCTGCAAATCTTCAAAGGGGAAGACCCCTCTTTCCGGTTTCATCTCAAGCCTGTCCGCGATTTCGAGGAATTCATCAGCCTCAGTTTTTTTCACGTTGTAAAGGGTTTCCAAGGTGCGTCCCCACAGATTTTCACTGTAATTTTCAATAACGATAGGGGATGAACTCACGGGTGCCAGAACGACGATTCCTCCCTTGTCAACTTGAGAGAGAGCGGGTTCAACCAGATTCCCCGCGGGAGGAAAGACGATCGCCGAATCCAGTTTACAGGGCATCTTTTCTTTGGAAGTGTCCGCGGCCCAGTCTGCCCCCGAGTTCAAGGCGTCTTCGATATTTTTTGGAGACCTGGTGCCCACGTACACTTCTATGCCCATCGATTTTGCAACCTTAAGTACGCAAAAGGCTGTCGGGCCGAACCCGTAAAGACCCATTCTGCTGCCCTTTGGGGCTTCCGTCAACTTGAAGGCAGCGTATCCCGCTATACCCGGGCACATAAGAGGAGCGATGTCGGCGGGTTCTAATTTAGAATTATTTAAAAGCAATGCGGTATCTTCTGAAATCGTTATATATTCCGCGTAGCCGCCGTCTTCATCCCAACCCGTAGACTTGATATCGGGACAATAGTTTTCCCTGTCGGAAAGACAGAATTTGCATTTTCCACAGGTGCTGTTTAACCAGCACACGCCTGCCTTGTCACCGATTTTGAACTTTGTTACGTTTTTGCCGATTTCGTCAACGATACCCACGACTTCATGTCCTAAAATCAGAGGTGATTTTCTTAAAGAGAGGTCCCCTTCCGCGATATGGATGTCCGTCCTGCACACGCCGCATACCAGAACTTTAATCCTTATTTCTCCTTCGTTTGCGTGAGGTGTTGGAACTTCCACCAATTTCAATGGTTTTTCTTCAATCTTCGCCTGTTTCTCAAGAATCCATGCCTTCATTTTTTCCTCCTGTATAAAAGGTGAACCTTCGTAAGCATCTTTTAAAGTTTCGTCAAGGTCTTCCCGGTCAATCTTTATGTTCTGTTTTTAAGTTATTAGGAAGATACTTTCCTATTTTCTTACGGTGTACTAAAGAGATTTACCCGCAGTGTTTCCGATATATATTCGATCGCTTTCTGACCGCGAACGCTATTCCCTGCCTCGTCGAGAGGCGGCGAAAAGGCGGCAATGGCAAACTTCCCCGGAACGACGGCTAAAATACCGCCGCCTACACCGCTTTTGGCCGGCAGACCCGTCCTGTAGACCCATTCTCCGCTGGTATCATACAGACCGTTCGTAATCATCAGCGCCATGACTTTCGGCACATACCTTTCATCAATGACCCGCTTTTCCGTTACCGGATTGATGCCGCCGTTTGCAAGCGTCGCACCCATCACCGCGAGGTCGCGCGCCGACACAGCCACGGAGCACTGACGTGTGTATAAGTCAAGCGTTTCAGAAGGATCGTCGTAAAACCTGCCGTAGCTTTTCAGAAGCATAGCGATTGCGCAGTTATGGATATTGGTCTTCGATTCCGACCTGTAAACGTCTTCGTTAACCTTGAGGGAGCGGCCGGCAAAACTGTTCATCGTTCCTATTATTTTTTTCCACCGGTCATCGGCGGTTTTCCCCTTGACGAGACTGACCGTGGCCATGGCTCCGGCGTTTACGAAGGGATTTACGGTGTGAGGTTTTTCCAGTTCAACGGCCATGACGGAATTAAAGGGAAGGCCTGTCGCGTTGACGCCGATTTTTTCCTCTATGGTCCTGTCTCCCATGTCCTGTATGACCCGGCAAAGCGTGAAAACCTTTGAAATAGATTCTATGGCGAAGAGGTATTTCGAATCGCCTGTTTCATACGCATCACCATCGACGGTAACGATGGCAATACCGTATAATCCGGGATCGACCTTTGCCAGATAGGGTATATAATCGGCGTTCTTACCCTCCGTGGCATCCCTGTATTTTTCGTACGCCTCTTTCAGTACGTTTCTGAACTCATTCGGGGCGGGTAACCTTTTTTGAACCGCGCCATATGTTTTGACACCGTCTTTCTCTGCGCTCCACGCCTGGTTGCTGTTGTTCAGCCCTCCGCCGAACGCAGCGTAGAAAAAAAGAAAAATTGAAATCAACCATGGCAAATAGCGATATCTCTTTCCCCATTTTGAACTCATGATAACCTCTCCAAGATGCCTTTACTCGTTAAAGATGCACATCAGAAATTGAACTTACAACTCCCGGACTGCATTGTGAACGAACCGATATAAAACGTTTAATTTTACTGCGTTAATATTGTTTATCACTGTCTCCCGGTGATCTTTATATGTCAGGGTAATTTCCGTCCATGTCCCGGTTAGGCCTTTAGGAACAGACGCGTAATTGTGAAGATCAACCCGTTTTTCGAATATGTCATCGACAAGGCGGTACACTCCGCCGTTATTTTCGGTAAGTGTAATAATTATTTTAATTGTGTGGAAATTGTATCTTTCAACCTTGATTTTGTAATGTTTTCCTTCTCTTTCAACGGCGAATTGCATGTCGCCGCCGCCCCTCGTGTCCCACATAAAACCGACAATCTGGCTCTTAGAATTAATCCTGTCTTTAATCTTTACTTCATTAACATGCGCACAGGCGGCGATAAAAAAAAGAACGACAAAATAAAATATCAAAGTTCGACAACGCGGGCTGAAAATGGTCATGTCAGGTAAGATTCCCTCGGAATTATTTTTGCTTTATATTACACGGAGACCTTCGTAGGCGTATCTCAGGGTTTCGTCAAGGCCTTCCCTGTCAATTTTTACGGCGAGGGGCAGATAATTGAGTATATCCTGTGCCGTTATGCCGTCTTCTCCTATATCTTCGGCCGCGAGATCGCCGGCGAACCCGTGTATGAAAACTCCTTTTCTTGCCGCGTCTTCAATGGGAAGACCCAGGCCGAACATCGCGGCAATTGTTCCCGTAAGGACATCCCCCGATCCTGCCGAAGCCATACCGGGGTTTCCGCTCATGTTGATGTAAACCTTTTCATCAGGATAACCGATAAGCGAGTGGGCTCCCTTCAACGCGATGATCGCGTTCAGTTGTTTTGAGGTACTCTGCAGGACATCTATTTTATTTTTGTCAAGATCGGGTACGCTCATTTTTGTAATTCTCGACATCTCGCCCAGGTGAGGTGTCAATATCGTAGGCCACTTTCTATTTTTTATTATGCCTAAGTCTTTGGAAACAGCGGTGATACCATCCCCATCGATGAGGAGTGGTTTTTCGATTTCCCTTGTTAGTTCCCTCGTTAGTTGTTGCGTCTCTTCATCTAACGATAAGCCCGGACCGATTACCACCATATCCATTTTTTCGGAAAGCTTGAGTAGCGCGTTTTTGTTTTCCAGTGCTATACTTCCCGAGGCCGTTTCTTTCTGGGGGATAAAAACTATCTCGCTTCCCTTATTGGCAATAAACGGTGTTACAGAAACGGGGGCTGCAAGGCGGGAATACCCACCGCCAGCCTTAAGAAATGACAAAGCGGAAAAATAAGGGGCTCCGAAATAGCTTGAGGCACCTGCTATAAAAAGAGCCTCGCCAAAGTCTCCTTTGTGGGCGTTTTTATCTTTAGGAGGAAGAGGAATGAAGTCGTTGATTGCTACTTTTATTGAATCTTTATTATAGAGGGATGGGGGAAAGGATATATGTGTGACATACAACTTTCCGCAATATTCATAACCTGGGAAAAGTATATTTCCTATCTTGGGAAGGCCGAAAGTGATTGTATAATCTGCCTTAACCGCGGTACCCATAATCTTTCCTGTATCGCCATTGATACCTGAGGGAATATCGATACTGAAAACTTTTTTCCCGCTTTTATTGATCAACTGTATAACATCTCTGTATAGACCTTCAATATTTCTCGCCAAACCCGTTCCGAAGATCGCGTCAACTATCGCGTCGCAGTGAAGGACATCGCTTTTTATCGATTCGATAGATTCAATTTGTCGGATTTCTATCGGTAGATTTGATACGATGTCAAAATTTATCTTTGCCGCGCCTTTAAATTTATTCACGTCACCCAAAATAAATATCTTTACATCTCCACCATTTGAATGAATTTTTCTCGCGGCAACAAAACCATCTCCACCGTTGTTGCCTATACTGCAAATAATCACAAATTTTTTGTTCTTTATGCCAAACTCATTCAATATGACGAAATACGACGCCTCACCCGCATTTTCCATTAAGAGTTCTTGAAGTATAGAAAGGTTTTCTATTGCATACCGGTCAAGGGATCTCATCTCGGTTACTTTGCTTACCTTCATTTGTCTCTCCTTTATCACTATTACTTCCCTGTTCAAGATTTACTTTAATTCTGAGGAAACTCTTCCTGTCGTTACTGATATCAAAGTTGCTTATAATATCAAAATGAAATTATCTTACCGGCCCCGCCGTCTATACATTTTTCCGGATGTAAGGATTTTATCTTTTTTTTATGTTTTGTGCAATGTGTGGGACAGACCAGATCCAAATCCGCAAGAATGTTAAAATCATCGAATCCGTGCAGACCGCCGACAAGCGCGCAGACTTTCCCAAATTGTGAAGCTGACTCAAGTATGGTTCCCACACCCGGATGAGAACATCCCGCGATCACGACAACTCCTCTTTCTGTTTTGATTGCCATCGATTGTTCCCCTTCGTTAAGCTCACCTGTGGAAAAAACCTTTTCATTAATTTGAGTCGGATAACTTACGCTTATTACCTCTTTCGCTCTGGAAGGCGGGGGGCATGATGCTGGAACATATAGTTTAATATTTTTATTCACTTTGAGTAATTGAGGAAGTCCGCCGATATGATCCCAGTGATTATGAGAGATGAATACTTGCTCAATCGCGGCAGGATCAATAACAAGTTTTCTCATGTTCGATAGCAAAATAGAGCCTTTAGCCCCGGTGTCAAAAAGAATCGGAGTGGTATTCTCCGCTTCTACCAGACAGGCAAATCCAAAATCCGCCCGGAGTCCTTCCGTAAAGGCATAATTGTCATAAATTATAGTGACCTTCATTTTTAGCCTCTTAATTTTTTTACAAGCAAGGCGACTCTTTTCCCAAGTTTTGTGCCATTCAAGGCAGTTTGCGCGTCCGGTGCTCCGGTACACGATACACCGTAATGGCCGGTTGCGTCCAGAGGATCTCCGACAATGATCATACCATATATAAGCATGACCTGTATGATCGAGATCATCGTAGTTTCTTTACCCCCCGATGTGTCATAACAAGTCGCGAAAGCGGCGCCTACTTTGTCTTCCATATTATTTCGGGTGCCGACAAACTTATCAAAAACTTCTTTCATCTCGGCGGCCATTACTCCGAAATATACAGGTGAACCGGCTATAATTCCATCAGAAGATAAAAAGTCATTTTCCGTAACTTCAGCTGCCGGCTTCAATACACATTTTATCCCTTCAACTTCCCGCACACCCTTTGCTATTTCTTTAGCCAGGGTTTCGGTATTCCCTGTTCTTGAGTAGTACATTACTAAAACCTGCATGGTCGACCTCCTGAAATTGATGGTTCGTTAAATATTCCTGAAAACATCTATTCCTTTTTAAGTTCATCACTGAGCCATGTGAGATAGTCTCTGCTGCCGGCAACGATAGGTGTTGCTATGATTTCCGGTGTTTCGTATGGATGGTTCTCTTTGATTGTTTTTTCAAGTTCCTCATAGAGACCTTTTCTGCTCTTTATGAAGCATAGCCACTCTTCGGATATTTCTATGCTGCCTTTCCAGTGATAGGTGCTGGTTATGGGCCCCGTTATCTGGACGCAGCCGGCCAGTCTTTTCTCTACAAGGATACCGGCTATCCTTTCGGCATCCTTCTTTTCTCCCATAGTTGTAATAACCTGTATATAGTGTTCCATCGCGAACTGAACAGCGAGCTCATTATTCTCCGAACTGAATAGCGAGTGCATTATTCTCCGAATTACTTTGTTCCCCGCTGCTTGCGGCGGGGAGATTCAATTACCTCTAAAGTTACGTTCACCCTGTTCTCGTCATTTCATACATCATAATAGCCGCGGCGTGCGGCAGGCTGAGAGAATCCGCTTCACCGGTGCCTGGAACACACCATTGTTCGGCAGTCAGGTTTATCAATTCTTCCGGCAGGCCGTGACTCTCACTGCCGAGCAGGAGAGCCGTTTTATGTTTACAACTGTGCGGTGTAATTCCGTTTTTGGCGGCACTGCCCACCAACAAATAATGGTTTTTTAATTCCGGCAAAGCCTTGCCGAAATCTACTTCCGGAATGATTGACATGTGAAAAAGACTTCCCATGGAACTGCGCACCACTTTAGGATTGGTAAAATCAACCGAATTGGTACTAAGTATGATTGTCTTGATACCGAACCAGTGGGCCGTGCGAATAACAGCGCCAAGATTATTAGGATTGTTCGCTCCGTAAAGTAAAAGTATATGACCGTTGCTCTCCTCCGGCACCGGGGGAAATTTTTCGGAAAGAGGTATCTTGACAAGCGCCATAATTCCTTCCGGTTCGCTGTCCTGACTCAATTTTTTCCATTCATTTTTTTCCAGGGTATAAATTTTTATATGACCGGGCAGTGTTGATAAAAAAGACTCCAAATGTTTCTTCTTTTCTTCCAGCGTGAGAACCGCCGTCGTATCGTACGAGCTTTTTAATAATTCCCGCACAACCTTGAACCCTTCCGCAAGAAAAAACCTTTCGCGGTGGCGGTATTTCGTCATATT
>CAZZBF010000064.1:0-297 GCA_964652795.1 uncultured Syntrophales bacterium | reverse complement strand
AGGGTCGTCATAACTGTCTTCACATGTTGTTAGTTTTAATTGGACCCCCTTTTTTATAGATTAAATCATTAAGGAAGCTTAAGTTATAAAGGACCTCGGTTTCCTTGCAAATAAGGTCTCAAAAGCAAATTGTCTGTGAAATATTTTTTACGCTTTATTAAATTATATTTTTTGTATGTCTACATACTTCTTAACCAGTTTTTCCACCAAATCTATTTTTTCGGCATCATCTTTTGTTAATACAGGTTCTATTCTCTCTATCTGTTTTGCTATTTGATACATGTCTTCGGATACAAG
>CAZZBF010000063.1:0-10692 GCA_964652795.1 uncultured Syntrophales bacterium | reverse complement strand
TTATAGCATACACAGCTAACCCTTTTATCACAAGAAAAGAAAGTATGAGTAATATAATTAGAAAGTTGTTGATAAAGGTGTAAGAGAAAAGTGTTATGAGAAATTTTTGGGGGTTCTTGTTTTTCCGTTTTAAATTATATTTCATGAAGCAAATGTTGCTGTAATTAAATAAAATAAGTTCGTGCCACTGATTCGCCAGATGAAAGACGGCACCAACATTATGGTTAAAATGTGAATATAGAACTAAAAACAAACACAGTTAATCAATGAGAAGGAGAAATGACATGAAAGTAAAAACCATTATTGCAAGCATATGTGTCATATGTTTTATAACAGTTGCTTACGCACAGAAAGATGATTTACGGAATTTTAAATATAACGAAACAAAACAACTTGTTGAATTTGTTAATAAAGCGGCTTTGCTGATTGAACAAAAAGGGGAATTAGCCTTTCAGGGGTTGCGATCTGTTCCTTGGTATTATGGTGAGCACTATATTTTCGTTGATAAGCTTGATGGAGTCGAAGTGCTTAATCCGGCATTTCCGGAGATCGAAGGGAAGAATCTGATGGATCTGAAGGATTCATGGGGTAAAAGGATTGTCAAGAATTATATACAGGAAATTAGTGGCTATGGATGCAAAACGGAAGGGTGGACTCATTATCTTTGGGCAAAACCGGGCAGTAAGAAAGAAAGTTGGAAGACAACTTACCTGAAACTCGTAAAAAGTCCGGATGGTACAGAGTATGTCGTCGGCTCCGGGCTTTATGATATGAAAATTGAACCTGTTTTTGCTATTGACGAAGTCGAGGATGCCTGTGAACTAATCGAACGGAAGGGAGAAAAAGCTTTTGAAATTTTAAGATCCAAAGAGCGTGAATTTTACTTCAAGGATACTTATGTTTTTGTGAGTTCAGTTGATGGCATTGAGGTCGTCAATCCGCAATTCCCTTCCATACAAAATAAAAACATCTGGAACCTGAGAGATACGAATGGAAAATTGCTTGTGCAAGATTATATCAACTTTGCCATAAAGAATGGTAAGGGTTGGGTGTCGTATATGTGGCCAAAGAAGGAAGGAGGAAAGGCCGTTCGAAAGGAGACCTATGTGAAACTGGTCAAAACACCATCTGGCAAGAAATACGTCGTTGGCTGTGGAATATATCCGGAAAGTGAATGATGCCGGCGAACCAGAGTATTTCTGCGGACGGTTAACCACCGCCACTGAGCTTGTAGATTTGCGCCGCTGGTTCGGCGCGAATGGAGGGATTTTCCGGGAGTTTACTATGGAAGATAAAAGCTGCAGAATCATAACAATGAAACCGAAAGAGAGTTGACTTTACCAGTAAATAGGCAGCAAAGGAGGATTGAAACCCAGGCATTTCCGATGAACTATCGAAACCTTGGCTCATACCGTTTTATCCGGTAACCCCGGCAGGTACAAGGTATATGCCAAGACAGGCACAATTATTGCATAATATTTATTAGTTTTTTAGCGGGATTTGAAGGAGATAGAGGGATTTCCCCTGGGTTGATTTTGAACTGAACAGCGAGCGCATTATTCTACGAATTACTTCGTTCCTCGCAGCTTGCTGCGGGGTTAGCGAGCGAATAAAATTAACAAATTTCTTTAACAGTAGGAGATTCCCCGCAGCAAGCTGCGGGGAGCTTCAATTTTACATAAGGAAGACATTTATGAAGGACCGCGAATTTCTTTATACGGGCAAGGGACGGGGAATGAGTAAAAGATATGCTGCTTGTTGGGACGCTTTACTTGAGGTAATATTGCCCGATTTTAATGAGCAGATAAATGTGAAAATTATTAATATTTCTGTCGGAGGAGCCCTTCTTCACTCCGAACAAATTACTGTGGATGGTAGACATTTAGTCGTTGCGGATATAAAGCCGGAATTAAAACTAAAAATTTCTTTGCCGGAGTCGGTTCTTGAATTGACGACCAAGATTGTCTGGTACAATGTATTAAGCGAAAAAAATTTATTTGAAATTGGTATTAATTTCATGAATTTTAAAAAAGAAGCGAATATTCCTATTGATGGATTAATGAAGATTATGAAAGAAGGCAAATAAAGCCGGGGACTCGATAGCCTTTTACCCAGCTATACATTACCGATCGTACTTTGGTACGTGGAAAGGACAAAAAAGGGGTCGCAATATTTTGCGCTCTCTTTTTTGTTATTAGGTAACGGGGGCCGGATTCAAACCAGCGACCTTTGAACTGAACAGCGAGCGCATTATTCTACGAATTACTTCGTTCCTCGCAGCTTGCTGCGGGGTTAGCGAGCGAATAAAATTAACAAATTTCTTTAACAGTAGGAGATTATTCTTCGAATTACTTCGTTCCCCGCAGCTTGCTGCGGGGAGCTTCAATTATGAGTTAAATAAACAATTTAAGACGATTTTCCATCAAATTTAATGGCTTATTTATTAATGATTTACAAATGCCATGTTGGATTATGTTGGTTTACGAAAGGGTATTTTAGGTTCTGATGATTACAATTTAATCGCAATTTCAATAATTAGCCCAGAAGATGAAGTATATTAACAAAGACGATTGTTTCAACACGCTTGAGATCAAGGGGTTTGGTAATATAATCGTTAGCGCCTAATTGAAGGGCTCTTTTGGCCAGTTCTTCATCAATTACTGCTGTGATCATGATAACCACGATTTTGGAATTTATTTTTTTGATTTCCTTCAGGGTATCAATGCCGCCCATGCCCGGCATAATAATATCAAGCAGTACAATATGAGGTCTCACATCTTTTACCTTTTGAATAGCCTCTATGCCATTCATAGCGGTATATACCTCATATGATTTCGATACCAGGTGCTTCTGCAATAGCCTAACAACGTGGATTTCATCGTCGACAACAAGTATTCTTTCCATATGTATAACCTCTTGTTTCAGTCGTTATTTGTTAAATATTTGTTTTAACTGGAAGCGTGACATAAAAAGAAACGCCTCCCCACTTATTGTTCTCAGCCCAGATCTTACCTCCGTGATCATTGATGATTCCATACGATATTGAAAGCCCCAGTCCTGTTCCTTTCCACCGTCTTTTGGTAGTAAAAAACGGGTCAAAAATTTTCGACATATGTTCACTTTTAATACCCGTGCCGGTGTCGGCGATCGTTATTTTCAGTTGATCTTTATTATTGATCATTTTTTCTCTTTCCGTCGTTATGCGCAGCACTTTTGTCTCTTTCCCCTCCATGGCGGTCGAGGCGTTTGTGATCAGGTTCATGATAACCTGTTCTATTTTTTCTTTGTCCATGGAAATTTCCGGCAAATCGGGCTGGTATTGCACCTCTGTTTCTATTCCCTCTATTTTCAGCTGCGTTGCGTATAAAGTCAGAACTTGAGCGATGACGTCGTTGATATCGGACATGATCGTCTTTTTTTCGGGGATGCGGGAAAACTGCTTGAGATTTTCAGCAATTGTGACGATACGGCTGATTTGAGCCATACAGACATTTAACTCTTCCAGAACTTCAGGTGATAGGCTTTCCATGTTCTTTAATGTCTGCAATTCCAAGGAGATGATATTCACAGGATTGAGGATCTCGTGGGCGACCCCGGCGGATAATCGACCCATAGAAGCAAGTTTTTCCGACTGGAGTAATTGGTCCCTTGCGTTTTGCAGGTCTCTTTCCACTTGATTCTTCTCGGTTACATCCTGTACGATCCCGATAACCCTGACGATCTTCCCGGCGTCATCAATGATGGGTTCCAACTGTTGACGAATGTCACGCACAGTCCCGTCGCTCCGGATTATGCGATGTTCTATGCTGTTTTTTTCTCCCTCATTCATGGCTTTTTCAACGGTTTTTTTTACCATTTTCCTGTCCTCGGGAAAAATATACTCGGATAGGGCTTCATAGGTTCGATCAACCATCTGGGGTGTGGTTCCTATGATCCGATAGATCTCGTCGGACAAGTATATTTCAGCGCTTTCGATATTCCATTCCCAGTTTCCGATGTGAGCGATCCGCTGTGCCTCGGCCAAACTCAGATTGCTTTTCTTAAGAGATTCTTCTATCCGTTTCCGTTCCGTGAGATCAATAATGGCCCCACTTAGCCCCACGATTTTGCCTCCACGGGTGATGGGACTTGAAAAGGCGATTAAAGGAAAAGTGCTGCCGTCTTTACGAATTCCTGTATACTCGGATTCGTCCGTTTTTTCTCCTTTCAGCACACTCAGAATATTAGTTTTAAGTCTATCCACTTGTTCGGGTATAATCGTCTGTACCGCATTTACCCCCTTTTTGAGATCGTCTTGCGTATATCCGAAGGTTTCAATGAGAGCGGGGTTGCCTGATGTAATGTTGTTATCCGTATCCATTTCAAACAGCGATATGGGCAGGAAATTGACCAGTTCCCTGTATTTTTTTTCGCTTTCTATTAGAGCTTTTTCTGTCCGTACGCGTTCAGCTATTTGGGTTTTGAGATTCCTGTTGACGGTCTCAATGTGCGCGGTTCTTTCAAGAACCCGTGTTTCCAGGGCTTCATTAAGTTTGTGAAGATTTGCCTCGGCCTTTTGGCTCTTAACAATTTCCTCTTGAAGACGTTTGTTGGTCGTCTCCAGATCTTCATTTGTCTTGATGAGTGCTGTTTCCGCTCGCTGTAGAGCCCTTATAGGCAAAATACGTAACATGTAGAACACTCCCATACCTATGGGCAGTACAAATAAAAAGAGAAAGCCGGTCTGTTCCAATAGGGGCCACAGGGAACGGTATATTTCAATATTTCCTACGATCATCCCCGAGTCCATAAGTTCCGCGGAGCGCATGATCAGCGGTGGTCGCAGGTTGTCGACACTTTCAGCGACGATTTCGTTTTTTGTGTTTACGATTCGCCTCAGTTCCCCGTATCCCTTCTTCGGACGGTCAGTAAGGTATTCCGTAAGCCTGATATACTCGAATTCCCAGAACTCGGGATTCGAGCTGATGATATGTGTAACGATATCTGCATTGATCTCCGCTTCAGTTTCAAGGTTTCCCAGCGTATTTTGATAGGAAAAAACAAAGAAACCAAGGGGAAGAATGATCACGACCATTCCGGTCAATAGTGCGACAAACCAGGTAATGATGCCTGTTATATTCTTTTTATCTTTCATGGATTACTCCGCAAACTTAATCGAAAATAGAAGCCCGCTTTCTTCCAATATCTTCTTGCCATGGGAAGATCGCATAAAAGCGAGGAATCGTCGTACCGGTTCAGACATGTTTTTTTGCGTTACAGTGGAGAAAGATTTCGACAAGGGATAGGAACCGGAGACGAGGTTTTCGATATTTGGAATTACACCATTGTAAGACAATATTTTCAAACACCGCTTCTCGGAAATGACCTGCGTCAGAGTGCAAACGCCGAAGCCCCCGGGAACCTTCTCTATCATATCGGCATTATCCTGATCGGTCAGGACAGTCATCATCCCCGGACGGGACATGGCAGCGTCGAGTGCCTTACTGATTTGAGGCGATATCATTTTTACAAGCATAACATCGGTTTCATTTTTTTGACGAAGTGGTAATCGAATTCTCTGCCCATCGGGCCAGATCGTCTTGTCGCCATTGTAAATTTTAACAATGTCATCGGAAGTTATATTTGATATGGGAACATTCCTGTTGACGACAAAAATAAGCGGACTTTTTGCGTATTCGATGACGAATAATCCAAGACGTCGTTCTTTATCATTCAAAACCTTGCTGGAGAGCCCGATATGGATGGCGTTTTTCGCCACGGCCTTTATGCCTCCGGTGCTGCCGAAACTCGGCAGAATCTTAACCTTTATTCCGGGATGCGATTTCTCAAAAGCCTGCCCAAGGATATTTATGGATGCCAGTGCGCTGCCGGTGCCAGCGATTATCAGATACTCCTCCGCGAAACCGGCTGCCGGCAACGTCAGGATGTAAGTCACGATAATTGAGCACAATATTTTTAAAGACTTTTTCCAAAATCTATAAAACATCGCATTATCCTCCTAACATGTTGATATTAAATATTTTAAATATTCCTTCGTGTGTTAACGGCAATATTGCAATAAAATCTTATAGGATAATATTGACTTCTTACGCCTGAACACGACCTCCTTATCAAGATGACCGGATTTTAGTAATCGACACATGTTATCACCGTGGAATATTTGAGTGAGTTCTATGCCGGGAAATCTATTTCATATAAACGAACACTATGACTCCTGATTATAACGGCAAGAAGAAAAAGGAACCATACCAAGGAGAAACACTCCCTTCGGGTGGATCACGCTTGACGATACGGAGAAGAGCGTCGGCCTTGAATCGTTATCCAGCACCCGTGTGGTTTCCCTGGAAGCATTGTCAAAGTGACTTTTCAGAACAGTATATTCTGTGTTGATATCAAACACGTTGTCGTGAATCTGAAGGAGAACATGGTCGGCATTGCTATTGTCTTTTTGGGGGATATCTGCGGGAGAGAAATGAACAAGACGCCAAACATTGCTCCAACGAAAAATAAAACAATCGCAGTCATTTTTTACCTCGATTTTAATACACGTTGTGCAGTCTTTTTCCTCTTGTAGACCTGTTTCCAGGCCCGGCAGAATTCTTCCTCTGGTGACTTTTCTTGCCTCTCTTTTCAAGAATCACATAGATACTAGGGATAATTTCCTGCAATATGAACTCGCAGGGTCGATACTTCAGCCAGCTTTCGCTCTTTCCGGGGGTATATCACCAAGGGATAGCGTCTCGCTTCCAGCATGGAAGCACTCAATCCAAAGCAATGGTACAACTTATTTTACAATATTAAAATAAACATTTAACAAAGGGAGGTCAATATAGAATAATATGCTATCAAATATGTAGATGAAATCTATATCATGATATGGACATCAGATAGGAACGAAGGTTAGTTTTCTCCTTTTTTAAACCGAGTTTTTTTCTTATATTGTTACGATGTGTATCCACGGTTCCCACGGCGACGCCGAGCAGATTAGCTATTTCTTTTGACATCATACCTGCTCTGATCATACTGGCTACCTGGATCTCCGTAGGGGTTAAATTCCTGTAGTCTAATGATATATTATTCAGAAAAGGGGAGATAATATCTTTAAGATTTAGTTCGATAATGTTTAAATAGCATTTACTTCTTTCATCCAGGTTGTGGTTTCGCAACTCTCTAATATAGGGGAACACAAGTTCATTGATGTTCTGATGCAGCACCGCTTCCAGGTTATTCCGGTCTTCTTCCAGGCGTTCCGAAAAAACCCGGAGGGCGGTTTTGGCTTCCTCAAGTTCCACCAACCGCTGAGTCAGTTCTTTTTCTCTTTGTTTTAGGGTTTTCTGAACATGTCTGCGCTCGGTAATGTCGTGATAAACGCTGAGAACAAATTTTTCGTCTTGTACATCAAAGAGTTCCGCTGAATAGATGGCCGCCCGAATCTCTCCGGATTTCATCCGGTATTCGACCTCCTCACTATAGATAGCGTTTTGTGCTTTCAGGGACTGACAGATTCTATCATATTGTTCCCGCCTCAGAATGTTTAGCTCCTGAATGCTGCGTCCCACGATTTCTTCACGGGAGTAACCAGTAAAACGGATGAATCTGTGATTGACATCGATAAAAATATGGTTCTTAAACCTGTTGACAGCCATGAGGGACGGACTTATAAAAAACACTCTGGACACGAGTATATTTAACTTGTCCCGTTCCATTATTTTTATATATGATATTAGCTGATCTTCATCCGGTTTTTTAATCCTTTCAGTCATGCTTGCCTTTACTACTCCTTAAATTTGGCTTAAAAGTACTTTCTGCTTCAATTCACTTTTCATTAAGCTCATTTTTAATCTCGATGAACATTTGAAAGTGACAACTTTTCTTGCTTCCAATATAATGCTTTCTCCTGTTTGAGGATTTCTTCCTCTTCGGACGTTCTTTTCTTTGACGCAGAATTTCCCGAATCCGCTGATTATGACATCTTCACCGGTTTCGAGAGATTCTTTTATTATTCCCAGAAAACATTCGAATATTTCTGTGGATCTGTTTATGGGAAAATCAAACTTGTTCCGGATTGATCTGATTATATCTGGTTTTGTAAGGGTCATGGGGAAGGTGCCTCCTTTGATAATAAAGGTGTTTCTGTTTTATGGGGCATATTAATAGAAAAATTACTTGTATATCACAATTTTGTCAAGGAAGAACAAATAGATAATGACTGCGAACTAATTAGCGGCCGATTACCTTTTTGTCGGGGATATTCGAATATTTTCAAGTTATCTTAATTTCTAACTGTAAAAAACAGAGGTCTAATTATTATGAATTAGGACAATGAAATAAACATTGTGCAGGAGCTTTTTCCAAACACCGTGCCATGTTAAAGGTTACAGCTTCTTATTTTTCTTCTGTAAACTCTAAGCTCATTGGAAATCATGCCTCAAACCGAGGAAGAATATTCTTCCCGGCATGGAATAGCCCTGAACATATTGATCTTGTTAAAGAGGTTCTGAATCTTCCCTCTTAGAGTAATAATGGGGAAACGAATTATTAATCATAACCGGTATTCTCCAACACATGACAGCCGGATATCGAACCTTTCCATCGGCTATCTGACCGTGGTTCAAGGGAGAAAGGTATTGTTTATGTTACCTGTATGCTTGCAGATGTAGTAGCCGACGAGAAGATATTATGTTTTCTTATCCAGAACCTCTCGTATTTTCTGTGAGAGGTTTGCGAGATTGAAGGGTTTTTGGATGAAACAGTTACAGCCCCTATCCATGATCTTCTGGGCATCTCCATCTATGCTGTAACCGCTGCAAAGGATGACCAGGATAAAAGGGTTGAGCTTCTTCAGACGATTATAGGTTTCAAGGCCGGACATTCCGGGCATTATCATGTCTAATATGATTAGGTCGAATTCCTCTTTCTTTTCGGTATAAATAGCCAGGGCCTCAGTGCCGCTGGAGGCTGTATAAACAGTGTAACCGAGGAGCTCAAGAATTTCTTTGCTCACATTCAGGTTCATCTTTTCGTCGTCCACGATGAGGATGGTCTCGGTGCCTTTGAGCATCTCTTGGGGAATGTGGGCTTCCAGAGGTATTTCTTTCTCGGAGGCGGGGAGATAGACGCTGAAGGTAGTTCCCTTGCCAGGTTCGCTGTGGACGTTGATATAACCATTGTGTCTCTTTATGATACCGTAGACAATGGAGAGGCCCAGGCCGGTGCCTCTTCCCATCTCTTTGGTGCTGAAGAAGGGCTCGAAGATACGGGTCCGGGTCTTCTCGTCCATCCCTGTGCCTGTATCGGTGACGGAGACCGTCACATATCGGCCGGGCTTCATGTAGGGATGTTTCAAGTCGGTCTTGGTGAGGACTGTGTTGAAAGTATACAGATAGATATTACCCCCTCCGGGCATGGCCTGTGAGGCATTGACAAAGAGGTTCATGAAAACCTGCTCCATTTGGCCTCTGTCCACCTCCGCAGGCCAGAGCTCCCTGTCCAGGTTTTGATGAAGGGCAATTTCTTTATTAGTTCTGCTGAACATGGCTGCCGTTTTTTCTATAACATCATTAATGTTGCTTGTCCTGATATCTATTCCGCCCCCGCGGGAAAAGGCGAGGAGCTGTCGTGTCAGTCCAACGGCGCTCTCAACGATAGTTATGATATTCCTAAGCCTCCCGTAATTCTGGTCTGAAGGATTCATTCCCGTCTTTGCCAGGGATGCGTTGCCGAGGATACCGGCAAGAAGGTTATTGAAGTCATGGGCCAGGCCCCCGGCCATTGTGCCTATGGCCTCCATCTTCTGGGCATGAAAAAGCTGGGATTCAAGACGGTTTTGTTCCGTGACGTCTCTCATGAAGTTCAGGGTCGCGGGTCTTCCTTCCCAGTCGACACGAACCGTATTGGTTTCAAAAAAAAGTTCCTTGCCGGATCCGTCAAGAACTCTGAAAGAGTATACAGGTGGGACAAACTCCCCCTGTAATCGCTTCCTATGTTGTTCAACGACCATGTCCCGGTCTTCCGGATGGATATGTTCTGTAAAGGGGGTACGGGCAAGTTCTTCCGCCGTATATCCGAGGGTTTCCACGGTCCTATTGTTGGAAAAATTGATGAAGCTGTCCTGAGTAATGAAAATGGCATCATTGGCGTTCTCAAAAAGGAGGCGGTAATTCTCTTCCGATTTCCGTAGCTCTTCTTCGGCCCGCTTGCGCTCGGTGATCTCTGCTCGTAATTGCTCATTAACCAGCAACAATTCTTCCGTGCGATCCGCTACACGTTGTTCCAGTTCATCGTGTGCCCGTTTTAGTAATTCCTCCATGCGCTTACGCTCGGTAATATCGCAAAAGGTGATGACAACACCACTTTCATTAGATTTTATCTCGGCTAGGAGGGGTGTTCGGACTTCTTTAATAATATACTCGTTTCCGTCCTTGCCGGTGAGGATATACTCCTTTTCTCCAGCTTGATTTTCTTGACCTTGGCGCAGGACATACACTTCTTCCAACTGTCGTCCCACTGCCTCGGAGGCATCTATCCCGACAAGCAATTCAGCTACCCGGTTTATAAATAGAATCTTTCCCTCGGGGTCAACCGAAATAACCCCATCACCAATGGCATAGAGAGTTTTATCAGATTTGTCTCTTTCTCGCCGCAAATCGGCCAAGGTGTTCTCAAGCTTTCTGATCGGATAGGTGCGGAAGA
>CAZZBF010000062.1:2076-11937 GCA_964652795.1 uncultured Syntrophales bacterium | reverse complement strand
CGTTAGAAGACTTATAAATATATGCAACGAGTAATTTCATATAACGACCTTCAGAACTCTGGCCTTTTGGATGATATTGTCGTTTGGTTAAGGTCGGACCAGGGCAACCGATTGATATGGTTACGTTATAGGCAGAAAAGCCCCTGTTTTTTGGGGTTTAAATGAGAGAATTTGATATTAAAAAGGACCGTTTAAGAAAGCGGCAGTAAGATGCCAGGGGTGATTGTTGACTGAGCCCTGTATATTAAATAAGGAGATGAAAAATGGACTCAACACTCGTCACGATTGTGGTAGGTATTGTTTTGGGGGTTGCGGGATCAATTATAGTAAAGAGGGCCTTTGGCAGGAAAGTTTCCGGCGAGGGCGCAAAACAGCCCCGGATATATGCTTTTGTGGAAAATATGAAATCTGTGGGTGAGCTGGTGGTGTTTAAGGCATTTACAAAAGAGATCGTCACAACGGCTGATCACTGGCTCGGCAAAGTGGGAAAGAAGTATCTTACCTGGCTGATGTCCAATATGAAGATGGCCATGATTTTTCAGTTCGAAATAAATTTCTGGTATGACCTGAAAAGCCCTGATTTTAGAGTGACGGACGCGGGCCAGGGCAGGTTCATGATAACAATGCCGGAGTGCTTGTATAACATTAATATAAAAGATATCAGCTTTTATGATGAACAGAGTGCCAGGCTGTTGGACTGGCTATTGCCACCTCTTATTAGCAGAGTTTTCTCAAAAGATTTTAGCGAAGAGGATAAGAACAGGTTAAAAGACGAGGCAAAGACGCAGGCCTCTTCTATGGCAGATCACCTGATCAAGCAGTTAAGCTCGGAGATTGAAAAATCCGCAAGGCAAACCATGGAGATGCTGGCAAAGAGTTTTGGCGCGGAATCCGTTATATTGGATTTCGGTGAGTCCCAGTTGATGGAAAAAGAGGTCACCGATCTTTCCCAGGAGCCTACTGAACAAGTCTCCGTGCCTCTCCAATAACGAGAGATGGAGCGAGCCAGGACAACTTTGTTGGTATGATATTCTAAGGGGGAAAACATGAAAAGACATTATAGCGGGTTTGCGGGTTTCATAATCATATTATTATTGTTATCGGGTTGCGCGTGCAAACAATCGGCATTAAATATTTACACGGCTAAACAATCTGTCGTTGCTTTCCATGATGATGGCAGTTATGAAAGGGAAATGGTTGAAACGGTTGAGCAGGCAAAGGCCTACATTGATAAGCGGACAAAAACGGGGGGCTCCAAACTGGCGATTGTCTTTGATGTCGACGAAACTTTATTAAGTAATTATGGGTATTTGCACAAACAAACCGATTTTGGATATATTCCCGATCTCTGGGATAGATGGGTGTGTGCCGCCGAAGCGCCGGCGCTCCTTCCCGTCCGTGATCTGTTCAATTACGCAAGAGAAAGAAATGTTACTCCTTTTGTCATTACGGGGCGTTCGGAAGTGTATCGTGAAGCGACGGTGAAAAATCTTGAAAAGGCCGGATGTGGAAAATTCAAAGAATTATATATGAAAAACAGACAGTCTCCTGCCACCGCCGCGGAATATAAATCGCAGATACGAAGACAAATATCCGAGTCGGGCTATCAAATTATCGTTAACATCGGAGATCAACTAAGTGACTTGAGGGGAGGATACGCGGAAAAAATATTCAAGCTGCCCAACCGTATGTATTTTATAAAATAACTTGCAGTCCCTTTTCCCGTAAATATTCCTTGACCTCCCTGATGCTGAAAATACGGTAGTGAAAGACGGATGCCGCCAATAAAATCTGCGCGCCGCCCTTAACAACACCCTCATAGAAGTGCTCAAGTTTCCCCGCGCCGCCCGAGGCGATCACCGGCAGGTCCACGGCGTCTGAAATAGCTTTCGTGAATTCCAAATCATATCCGGCTTGAGTCCCGTCACCGTCCATGCTGGTTGGCAGAATGGCGCCGGCGCCAAGGGCCTGGCACTGTTTGGCCCAGGCCACAGCATCTTTGCCAACCGGTTTAGTGCCTCCCGAGACAACCAGTTCAAATCCGGACGGCATCTCCTTATTCCTTCGGGCATCTACAGCTACAATTATCTTATCGATCCCGAAGGCTTTTACCGCCCGGCTGACAAGATCCGGATTATTGACAGCGGCGCTATTCATGGAGACTTTATCAGCTCCGGCATCGAGAACCATTTCGATGTCCTCAAGAGATGAAATGCCTCCGCCCATCGTCAAAGGAATGGTTATTGCCGATGAAACGCTTTTAACCCATTCCAGTCTGCTCTTTCGGTTTTCTAACGTTGCGGCTATATCCAGCATGGCCAGCTCATCAGCCCCTTCTTTTTCATAAAAGGCGGCGTTTTCCACAGGATCACCCGCGTCTTTTAAGTCCACAAAATGTATGCCTTTGACTACTCGTCCATCTTTCATGTCAAGACAAGGCATGATTTTTATTGTACTCATATATTTCCTTTCTCTTTACGTTATTCTTCGAACTCGCTCCCGAAAAACTTTTTGCGAACTTGTCAAATTTACAGATGCGAGAAAAAATCTTATAAACTTCTTCCCCCTGTTACCAGGACGCGGCGATTAAGGGCACGGCCTTCCTCAGTATCGTTCGGGGCGGCAGGTTTACTTTTACCGTAGGCCTTCAAAATAAACCGTTGAGAAGCTACTCCGGTTTTTTCCACAAGATATTTCTTTACGGCTTCCGCTCTTCTCAAAGAGAGGATATTATTATAATCTTCAGAACCGATGCTGTCGGCGTGACCCGCTAAGATAACCGATACTTTGGGCAGCTTTATTTTCAATACCATGCCGATTTCATCGAGGAGGGCATGATAAGAAGGTTTAATGTCATCACGATTAAAATCATAGTAAACAATGGGTGCTTTCTTTGAAGAGAGATAATCGGCCAGATTGACATATTCGAATTCCTCTTCGCTTTTCGGCAGGCCAAGCCATTCCCGGGCTCCTTTGTGTCCGAGACGGGCGGCCATTTCCATATCTTTTGTTCCCTGTTCATTATAGATCATGTAGAAATTAACAAGGGCGCGTTCATAATAAGCATCGGCGTTTTTAGGGTCGAGTTCTATGGCGGCGGTAAAATCGTTGCGGGACTTTAAGGATTGAATCGGATTGAGAGCGAAACGGGCTTTTCCTCTTTTGATGTAAGCATCGACATATTTTGGGTCGAGTTCAATGGCACTCGAGTACGCCTCGACTGCCTCTTTGTAATTTCCCTGTTCTTCACATTTGATTCCCTGTGCAAACCGCTCCTTTGCTGTTTCTACTGGCACTGTTTTTAATGGAGCACATCCCCAGGTTACAACAAAAGCAGAAATAAGAACAAAGCAGAAAAGTATCTTTTTCATTGTTCACCTCGATGATTATAAAAATGCATGGCATTCACATTCCACAAAGTTTACCGATAAGAAGGAAAGTGAAAAAGAAACAGAGTTATTATCCCTTATGTTTCTTGCTCCTCCTGTTGGCTTTCTTCCGTGGCTTTTCTTTTCAAACCGGTCTTTTCACAAATTTCTTCTTCTACCTGTTTTATGATCTCAGGATTTTTTCGGAGGAACACCTTGGCGTTCTCCCTTCCCTGGGCCAGTCTTTCACCTTTATAGGAATACCAGGCACCACTCTTTTCGATAATTCCATTATCCGCGGCAAGGTCAAGAATATCTCCTTCTTTTGAAATACCTTCTCCAAAGATGATGTCGAATTCGGTTTGCCTGAAGGGAGGAGCAACCTTATTTTTTACCACTTTAACCCGCGTTCTGCTTCCCGTGACATTTTCTCCCTGTTTAATGGCACCTATTTTTCTTATGTCCAGACGCATCGATGAATAAAACTTGAGGGCATTGCCGCCGGTTGTGGTTTCCGGGTTGCCGAAGAAGACTCCTATCTTCATCCGTGTCTGGTTAATAAAAATGACGGTTGTTTTTGATTTGCTGATACTTCCAGTGAGCTTTCGGAGGGCCTGGGACATGAGTCTTGCCTGGAGTCCCATCTGCGCGTCACCCATCTCCCCTTCAAGTTCCGCTCTGGGTACGAGGGCCGCCACGGAATCTATGACCATGACATCCAATGCTCCGCTTCTCACCAGTGTTTCGGCAATCTCCAGTGCCTGCTCGCCTGTGTCGGGTTGCGAGATTAGTAAATCATCAGTATTTACACCGATTTTTCTGGCGTAAATTACATCGAGCGCGTGTTCCGCGTCTATGAATGCGGCCAGACCGTTTTGCTTTTGTGCTTCGGCCACTATATGGAGGGCAAGAGTTGTTTTACCACCGGCTTCGGGACCATATATCTCGATGACTCTTCCCCTTGGAACACCGCCCACACCGAGAGCGATATCGAGACTGAGCGCTCCTGTGGGAATGGTGGGAACATCTGAAATGACTTCGTCCCCTCCCAGTTTCATGATTGAACCCTTTCCGAACTGACGTTCGATCTGGGTTATGGCCAGTTCCACCGCTTTTTCTCTGTCTGTGTCTGATCTCATGGTTGCCTCCATTTATGACTGTACTATACCGTCAAAATTACATTTCTGTCTATATATCATTCCCGCCAAAAGGAAAATAGACAAGCTTTGTGTATATGGCGCCTTGAGGTGTCAGGTCGCTTTTTAAAAGTGTGACCCCGCCGGCACAAAAGCTTCCCGTATCGTAAACCCTCTCATTTTCAATGATTTCTGAAAGTCCTTTTGCGTCTTTTGGCGATTTTACTCTTCCCAGAGTCAGATGGGCTTTAAATGTCCTGTTTTCTCTTTTAAAGCCTATAGATTCAAGGTCTCTTTCAATTTCCTTCTGGAGATTTAATAATATTTCTACCGATCCCCCGATTCCAAGCCACAAGACTCTTGGGCGTTTAGAATTAGGAAATATTCCGAGTGTTGAAATATTTAGAGTGAACGGTCTGATGCTCACAGTATCCTTCTCAACAATACCGGAGATATTGTAAATCTGATTTTCGGAAATATTGCCAAAGAACTTGAGTGTCAGATGTATTCCTTCCGGTCTTGTCCACCTGATTCCTCTTAAAGCGGTCTTCAGGCGGTTTTGGATATTTTCTATCTGGATTTTTATTTCTTCAGGAAGATCTATTGCCAGAAAAGTTCTTATCAGTTTTTCGTCAGTCATTCAAACTATTCCCGATCAGGAATCTCCGGAGTATCTCCAGAGCCCACTGCGATGATATTTTTTTTATCCTTTTTCGTTTTCCGCCGAACAGAAAATTGCGGCATATTGAGTTTTCCCCGTCGGCCAGAGCGATAAAAACGGTGCCAACAGGTTTTTGTGTTGTTCCTCCAGTTGGGCCCGCTATACCGGTTGTAGCCAAACCGAGATCGGTTCCGCCAAGTTTTCTGACGCCTTCAGCCATGAGAACAGCCGTCTCTTCACTTACGGCTCCAAAATTGCTTAAAATTTCAGCAGGAACACCAAGGAGATCCGTCTTGGAGTCATTACTGTAAACAACTACTCCTCTGTCAAAGAACGCTGAACTTCCGGGTATATTTGTCAGGCGGTCTGCAATCAGTCCCCCGGTACATGATTCGGCTACCGAGAGTTTTAATGCCCTGTTTGTTAAAAGAGACGCGACAATTCCCTCCAGTGTGTCATTGTTGTATCCGAAGATATATTCCTGTAATTTTTCATGGATACGTTTTTCTGCCGTCCTAAGGTTTTTTTCCGCATCGGATTCCGCGGGGTTTTTTGATGTGATTAAGATATGGTTTTCAGGAAAGTTAGGATAAAATCCTATACTTACCCCACTGATTTTCAGATCAACATCGGATAGTATTTGATCAATTCCTGCTTCCGTGACGCCGAACAACTTAATGGTTCTGCTTACCATATATTGTTTGGCCTTTCCGGAATTTCTTTTGAGAAGTGGTAGGACTCCCACGGATAGCATTTTTTTAGCTTCTGATGGAACACCTGGTATAACGGCTACAATTTTTCCATTCTTTTTCAGAGAAAAGCCGCAGGCCGTTCCGGCGGGATTCGGCATTATCTCGGCTCCTTCGGGAAACATAGCCTGTTTGATATTGTTAGGAATCCATTTGGCATGGAATTTTTTAAACCTTTCCTTCATTTGATTCAGAACCGCTTCATCGGTATATAAATCAAGACCTAATGCCTTTGCGATTGATGCTGTGGTGATATCGTCGGAGGTCGGGCCGAGTCCGCCCGTGACGATAACGGCATCGGAAAGAGCCATAAGATAATCAAGGCTTTTTCCGATTATGTTTTCATCATCACCGCAGATTATTATCGTTGACACGCTCCAGCCTTCAGCATTCAGCTCACGTGATATAAAAGAGGAATTTGTGTCCTGTGTCGTACCGCCGGTCAGTTCATTCCCTACTGCCAGTATTCCTATTTTCATTCGAGTTGTTACACTCCCAGATATTTTATTAATAAAAGTAAGGATATGTTCGCGTAAATGCCCGCCATCACGTCGTCCCCGACGACCCCGTATCCCCCGGAAAACTTTCTTTCGCAAAGCCTGACGGGGAAGGGTTTTATAATATCAAAAAACCTGAAAAGGAGGAAACCTATGAATATGTGTAATACGGTGGGCGTAATTATGAACATGGTGAATTGGAAACCGGCAATCTCATCAATCACAATGCATGGCGCGTCTTTTTTATCGAATATCTTTTCCGCTTCTTGAGACACATACACTGCCAGAAATGAAAATGCCACTACCGATATCAGGTAAAGAGACCAGGAAAAATGTGAGAATACAAGATATACCGGTATTCCTATAACTGTTCCCGCAGTTCCCGGGGCAAAAGGAGTAAAACCACTGCCAAGACCCGTTGCGACGATTTTTATAATTCTTTTCCCCAGAAGACACCTCTTTTTTTATGTTTATACTTTGTCTGTTTTTAACCCAAGACTTTTGAACTGAACAGCGAGCGCATTATTCTCCGAACTGAATAGCGAGTGCTAACCCCGCTGCTTGCGGCGGGGAGATTCAAAACAAAAAATATTCTGAGTTTCAAAAAACCGTATTTTAAAACTATTATACCGGCGACTGTTGCCGATAAATTACATTCTTTCCCCAACCCTGTCAATGGTTTTGATAGGCACTTGCCGGTACAAATATTGCCAGGCGACAAAGCAGATGATTTTACGATTTTCCGGTTTTAAAAACGGTTCTTTTTTCCAAAAATTTTTTGTGATATAAAAAAATACTTTGTGACAAAATTAAAAGAGAATCAGGAGAGGAGAATAAGTACATGAGGAGAAAGGTTTCTGTTATCGGGTCTGGTTTTGTCGGTACCATGGTCGCTCAGAGAATAGCAGAGAAGAATCTGGCGGATGTTGTCATTGTTGATATTATAGAAGGGCTTCCTCAGGGTAAGGCCCTCGATATCTCGCAATCAGCATCGCTTGAAGGGATTGATGTCAAAATAACAGGCACAAATGATTTTTCCGAGATAAAAAATTCTCAGATTATTGTGGTTACAGCAGGGCTTGCCCGAACACCCGGAATGACCCGTGAGGAACTTGCCGAAAAAAACGGAAATATCATAAAATCGGTAACGGAGGAGATAAAAAAACATGCTCCCGAATGCATTGTTATTGTGGTTACAAATCCTCTTGATGTCATGACCCAGCTTGCCTGGAAGGTTTCAGGATTTCCTGCACGGAGGGTCGTTGGCATGGGCGGAATTCTCGACACGGCGAGATATAAGTTATTTCTCGCCGAGGAGCTGAATGTGTCGATAAGAGATATTCAGGCCCTCGTCCTGGGAGGTCATGGGGACGCGATGGTGCCTGTTGAAAAATATACAACGCTAAACGGCATTCCAATCAGCCGGCTTATAAAACCCGAAAGGTTGCGAGCTATTATTGAAAGAACAAAAAACGGCGGGGCCGAGATCGTCAAGCTCCTGAAAACCGGCAGTGCCTGGCATGCTCCCTCTTCTTCCGTCATGGTGATGGTGGAAGCGATACTCAGGGACAGCAAAAGGATGCTTCCCGCAGCGGTCTATCTTCAAGGTGAGTACGGTATAAATGGTATTTATATCGGTGCCCCGATAACATTGGGTGCGGCGGGTGTAGAGGAAATACACGAAATAGACCTTTCTGACGATGAACTGGCTGCCCTTAGCCTTTCAGCGGATGTTGTAAATAAAACATTCGAAAGTTTGGAGTGAAAAGCGAGCGAATAAAATCAACAATTCGCCAAAGAAAAATAACGTCAGTAAATTTCATTAATAGTCGGAGATTATTCTTCAAATTACTTCGTTCCCCGCAGCTTGTCGCGGGGATCTTCAATTACTTAATTCCCGGCAACTTGTCGCATGGAGATTTAATATTCTATGAGCTCTGAACTGTATAAAGATATTTTTACCCTGGTTGAAAAACCGAGCAGGTATATCGGGGGAGAGGTGAATTCTGCAAAGAAAGATAAATCAAGGTGCAGACTGAGTTTTGCGCTTGCATTTCCGGATACCTATGAGGTTGGAATGTCTCACCTCGGTTTACAGATACTCTATTCTATACTGAACAGCATCCCGGAGATTTCCGCAGAGAGATTTTACGCCCCCTGGCCGGACATGGAATTCCAGATGAGGAAAAACAATATCATGCTCTCCTCTCTTGAATCTCGCGCCCTATTTAAAGATTTCGATATCGTCGGATTTTCCCTTCAGTATGAACTATCCTATACAAATGTTCTGAACATGCTTCAGCTTGGGGGTATCCCTATATATGCTAGGGACAGGAAAAAGGAAAATCCTTTGGTCATTGCGGGAGGACCGTGTACTTTTAATCCCGCGCCGGTCATCGATTTTTTTGATGCCTTCGTTATCGGGGAGGGAGAAGAAGTGATTATCGAAATCTCCCGCGCCGTGATGAAAGGTAAGAAAAAAAGGTACGGCAGGGAACGGCTTCTCGAATCGCTTGCCGGAATTGAAGGAGTTTACATCCCCGCCATACATACTAATGGGGAAAGAGTAAAAAAGAGGATTGTGTTTGATATTAACCGATGGTTGATACCATTGAGGCCGGTGGTTCCTTTAATGAATACGATTCACGACCGTGTTACTCTGGAAATAGCGAGGGGCTGTACCCGTGGCTGTCGATTCTGTCAGGCAGGGATGGTCTGGCGGCCCGTCAGGGAGAGGACACCGGAAATTTTGGTAAAGATGGCAGATGAGATGCTCTGTTCAACAGGGCACAACGAATTATCGCTTCTGTCGCTTAGTTCCGGCGATTATTCTATGATCGAATATCTCCTTCCAGAATTGATGAATCGTTATTATGATAAAAGAGTGGCATTAGCTCTCCCGTCGATGAGGGTGGAAACCCTTACCCGGGAATTGATCGATGAGATAAAACGGGTCAGAAAAACGAGTTTTACCCTGGCGCCGGAGGCGGGGACGCAGAGACTGCGAAACGTGATAAACAAGGGCAACACCGAAGAGAACCTTCTTTTCACCGCGAGGAATGTCTTTGATGCGGGATGGAGGTCAGTAAAGTTATATTTTATGCTGGGGCTTCCCGGCGAAAGAAAGGAAGACTTGAATGGTATAGTCGATCTTGCATACCGGGTACTGCGAGAAGGGGAGAATAGACGACAGGTTACCGTGAGCCTCTCCACTTTTGTACCGAAACCACATACACCGTTTCAGTGGTGCAGGCAGATAAGTCTGGAGGAAATACTGGAAAGGCAGGAGTTACTTAAAAAAAACATTAGGAACAGAAATCTAAATATAAAATGGCATGACGGGGAAATTAGCTATAATGATCGGTGCCGGTTGTTTTCAGGCCTTTTATTACACTGCACTGGCCGGCGCCTATCGCAGCGGAGACATGTCCGTCGCCTATCCCATTGCCC
>CAZZBF010000062.1:0-2066 GCA_964652795.1 uncultured Syntrophales bacterium | reverse complement strand
CCTTGAGGGGATTTTTTCGAGGGGGGACGAAAAGCTGGGGGTCCTGTTGGAAAACGCCTTCCGCGTTGGATGCCGCTTCGACGGCTGGAGCGACCAGCTCAAGTTTGATCTTTGGGAAGAGGCCATGAGGAAGACAGGTGTCAGAGTCGATGATTACCTGCGGGAACGGCACATTACAGAGGAACTTCCCTGGGATCAAATTGACTGCGGTATAAGCAGGGATTTTTTAACGAAAGAACTTCGGAAATCACAGGGAGAAGAATTAACGCCGGACTGCCGCTTTGGGGTATGCCATCAATGCGGTATCTGCGATCATGATACAATAAGAAACGTTATAGCGAAGGACAATGCCGGTACTGTCGGAAAGGAAAGAGTAGAACCGTCAAAAGAGGCAACCCCCAGGCATCGAGAAAGATTGAGAATTAAATTTGCCAAGGAGGGAATTTCCCGCCTGTTGTCCCATCTTGAGATTTCTTCTGCGCTTACCAGAGGGATAAAGAGAAGCGGCCTTTCCTTTATATATTCGAAAGGGTTTCATCCTCATCCAAAGATATCTTTTCCGTTTGCCACATCGGTAGGAATGGAAAGTCTGGGTGAATACTTTGATATTCAGGTCGAAAGTCCCGTTGAAAGCATTAAAAAAATCACTCAAAAAATAAATTCCTTTCTTCCTTCCGGATTAAGCATTCTGAATATCAGTGAAATACCACCAAATACTAACTCATTGTCCAGGATTATAAAGGGATTTAAATACGAGATTGTTTTCCCCGGGATAATCCCTTTGGAAAAGAGTGGATTGTTGGATAAAAAGATAGAAACTTTCCTTAAGTCGGATGAGTTTATTATATTACGGGAAAAGAAAAGAAAGCAGACCAGAAAGAACATACGTCCCATAGTCAACACACTTTTTTTCGACAGGGAAGACGGCAGAATCAAAATGTCGCTGCTGTTTGGAAAGGACGGGGGAGTTAAACCCTTTGAAATACTCGTAAAGGTTCTTGGTGTGGGCAGTGATTTAGCAAAGAAGGCACGAATAATAAAGACTGACACCATTTTTGATGATGGCTTACAAAATATTTCCGAAAAACGACATTTACGGGCAGCCGGTTGATAGCGAAACGCAACTATAATGGTCGGCGTCCAGCTAAATTCCAAATTCAAACTCGCAATACATCTCTTTGTCTCTGTAGTAGGTCTCGCGGTTCCGCAATTACTTGCCTGGATGAATGACTGGCCTGATAAAACTGTGTCTGGATCAGTTGTCCATGGTGTTGGAACACATACGAAGCTTTCTCCCGGGTAGATTTTTAAAGATGCAGGATTAGCCGTTTCTTTTTTTCAGTTTCCGCGTTTAACCTTCACGGGATGAAGCGCAACCCCTTATTTTCTATTAGCTATTTCGCTTCGTCCATGATTAACGGGATCTTTTGTTTTTCATATAGTATCACCTTACAATTCAGGAAATTTTCATTCTGCGCAAGCAGGTGGTTCCTTTTTAATTCAACTAATTCGGGATGTATTACGAAATTATATGAATGTCAGAAAGAAAATATCGAAAAAGGTAAAGATAAAATCGGCAAAGAAACCAAAAATTATGCTTGACAAACAATTAATTATAGGGAATTTATGCGAAGTTATACTATATTAAGAACGAATAAAAAATGAGCATGGTGTTTGAGTGCATGAGTAATATTTAAGGAGGGAACCCGTTTTTTTATAGAGTATAAATCCCTTCAGTATATTTTCTTTTTAATCGTAGGTTCAGTAGCGCTTTTCTGGAGTGATGTATATTATGAGTCAGCAATCTTTTTTCACTCTTTTTTATGATGACAATTCCTTTAAATTAATTCGAGAGCCAAAAAAGCCTTGACAAATTATATTTTGTAATATTATCATCGTAAGTTCTTGTGTATATGTCTGTCGTTTGGGAAATCGCTGGCGTAGCTCAACAGGTAGAGCAGCTGATTTGTAATCAGCAGGTCGCGGGTTCGAGTCCCATCGCCAGCTCCAGGGAGGGGTTCCCGAGCGGCCAAAGGGAGCAGACTGTAAATCTGCCGGCGGAGCCT
>CAZZBF010000061.1:0-12064 GCA_964652795.1 uncultured Syntrophales bacterium | reverse complement strand
GCATTATTTATTATTATTATGTTATAATATTTTTGTTATTAAACGAAATGGGAGTTAAAGTTATTATGCCCTATAAAAGCGCATTAAGAACTTACGGAGCGAAGCGGATAGAAGAAATAGAATCCGCCGATATTCTGGTTGGCATACCATGCTACAACAATGAAAAAACCATTGAGCATGTAATCCAGATGGTTACTCATGGAATCGCCAAGCATTATAAAGGAAAAAGAAGCGCTATTTTCATATCTGACGGAGGTTCGACAGATGACACCCGTGAAGTCGCCAAGGAATTTCAGATCAAACCCTGGCAGGAAAAAATTGTAACGATTTATCGGGGAAATGCCGGCAAAGGCACCGCTTTGCGATCCGTGTTCGAGGCAGCTAACCAGCTCAAAGTCAGTGCGTGCGCAGTCGTGGATTCCGATCTTCGAAGTATAACGCCAAACTGGGTAAAGTACCTTCTCGACCCCATACTTGAAAAAGAGTATCAATTTGTAGCTCCAGTTTATGTCAGGCATAAGTATGACGGCACGATAACCAATAACATCGTATACAACCTTACAAGGTCACTTTACGGAAGGCGCATACGCCAGCCGATAGGAGGAGATTTCGCCCTCTCCAGAGACGTAACCAAACACTATACGGAACAGGATGTCTGGGAAAGCGACGTTGCCCGTTTTGGCATCGATATTTGGATGACCACAAAAGCTATAACCGGGAAGTTCAAAATCTGCCAGTCGAACCTCGGAGTAAAAACGCACGACGCAAAAGATCCGGCTCAACATCTCGGTCCCATGTTCCGTCAGGTAATCTGGACCGTTTTCTCTCTCATGGAAGAGAATGAAACCCAATGGAAGAATATTAAGGGAAGCAAGCCGGTCAAAACCTTCAACTTTGAGAGTAAAATTATCGAACCAGAAACAATAAATGTAAACCTGGAAGGTCTAATAGAAAACTTTAAGACAGGTTATCATCAGTTTTCCGTTCTTTGGAAAGACATTTTCAGCAAACAATGCTTTGAACAAATTTTAAAAGCATCCGAACTTAATTCAAAAAATTTCCATCTTTCTACTGACGCGTGGGTGAAGATTTTGTATGAACTCGCGGCAACGTTTCACTCGTGGAAGATAAACCGCTATAAGTTAATTGACCTGATGACCCCTCTTTACTACGGTCGTGTGGCCTCCTTCGTCAGGCAGAGCTGGGAAATGTCTTCAGGGGAAGCGGAAGCACTGGTCGAAGAACAGGCCTTGAAATTTGAACAACACAAAGATTATCTGATACGCGTGTGGGATGAAAAATTTGAGAAGTCTTTGGAATAATTATTGTCTCATTATAACAATACAAACGATCCGTAAACACTCACTACACTCTCAAGAAAGCGGCTTGTTGTCGTTGAGTCTTTCATAAATACGAACATATTGTGCAATCATTGTATTCAAATCGTATTTTTCTCTTACCTCTCTCATGATTCTTTTGATTTGAGGCTCTCTTATCTCAATAGGATACCGGTGAAAATGAACACTCTTTTCCAAACCGTACCAGAGCCCTATGGAATCATAATCCCGGAAGAGGAATCCGTTGCCAACATCCTGGGGAGCACCTTCAATCTTCAACAATAATTCTCTTATCTTGTCATGGTAGCCCCCGGTATCACGATTTGTCGCAGTCGCTCCAAAGAGGTTCCCAACCTGATCTATCTGTCCGCATGGTTCATACAGCGAAGCGCCGAATACATCGTTGGCTGAAGCAAAACCAAGCATTGATAATTCCTCATCATAGTGATGATAGGCAATTTTGCCTCCAGAAGCCCAGGCGATGCGACCAAGCGTCTCCTCATGGGATTTATCTCCGCCAACACCGTCCGAAACAACGGCGAACTGCACATCTCCATGTTCGATTACAAATTTCAGAACAATATCCTCAAGAAGAGTCACACCTTTCTGCAGAGAATCAAGGCGGGAAGGCCAGTAAAAGAGAATTGCCTCCGGGTTTACAATAAGACCCGTCCTTTTTTGAAATTCCAAGAGATTTTCCCTCTTAGCGGCAATTACGTCATCTTCCGGACCATATCGCTTCACGAGATAATGGCAATTTTCCGGATACATGGTTCGAGAAGGCGCATTGATAACAGCCAATGCCGATCCGAAATAGTATTTTTCTCTAACTTCCTGTTGAACACTGGGAGAAACAAGTCGCCTGTCAGAAAAATAGCCATTGACAACCTCCTCGAGAAATCTCTGCCCGACAAAGTTGATCAGGGTAGCGTTTTTAATGGCTGTGGCCTGGCAGTCTATACAGTGTTTTCCTCTATCCTCCGAATAATACAGAAGATCCGATAAATGAACCAGATCAACGCCAAAAAACATATTAAGAGGCACATGGCCGGTAAAGCTGTTGTGCACGGTATGCAGGACGGGAATATTTCTTGATTTTCCATAAGCAGTAATTACTCCTCCAGCCATCCAGTCATGACTGTGAATAATGAGTCTGTTTCCGCTTCTCCCTCTGACCGCTTTGATTATATTATTTACCATTTCTTTCTGGAATTCAGCCGCGTTCAATCGAGGGTCTCCCGCATAGGCACTTGTAAGGTCGGCAAAAACAGCCGAACTTACAAGATGTATCTTGTCAGTTTCCGCTTTATATCTCAGCTCTCGCCACTCAGCCTCGCTTACATGACTTTCCCTCTGGAATCTCGATTTCAAGTTGAACGTCGCCAAGTGAACATCAATATTTCTCTCGACAAGGCCTTCACACAAAGCGGATACAACCTCGCCCAATCCCCCGCTTTTCCCCGATATATACCGCGCCAGCGCGCCCATATCATCGGGCAATCTACCTGTTTCAGGTGTTATTAACAGTACCACCGGCCTTTCACTTTTTTTCAAGATTTGGAAATATCTGAGCGTAGCCTCAAAAAAATCAATTTTCCTGGTTAAAACATGAGCGGCCTGTGTAATTGATCCTCCGTAAGGATTAAAGTAAGAATGGACCGCATGGTCTTCACCTATTCTCTCGTGAAGAAAATACACTTGATCGGAAGTGGTCAGATGCCTCCACTGTGTCAATAGAGTGCCTCCGGCCTTTTTTGCATTCGTCTCAAGTCCTTCAATATCCCGGAACAGCTCATATTGCGTAAAGGTACCGAGCCACCCAAAAGTATCACGGCTAGCATCAGCCCAGGATGAGGTAGACAACTCGGAAATGTCAATAATAGGACATTCTGCCTCACTAAATTTTTCAGCAATCTCCGAAGGATTAGCCAAAACAATACCGGGGTGAACAGCAAGGGCATCAGGAAGTCCTCTCCAAAATTCAAAAATCCCCTTATCTTCCCAGATATGTTCTCCAATATGCTCAAAATCGTAGCCGAGCATTACCGCTTCACCATCAATCTTTGCAATATTGGAAGCATATTCCTCAGGTGAAACGGGTTGGTGCGGGAATCGGAAGGCTATATCATCACTCAATTCCCGATTCCTGGGAATAACAATAAGATTGCTTCTTTTAGAACGGAAAATCGCATTTGGCGAAACGAGATGACTGTTTCCCATGAACATGTCATCTCTCTTTTCGCAAAGAATGGAGCGGTACCCCATATCGCTGACTGTGTCGGCAATTTCATTATTGTACATGAGCTCTGTATTTCTGAAGGAGGTAGCCTGAACGCCGAAGAGCAAACGCATCTTGTCTCGATGAAGAGAGACCTGATCACGGAATTCCTGTTTTTTCGGGTCTTCAAAAAGACTGGCGAGGGAATGATAATAGGTTTCATCGAGATATTCGACCTGCTTTCTTTTTCTCTTTTGACCGGCATCCAACAGTCTCTGCAGTTCCGTTATTACATCAGGCTGATACAATTCAGCCTGTTCCAAAAATGTACCGGACATACTGAGCGTAATTTTGAAGTTTTTATGAACGGATATAAGTTCTCTGAACATGGAAATTGCGGGAAGGTAGCACTTTGAAGCAACCTTTACAAAGACCTCCCTGTTAATCTCTTCCCAGAGAAATTCATCTCTATGGGGATGAAGTCTGAACGGCTGATGAAGCTGGAAATACAAGGTTAATATAGGCATAGCAAATAAGTATAAACCTTCTTTTAATTTCTATTTATGAAACAGTTATTCTTTTATACAGTCGTCCCGCCATAAACAATCCTTCTGTTCGCAATACTCTTTTGTTCCAAAACAGGGCGCAAACCCCTCTTTAACCTGAATGTCCCTAATAATATTCCGTTTTGAACGGCCCACCCGGACATCTACCTCCCATTTGCGCGCGATATTTCGCACTTCCTGCATCTTCATTTTTCGCCCTCCCCTTATTTACAATTTATGCCCAGTGCGCCAAGCCAAGCTCTTGATAGAAAAACAGATCGGGGTGGCTCGGCATGACCCTGATACCATACGCAAATCTTCCAGATTTTGTCGCCCTGTATGTCCCCGAATAAACAACGGTATTTTCAGCATCATTTATCTCAGTCTTATCCATTGATATTATAACGGAATTCTTAATAATAGAAGGCTCATCAGATTCTGAAATAACAAGTTCAACCTTTATTTCATCCTCAGAAAGTTTACCGAGTTCCACACCTGCCTGAACTTTAATTTCATCTCCCAAATCAAGCCGATCTCCACGAAAACCTTCCAGTTTGTACCACTTTATGTGATCGGTTGAAAATCTTGAAGCGATTTTTATTTTCCAATCGGATAACGCTTTTGCCCGAGCATAGTCATCCACCTGCAGCATGCTGGCTCTTCTGGCAACGGGAACATACATTTTTTCACAGTATTCCCTAAGCATACGGTGCGTGTTATACCGTGGCACAAGTGTTTTTATCGATTCTTTCATCATATAAATCCATTGCTCGGGGATTCCCTCAGCGTTTCTCCTGAAATACGCCGGCAGTACGGAGTTCTCAAGGATGTCGTAAAGACTTTGACTGTCGATAATGTTCTGCGTATCTGGATTTGTATATTCATCACGTCCCCCAATCGCCCAGCCATTATCCTCAAACGCTTCATCCCACCACCCGTCGAGTGTACTTATATTTAATACGCCATTAACAACCACCTTCATGCCGCTTGTCCCGCTGGCTTCTCTAAGTCTCAGAGGGTTATTAAGCCAAACATCAACTCCCTGGACAAGATGTCGCGCTACTCTCAAATCGTAATTTTCGACGAAAAAGATTTTATCCATAAATCTATCGTCCAGCGTGTAGCTGTAAATTTGTTTTATCAACTTTTTACCCGCTTCATCGTTAGGATGCGCTTTACCTGCAAATATGAACTGTATCGGTTGTTCAGGATTATCCAAAATTTCAACAAGTCTCTCCAAATCCTGAAACACAAGTGTGCTCCTCTTATAGGTTGCGAATCGTCTCCCGAAGCCAATAATCAAGGCATTAGGATCAAGGCTTGAAACCTTTTTCTGGATTATTTGAGGGGAAATGCCCTGCCTGTCACCATCACAGCAACCTTTCTCTTTAAGATAGTCTATCATTTTGACTTTTAGTTCCATGTGTATCTGCCATAACAATTTGTCAGGTATTTCACTTATTTTGTTCCAGTTGACTGTGTCGAAATTTTTGGAATACCAGTCGATTCCAAGGTGTCGTTCGTAAAGCTCCTTCATTTCAGGTGCGACCCACGACTGCATGTGAATTCCATTGGTAATGTGCATGATCGGGATTTCATCTTCTTCAAATCCAGACCAAATATTTTTCCACATCTTTCTGGCAACCTGTTTGTGGAGTTTACTGACAGCATTGGAAGCACTGCACATTTTAAAGGCCAATACAGACATTAAAAATGGTTTGCCAATGCCCGGCTCTTCACACCCTAATTCCCAGAATGTCTCCCACGATATTCCAAACTTCCTGATATATTCTGAAAAATAATTCTTCATCAAAGATTCTTCAAACCTTTCATTCGCCGCCTCGACAGGGCTGTGGGTAGTAAAAACCGAACTGGCTTTTACAACTTCCTTAGCCTCGTAAAAGTTCAGACTATTTTTTTCCATCAGATTTTGAATACGCTCAAGCAGCAAAAAGGCACTATGCCCCTCGTTAAGATGATACAGGGACGGCTCAATCCCAAGGTTTTCCAATAGTCTCACGCCGCCAATACCGAGCATGATTTCCTGCTCTATCCGAAGTCGCTGGTCGGCATCATATAATCGAGATGTAATTTGCATATCTGCACTGCTGTTCTCGGAAACATAGGTATCAAGAAGGTACAATGTCACTCTTCCGACATTTACCTTCCACACCTGCGCATACAACCTGCGCCCTGGCAAATCCACGTGAATCTTCACTGGTTCCCGGCTATCATTTTCAAAAATTTCGACTGGCATCAGGGAAAAGTCATTTTCGGGATAAAGAGCCGCCTGATTACCTTCCTTATCTACGGTCTGGCAGAAATACCCGTTTTTGTATAGAAGCCCCACGCCTATTATTGGAACGTTTAAGTTACTGGCAGATTTTAAATGGTCACCGGACAGAATACCAAGACCGCCTGAATAAATCGGTAAACTTTCATGGAGCCCGTATTCGGTTGAAAAATAGGCTATCGGTTTTTTCTCCGTAATAGGGGTGTCGTGCAGAAACGATAGTTTTGCTTTACTCAACATATTTTTTACCAACCGCAGCGCCGAATTATATAAACGCAAATAAGATTCATTTTTTGCCATTTCCTGCAAGCGGTCCGAGCTGACCCGTTCCAGCATTTTTATCGGGTTATTGGATGTGTCCTCCCACAACTGAGGATCAAGTCTTGCGAATAGTTCCTGAAGCTCAGGATTCCATGTCCACCAGAGATTGTATGCAATATCCCTTAGATGTCCGATACTCTCAGGTAATGTCGCAATCACACTGAAATTCTTGAAGCGAGGCCGAAGAGAATCAGTACCAGTATAATAGATTTCTTGCCTGTACACCCCGGTATCCAGGGCACGTAACCGGTCTTTGGCACTCTTGACAGCCATGGAATAGGTCTGGAGATAAAAGGAATAGAATTTCCCCCAATCAGTCTTCTCAGCTATAATTCGTGCCTGTTTTCTATGGCCCGTAATTTCCTCACACGTCCATCTCAAGAGATTTTTCATATGATCTTTCAGGCAATCAACAATTTGTTCATGGGTCTTTCCGTTATAATCCAGAATTATGACTCCCTTGTTCTTGTTATCAGAATTATTTTTCACCCACATACCGAATCCTGCGAGATCTGTCGTTACCGTGGGCACACAGTATGACGCGCTTTCGAGCGGCGTATACCCCCATGGTTCATAATATGATGGGAATACCCCAAGGTCACAACCGCTTAGCACATCATAATATGGCATATTTAATAATCCATCGTAGCCGTCCAGATAAGCAGGTATTAAAATAATCTTTACGGCATCATCGGGAGCGTTGCAAAGATTCAGGGCGGCACACGCGTTCCAGATCGGATCGTGCTGGGGATCCTGCAGTTGATGTGTGCATATCATTGAAATACCCGATCTCTGAGCATCTTCACCCTTCAGTATCTGCTGCACATAACTGGAAATACCCATGTTTCCGTTCACAACGCAGAGAAAAGCCACTATTTTTGCGTGACTTTTTGATTCTTTTAAACCGTCGTTTACCTTCTTGAGCGATTCAAGAAACAAATCAATTCCCTTGTTTCTGAATTCATATCGGCCTGATATCATTAATATTTTTGTGTCTTCCGGGTTCATTTCCTCCTTGAGAAATTTCGACGCGAATCCGAGCAATATTCGACGCCGTTCATGTACTATTTCCGTTTTTTCACTAAAGTCCGGAATATTTTTAATATTAATGCCGTTGGGAAGAACCATGTGGGGTTTGCACTGCAAAAAGTGACCGGCTTCGCGCGCCGTTATATCGCTAACCGTAGTAAAACAATCGGCTTCACGTGCGGATACGGTTTCCATGGAGTGCTTGGCTGTAATATTCATCTTTGCCGCCATCTCCTGGGGTGGTATATCATCTATATTCGTGTAAATATCGACACCGCTCCCCGCAAGGGATCTTCCGAGCATCGTGGCATGTGTTGTCAATACGGTGGCAATTGCCGGAACATTTTTCTTTACGTAAAGCATTCCTGCACTGCTCATCCATTCATGAAACTGCGCGACTGCCGTTTCACCTTCCGTAACGGTCAGTTGATACAGAATCTGGATAACTTCTCCGGCGGCGGAACTGAACAACACCGGCTCTATGTAGTCCCACTCTCCCGTCCTCGAATCCACACCATAATCCTGCCACAATTGAAACAGAAGCTTATCAACTTGATATTTGTTGTTATGATTGACAAGAATGACGTAAGGATTACCGGCTGTATTCCAGCGTCCACAGCGGCATTTTAGATTTCTCTGGTTTACTTCTTCTCTTACCTTACTCCACATAAAATCATCGGACTCTTCAAAGTCCGGATTATTTCCAACATCAGGCCCAATCAGGATATAATTGCCGCCAAAATAGTTGACGGCATACTCGGCCTTCGTTTTCAGGACGGTATAAATTCCCCCCACCTTATTGCAGACTTCCCAGCTCACTTCGAAAAGGTGATTCGCTGAATAAGCTTCGTTCATATTTTTCACAGCTCCTTAACAGTCAAATATTGATATTATAGCATTAATTGCTGATAAACATTTATAATTTTTTCAGCCGCAATTTTCCAGTTGACATCTTTGAGTTCCTCCCTGCAGTGCCGGACTATTTCATCCCGGAGAGTATCGTTCTCAAGTATTTCAACAATCTTTTCCGCCAGCTCATCCGTATTCCAGAAATCAACCCTCGGACAATTCCTAATGACTTCGGTTACTCCCGACTGTTTCGATACGATGACAGGCACATCATACATGATCGCTTCCAGAGCAGTTATACCAAAGGGCTCAGAAACACTGGGCATGACATACAGGTCACTCATGACATAAGCCTTTTCAACATCGATATCCCTCAGAAATCCCGTAAAATAAATTTTATCTTCTATTTTCAGTTGAATCACTTTTTCTTTGACGCGCTGCATCATATCTCCCGATCCTGCCATAATAAAATGAATATCTGAATTCTTCGACAGGATCTTCCGCGCAGCTTCAAGAAAATAATCCGGTCCTTTCTGAAAAGTTATTCTTCCCAAAAAAAGGACATATTTCCTTGAAGGATCTTTTTTGACTTGATATCTCTGATGTGATTCGGAGCGTGACACAGCATTATGAATCACCGATATCTTGTCGTACGGTATGCGGTATTGGTCGACAATTTTTTTCTTCGTATAATGACTTACCGCAATGACATGGTCCGCTTCCATCATACCAAGACGTTCTATGCCGAAAATCCGCTCGTTCAATCGCATCGCGCTCCTGTCAGACTCAAGTGCGTGGATATGTATTATAAGCGGCTTTCCTGCAACATTCCTTGCTTCTATTCCCGCGGGAATGGTCATCCAATCATGCACATGAATAACGTCAAAGTCTTCCTGCCGTGCGATGACTCTGGCAACCTGTTCATATCTAAATACCTCAGAATATATATCGGGCCCATAATGTTCCCATGATGCGGATTCTGCAGTTTCCCGGTTTTCTCCTATATCTTCCGTTGCCTCTTCAAGGGCTTTTTTGTATGACTCCTCACTCATATAGGGAATCAAGAAAAAATCGACCGGTTTAACACTCAATTTCTTTCTCTTGTTGTCCGACTCATAACCAAGATGGATATCGGTTCCGTCAATTAGATGGACATGAGATGTTTCCCTCCCGCCCTTCATTCTGGGCACCACAAAAATTGTTTGGATTCCCTTCTGAGACAATCCCTGTGTCAGTCCAAAACAGGCGGTACCCAATCCGCCACTTATGAAGGGAGGAAACTCCCATCCAAACATGAGTACTTTCATCTCAAGACCCTATCAAGGTTCTTAACCGTATAATTTCGGCAATACTCCATGCTTGCGCGATACAGCCGCATGGTTCATGGGGATAATCTCCGCTGAATATTTCGGAAATATGCCCGAGGCCCGCTTCACAGAGATGCCTTTCCATGTTCGCGACAATAAAGCCCAGTTTTTCTCTGGCTGATTCTCTGTTTTCTTCAGTTTTGAGTAAAGCTTCCCCGTAATGACCTAAAAGCCAAGGCCAGACCGTCCCCTGATGGTACGCGGAATCGCGCTGCACGGGAGACCCCGAATATTTTCCTTTATATCGTGAATCATCGGGTGACAGGGTTCTGAGACCATAGGGGGTCAGCAGTTCTTCTGAAACCGTTCGCACGATACTGGCTGCCCTCTCACGGTCAGTTATGGCACTGAATGGTAAAGAAACGGCAAACAACTGATTCGGACGGAGAGATTCATCCCTGTCATCGCTATCTGATATATATATATCGGCAAGATACTGTTTGTTCTGAATCCAGAAATTAAGTTCAAAGGATTCCTTTATCTTTTTGATCAAGCCGTCAATATCAAAGGGCACATCCCTTTCAAATTCAAGGGCAAGTTTTTGAACAAAGCTCATGGCATTGAACCACAGGGCGTTAATTTCGACAGGACAGCCGTGGCGAGGAGTTACCGGAACACCATTTGCCGTTGCGTCCATCCAGGTTAACTGCGTTGACGAATCGCCAACGCTCAGCAAACCGTTGTCCAACACGCGGATATGCTTCGATGTGCCGAAATAATAATGCGAAGCGATATCAATCAGCACAGGCCAAAATTCTTTCATTATGAAACTGAGATCGCCCTTCACCTTCAATAATTCCTGGACACACCAGTAGTACCAGAGAGACGAATCAGCAGAATTATACGCGTTCTTTTGATTTTTTTCAGATACATTGTTCGGAATGAGCCCGTCTTTTCTAAGCTCCGCCAGGTTTTTCAGTATTTCGACGCCTTCGGTTATTCTGTTTGTGTAAAAGGTCAGCCCGGGCAGGCTGATAAGCGCGTCTCTCCCCCACTCATAAAACCAGTGGTAGCCGGCAATAATTGAAAGCTTGTTTTTTCGATTCCGTATTATAAAATCCCCCGCAGACGTATGAAGTCTTGTCTTGAAACTCTCCGAAGCTTCATAGTTTTGACATATGGTTTCCCGAAGCTTCACTCTCCTGACCGTTTCCTTTTTCCAGAGGCTCGCAATTTTTCTATTGTTCTCATTTAAAGATACGTAAAACAGTATTTCACCTCCGGGAGGTATATCGCACTCAAACATACCGGGCATGAACAGATCTTCATGATAAGAAAACCCCCTGTCTCTCTCTTTAAGATACTCAAAATTCCTGTACCATTGGGAAGCCGGATAAAACTGGCTTTTTATGTTTGTCTGAATATATAAATCAGGCATGCCTTCATAGGGGGAAATCAAAAAACCATTTGCTATTTCTTCTACACGCTGCCGCAGGAACAAATTCTCACGAGTAAGTTCATGAACATCTCTATATGCCAGCAGCGGTTTTACAATAAGCCTGATTGGACAAGACGCCTCTCTTACATGATAGCGCATGAGCAATGTGTTCTCTTCATGAACAAACATCAATTCTTTTTCAAGAATGACTTCGCCAAGCTGATAGATAAATCGGGGATACAGATCGAAAATAAAGTAACTCAAAAAATGCCCCTCGTGAGGATAATAAGCCATAGGGTACTTATGAACGGATAAAAAAAGTTCATTGTCACAAAACCGGACAGAATCTTCACATTTTGAAAGTAGCACAAATCTTCCGCCGGGATTATCAAGGTTCGCAACCATAAGCCCGTGGTATTTTCTGGAATGGCAATTTAGAAGGGTGCTTGAGGCATACCCGCCGAGGCCATTTGTTTCCAGCCATTCTTTCTCCAATAAGGTTTCGAATTTGGCTAATTGACCGCCTGAAATGCGGATCATAATATTGTATACCCCCACATAAGATCAACTTAAATGTTTGATCTTAATGCGGCACATTATAAGATAGAAAGGATTTGAAATCAACAAACACATAACGTCCGTAATTTGGTGTTTCATAAAAGAAAAAGTTATGGTAAACTTTTTGGAAAAGCAAAAATACAAAAACTATCATGACCGGATTACGCAC
>CAZZBF010000060.1:0-12150 GCA_964652795.1 uncultured Syntrophales bacterium | reverse complement strand
AGGATTCGAACCTTCGACCTTCGGATTCGTAGTCCGACGCTCTATCCAGCTGAGCTATGGGCGCACGCAAATATCAAAAAATGGCGGAGAGAGGGGGATTCGAACCCCCGGTACACCTTTTGAGGCGTACAATCGCTTAGCAGGCGATCGCTTTCAGCCACTCAGCCATCTCTCCGTTACTTTTATCTATAAAACAAATTTTTACCGGGTTTTGCTGTTCTTAACTCAATCTGTTATTATTTTAATTTCATGGCGGAGGGAGCAGGATTCGAACCCGCGAACCTTTCGGTTAACGGTTTTCAAGACCGCCGCCTTCGACCACTCGGCCATCCCTCCGTCGGTGTTACTACTATCGTATGGGAAGGATCCTGTCAACTCCCTTCATGTAGGGTTTGAGCACCTCGGGAACCATAACGCTTCCATCTTTTTGTTGATAGTTCTCCAGGATCGCTACCAGGGTTCTTCCAACAGCAAGCCCGGAACCGTTTAAGGTGTGCACAAACTCCAGTTTCCCGCTCTCCTCGCGGCGGAATCTGATATTTGCCCGCCGGGCCTGAAAATCTTCAAAATTACTGCACGATGAAATTTCTCTATACGCAGCGTGCCCGGGGAGCCATGCCTCCAGATCGTACGTCTTGGCAGATGAAAAGCCCAAATCCCCGGTACAAAGATTGACCGTCCTGAAATGGATGTTGAGCCTTTTCAGTATTTCTTCCGCGTTGAGAGTCAGCTTTTCCAGTTCATCGTAAGATATCTCCGGTGTTGTGAACTTTACCAGCTCGACTTTATTGAACTGGTGCTGTCTTACAAGTCCCCTTGTGTCCTTTCCATGGGAACCCGCTTCACTTCGGAAACAGGGCGAATAGGCGACAAAGTAACATGGGAGATCCTTCTCGTTCAAAATCTCTTCCCTGTATATATTGGTCACGGGTACTTCGGCTGTGGGAATGAGATAATATTCCATTCCTTCTATCTTAAAAAGATCCTCGGCGAATTTGGGAAGCTGTCCTGTCCCCGTCATACTCGCCTTGTTCACCATAAAGGGTGTCAGAACTTCGGTGTAGTCATGCTCGGAGGTATGAAGGTCAAGCATAAAATTTATCAAAGCCCGTTCCAGGGTCGCTCCTAAACCTCGATAGAGCGTAAACCTCGCCCCTGTGATGCTGGCACCTCTCGCAAAATCGAGAATACCGAGACTCTCCCCTATTTCCCAGTGAGGTTTCGGTTCAAAATCGAATACGGGTTTTTCTCCCCACTCCCTCACAACCGGATTATCTTCATCACCTGTTCCATACGGAACAGATTCATGCTGAACATTCGGAATTATCATCATCAGATTACTGAGATTTTCCTCGGTCTCCTTGAGGGATTCGTCAAGTTCTTTTATCCTGGCTGAAACTTCGCTCATCCTACTCACGAGTTCCGACGCGTCTTCTCCGTTCTTCTTTTTATAGCCTATTTCCTTTGAAACCCTGTTTCTCTCACTCCTCAACGTTTCAACTTCCTGCAGAATATCTCTTCTCCTTGTATCAAGATCGGTAAAACCATCTAAGTCAACATCTACATCCCTTTCCAGCATTTTTTTTCGAACAAAATCGATATTCTGCCTTAAAAATTTAATATCAAGCATCGCTTAGCCTTCCTCTGTTATCACTGTTGATGCACTCACAAAAAGTCAGTTTTCTTCGCTCAGAACCATTTTGGGGATGCTGTTGTTACCCGGCTAAAAATCTAAAATTCGTGCTTACGCACTCAAACAGTTAGATTTTCTCAACGCCGGATACTACCAGCATCTTTTTCCCAAAATGCTTCGATTCGCTCCGAAAAGACTTTTTGCAAACTTGTCAATCTTAATACATCCGTAATTTTTTACTCTCGTATTCTCAACGGAAGGGATTTTCCCCTACCATTTTGCCCTCATGAAGTCAATTTTTTTATAAGCTTATCTGCCTTCCGGCCTGAAAATCTTACCCATTGATTCTAACGAAGCCTGACAGTTAAATAAAGATCTCCTGAGGAACCTCCCCCGATGTCGGGAAGACCCTTCCCCCTGAGCTTCAATCTTGTACCGTTTTTAACACCAGGAGGTACCTTGACGGATAACTTTTCCGTCTTGCCGTTATCTCTTTTGTAAGATATTACGATCTCTTTCCCTGTCGATGCTTCCATTTTAGAAAGAGTAATATTATAATTTATATCTTTCCCTTTCTCTTTCCCCGCAATCGTTGAAATCTTGTGAGGAGCAGAACCCGAAAGTTTTTTCGATACAAAGTTGCCTACCTTTTTGAGGATATTATCAAAAACACCTGTGGGCTGTACTTTCGTACGCATTCTCTCATCCATGTACCCGGGTACACTGTTTCCAAACGTATGAATTTTAGTTCCGCCCGGTCCAGTGAAAAAGAAAATTCCACGGCCTCTGAAAAAAACCTCATTAAAGAAATTTTCATCAAACCTGACTCCCTGCCTTTGAAATTCTTTCTGCAGTTCGCTGAACATATCTTTTGTTCGGGGATTATTGAACATTTCCCTGAAAATGTCTTCCTGATTATAATAAAAGCCTCTACCGGTACCGGTATAACCATAACGGGCATCTTCACGGTAAAACTGTTCATACTGTCTTCTTTTTCCCTTGTCCATAAGCACACCGTAGGCTTCAGCGATATCCTTAAAACGATCTTCCGCCTCACTGTCTCCCGGGTTTCTGTCAGGGTGGTATTTCAGGGCAAGATTCCTGTATGCTTTTTTTATTTCTTTTTCTCCGGCATCTTTACTGACACCCAGTATTTTATAATAGTTTTTTGCCGCCATTATTGACCTTTCTTACTATCCGCAGATTGTCACTTATTACTATATATTCTGCTCTTTAAGATTTCAAAAATTTTTATAATCTCAGTGCTTTTCAAAATAAAGGAAAAGATTAAAAACGTTATCAACCCTACCGCCATTCCCGATATCAGCATCAAAAACCTTTCGTTAAATGTCCCTTCATTATTCCATGGAAGAAGATAATTGACAAGGGCTATTGTCCCCCACATTGCCAGGGAAGCCAAGACAGTTTTAAAGACAGAACTTCTGAATTCTTCGTCTACAAACCGTCCTATCCTCCTTTCGAGGACAAAAAATAATATTATAATATTTACGGCAGACGCAATGGAAGTAGCAAGTGCCAATCCTCCGTGTTTCATGGGATGCATCAATATAACGCTTAAGATAATATTCACGATCAGAGCTATAATTGCGACCTTCACAGGGGTTTTTGTGTCCTGTAATGAATAGAACGCCGAAACAACCACCCTGATTGCCGAAAATGCCCAGAGGCCTACGGCATAATAGAGCAGTGCCTGCGCCGTGAGGATTGTTGACTGATAATCAAATTCTCCTCTCTGGAAAAGAACCGATATTATCGGAACGCGGAGCGCGATCATAGCAATCATTGCCGGTATGGTTATAAATAAAATCAGCCTCAGCGAAAATGAAATGGTTTTCTTCATTTCTTTGAGGTCACCGCTTGTGGCCTGTTCCGACAGACTGGGAAGCGATGCCGTCCCCACGGCTATGGCGAAAACGCCGAGAGGAAGCTGCACGATTCTGTCTGCATAGTAGAGATATGATACGCTCCCGCCGGGAAGAAGGGAGGCAAGGAGGGTACTTATGAATATGTTGAGCTGATAGACCGCTGCCCCGAACACAGCGGGGAGCATTAGCGTTTCTATTCTTTTAATACCGGGGTGTTTAAAATCAAAACTGAGACTAAGTTTCGCCCCCACTTTTGCTAAAAAAGGAAACTGCATGGCAAGCTGAAGAACACCCCCGATCATTACACCGATGGCAAGCGATATTATCGGTTCCTGAAACAGATTACGGAGCAGAACAGCTGAACCTATGATAGAAATGTTGAGGACGACCGGAGCAAGGGCCGGAGCGGCAAAATGCCTGAGGGAATTGAGAATCCCCATACAGAGCGCAACCAGAGAGATAAAGAAAATGTAGGGAAACATGAGCCGGGTAAGAAATACCGTCAATTCATACTTGTCGGGTACACCGGAAAACCCCGGCGCTATTATCTTAACAATCAGAGGGGAAAAGAGGATGCCGGCCAGCGAGACCATAACAAGTATAATGGAAAGGAGGGTAAATGCCGCATTGGCAAGTCCTAACGCGTCTTCCTTCGATTTTTTTTTCAGGTATTCGCTAAAGACGGGAATAAAGGATATAGTCAGGGACCCTTCGGCGAAAAGACGTCTTAAGAGATTCGGTATTCTGAAAGCAACAAAGAAAGCGTCCGTAGCCAAACCGGCTCCGAAAAACCCGGCAACTACCATGTCTCTGATAAAGCCGAATATCCTGCTGAGAAGAGTTGCCAGACCCACAACCCCCGCTGCTTTGGCGACCCGCTTATTTTCCGTTTCTCTGTGCATGGCAAATTTGAGTTCCGGTTCTAAGTCACGAATTCAGGGATTCAATTTGGGTTTTGAACTCAGAACGCGTTAATCCTGATACGGCGATGGTTTTTTTCTTCGATTTGTGTCCGGCAATAATATCAACCCGGGATTTTCTAATACCGAGTTTTTTAGCAATGAATTTTATACATTCTTCATTAGCCTTTCCCTCGACAGGCGGGGCTGTAATTTTTATTTTAAGAGCATCTTCCCGAATTTCTACCAGCTCACATATTGATGATCTTGGTATAACTTTGATGTTGAAGACAATACCGTCTTCAGTTTCCTTAATCGTTAACATAATTGGTATGGTCTCGGCAGGTTTTTAATTTTACATTTTTAAATAAGCGGCTATATCCAGAATACTCTGAACCAGAAACGTGCTTAAGAAATAAATAACCATGATAACAATAATAGGGGAAATATCTATTCCTATGCCCCTCAAAGGGATCCATCTCCTGATCGGGGACAGGACAGGTTCTGTGGCCTGGTAAAGGAACCTTATGATAGGATTATAAGGATCGGGGTTAACCCATGAGATAACCGCCCTGATTATTATTACCCACATATAGAGAGTGAGCCCCATATAAAGAATCTTGGCGAATGCTTCTAAAAGATTTCCCAGTATAAACATGTTTTCTCCTTAATCAGCCTGTTTTATGGATACTTATCATAATCAAATATGTAGTGCAATTTGCAAATTGACTGTTTTTAATTTATCATTGGCAATAAGCAGTTTATTATTCTATAATTCCATTTCAAAAGGTATCCATAGGAGGGAACAAAGCAAAATGTTGAAAGGCAAGAAAATAAGCATTATAGGCGGCGGGAAAATGGGAGAAGTTCTCACCAGCGGCATTATTTCAGGCGACCTGATTTCCCCCGAAAGTATAACGGTTTCTGATATCATCCAAGAAAGGTTGGGGTATCTTGAAGAAAAGTACTGGGTCAAGGTAACATCAGACAACAAAAAAGCGATAAAAAACGCGGATATTGTTATTCTTGCGGTAAAACCCCAGAATATGGCGGATGTTCTTGAAGGCATATCCGATATCATCGATAAAAACAAACTGCTTATATCAATCGCAGCCGGTATAACCATAGGATTCATAGAAAAATATTGCAAAAAAAATGTACGGATAATCAGGGCTATGCCCAATACACCGGCATTGGTCGGTGAAGGGGCCACGGCACTCGCGCTTGGGAATAATGCAAGTGAAGATGATCTTGCCCTGGCTCGTCATATTTTCAGTTCTGTGGGGATTTCGGTCATCATAAAGGAAGACCTTATGGACGCGGTAACAGGGCTAAGTGGAAGTGGTCCCGCTTATGCGTTCGTAATTATTGAAGCGCTATCAGACGCCGGTGTTAAAATGGGTTTGAGCAGGGATATCGCCCTGACTCTGTCGGCGCAGACTCTTCTCGGCGCCGCAAAACTCTACCTTAAAGGAGATAAACACCCGGCAGAATTGAAGGATATGGTTACTTCTCCGGCAGGCACAACTATTGCGGGAATAAAGGCAATTGAAGAGGGCAAACTAAGGGCAACCCTTATGTCCGCGGTAGAAGAGGCAACCCTCCGCTCCAAAGAATTAGGAAAAATGTAATTTATGACAAACTCGCAAAGTGCATTAATTATGGTCTACAGGATTGAAGCTCCCCGCAACAAATTACGGGGAACGAAATAATTTGAAGAATAATTTCCGATTGTTAAGGAAGATTGTTATTTTTATGCTCTCGCTAACCCCGCCGCAAGTCTGTTTGTGCGCTGCACGCATACAGGCAGCGGTGAGTGCGTTCGCCGTTCAGTTCAGGGATCAGCTTTTAAATATATTAACGATTTTACTTAGTATTTTTAATCGATCGCCTTCTTTTTTGTCTGAATTTTCGGGGACATCTTTTTTGTCAACCGAAACGTGATTTTCTTCTCGGCCTTTATCTTTTTTTATAGCCGGTTCGCGCTTTGCGTGAAAGTATCCCTGTTTCCTGAACTCCGATGTCCCTTCACCCCCGCGTAACTTTATTTTAGATTGGGTTTCATCTATTGGCAGTCCTTCCGGAACCTCTTCTTTTTTGACAAATTCAAATTTTGACTTTCCCCATCCTATATCCGGGCTTCCCGATATATGAATGGCCGTGTCGTAAAAACTCTCAAACTTACCGATCTCAACTCTCTTCTGATTCAGCAAATAATCTGCCACTTCATACGGAAGGATGATTCTAATCGCAGAAAAATCTCCCTTCACAGCCTCTGATTTAATCTTTCTGAAAACACTGATTGCCGTATATTCCAAAGATGGTCTCAACCCGCTCCCTTTGCAGTGGGGACAGGTAGTATAGCTGATTTCCTGTATTGTCGACTGTTTTTTCTGCCTTGACAACTCAAGGAGTCCGAACTTGGATATTTTTGAAAGTTGTATCCTTGACCTATCAACGCTAAGGGCCTCTTTAAATGTCCTTTCAACCGCCGCGTTATGCTTGCTGTCCATCATATCTATGAAATCTATTACAATCAGCCCCCCCAGATCTCTCAATCTGAGCTGCCTGGCTATCTCCTCGGCCGCTTCGAGATTGGTCTGGAAGGCAGTTTGCTCAATATTTTTTTTGTTTAAAGAGCGCCCTGAATTGACATCTATTGTTATCATTGCCTCCGTAGGATTTATAACAATAGATCCACCTGATTTGAGGGCTACACGCTCCCTGTAGATTGCCGCTATCTGATCCTCGAGTTCATATTTGTTGAAGATCGGAGTCTTTTCGTTGTAATGCTTGATTATTTTTATATTTCTCGGAGAAACGATCTTGCAGTAATCTTTCATTTTTCTGAAAGTTTCAATATCGTCGACCCGTATTTCGCTGATATCAGGGTTAAAATAATCCCGCAGCGAGCGCACTCCGAAGTCGCTCTCCTGATAAATTAGTGCCGGCGCGCGAACTTTTTTGGCCTTTTCCTGTAAGTTATTAAATAATCTGAGAAGTCGGTGGTAGTCGCTTGAAAGCTCTCTTTTTTTCCTGTGTATCCCCGCAGTACGGACGATATATCCGACTTTCTCATCTTTGTTTATCTGATCCATCAATTCCTTCAGTTTTTTACGATCTTCCTCATCTTCAATTTTTCGAGATATACCTCCACTCTGCTTGTCGGGCATCAAGACAATATACCGTCCCGCCAGTGATATGAAGGTGGTAAGCATCGCCCCTTTCCGTTCAGTCTCTTCCCTCTGCACCTGCACCAGCAACTCTTGGCCGACTTTGAGTACGGGTTTACGTTCCGGTGCGTCTTTCTTCTCTTCTGTCAGGTACTTTGAGCTTACATCATGCAACGGGAGAAAACCGTTTCTGCTGCCCCCGTAATCCACAAAAGCCGCCTGTAGACCTCGCTCTACCTTGACGACAATCCCTTTGTAGATATTTCCGGTTGTCCGTTCTTTAATAGACATCTGAATATTATATTCAGCCAGCTTGCCATCGGAATCAACAATAGCCATACGGCTCTGTTCTTCATCAATAGCATTTATCAGCATTTTCTTTGTCATAACTAATCCTTTTCTTCTCGCTTATATAAAATCGTTCACATTGCCCTTGCCGATCCTGATAACTTTAGGAGTATCATCAACCAGAGTTACTATGCTGGATTGTTCCGCACCCAGAATACCCCCATCAATAATCAAATCCACGCAATGGCCGAGTTTTTTCTCAATCTCGTATGGATCACCCAATATTTCGCCATCTTCCATAGTCGCGCTCGTGCTTATAATAGGGTGACCTAATTCCCCGGCAAGATAAAGACATATCTGATTATCAGGAACCCTGATTCCTGTTGTTTTTCTCTTTGGTAGCAGGATTTTCGGGACTAGTCTCGATGCTTCGAGTATGAAAGTATACGGACCAGGCAACAGGCGCTTCATCGTTTTGTACGCATAGTTTGATACTTTTGCGTAACGGCTAATATCCTTTAAGTCCGCGCAGATAAAACTAAAGGGTTTTTTCATGTTTCTTCTTTTAATTTCATAAATCTTCTCGATTCCCTTTTTATTAAAAAGGTTGCACCCGATACCATATACCGTGTCGGTAGGATAAATTATTATTCCTCCATCCTCTAATACCTGCACAGCTTTTCTGATCAACCGAAGCTGCGGATTATCACTGTTGATTGAAAGAAGCATTTTATTTTTTATAATTATTTAAATTTCTGTTCAGGATATTAAGCCCCAAGAACCTCTTTTAAATACTTTAATATACTAAAAACATCAAAGTTTAGCAATAAGATTATGTTGCGCCAAAACTAACTTATATCAGAAAACAAGTCCCTGCCCCCACCCTGCAGAACAAGTAATTGAAGCTTCCTGCAGTTTGCCACAGCAACTAAGTAATTCGAGGAACAACGCACCCGAAGTCCAGTTCGCTCCTTGTCTGACGACAACTCCATTAAGGTAAACCATTGCGGCTCTTTTATATGCAAACTGCGACATTACTTCAAGTAGTTTCTACAAAAAAGCCTCAACCGGCTTAATATTCAAGTTTTATTCGTGAACTAAATGGTGATTGGCCTTGCTTATTACTCTATTTTCCATTATCAGATAAAGTATCCGGTGGGCAGGGGAACCAGTAAAAAACTGTGGAAAATTAACCAGAAAATGAAAACCATAAGAGTATAAATGGCAACAGATGAAAGAACTTTGACGGGGGTTGGCCGCTTGAGGTCAAGCATAATAGTTAGTATGGATAAACATATAACGCTTGACACTATAAAGCCGAGAAAATCTAATATATATATCCATAAGAAAACGATGATAATTGATATTATTATATATTTTAAATCTTTCCCTGAGAGACGTTCTCTCTTAACATCTTTTGCGAAGAACGTCTGCGCAAACATGATTGCTGATAACAAAGCAAGGAATATCAGTATAAAATGCGGGAAGATTGAACAATTGTACTGCAACCCAAAGGTTTGAGACCAGAAAGCAATTGCTACCAGTATAAATATAACGGACACAATTCGATCAGCCTTCATCTTATGACATCTCCTTTATCTGCCACCTCTTGCCAAACTGCTTCATAAACAGAGGCCAGCCAAGTGAAAAAACAGACATGACGATCAAAACCCAAGACAGTGGCCTGTCGAAAAAGATCATCCATTTGTTCGGTAAAACCTGTCCCATCAGAAGGGCCTGCACAAATCCCATTTCTCCGATAGGGCCGAGGATCAAACCGAGCGTTATCGGACCGGGATGAAAATCCAGGCGTTTCATTATGTAACCGATTATTCCCAGTGTCAGCATGATAAAGATGTCGGTAACATTATTACGGATTGAATACGAACCTATAACCGTGAGAAAAAATATAATAGGAGCGAGAAAGCGAATAGGAAGACGGACAACGGTTTTATGCAGAAGCCTTCCCGCCATAATACCCACTGGGATCATAAGAATCGTGGACACGAACAGAGACATGATAAAGGTATACACCACATCGGAATGCATCGTAAACAATTCCGGCCCCGGTCTGAGTCCGTGCAGCAATAAAACACCGTAAAGTACCGCATCCGGGGGTGCCCCCGGGATGCCAAGTGTCACCAGTGGTATCATCCCGCCTCCCACCACGGCATTGTTTGAAGCCTCTGTGGCAATAATACCGTCAGCGATACCGGTGCCGAATTTTTCCGGCGTCTTTGAAACTCTGACAGCCTCATTATAAGCCACAAGGTTTGCAACACTCCCACCTGCTCCAGGAAGAATACCGACAATGGTTCCCACTATCGATGATCGCAGGAGATTCCCCTGCTTTTTCATTACGTCCTTAAATGTTTTGAAAATAATACCGGTTTGCCGTTTCGTTTCCGTCAGGTGAAATATTTTAGTTCTGTTTTCGATCATGGTAAGAGCTTCCGGTATGCAGAAAAACCCGATGAGCGCCACAATCAGTTCAATGCCTCCCTGCAATTGGTGATAACCTAACGTGCATCGGACGTCTCCGCCTATTGGAGCAATTCCGATTGTACTTATGAGAACTCCGATGGCCCCTCCGATAAATCCTTTAAGGACATTTTTTGAGGCGAGTGAGGATATAATTGTAATTCCAAAAACGGCCATCCAGAAGTACTCGGGAGGACCGAATTTCAGTGCTACCCCTGCCAGCGGAGGTGAAAGGAATAGCAGAAAAAATACACCGATAATCCCCCCATAGGCTGAAGCGAAAGTCGCGGTAAGAACCGCTCGTTCTCCTTCTCCTTTCTTGGCCATGGGAAATCCATCGAATGTGGTTCCGATCGATGACGGAGTACCTGGCGTATTCACGAGAATCGCCGAAAAGGCACCTCCGTAAATGCAGGCCATATAGATAGCCCCAAGAACGATCAAACCCTCCGTGGGATTCATTGTAAAGGTAAAGGGGACAAGAAGGGCGACCGCCATAGTGGCGGTCAGCCCCGGTAATGCCCCTGCGATAAGACCGCCGAAAAGACCGGCGACGATCATAAGAACTACTTTGACCGTAAAGATGTGTCCAAACGAAGCTGAAATGGCCTCAATCACGTTTTGACTCCCCTGAAACAATCATTACTTCAGCAAACCTAAATCCTTCAAAAGCTGTTTGTAGTACTTCGATAATCTGGCAACCAATTTTTCCGATGCGTCTTCACCGTAATATTCCATAATGAACCCGAGATCCTCCATTTTCTTAATTACAACGGGATCATAGTTAACTTTCTCGAACGCCTTTTCAAGAACCTTGCGAACCTCTTTAGGTGTCTTGGGCGGAACAGCAACTCCCCGATATGCTCCCTCGACGTAATCATAGCCCAGTTCCTTAAAAGTCGGGACATCGGGCAGCGCTTTGGCCCTCTTGTCCGCGGCGACAGCCAGAGCCCGCATCTTTTCCGGATATTGGGCTGCCATGGATGTGTACGTCATCAATGCCTTAACATGGCCTCCCAGAAGGGCTGGAACGGCCGCTCCTGAACCGGTAAAAGATATGTATGTCAGCTTGAGACCGGCAACTTTGGCAAAGGCCTCACAACCAAGACTGTTTGCCGACGGCTGACCACTGCCTCCCACACTGACTCCGGGGTTCTTTTTGGCGTATTCGACGAAATCCTTAACCGTCTTGATCTCGCTGTCCGTTGTAACCGCCAGAACATTGGGTGTAAACTCAAACATGTATACATTGTTTATCTTTTTCGTTTCATATCCCGCGTTTCCCCTAGTCATGGGCTGCACAATAGTATGGGGTAAATTCGTGCCATAGATGGTATATCCGTCCGGCTTCGTTCGCATCAATTCGGACCAGCCTACAGCACCTCCACCACCCTTTTTATACACCATGACAATCGGCACGCCGAGAACCTTCTCAAGCGACTGCTGCTGGATTCGTGCTGTTATATCGGATTCGCCCCCGGGATTAAAACAAATAACATAGTTGATCGGCTTATCAGGATACCCGGCCACCGCGGCCGATGTAAAAGTCAAACCGACCAGCATAACTAAAGCAAAAAGGATAGCGCCACATTTTTTCATTTGTTCTCTCCTTTCAATAATAAATTGAAATACTTATGTGACTAAGGCCATTGAAACCAATATTAGACAGTTACACCTCCTTTCTTAAGGTTTTCCTTTTCACATTTTTTCTGTTTATCGATCCCGAATTCCAGCAAAATTGAAGCTCTCCGCAACAAGTTGCGGTGAACAAAGTAATTGAATCTCCCCGC
>CAZZBF010000059.1:0-13129 GCA_964652795.1 uncultured Syntrophales bacterium | reverse complement strand
CTTGATACGCCCTTTTGAAATGAAGAGATGTATGATAAGGTTTTTCAACAGACCCACAGCCCATTTTTTAAAACCTCCCCGGAACGCAGTTTTTTTGTTGTCATTGACATAATCGACAAATAAATGTAAGGAACATTACATATGACGTGCGGGAAGATCAAGCAGAATCACGCTGCGAACGATATCTGATTCTCTTCTCTCTTAACAACGGCTCCTCTCCTGATCTCGTACCCGTCACAAACATCAGCCGCTTTCTATACTGCCGCAAGCCATTAAAGTATTTCATGATGTAACATATGCCGTGATATAATACGGTAAATAGGCGACATAATATATGTTAGGTCGGTGCTTCGCAGCTTAGCCCCGTGCTCGTGTCACAAAAAACAAATTTTCTATTAACTGCGCGCGAGGTGCGGTTTATCTCGCGCCCGCCGGGTGGAAGCCCGAAAAGAATCAAGAAAGGAGAACTGACATGCCAGAATTTGGAACACCTTTTTCAGGATTGGCAAAGGATAGGAAGCTAACGGATGCGGAACTTATCAGGGCAATTCGATTCATGGTGGCCGCAGAGTATGAAGCAATTCAATTGTACATGCAGCTTGCGGAGTCAACGGACAACAAACTCGCAATCGAAGTGCTCAAAGATATAGCCGATGAAGAACGCGTTCATGCCGGTGAGTTTCTTCGATTGCTCCGTGAGCTTGCTCCGGATGAAGAGAAGTTCTATGCGGAGGGAGCAGAAGAGGTAGAAGAAGAAATCAAGAAGATGAAGTAAATTATACGAAGTAATCACCGCCCAACAAGCCGGATGCAGGCGACGGTCGATAGCCGCGTCTTATCCGGCTTTTAGGTCGACGTTTCGCGGCGAAGCTCATCTCGCCCGTTGTGCATTTAACAACTCAACAATATAAGGGGAGAAAGTATGAAAAGGACATTGATAATAGTGTTTGTTTTTCTTTTGAGTGCGGCGTTTTTATGTCTGCCAGCCGGTACACCGGCTGGAAAACTGGAAAATTCGTCGGCTCAGGACCTGCTTATAAAGAGTGAGGTCGAAACAGCGGTCAGTATGCTTCAGGCAATCTACACAATACATCAAAAGGGTGAACTGACCCTTGAGCAGGCGAAGAAGCTTGGTGCCGACCTTCTGCGGGAACTTAGATACGGTACCGAAGGATATTTCTGGGCCGATACGACGGAAGGCGTCAATGTGGTTTTGTACGGCCGAAAGGATGTGGAAGGACGGAATCGGCTTGAAGACAAGGACCACCAGGGCACGTTCTATATAAAGGAATTCATGGCAAAAGCCAAAGCCGGCGGCGGGTATGCCGAGTACTGGTTTCCGAAAAAGGGACAAACCAAAATTCAACCCAAGAGATCATACGTGCTCATGTTCAAACCATTCGGATGGGTTGTCGGTAGTGGATACTACCGCTGAAAAGTCCGGGAAACAAGACAGTATTCATATCTTAAATACTAAGTATTGGATGAGACGGGATAAAATAGGTATAGCTGTCTCTTTTTTACAGGAAGATTGAATCTCCCCGCAGCGAGCTGCGAGGAATCTCCTACTGTTAAGGAAATTTGTTGATTTTATTCGCTCGCTAACCCCGCAGCAAGCTGCGAGGAACGAAGTAATTCGGAGAATAATGCGCTCGCTGCTCAGTTCAATCAGAAACGATTCACATAAACACAGGAAAACAGCGGAATAAAAGGAGGTAATTATCATGCCGAGAGGAGATGGAACTGGTCCCAAGGGACAAGGACCCGGAACAGGGCGCGGTCTGCGCGGCACCGGCCAGAAACAAAGGGGCGGTAGAGGTCAAGGAGGCGGTTTTGGAGCAGGTCCGGCAGGGGATTGTGTCTGCCCCAAGTGTGGGACACGAATAGCTCATAAAGCAGGAATTCCCTGCAACGAGCAGACATGTCCCAATTGTGGTACGGCCATGATGCGGGAATAAGGGTACCCCTATTGGATGAACCATTTGAAGTGGAAAGCGGGGGGGAAACGCTCAAACCCCGGCCGGAACTTGGGGAAATTAAGGGACTGTCATGGTTCTATGTGTTTCTCTATTCTTCCGAATAAATAGCGACAGATGTCCCTTTTTTCTCTATTTTTCAATGTGGTATCGATTCTTGACAACATATCTTTGTACATTTTCAATGTCAAGTCAGTCATACCGTGATATAATACGGGAAACAGACGACATATTACTTGAATAAAAAAAATACCATGTCAGAACACAGGGAGACCAGAAATCAAAAGTATCACCACAATGGAAAATCATCTGAAAGTCTCTTAGACAAAGCTCAAATACTGGCCGGTTTATCTATCAGCCACGGGCAAGTGATTCTTGATGCCGGTTGCGGCAACGGCTATATGGCAAAGGAATTCGCCGAATCAGCAGGAAAGACATCTAAGATTTATGCTTTGGACCCAGACACCATTTTAATAGATGCTCTGAAGTCAGAGACAGCCGGCACAAATATTGAGCCCATTATCGGAGATATAACAGAGGAAACAAAGCTGGCAAGATCTTCCGTGGATTTGATCTATCTGTCCACAGTCGTCCACGGGTTCTCAAAAATACAGCTGGAAGGATTCTTAAGAGAGGTCAAACGATTGCTTAAGCCTGGTGGAAGACTGGCTATTGTGGAAATAAAAAAGGAAGAAACACCATTCGGTCCCCCTCTCGAAATGAGGTTTTCTCCTGAAGAACTCAGGCAGGCAATAGATTTCACCCCGACACTGTTGACTGATATCGGGCAATATTTCTATATGCAGATATTCAAAAAGATGGATGAAAATCATAAAGCATCTCGTTTATTCGGAATTATTGAAGCTCCCCGCAGCAAGTTGCGGGGAACGAAGTAATTCGAAGAATAATGCGCTCGCTGTTCAGTTCAAGACATGTCCCATCACAAAAAACAGGGGTCTGAAATGAAACAGAAGTTAGTCCTGGTTCCCTGTATAGCCGGAAACGAATATCTCTGGAAGTTTCAAATAAAACATCTTTCGGATATCGCGAATATTGTCGTGCCGGATGTTAGTAATTGTAATAATCGGGAGGAATGGGTAGACGCTATTTTAAGTTGTACTGAAGGTAAATTCGCGCTTGCCGGCGCATCTATGGGAGGATGGGCATGTTTTAAAGCAGCCGCGGAGCATCCTGAAAGGATTACAAAACTGGCTTTAATCGGAACATGGGCAAGGGATTTGCCCGAAGTTGAAAAAGAGCAATATAAGATTCTGGAACGTATAAAAAACGGTCATTTTGATGAGTTTAAACAAGAATATCTCGATTATGTTTCAACGAATCTGGATTCCGGTAAAGATGAATTTATCAAACTTGTAAAAGAAGGCATGGAATTTGTTGATGAACAAGTATTTATAAATCATCTGGAATCGTACCTGGATGATTTTAACAGTGAGAAATTTCTAAATAAAATTAAGTGTCCCACTTTAGTAATAGCTGCCAAAAACGATCCTATATTTTCAGTTGAAGAACACGAATATATTACTAAATCAATTAAGGACGCTAAAATTGCTATAATCGATGACGCGGGACATCATATAATGTTTGAGCAACCTCAAGCTTTATCCACATTAATCAGATACTGGCTGATGTATTTTTAGAAGTAAATAGGGACAGCTATCCCTATTTTTCACGGGCAGAGATATGGCTGTTTCAGAACGTATAGGAGAAACATTGGGATACGTAATAATTGTGATAATGACGTTCGCCGTTCTTCAGTCCATTGTCGTTGTAATGCACGAGTTTACGCACAGCACCACAGCCTGGCTTCTCAGATACATGCCAAGCCCCCTCGGCATTGTCTGGGGTAATCCTTTGATGATGACGGGCTGGGACGAAGGAGTGCATTATTCCACACTCTTTCCATCCGGTCATCACGCCGCCGAAGCGATCATCGGCGGGAGCCCTCTCGCTGTCCATACGGTAATTGTTACTCTGGGAATTCTTTCTTTGAAAAGGCGATGGATGAAAGAAAAGAAATGGCTTTATCACACCATCTACTGGTTCGTGATAGCGAACTTCATGGAACTGATCGCCTATATCGTTATGCGCCCTTTTGCCTCTGGCGGTGACACCGGCCATTTCAACCGGGGACTGGGGCTTTCTCCATGGATTCTCTTTGCCGCGGGAACACTGATAATCATATTGGGATTGTACGTTCTCTTTAGAAAAATCCTGCCCCGTATGTATGCCTTGTTTGCCCGGGGAAACCGCATGACTGAATGGGCGATCCTTTTCATGACCGCTTTTTTTCTATTTTTGTGGGGAAGCGGAATACGGGTGGTGTTTTACGTCTACCCCGACCCCCAGTGGATGTTTGGTCTCTTGGGGTTTGCGGCATTCGGCGTGGTCCTGGTCGTATTCAACCCGTCTCGTGATATAGACCGGGCATAGACGACTGACGGAGACGGATAGGGCGAATTCCGATGCAAAAGCCGCTCCGTGTCCGTGTGGTTGCCAGTGAGGAAGCGGCAAGTGTATTTCGGTAACGGCACCAAAATTGAAAAAGAAAGGCCTAATAATTGGCTGTTTGCCAATGCTTATTAAATAGGGACAGCTATCCCTATATTCCTGTTTCAGGAGGGAGGATATTAAATGCCTTGGATAAATAGAGAAATGTGTACGGGATGCCAAATATGTGTGGATGAATGTTCTGTTGGTGCCATTTCGATGGAAGAGGACATCGCCTTTATAAACGAAGACAAGTGTATACGATGCGGGGTTTGTCATGATGTATGTCCAAACGACGCAGTTCGTCATGACTCAGAAAAGATTAATGAAGAAGTGGAATCTAATTTGGCTTGGGCAGGAAAGCTATTAGAACACGAATATTATTCGGACGATAAAAAAAAGCAAAAAGAGCTTGTTGAACGTTTGCGGCGCTATTTTTCCAAAAATAAGAAAGTTACGGAAAAAACAATAGAGCGTCTTGAAATTCTTCTTAATACGGAATATTCAGACTAAATCAAGACGAAAAGATCAGGAGGATAAAATGTCGAAAGGAATTTCAAAAATAGCCAAATACACTGAAGGCAAAGGAGTTTTTGCGCTAATCTTTATTCTGATATGTATGGTTTTTATTACAGGTCCCGCACTTTCCCAAGAAATAGTACCATTAAAGCTTTATTGGAGTTCCCAAAGGGGAGATAATTTCACCACAGCGACTGCGCGAGGAGAACAGGATGCTAAAGCGGCAGGATATCCTTTTATACGAGTTGAAGGTTATATTTATTCAAAACAGCAATCCGGTACTGTTCCATTAAAACTGTATTGGAGCTCCCAGCGAGGAGACAATTTCGTAACAGCAACTTCACAGGGTGAAAAGGACGCGATATCAGCTAAATATCAGTTCATAAGAACTGAAGGATACGTATATTCTAAAAAGCAACCGGGCACAGTACCGCTAAAACTTTATTGGAGTTCTCAAAGGGGAGATAATTTCACCACAGCAACCGCACAAGGAGAACAGGATGCTAAAGCGGCAGGATATTCATTTGTACGAGTTGCCGGATACGTAATACCGGCGTGCCGATAAGACGACGGCTTAGCTAAAAAAACTGGATCGGCCCAAGGCCAACGGATCAGAATAAAGCGAACAATATAGTAAAATTTTCAGTGAAAAAAACTATGAACTCAAAAATCACAGGATTACGTGTGGCAAGCATCGTGTTCGGGTTGATATCGGCAGCGCAATTGGCGCGCCTTATCATACGCCCCGAAGTACAGGTGGCAGGTCATACGATGCCTTTGTGGCCAAGCGCACTGGCCTTCTTGATCTTCGGTGCTCTGAGCCTCTGGCTATGGAAACTCGCTAAAAAATGAAATCAAGTAAAGAAAAAATATATTTGCTAAGTTTTGTGCTTTCGTTTTTCCTTCTCATGTTTGCTCAGGCTGTCACTGCCCGGACAAATGATGGAACTAAACCGGAAGCCCCTGCAAAGGCAATCGCGGAAGGCCTTAAAAATACTGCCGAAGTGGAAGCTTTTTTCAACAACCTCATGCCTGAGCTGATGGAAAAGCACCATGTACCCGGATCTTCTGTTTCATTAGTAAAGGACGGCAAGCTTATCTTTGCCAGGGGATACGGGTACGCAAACCTTGATACGAAAAAACCGGTTAATGCCGATGAAACGCTTTTCCGAATCGCGTCGATTTCCAAGCTTTTTACGTGGACAGCAGTAATGCAGCAAGTTGAGGAAGGCAAAATCGACCTCGACGCGGATGTAAACAAGTACCTCCAAAAACTCAAGATTCCCGATAGCTTCCCCGGTCGACCGGTGACCATGCGTCACTTGATTACGCATACCGCCGGTTTTGACGATCATATTGAACCGCGACTCTACTCGAAAGATCCTTCGGATATTGAACCGTTATGGGTTTTTTTGAAGAGAACGTGGCCGCCGCGTGTCAGGCCGCCCGGTGAAATCGCGGTATATTCCAATTACGGGACATGTCTTGCCGCCCTTATCGTTGAAGAAGTTTCCGGTATTACATTTGAAGAATATATGGAAAAACGGATCACCCGGCCTCTCGGCATGAACCGGACTACGATTGTTCAGCCGTTGCCGAACCGCCTGGCCTCCGATATGTCGGTCGGCTATGTTTACGGGAAAAACGGGTACGTCCCGCAGGAGTTTGAACTGATACGGCTGCCTCCCGCCGGCTCGGTAAGTACAACCGCCTCCGACATGGCAAAGTTCATGATAGCCCAGCTGCAACTTGGACAATACGAAAACAAACGCATCCTTCGTGAAGCAACAGCGCGGGAAATGCAAAGCCCTCAGTTCAGCCCTGCCCCGGGTGTCAGCTTTATTTGTCTCGGCATCTACGAAACGCCCCTCCACGGGCTTCGGTTGATCGGCCACGCCGGTGACACGGTTTTCTTTCATTCCAACTTATTTATAATCCCGAAGGAACAGGTCGGACTGTTCGTGACGTGCAATTCACCCGGAGGGTCTTCTCTGCGGAACGATCTCCGCGCCGCGTTCCTTGACCGGTACTATCCGGCTTCGGCTGAGGAAGCACCGAAGCCCTCGAGGAAGGAAACACTGAGGCGGATTCCCACGCTGGAAGGAATTTACGAGTCGATGATTTACAACACATCGACCATTGAAAAATACTTTTTCCCCCTTATTCAGATTAACATGAAAGCTACTCCGAACGGCACTTTAGTGGCCTCGTTCGGAAAAAGTGCCTCAGAGATGAAAGAGGTTAAGCCTTACACGTTCAGGCCCATAAGAGGTGTCCGGGCATTTCATGGAGACCAGGTTTTTGTCAGAAATCCGAAAGGGCAAATCACGCATTATTACCTGGCTAATGCCCCCTTCATGCCCTTTAAACGGATTCCCTTTTACGCGACGACCAGGTTTACCGACATGGTGAAGATAATATGCGTGACCGTGTTTCTGTCGGTTTTTATCTGGCCGGTAAGGACTCTTATCGGCAGGCGGCAAAATCTGAAAGGGAGAAATATTCCTGTTTTAAAACGATCCGCTCGGTGGATCGCGAGTTTTGCCGCTATTCTGATGTTATCATTCATACTCCTTCTATCCATGATGATAAACCAGACCGATCTGATTGAGCGGTTTTTTACAAGTATTTCCGTGCCTCCACCGCTCATCCGGCTCCTCGTTATGCCGGTCATCGCGGCGGTTCTTACACTTTTTGCTATCCCTCTCACTGTACTCGCCTGGCTGAAAAAATATTGGACTATCCCGGATCGGATACACTATACAATTGTTACGGCAGCACTTGTCGCATTTATATGGTGGCTGAATTTCTATAACTTCCTTGGATGGAAGTTTTAAAAAAGATATACTAGAGGGAAAACATGAAAGATCACATTCCATTTAAAACCAGATTTTGGATCATTCAGGCGGTCTGTCTGATTTTTTTCCTGCTGGCGGCGCAGGGATGCGCAAAAAAGGAATCTCTTTCCGTATCGCGGGTCGATCCATCTATGGGTCAACGAGTGCAAAAAACACTAGATTCCGCTGTGGCCGAGTACAATGTTCCGGGGGCGGTTTTAGCCCTGAGAGACACCAACGGTAAAACACAAACCTGGACGAGCGGTATGGCGGAAATCGACAACAAAAAGCCGATCTCCGAGGACATGTATTTCATGATCGGGAGTACCACAAAATCCTATACGGCCACGATGGTGCTTCAGCTTGTTGACGACGGGATCATCAAACTTGACGATCCGATCGGAAAGTATCTGCCCGGCCTCGTCCCAAGAGAAGACAGAATCACCATCCGGCACCTGTTGGAAATGCGAAGCGGCCTCGGAGCATACGGGCCAAATCCCGAGTTTGTAAAATTCATGGAACCAAATCCTCTCCGGGCATGCACGCCGGAAGAGCTTGTCAGGTTCAGCCTCGTAAATACTATAGAGCCCGACAGGGAATTTCACTACACCAACGTCAACTACATCCTCCTCGGCATGCTGATCGAGAAAGTAACTAATAATTCTTTATCTAATGAGATGAAAAGGAGAATTCTTCAGCCGCTTGGTATGTCCCATACTTTTATGCTCACGGAGATGAAAATGCCAACCCCTTACGCTCACGGCTATCTCTATGAGGAGGAGAAAGTAATCGACGCAACATATTTAATACATCCGTCTCTGTTCTGGACCGCGGGCGGTATTGTTTCCACGGCCGCCGATCAGCTTATCTGGGCAAAAGCTCTGGTCGAGGGCCGGCTTCTCTCGCCACAGGCCCATTTGGAACAGTTCACTATGAAACCGGCCTCAGGCAAGCTTCCCCTTTACGGTTTTGGGGTAATGAATATGAATGGACTAATCGGGCATGGGGGTAATGTTAACAATATGTATACCTCCTTTGTCGGGCGATATCATGGATATGACGTCGCGATCCTCGTAAACGGTCAGATCGGAGATGCCGCAGAAAAGACCTTCAGGGCCAAAGCCATACTGGAAAAAGTCATAAAAGATACAGGTTTGTAACCACATAGTATTAATCATTTTCCCGGCCGGTGTGGTTTCCGCATCGGCCTGGGTCTTTACTTAAATTTCAGAAATACATTTGGTATTAACCAGCGTCTCAGCCGGGGTTCTACATCGTTGCATCCATTGACAGAATCGACAAAATTATATAAGTAACTTCACATATACCGTGCGGGAAGATCAAGCGAAGCCACGCTCCGAACTATATCCGATTCCCTTCTCTTATAACAGCGGCTCCTCTCCTCTTACACATCACGATCTCGACCCCTTTCTGCCACTTTCGTAAATTATTAAAGCAATTCATAACAAAAATACAGATGCTCTAATGTAAGATGTGAAACAGACAGAATAATATATGTTCTTGCGATAATGAAAGGGGCAAGAGATGCGGCCATCTCAAAAGGTACTCAAGGAGATAATAACCTTTCTAGTCATTACATTCGCTTTAAGCTCGATATTTTACTTCTTACTGATCTCAGCAGGAACACTGGGGGCAAAGGGTAGATTTTATGTTCTTGGATTAATGTGGTGTCCTGGAATTGCCGGTCTAATCACCCGTTTACTTTTCCACAGAAATATTCGCGGTTTTGGCTGGGGATGGGGAAGAACACGTTACCAGATTCTCAGCTACGTTCTCCCTTTCTCTTATTGCTTACTTGCCTACGCAATAGTATGGTTATCAGGACTAGGCGGCATCAATGAAGCGTTCTCTCCCAACTACCTGATCCTCATATCTCTCGGCACGATTACAAACTGTGTATTTGCCTTGGGAGAAGAAATTGGATGGCGCGGATTTCTTGTTCCTCAACTCGCAAGATTGACAGATTTTACAAAGGTTTCTCTCATTAGCGGAGTCATCTGGTCCATCTGGCACTATCCGCTGGTTATTTTCGCTAATTATAACAGCGGAACACCAGTTTGGTACGGACTAATATGTTTTACCGTAATGGCTGTCGGGATAAGTTTTGGGTTGAGCTGGATTCGCCTTAAATCCGGAAGCGTCTGGACAGCAATGCTTTTTCACGCCAGTCATAATCTTTACACTCAGAGTGTCTTTAATCCATTAACCAGGGACACCGGAATCACAAAATTCATCATTGGTGAATTCGGAGCGGCCCTCGCTGTTATAGGCGTGATAGTTGCCTGCATTTTCTGGCAGATGCGTTCACGCTTAACAGACACGCAACTGAAATCAGAACCTGAAGTCCTTACCGAATCATAGTGCAATAAAAACCTTTTGCGGGTGATAACCTCTTTCCCGCTAAAATGAACAACACTTTGTTCTCATGATTAGAAGGGCGACTCAAAAGAAAAGGAGAAAGTAGATATGAGGCGTAAAGTTCTTTCATTAGTTCTTTTTTTAACGTTATTTTTCATTGTTTCCCCATCAATAGCAAAGGATATTAACCCGAACGATTTAAGGAGCTTCATCAAAACGGAAATGAGATACCGGAACGTGCCGGCTGCTGCCGTTCTGATCATCAGAAATGACAAGGTCATTTTTTCAGAGGGTTTCGGCTATCGGAACGTGGAAAAGAAGCTGAAGGTAACGCCGGACACGATTTTCCCTATAGCTTCCGTTAGCAAGACTTTTGCCTCCCTGGCCTTGGGTCTATTGGCAGATGAGAAAAAGCTGGATTTTGACCAACCGGTTCGCAACTATCTGCCGACGTTCAGGATGTCTGATGATTACCTGACCGGGCATGTCACCCCACGGGATATGCTTTCGCACCGTACGGGCCTTCCAAGGCACGATCTCGTCTGGTACAATGCGGGACTGACCGGTGAAGAAACGACCAGAAGAATCAGATATCTTCAACCGAGTTATGGACTTCGGGAACGTTTTCAATACAACAATTTGATGTTCCAGGCATCCGGATGTGTTATGCAAAAACTCTCCGGAAAAACATGGGAAGAATTTGTGAAGGAAAGAATATTCATCCCGCTGGGAATGAAAAGCAGCAATTTTTCGATTGATGAATTGAAGAAGTGTCCTGATTACGCTTTCCCGTACTCTCTGAACCCGGATTTTGCTCTCCCATATTCTATGCACATCGACAGCGTCAAGAAATTTCCTGAAAAATTCTCAGATATTGACATTAAACACATTCCGTTCTTTAAGATGACCGCCAACGGTCCCGCAGGCTCAATCAACTCGAACCTCAGAGACATGGCCCAGTGGGTCCGATTTCATCTGGCCGAAGGCAAAGTCGGCGGCAAGCAGCTTATCAAAAGAGAAACACTGCTTCAGATACATTCTCCCCAGATGGTCATACCATTTGACTCAGTATTTAAATTTCTTATCGCCGACGAAACGCCGATGATCAGCTATGGCCTGGGCTGGTTCATTCTGCCTTACCGCGGTCATTACATGGTTAATCACGGAGGAAATGTGCCCGGTTTTACATCCCTGGTCAGTTTCATGCCTGAAGAGAAGATCGGCATCGTTGTGCTTACAAATCTTACTGGGACCTCTTTGACCTATGTACTAACCTTCAATATTTTCGACCGGCTCCTCGGTCTCAAACCGGTCGACTGGAGCAAAAGGCTCATGAAGGAGGAACGTGAAAACTGGGAAAAAGGTAAGAAGGCGGTGGTAAAGGCCGAAAAGCGGCACCGGAACAACACCCGCCTCAGTCATTCCCTTGTAGACTATGCGGGACATTACAGCCACCCGGCCTATGGCAAAATCATCATCGGAAAGGAAGGCAGGAGGCTCAATATCAAATTCAGGGGAAAAACCGCGCCGATGGACCACTATCAGTATGATACCTTCAGGGTTTCCGACGAGGACCCCGACCATCTTCTTGTCTATAATGATGTAAGAAACGTGACATTCCTTATGGATAAGAATGGCGACATCGACCGACTTTCACTTCCCCTTCAGGCTGGTGTGGACGAAATCGTTTTCAAAAAAGTTGAAGAAAAGTGAATTATCGGGATTCCGGCGCTAATTCCGGGACATAGTAAAATGTTTATGAGATAAAGGAGCCGGAGCTAAAATATAAAATATTCGTCTAAACCGTCACTCCAGACGACGCGGCCCTGCGGCGCCGCGGCTGAGTATTGTATTTAGGCGGAAGGCTATATAAACATATGAACCCACGAAGATTGAAGAAAAAAAGGATGATTTGAAGATTCCTGTCTGTTTAACGAGGGCTGTTGTTTTTGCTGTTTAATATCTCTGACATGTGGTCCAGAGGCCGCTTTTTCCACAGGCGAGAAGCCCTATGTGATCTGCTGATCAAGGGTGGAACTATTTACGACGGCACATTGAAGCCGCCCTGCGTGGCGGACACAGGCATCAAAAGCGATAAAATAGCGGCAATCGGAATCCTTTCCGGAGAGGCAAACAAGACCCTTGATGCGAGCGGATTCATCGTCACACCGGGCTTTATAGATATCCATGAACACTCGGATATAATCTTTGCCGATGGCATGACAGGACTCTCACCCGATGTCTCGGAAAAGCTTAAAGGAAACTATAATTCCCTCTTTCAGGGTGTGACCACCGTGGTCACGGGCAACTGCGGAAACGCCATCAGCTCTATGACTTACTTTCCGGCGGAAAAGTCAGGGTTAGCCGGCGGAATCACCTCTGCAGAAACGATTAGCATTTTATTTGATGGGCGATAATTGTCTTCTCGGTGATTACCGGTCCTCCGTTGAAGGTGTCGGGACTTTTTCAGTTTCATCGGGTTCAACCGCCTTATTTTCCAGCTTACGCTGCCTTTTCTCCTCTTTCTTTTTTTTCTTGGCCAACTCTTTCTTGCGTTTATTGAACTGGTAATGAGATTTTGCCATTGCATTTCCTTTCTGGTGGGTTACCGGGTCGATAAGGTCGCCGACAACAGGAAAAGATTCTCAGCCGGCACAATTTTGGTTTGAGGAAGCGATCAATAAAAAAAGGCGTCCCCCGTTTCACGGAGGATGCCTTTAATTACTTTAAAAACAGGTTAGACAACGGTTACATTGACAGCAGCCGGCCCTTTTGGCCCCTGTTCGATGTCAAAGCTTACACGCGCGCCTTCACTAAGGGTTTTAAAACCGGTCGCATTGATTGATTTGTGATGAACAAATACATCCGGTCCGTCTTCCTGTTCGATGAATCCAAAACCTTTGCGGTCAT
>CAZZBF010000058.1:0-13204 GCA_964652795.1 uncultured Syntrophales bacterium | reverse complement strand
CTCAAAAAATTACTTTTAGTATTACTTAAAACACTGTCAAGGCGTTTTTTGATGTTTGTGTGGTACGGTCGAAGAATGATTACCTGGAATGTAGCCTCCAGTAGAGAAAGCCAGGCTTTTACCGTAGCCGTGGCAACATCAAGGCTGCGCGCCAGGCTTGTCAGATTCAGTGGTTGCGAGCTTCGCGCCGCCAGCGCCCTCAAAAAATTTTTAAACAGCGTAAGATCTCCGACCTGACGAAGCGTGCGTATGTCTTTCTCAAGATAGGTTTGAAAATAGTTGTTATGCCAGAGAGTTACATCTTGCTCCTTGTGCACGGCAAGTTCCGGATATCCGCCCCGCAAAAAGTCTTTCCAGAAGTCCAGACGTGAAAGCGATCGGCTCCCCGCCTTTTTCTTCAACTCCAACGGGAGGGAAACCTGGGATTGCCTCGCTGTCTCACGCAACGATAGTGGTAGAAGACGTAGCACAGCCGCCAGCCCGGAAAACGACTCGGACATTTTTTCCATAACGTGCAGATTCTGAGAACTCGTAAGCAGGTATTGTCCGCATACTTCCCGCCGTGTTTCCACCTTATCCTTAATATAGGGAAGCAGATCCGGAACATGCTGAATCTCATCAAAAATAACCGGAGGGGGATACATTTCTATAAAGCTGCGCGGGTCTGAGGAGGCAGATGCCCGAATATCAGGCAGCTCAAGGGAAACATAGCGGTACCCGCCGGCAAAAAGATGAAGCATCAGGGTCGTCTTGCCGGATTGTCTGGGACCGGTCAGAATGACCACGGGAAATTCACTGGAGGCACGTTCAAGAACCGGCTCCAGAGTCCTTTTGATATAAGTGCTTTCCATCATATATCTCCCATGAACCTGTAATTATGCATTTAAAATACAAATTTTCAAGGGAAATCTAAAATTTCTCTTAGTCGCGCCGCGGGGTAAAACTGTTTAACCGGCCTGTAAATATATTGCATTTATATCTTGAAAGCTTTGAAAAAAATGGCTTTCAAAGCTCTAATCTTTAAGGGGTAACCGAAAGGTCTTTGACGACCTGCACCAATCCGGCAAGAAGGCTCGACATTTTATCAAAATTTAGAGTGTCGATAGTATCCTTTACGCTGTGGTAATTAGGATTTCGATAAAAAGCCGTATCTGTAATCATGACAGCGGGATATCCCATTTTCCAGAATGATCGGTGATCGGAAAAGTCTACACCGGGAACAAAGCTGACCGTCGATAACGTTTCAACCGGAATTTCAGAACTTTTATTTATGGAATGTTTTACCCGTTGTACCAGATTTCTCGATGATAGGTTGCCCACAACAGCTATAAAATTGGGGGTAGAAGGATACATGGCGCTCATAAAGGGAAGTGGAAAGGTTTGCCCGCCTTTATTATCATTGTAGTATCCCACCATTTCGAGACAGACCATGGCACTTATATTTTCTCCCCTGGCCTTCGCTTCACTGGCGTAAACATAACTTCCCATAAATTTTGATCTAAACAGAGGGGGTTCCTCAAGAGTAAAAAATATCAGTTTCAGCGCACGCCCCGGTGAAAAATCTTTCAGCGCCCGGCAAAGCTCGAGCAAAACGGCAACGGCACTGGCATTATCATCGGCGCCCGGTGTTCCATAGACCGTATCGTAATGGGCACCAACAACAACCGTTTCACCGGAATCTTTTACTTCTTTTATCGACACGATGATATTGCTGTATGCCTTACCGTTATAATTGTATTCCTGAAGGCCGGGGGTATAACCGATATCTTTGAGGTAAGATACAATGTAATGTTTCGTTGCTTCCAGTTTTTCGTACTCATGAATGCTCCGTGAACCGATGCGGACGCTTAAATGTTTTACATGTTCGTATAGCCGGAGGGAGTTATTCCCGTTGGGGTTGACGGCTGGCCCTGGGGTGGAAACAGAAGAGGAAAATTTTATCTTCAGTATAGAATACGCCAGAAAAACAATAAGGAGGACAAGCACTAATAAAAAATAACGTGTCATTTTTTCATCAGAGTTTGGGTTAGTTATTTGGGGTTATTAACATATAATCCGGGTACCTTTTGCATTATATCGGTGCGACGAATACGGTCAAGGAGAAATCTTTCTTCGCAAGAACGGGGACACTGGATTTTATCTGGATTTTCAATAATTTTATGTATACAGTAAACTGCGATTTTCTAAAAGTGTGGAATTTCCCCTAAATATTCCAACTTGGATGTGAAAGAGGATTAACATGAAAAGAGTTGTATTGTGTATAATTTGCAGTCTGTTTTTCCTGTATTTTCCCGGCCCTGATACAGGAATAATTGAAAAATTGGAGGCAGGGGTGGCATTAGCCGCATCCGGCAATGAAAGACGACCGGTAACATCAACGGACTGGTGGGAAAAAGGGAGAGTGCTGGCAGTTTCCGGTGATTTGTACGGAGCGATAGACGCCTTCACCACGGCGATTAAGCTGAATCCTAAGTCTTCACTCAGTTACAACGATCGTGGTGACGCGTACAATAGATCAGGGGGGTATCGGCAGGCAATCAGCGACTTCACCAGAGCTGTTGAGCTAAATCCTGAATTCATTATCGCGTATTTTAATCGTGGACTTGTCTATATGAATCTGGGTAATTACAAGCCGGCTATAAATGATTTCAGCAGAGTGATAGAACTAAATCCCGGACATACGGAAGCATATTTTAATCGAGCGCTTATCTATATGAATTTGGGCAATTACGAGTTGGCTATAAGTGATTTCGGGAAAGTGATAGAACTAAATCCTGGGCACTCGGAAGCTTATTTCAATCGTGGCAATGCCCGCAGGCAATCAGGTGACCTTAAGAATGCGATAGTCGACCTTACCAGGGCAATCGAGATAGACCCAAATTTGGCACAAGCATACGTTAATCGAGCGATTATTCAGGATGAGTTGGGTAACGACGGTGAAGGGGCTATCGAAGATCTGAAAAAAGCTGCCGGATTAGGGCATAAAAAAGCTCAGGAATTTTTAAAATCCAAGAAAGAGGAACAGAAAGAACAGAACTAATCTTCTGTATAAGGCATTCTTATATATGGATCTTTTTTAAATACTGATATGGGAAAGAAAATGATTTCAGTTTCAGGTAACATCGTTGACGTTTTAAATTCAGAAATATATTCCGGGACATTAATAATCTCCGGCGGCAGTATCGTGGATATTATACGGGAACATAACAGTTATGAAAATTATATTGTTCCCGGCCTGATCGATGCGCATATGCATATAGAAAGCTCTATGCTGATCCCGTCGGAATTTGCCAGAATAGCTGTAATTCACGGTACGGTCGCTACTGTTTCAGATCCTCATGAAATAGGTAATGTTTTGGGTGTGAATGGAGTGAAATACATGATCGAAAACGGGGAGACCGTGCCGATAAAGTTTTATTTTGGCGCGCCTTCCTGTGTGCCGGCGACACCCTTTGAAACCAGTGGAGCATTCATAGGTATTGAAGACGTGGAGAAACTTATGCGACTGGATCAAATAAAATATCTTTCGGAGCTCATGAATTTTCCGGGGGTTTTGAATGATGACCCCGTTGTTTTGGGAAAGATCCGGATAGCCCAAAAATACAAAAAACCAATAGACGGCCATGCCCCGGGACTGAGCGGTAAGGGTCTTGAGAAGTATATAAATGCCGGGATAACCACGGATCATGAATGCACAAGAAGGGAAGAGGCCCTGGAAAAGGTAGGACTGGGCATGAAAATCCTGATCAGAGAAGGCTCTGCTTCAAAGGATTTTGACGAATTAATACCGATTGTGGAAAAACACTATGAAAGCTGTATGTTCTGCAGCGATGATAAACATCCGGATGATCTGCTTAATGGTAATATAAATGAGCTTGTGAAGAGGGCTTTAGATTACGGTATCGACGTGATGAAAGTTCTCAGAGTCGCATGCGTGAATCCTGTCCTGCATTATAATTTGGATGTAGGACTGCTGCGCAAGGGGGACAGCGCTGATTTCATTCTGGTTGACAGTCTCGATAACTTTAATGTTTTGAAGAATTATATAAATGGGAAAGTCGTGGCTGAAGAAGGCAGATCATTTATTTCAAACAGCGCGTCAAAGGAAGTCAATAATTTTAGCATTGGTAAAAAGAAGATAAACGATTTTGCGCTCCCATACATCAAGGGCGACATAAATGTAATTAAGGCAATTGAGGATCAAGTGATTACCGGAAAATTAACTGCGGCCCCAAAGGTAGTAAACGGATATGTTGTGTCTGATGTTGAAAGAGATATACTGAAGATAGCCGTGGTTGATCGCTACAAGGACGCAAAGGTGGCAGTCGGATTTATCAAGAATTTCGGATTGAAGAATGGAGCCATCGCTTCCAGTGTGGCCCATGATTCGCATAACATTATAGCCGTCGGTGTTAGTGATGAACATATTTGCAGGGCGGTTAATTTAATTATTGAAAAAAAAGGCGGTGTCTGTGCGGTATCTCAAGATTGCGAGGCGGTTCTCCCCCTGCCGGTTGCCGGCATTATGAGCAACGATGATTATTCCAGTGTGGCGAAAAGATATGCCGAAACCGATAGAATGGCGAAATTGTTCGGCTCAACGTTGTATGCACCTTTTATGACTTTATCCTTCATGGCTTTACTGGTTATTCCAAGTATGAAGTTAAGTGATAAAGGGTTATTTGATGGTGATAAATTCGAATTTATTGACGTTTTTAAGGAAATGTGATTTTAGTTTGACAAGTTCGTAAAAAGTCTTTTCTGAGTGAATCGAAGCATTTTGGGAAAAAGATGATGGTAGTGACCGGCGTTAAGAAAATCTAACTGTTTGAGTGTATTAGCACGAGTTTTAGATTTTTAGCCGGTAAATAACAGCATCCCCAAAATGGTTTTGAGCGAAGAAAACGGACTTTTTACCAACACATCTATTTTAATAGATCTAAATTTACCTTGATTTTTCGACGGCTAATTTGTAGAAATCGTTTCGTCCGTGGTAACGGACATTACAGGACGTTTTTAAAAATATAAAAAGGGGATTTTCTCTCATGGGAAAAGACGAATCGATAAAAGAGGCAAGGGAAGTTCTTAAAATAGAAGCCGAGAGCATTTTAAGCCTTGTTGACAAGATAGATAAAAACTTTTCCGAGGCCGTAGATATTATTTACAAGTGCAAGGGAAGGGTGATAATCGCGGGCATAGGCAAATCCGGTCTTATCGGAAGAAAAATCGTGGCCACTCTGACCAGCACAGGCACTCCGGCACTCTTTATCCATCCCGTGGAAGGAATGCATGGAGACCTGGGTATCGTTACAAAGAACGATGTCATGCTGGCAATTTCCAACAGCGGGGAAACCCTGGAACTGAACACTCTTATTTCCAGCGCCAGGGATATCGGTGTGCCCCTTATAGCATTTACAGGTAATACCTCCTCAGCCCTCTCCAGAATGAGCGATGTGGTTATTGATGTGGGTGTTGAAAGAGAAGCCTGTCCTTTCGGCCTTGTTCCGACATCGAGCACCACGGCGTCACTTGCGATGGGGGATGCTCTCGCGGCGGCCCTTATCAAAAAGAGAAATTTCAGCGAGCAGGACTTTCGTAGGTTTCATCCGGGAGGAACACTGGGGCACAGATTGCTGGCCAAGGTCAGGGATGTAATGATCAACAAAAAACAGATACCCAAAGTGTTTTCCGGGATACCCGCTCTGCAGGCAATAGACGAAATTGACAGGAAAAACCTTGGATTTGTCGTTATAACGGATAGAGAAAACCATCTTTTAGGTATACTAACGGATGGTGATGTAAGACGCTGTGTAAAAAAAGGCATAAGTTTCAAGGATAAAAGTGTGGATGATCTGATGACAAAGTCACCCAAAACCATAGATGAAAATATGTCGGTTGGCCAGACTATAGAAGCGATGGAAAAAAATGAAATTACCACATTTCTGGTTGTAAACGCGGATAATCAGATCAAGGGATACATCCACCTTCATGACATTCTGGGAAGAGGGGGTACCCTGCAAATTTCAATATCTCAGTGAACTGAATGGCGAGCATATCCCCGCTCCGCTGCTTGCGGCGGGGTCAGCGAGCGCATAAAACGGAACTTTTTCAGTGTAACAATCCTTTAAGAGGTCATTTATGCCAATTTATGAATTTGATGGTAAGAAACCTGATATTTCTCCAGAAGCTTTTGTCCATCCGGAAGCGGTAGTTATCGGAGATGTCAAAATAGCCGGTGGATGTTTTATAGCGCCTGGGGCAGTGATAAGAGCGGATTTTGGGCCCGTGGTAATTCAGGAAGGCACAAATGTTCAAGACAATGCGGTAATTCACGTCGATCCGGGAGCACGGGTTATTATAGAGGAGGATGTTGTCGTCGGACACAGTGCTGTCATGCATGACGTGCATATAAAGTCGAGATGTGTAATTGGAATCGGCGCGGTTCTTCTGAATGAGGTAGTTTGTGAGAAAGATGTTATTGTCGCGGCTGGTTCTGTTGTACTAAACAACATGCGTATTCCCGCCGGAAAACTCGTGGCCGGCACCCCTGCCAAGATAATCAGGGATGTGACCGACGATCAAAAGGCGTACGCCAGGACAGGAGTCGGACTTTATAAGGGACTTTCCCGGCAGTATCCAAAATCAATGAAATTAATAAGATGAGGGAATGGAAATTATCATGCGGTTATTGCTTCTTCCAGTAATTATCCGCTTCTTTATATCCTTCTATTAATTTTTTTTCTATGTTGAGGCGGACGGCTTCAAACTGTTCGTTATCCATATCCTCAGGAATAAATTCCATAGTGCCGAAACGGATTAGAACCCTGCTGAAAGGTTTGGGAATCATAAACCTGTCCCAGCTATTGAATATCCACGGGTTTTCATAAGATATAAGTCCGGGACAGATGGGGGCTCCGGTTTTCTCTCCCAGAATGACAAGACCGGCCTTGACGATACGGGGCGGTCCCGTGGGACCGTCTACAACGTGACCCCCCAGACGATTTTCGATCATTCCGGCAATCATTTCTTCTAATGCTTTTTTCCCTCCGCGGGAACTTGATCCGCGTACCGGTATCCATCCTATTCGCTGAACAACATCAGATATAAAATCTCCGTCCCTGCTCTGGCTTATCATTATGCAAGGGGACTGGTCAAACTTCCTGGCAAGATAAAAACCCCCGAAAATTCTTTGATGCCAGGTATACACCAATACCATGCCGTTATTTTTTAAATGTTCCCTCAGCACGTCATCATTTTCGAGCCTAACCCTTATCGTTTTTGAATATAGATTGAGAGCATAATAGGCAAAAGAAGTCAGAAAATTCCGAATTATAAAGTATTTTATCTCTTTTCTTATACTCATCTTTGTATACCTTTTTCCTTGATCATTTAAGCGCCTGCTGAGCCATTTCATGGCAGGTCCTAAAATCTGATTTTTTAAAAGATTCAACGCACTCTTCTATGAATTTTTCTTCTTTCTTCACTCTCGGTTCAGGAAAGCGTTGAAAGAGTTTCTGTATCATTAAAGCCGCTTTCAATGCGTCGGAACTCTTTTCAGGAGTAGTAATTAGAACACCCTGGTTTCCCTTGTCGTACCAGAGGGGGATTATGGCTACGTTATTCTTTTTATCAATGAAGGCATTTCTGTTATTCCGATCCAGTCTGAATGTAGCATGAGAGAAATATGGGGAGTCGGGATCTGCATCCATGACCTTCACCGTGCCGGAGCCCTCCATAACATCCAGATTGACCTTTAGTACAAGTATACCGCTGTCCGGCAGGAGTTGGTCACATCCTATAGGTTGGCGGTTTTCCACCAGGTAGTAATGGCTCCAGCCACCGCCCCATCCCCGTTTAAAAGGTATTTTAACAGCCAGAGTTTCGCCCTTTTTTGAAAGTGGGGATAGAAAAGTCCATTGGGTGCTGCCGGGATTTACCAGGAGTACCTGGTCCTTGGGTATCCAGCCCAATCTAATTTTAGTGAATGAAGAGATACCCTGCGGGGGCTTTGTTCTTTCTATGAAATGTTGAGACATAATGTCCCACGGTCCCATATATGTAGCATGATGCCTGAAGCTGGGAAGTCTGGAGGCGTCAGACTGACGCTCGAAGTCATACAGTCACGGAACAAGCCGTTTATTCTTGTGTATACCCCCGAGAGCGTGGAAAAAATCATGGGCAAACATTCCCAGATGGGCATTTTCGGCCGCCACACAGACGCCGCCACGGAATGTGCTTCCTTTTGATTCCATCGGAACATATTTGACATCTTTTCTTACCCCTGAAAGCATGCCCGGATTGGCGCAATAGCAGATCATTCCGTAGCCCTTTCCAGGAGTGGTAAATGCCCCCGGTATGACAATTATATGTTGGTATTGGGAGAAAGTTACCTCTTTTTCAACAGCTGTCATAGAGTCCTCAATGAGCTTTTTGACCTTTCTTCTGTCAACATTAAAATTATAAGGACTCACCTTATATTTTCGAATCGGGTCGGGAAGCTTTACCCACCCTCGAAAATCAACCTTCACCCATGTCATACCATACGATTGCTCTTTTACATATTTGTTAAGATCGCCTACCACTTTTTTCCGAATTCGTTTTAGAGAAAAACTTGGCTCTACGTCGGGGAACTTGACCGCTAAGACAAGAACGTGCTGTTCCCCTCTGGCCTGCTGGGACTGTAGTCCCAGAACCGGGTCTTCCTTGGCTGGCGTTGTTCCGGGCCTTGAGGAAAGTTCCTCCTGGTCTCCTTTACTTTGCGCCCCCTGGCATCCCAATAAGAGTATAAAGAAAAAGACCAAAAGAGAGCACGTTAATCGTTTAATCATTTTTTCCGCTGTCCAACTCCTCATTAGATGATTGCGTCAGCTTCTCCTAATTCATCTACGGTGCGTACAGGAACATCCGCCTGCTGTTTCTGGGCTTCAACCGCCCCCATCTTTTCTGACACAGATCTTTGGAGAACTTGAGGAGAAATTTTCTTTTATGGCATCTATGTGTGATATGCCAGATGTAGCCTGGAATATAATATCGCTTTGCTCTTGCCATAGCTTCTTGCAAAAACGAATTTTTGCCCTCAAAAAACGCGTTATAACACAATTTCAGAGGGCTAAATTATTGCTATTTGTTTTGATGTCATATATTTACCGCGGCCCGGCCCTAATGCCTCGTGCGGCTGAATGGTCAAAAAAATCCGCGATTAAGAATCAGTGGCACATTTGTTCGATAAGTAAAATCTGAAACTGACACACTGTTTCCGTTAAAATCGAGAGAACTAAATTCGGATGCATGTGTGTTAATCTCGACTCTATCCGTGAGCGAGATTGGAATTAACGAACTCCCAGTTTATAAGGTTCTTAATAAAGGCATCAAGATAGTCGCCGCGCTTATTTTGATAATCAAGATAATATGCGTGCTCCCAGACGTCCACTGTCATCAAGGGCTTCAAGCCGTGAGCTATGGGAGTGTCGGCGTTTGATGTTTTCATGATTTCCAGCTTATCATTCGTCAGCACCAGCCATGCCCACCCGCTGCCGAACTGAGTGAGACCGGCATTTTTAAACTCTTTGATTAAGTTGTCGTAGCCTCCAAAATCAGAGTTGATCTTATCTGCGATGTGTCCTGTCGGTAATCCCACGCCACCGGGTTTCATGGACTGCCAGTAAAAAGTATGGTTCCAAACCTGAGCAGCGTTGTTGAAGATTCCAGCTTTGTCAGCATCATTTACTGTCTTTTTGATGATATCGTCTAACGACTCACCAGCCAGATCGGTTCCTTCGATCAGCTTATTCAGGTTGGTAACATAAGTGTTATGATGTTTCCCATAATGAAAAGCCAATGTCTTCGAGCTGATATGTGGTTCTAAAGCATCTTCTTCATAAGGAAGGTTGGGTAGAATAATAGTCATGATTTTCTCCTTTTCTGTGAATTTTGTTTTTGGAACAGGAGCAACAATGCTTATTCGCACCTTCTCATTCTTCAGCAAAATAATCAGAATCAACATGTTTTAGTTCGTAAATTGCTTCCGTGGATACTCCTACATTAAAATCGATCATCAATTGGGCAAGGCACTGCCCGTCAATGAGAATTATTTTACTATCAATGGTTGCCACATATTCTTCGCAACCTTGAGAAAACTCAGATGTTGTAATAAATATGCCTTTCTTAGCTCTCTTGCCTTGTAATGCACCAGCAAATTTTTGAATTTCAGGACGGGTAACAGTATTTTCCCATTTTTTGGCTTGAATGTAGATAATGTCCAAACCAAGACGATCTTCCTTAATGATACCGTCTATGCCTTCATCACCGCTTTTTCCGATGGCTTCCCCGGCGTCTCTACGCGATCCTCCGTACCCCATTTTCACCAACACTTCCACAACTACTTTCTCAAAAAACGAGGGGGACGACTCTTTGAGTTGAAAAATAATTTCGCTTGTCAGATTTTCCTTCAAGTTTTCATATGCTTCTTCAATTTGTTCTTCTGGCGTAATGCTTGAATCTGGTTCATCAGTTGAAGTTGATTCAAATTTTTGCTTTTTCAATTTGTTTTGTTCAGCTTTCCGACGTTCAGCGAATTCCGGGAACTGCATCAGAAAACGGATGTCAATTTTTTGAGGCGGATTTTGCAAAACATCATGGCCTCTGTCGGTAATACGAAATACTCCACGTTGAGTGTTTTCGATGAGTTTTGCCATTTTCATGTATGCACGTGCCCACGCTACACGATTGTGGAATATTGCTTGCCGACCACTTGGCAAAAGTTCTTTCTGCTCTTCTTCTGAAAGATGAAATACTTCCGCTAAATGATCTATTGCCTCCCGGTTTGTATGCTCTCTTGAATCTGCACAGAATTGAAGAAGGGGAAGCATGATAGATTGAAAGTCTGGTATTGTCATTTGTTTTTCCTCATCGTGCTAACGCTCCGCATAACCGAATGGCAATGGAGCGCAGCGAATTTGCCGGTCCGAGTTAATGCAGTTATTATGTCTTTCTCTAATCCAACTTTCTTGCGACATATACACCGTAGCTGTAGTGAGTTTTATGTTTTTCATACAGTTCAATTTCTCGATTTTCAGCTTCCACTATTACAAGTGCTTCTTCACTATTACCGTTCCGGTTAAGGAAATCCTTAAAGCTATCCTGTATAGGCCGATAATAATTCTCCAGCCAGCAATGCTCTGGTAAAACAAAATAGCCAATCGGAGAATAGCCGTTCTTCTCCAGTGCGCCAATCTTTGAAGAGGCCACATCAATTTCGGGATATTCGCCCTCCCAATATTTCTGGAGTTCCAACGGACGGGAGGCTGTAATCCAGGTAATCTCCGAAACCACCAGTAGACCGCCCACTTTCAGATAGCGCCTCCAGTCTTTTACGCCTTTTTCAAAGCCGATATTGTATATCGCACCCTCAGACCAGATAACATCATATTCCTCATCTCGAAACGGCAGGTTGTCCATTGAACAGCAAAGGGTCATTACTTTTTCAGAAAGCCCCATATTTTCGGCCCTGCCTTCAAGTACAGTAAGAAAATCTTGAAGGAAGTCCACTGCCGTAATCTGAGCTTCTAATAGACGAGCGAGCAATAAGGTGGAAGCCCCCGTACCGCAGCCGATATCGGCAATTTTTAATGGTGCAGCTCGGTCTATCATAGCCAAGCTTAGAGCCTTTTCCGACTCTGCATCCCCGCCTGGCCCCTGCCGGTTTGCACTTTTATGAAGGTCTATCAAAAATTGATAATCTTCCATTTACTTATCCTTATCTGTAGCCATAACGCCCGGCTGAGCCGAGGCCCGAAGGTCCTTCTGTTCCGGCCGATTGTTCCCGAGCGCGAGTCAGCGCGCGAGGGAAAAATTGTGCTCGGCTCAGCCAGGTGTTCCCGAAGCGCGTAGCGATTCGGGAACATATATTATTTAGTTGAATCTATATTTGCTTCGCAAAACATGATCTAAACAGGAAATCTATATCTTGGATTTTCACATCATTTTTATTGCGCTTCAATCAATAACTTTTTAAATACCTTGGCTTATTAGCATCTATGATTATCTGCTTTCTCTTCCCCTTTTTGTTTTTGAAAAAGATAAGGTACATATTGCGTTATAATTATCCGCATTATATAAAATGTTGTAAAACGTATCTGCAATTATTTTTTCCGATGAATCATTTTAAGTCATTCCTCATATCCAAAAAGATAATACCTGAAAATAAGATTTCCTGTTATCTATGTGACGGGAATTTTATTGTACGATAACGCGCGCGTATTAATGCGAAAACTCGGTAAAAATGAAGACACCTTACTGATTTCTCAAAAGGAAGGCCAATTAATACATGTACTGTTTCCATATTTACCGCATTTACTTACAGTTTACTATATTGATAATAGGGTTAAAATTTGTAAAGATTGATATTAAAAGAGATATCGTGCACCAATTATCACGGAATGGTTCGTGTTGCTGTCAAGAGAAGCTTTAACTCCATTATCAGCTTTAAGGGTAACATCATTGGCATGAAAATATCTGTATTCAAGATCAATCTTCCATGATTCAGCTACATCGTATGCCAAGCCAACAATACCTTGATAAGCAAATACCTTATCAGAGTCATCAACTGTAGAAGATGTCCCGTCTTTAAATTTTATAGAATTCCATGACACTTTGGACAAGCCGATGCCAACTCCGGCAAATGGTGACCATTTTGTTCCCGTTTTAAAATCCAATAGTCCATTAATCATTCCGGTTAGATATGTAATATTTCCATCCAATTCGTTACGTATACCATCTTCATGGGTATTATCCGCTTCATATCTTCGGTATGAAATCTCCAACTCACTTCTAAAATTAATCAACGATGATGTTTTAAAAACACAGCCCACTGAACCTTTAGTGACTATGCCATTTTCAAATTCATATTGTTGATTAGTATTGTCTGTTTGATCATTTGGTATGGAATAACCTATTCCCAAAGATACATATGAGCTTATATCCTTTTCTTGGGCGTAGGTGACACCGCAAATAAATAGAGAGAATAAGATGCCGATTGAAGCCAAAAATACTTTTCTCATGTTTTTCTTCTCCTTAGTGGAATATTTAATTTAATTATTGATAAATTTATAAGGTATTGCTTTCGATGCTCGACTTAGAAAAGCAAATAAACGAGTTAGTAAATGAAATTAAAAAATAAAACAGTTAGATATTAATTCCAAGCACA
>CAZZBF010000057.1:0-13268 GCA_964652795.1 uncultured Syntrophales bacterium | reverse complement strand
AAAACAGTAAAAGAATCATTGACAAAGGAAGCAGCTTAAATCTAAATGCCAAAGGGGTGCTGCCTGTCCGGGAAGAGTTTAATTTTTAAAAATAAATAATGCAAAAAACTCGCTTAAAAAATCACGAGCCTAATTTTTACGAAGTCATCAATTCTTAATTATCTCATTAAATTGGGAAGGAAGAGGGCTATTTGAGGGAATGGGATGAGAAAAAATGTTCCCACTATTAATGCGATAAAAAATGGCAGAACACCTTTAAAGATAACCTGAAGCGGCACATCTCTGGCCACACCGCTTACTACATAGACATTAATTCCGACCGGTGGTGTAATAACGCCGATCTGAGTTATTAACACGATTATTACTCCAAACCATATCGGATCATATCCGATAAGGGTGACCACTGGATAAAAGATGGGAACGGTCAGTGTAATAAGAGCCAGAGCATCTAAGAAACAACCGCCTATCAGATATATAAAGATGATCAATCCCATGATGACAAAGGGTGGTGCGTTGAATCCCGATATCCAGTTTGAGATATCAAAGGGGATTCTCGTTACGGCGAGAAAGTGTCCGAAGATTGTGGCGCCGGCCACTATTACAAGTATCATACACGAAATTCGCGTTGTTTCAGAAAGGGACATGGCAAAGCCCTGCCAGGAGAGATTGCGTCTGATAACGGCAAGTAGAAGTGTGCCGAAAGCGCCGATACCCCCTGCTTCTGTTGGAGTAAAAAATCCTATAAAAAGACCTCCCATAACTAAAATAAAAAGAATTAGTGTCTCAATGAGTCCCGAGAGGGACATCATTTTTTCTTTTAAAGTTGTTTTGGGACCTCTTGGGGCCAGTTCCGGGTTAAGATATATCCAGATGGTTACAGTCAGAATAAAAAGTATTGTGAGGAGAATGCCCGGCAAGATACCTGCCATAAACAGTTTACCTATGGATTGTTCCGTCATAATTCCGTAGATGATGAAGATGACGCTTGGCGGTATGAGTATTCCGAGACTTCCGCCCGCGGCAACAACACCCGTTGCCAGTCCCGCTTTGTAATTGTATTTCTTCATTTCGGGGAGTGTAACTGCTGCCATGGTAGCCGCCGTTGCGTTGGTGGAACCACAAATCGCGGCAAAGCCGGCACATGCCCCTATTGCGGCAATGGCAAGTCCCCCGGGCCAGTGACCCATAAATTTATATGCCATATCAAAAAGCCGGCTGCTTATTCCCGCGTGGTATGAGAGCTGTCCCATTAAGACGAAAAGCGGGATGACTGTCAGACTATAGGACCCGAATACTGAGAAAATGTCCTTTGCGACGAGATTCATTGCTGCGTCAAAAGAAACTAAATAGCCGAATCCTATGAAACCGATTATAGCCATGATAAAACCGACCGGTATTCTGGAAAAGATTAGCAGAACTAGAGCAGCAAGACCGATTAAACCTACAATTGTGGGAGTCACTTTAGTATGGTCCTTTTTAGTGATTTGAGAAAATCTATCAATGATACCACGCAGAGCATCCCGGAGCCTACGGCTATTCCGTAAACAAAGGGATAGATCGGCATCTGCAGTGTCAGAGAGACCTCTCCGGTATGCATCAGGTTTGATGCATACAACATGCTCTGCCATGTTATTAAGCCAAAAAGGGCCGCCCCGAGGAGGGAGTTGATCCCGTCGATTACAATTTGTGCTGTTTTGGGAAGTCTTTGGACAATAAATTCAACAGAGATATGACCCCGCATTACTGAGGTGTGGGCCAGGGAGAATGAAACAACGATGGCCCCCAAAAGACCAACTGTTTCATAAGTACCTGGAATAGGGTGGCGCAAAAAACGCAAAATAACATCCGCGCATGTAAGTACCATCATTATTAGAACCGCTGCCGCCGCTACCCAGTTAATTTTCTGTGTTATTGAAAGAATGGATCTTTCTAAACGGGTCATTGATTGTTTGCCTGTGGCTTTTAAATTTCTTCCATTCAGGGAATGGACAAGACCTTACCTTCAGGTGAATATCTTAAAAAGCTTTGAAAAACCATATTATTCAGCTTTTCAAAGATCCAGTTAGTCTGGTTTTGTTTGTTTAATAGAAACACAAAGTATCAAAAGCAAAGGCACAAAGAAAGAAAAAAGTAAATTTACTTTGTGCCTTTGTAACTATGCGCTTTTGTGCTCTGAACTGCCGACTTTAGACGATAGCAGTTACTTATAACTCTTGCGATATTTATTAATAAGACTTTCTATTTCTTTTGCTGCTTTTTCTCCCGGCAGGCCCTTTTCTCTGGCAGTTTTTATGTAATTGTCTATGATAGGACTGACTGCCTTTTTCCACCTGGAATTTTCTTCTTCGGAGAGAGGAATTATCTCATTGCCAAGGCTTAAGGTAAACTTACGGCCTTCGGAATCGTTCGAATCCCATACTTTTCCGTGGACATCAACCCACTTGTTGCTAACGTCTTCAAAGATTTTTTGTATAGCTTTTGGAAGAGAGTTCCACTTTTTTAGGTTCATTACCACGAACATGGCGGTTGTGTATCCAACGCCGTCACATTCAGTTGTGTATTTTATGACTTCACCCTGCTTCCATCCCTTGAGAACTTCAATTGGGCCAAAGGTGCCTTCAACAACTCCCTTCTGTAAAGATTCATAAGTTGCACCCTGTGGCATTGCCACCGGCACGCCACCGAGCGCCTTTACAACCTTTGCACTCAATCCGGTGGATCTTATTTTCATGCCTTTTAGATCATCCAATTTTCTGACGGGCTTTTTTGTATGGAGAAGGCCTGGCCCATGTGCGTGAATGTAGAGAACCTTTACATCGTCAAGTTCTTTCGGCTTCATTTTTTTTGCGAATTCGTTGGCTACATGTGTGGCCACTTGGCCGTTTGGGTATCCAAAGGGGAGATCAACAGCTTCCATTACCGGAAAACGTCCCCTCGTATAGGCAAAACATGACATCCCTATATCTGATATTCCATTGACGACTCCGTCGTAACATTGATTTGCTTTTGTCAGGGTTCCTCCGGGGAAAACGGTGATTTTTACCTTTCCATCGGAGCGTTTTTCTATTTCTTTTGCCCATGATACTCCCGCCTTGCACTGGCCATGAGTGGCGGGGAAAAAAATGCTGTAAGTAAGATCAGCGGTGGCGGCTTTTACATCGGAGATACCGTACGGCATGGCAGTTGCCGCTAAAAACGCTAAGGTTAAAAACGCAAACAAAAGTATATTCTTTCTTTTCATTTTGTCCTCCAAGGCTATTTTTTGATAGTATCCGCTCTCTTAAGCTTGAAGCGAATTCACTAAAAGGAAAAGACACTATCATTTATTTTTATATTGAAAACAAATTGGTGATTTTCGGAAAGCCTGCTTACCCGTCTATTTGAGACGGGTAGCAGGCTTTAATACTTGTAGATATTGAGATAGGTGTGATTTATATATCGGTGCATGTCGGCTTTTATCATCAGTGCCTTAATGGTAATTGTTAAAAAACAAGAAGGGTTTCGGCTTTCTTTCCTTGATTTACATAGAAGGAAAAGACTATTTCTACGCTTTTTTCTTCGTGTCCTTCTTTGCCTTTTCAAGTTCTTCTTTGTATTTTTCTGCTTCGCCCTTTACCTTTTGTAGTTCTTCTTGGGCTTTGCTTAAGCGTTCCGCTTTAGCCTTAACCTGTTCTAATTCCTTTTTGGTTTCCTCTAATTCTTTATCTTTATTTGCCTCAACTATATTCTCTTCCTGTTTGTCTTTGAATTCATCAATACCAACGTAGATCGCAAGCCCGCCTCCCAATAAAAGCGCAATGGGAATTCCACCGGCAAGTAACATAAGAAATTGTTTCCACCAAAAGATAAGACCAAAAAAACCTAAAACTGCCGCTGCAACACCGCCTGCTAACACTGCCATAACTATAACCTCCTTTTATTGTAAAGATTTGGTGTCAAAAAAATGCTCTGATAGAGTCAGTGTAAAATTCTACGATATTACGATATAGTGGTAACTAACATAAAAAATATCTGTAGGCAAGACAAAAATCAAAAAAATATAATTCTTGATATAAAGCATTTTTTCAATTATATTAAAGTGTTCAAATCGCAAGAAGCTTTACATTATGGTTTATAATATTATAGTCTTAGTGTGAAATAAGGGGTTAACTTATGGTAGAATTAAATTTCGAAAAGGGAAAGGGACTTGTGCCGGCTATTGTTCAGGATTATAAGACAAAAGATGTGCTGATGTTAGCCTATATGAATAAGGAGTCATGGTCAAAAACTCTGGAGACGGGCAAAGCTACTTACTGGAGCAGATCGAGAAGCACTTTGTGGGTTAAAGGTGAGACATCCGGCAATATCCAGTTGGTTAAGGATATTATGATAGATTGTGATTCCGATACAGTCCTGCTTAAAGTTGAACAGGTAGGGGGAGCTGCATGTCATACCGGTTACAATACATGTTTTTATAGAAAGTTATCCAATGGTAAAGTGAATATTGTTGGAAAAAAAATATTCAATTCAGAGGAAGTTTATAAATGAAAAAGTTGAAATTGGGAATACCAAAAGGAAGCCTGGAGAAGAGTACGGTAGATCTTTTTGGAAAGGCCGGATGGAAAATTTCATACAACAGCAGAAGTTATTTTCCGGATATCGACGATGAAGACATTTCTTGTGCCCTTGTCAGAGCTCAAGAAATGGCTCGATATATTGAAGACGGAACACTTGATCTTGGCCTTACCGGGATGGACTGGATTATGGAGAATGAGGCGGATGTTGTTGTAGTTCAGGACCTCATTTATTCGAAAGTCTCAGCAAGGCAGGCAAGGTGGGTTTTGGTTGTAACAGAAAACTCTCCGATAAATAGAATAGAGGATATGGAAGGTAAAAGAATCTCAACGGAGCTTGTTAATTTTACAAAGAGATATTTTAAAGAAAGAGGAATAAATGTTGAGGTAGAATTTTCTTGGGGAGCCACCGAAGCCAAGGTGGTTGAAGGTCTTGTAGACGCGATAGTTGAAGTAACTGAGACAGGGAGTACCCTGAGGGCCAATAAATTAAAAATCATCCATGAATTGATGAAGACAAATACTCAGTTAATCGCAAACAAAAAAGCGTGGGCAGATCCCTGGAAAAGACAGAAAATTGAGCATATAAGAGTGCTTCTTGACGGTTCTCTCCGGGCCATAGGTAAGGTTGGATTAAAATTGAATGTTTCCAGGGAAGATCTTGGAAGAGTTATCCTTTTACTTCCATCTTTAAAGGCACCTACCATATCTGAGTTACATGGTGAAGATTGGTTTGCCGTGGAAACCATTGTTGACAAGGATATTGTCAGGGAACTGATCCCTCTCTTACAAGAGGCCGGAGCTGAAGGGTTTATAGAGTATTCACTTAACAAGGTTATCTGATGGCTTCGTAAAAAATCCAACTCCTGTGTTGCGCTACATCCTTCGTCATTGCGGTGTACTATATGTACGCTTCATTCCTCAGAATTTGCGCGCCTTGATTTTGGAGCTTTTTACTTTGCCATCTAGAACTCGGTTTTTAGATTTATTTCATCTGAAAGGATTGTTGATTATGGCAAGGAAAGCTAAAATAGAGAGAAAGACGGCTGAAACGGAAATAACGGTTGATATGAATCTTGATGGGACAGGAAGTGGTGAAATATCAACCACCATACCTTTTCTTGATCACATGTTTAACCTTATGGCAAAACATGGTTTTTTTGACCTTGTTCTGGATGGAAGAGGGGATATTGATGTTGACTATCATCATCTGGTTGAGGATATGGGGATCTGCTTGGGCAAAGCCGTAAAAAAGGCTTTGGGCAATAAAGATGGGATTAGTCGCTATGGATCAGCTGTTGTTCCGATGGATGAAAGTCTTTGCAGAGTTGATATGGATATTTCGGGGAGACCTTATCTTGTCTTTAACGTAGAGTTTAACCAGAAAAAAATAGGAGATTTTGATCCGGATCTGCTCAGGGATTTTTTCAAGTCTTTTTCTGATAATAGCGGAATAACCTTGCACGTAAATGTCATATATGGTAGGAACAACCACCACATAGCAGAAGCTATTTTTAAGTCTTTTGCGCGAGCACTGAACAGGTCAATATCCATTGATGACAGGATAAAAGGAGTGCTTTCAACAAAGGGCAAATTGTAAAGTTGGCAATTTTTGCGTAGCCAAAGTGCCTAAAGTGTCTGAAGTTAATAATATTAATCATAGCTTTAGCTCACTTTAGGCATTTCAAACTTTAAGTGTTAAATAAGGGGGTGATACTCATCAAGGAGAGTTCTTTAAAAGTTATTGTATGGGTGTCGTGCTTCTTTATGTCTGTTTCCCTCCTATTTTTAACTTCCGGTTGTAATTCTAAAGCGGGTATCGGGACGGATTCTTCTCGCAAGAGTGCGGTTGTCTTGAGTAGAATCGCAGTTGTTCCCTTTCAGAGAGTGAGTCCGGATGAAACTTCTGTGAAAACAGTTAGTTGTCCTCTGACTGGAACAATCTTCAGGACGTGTGAATCTTCAGAAGGTGCTGAGAAGTTGGTTGAAAATATATTTTTCAAAAAGCTAAAAGATTCCAAGCAAATTATCCTGATTCCCACTGACAGAGTAAGAGGTGTCTACAGGAGAATATCCAGTGATTCACTCAAGGTAACCCCGTCTGAAACATTAAAAGCAGTTGGCACAGAGCTGGGTGCGGATGGTGTTGTGGCGGGATATGTTTACCGCTATAGAGAAAGAAAAGGATATCCCTATTCTGCTGAAAAACCCGCTTCCGTGGCCTTCGGTATATACTTGATAAGGGTCAGTGATGGAGCACTGGTATGGAGAGGTATTTTTGACAGGACGCAGAGGTCGCTTTTAGAAAATATTCTTCAGGTTTCATCTTTCTTTAAATCTGGAGGAAGATGGATTACTGCGGAGGAATTATCTGAAATGGGGATAGACGAGGTCTTAAAAACATTTCCTGACCTGCAATAAAGAAGCTTCTGAAAAAGATTTTACCTTAGGATATGCCTTTAAAATTCCATTTGAGCTAAACGGCGAATACATTATTCTTTGAATGGTTTAGTACTCTGTTGCTTGTGGCGGGGTCAGCGAGCGAGCACAAAAAGTGTTTTCCTTAGCAGTAGGAGATTATTCTTCGAATAATTTCATTCCCCGTAACTTATTGCGGGTGAGAGTCAATATTGTGAAATTATGTTGGAATAACCTGCGTTGTATACAGGTGATGAACGGATATTCTTTTGATTTCCATTCTCTGGTGTAAAAATATTAAGGATAGAGGAAAACGTGATAAATCCTCTGCTCCCCCGCTAAGTTCTCCCACATCAAAAGAAAAGGGACGATTGGCGGTGTTCCAAAGGAGCCGAATTTGATTATAATACCTGCGATAGACCTAAAAGATGGTAAGTGTGTACGTTTGCTTCAGGGCGATTTTAGCCGTTCCACGGTATATTCGGATAATCCTGTTAAGGTTGCCAGAATATGGCAAAAAAAGGGTACGGAGCGGATTCATATTGTTGATTTGGATGGTTCTCTTGCTGGTTCTCCGAGAAATAAGGAAGTCATAAGAGAGATCATTTTGGAAACAAACGTTCCTGTTCAGGTTGGTGGCGGAATAAGAGATATGAAAACCCTCGACGATTACCTCACAATGGGGGTATACAGGGTCATATTAGGAACGGCTGCACTGAAAAATAGAAAATTTGTGATGGATGCCTGCGCGGCAAACAAAAATAAAGTTATTCTTGGCATTGATGCGAGTGGCGGAAAAGTAGCTGTTGAAGCGTGGACGGAAGAGATGTTTGAATCTGCTCTGGAAGTGGCTAAGAGTTATGAAGGATGTGGACTTGATGCAATCGTATATACTGATATTGAGAGAGACGGCATGGAAGTTGGTGTAAATATAGAAGCTACAAGAAACCTTGCATCATCTGTCGATATTTCGGTGATAGCATCTGGTGGCGTGTCGAATATTCGTGATATTGAAAAGCTGCTTGAGATTGAGAGGTTTGGTGTCGTGGGGGTTATCATTGGGAAAGCCCTTTATAGTGGAGCGTTGCGCTTAGAAGATGCCATAGAAAGATGCAAGTATTCAGAATAAGTGTTCAGTGATCAGCGAAATAAAGAAAAATAACTTTATGCCTCTGATCCTTTGTTTTCAAAGGTCTATTTTAGCTGAAAGCTGGCGCGTGACGACCAATTGAAGATTTGTTAGAAAGAGCTTTAAGTTGGTTCTACGGGGCTTTTTTAGTATATTCTGTTTATGCGAGGAGGAAATACGATGGGCGATTGTATCTTTTGCAAAATTATCAATGGTGAAATACCAAGCACCAAGGTTTATGAAGATGAAAAGGTGTTGGCCTTTAATGATATAAATCCAATGGCCCCTGTTCATGTAATTATTATACCAAAGGAGCATATACCGACACTTCTGGATGTAATGCCGGAAAAAATGGATACACTTGTTGCTATGTTTTCGGCTGCACAGGAAGTGGCGAAGATCAATAACATTGATAAGAGGGGATTCAGGACGGTTATAAATTGCAATCAAGAAGGGGGTCAGATAATCTTCCACCTGCACATGCATGTTTTGGGGGGTGGAAGATTGAAGGATGAGTTGAACTGACAATATTTATTGACAAATTAAAAAAACTTCATATATTAATTAAAAGCTCCCAAGGTGAGCTAAAGTTCTTTAAGTACTTAAAAATTAGGCATTTTAGAACTTTTAATTTCTCTAATAATAAATGGGTGATATTGTGAACTTGAAAGAAAAAATTAACAGCGAAATGATTTCAGCAGCGAAGGCCAAAGATAAGATAAAACTGTCCGCTATACGTATGATTAAATCGGCTTTGCATAATAAAGAAATTGATTTAAAAAGGGAACTAAGTGATGAAGAATTACTGCAGGTTTTGTCTTCCATTGTGAAACAGAGGAAAGACTCGATAGAACAGTTCGAAAAGGGAGGAAGATTAGAACTGGCCGAGAAGGAAAAAAAAGAACTTGCGGTTGTCCGGCTTTTTATGCCTGAACAGTTGTCAGAAGAGGAAATAGAGGCGGAAATAGAAAAAGCTATAGAAGATGTTGGAGCGGTCAGTATTAAAGAGATGGGAAAGGTCATGAAAGTGGTTATGCCGAGATTGACCGGCAAGGCCGATGGAAAAATTGTAAGCGAAAAGGTAAAGGCAAAACTGTCTTCTTGAGGTATAAGTTAAACAATATTCCTACTACAAAAATTGGCTTGCAGGTTTGCTCCCCGTCAAAGACAAAATCTATTAAAGAGGAAACTTGGCAATTTATTTTATCTCCCGCAGTATTTATTTGCTATTTGAACCCCCTTTTCATGTTATTCAAAGGTGAGCCTCAAATCTTTTGTGTTTAATATAAGCCTTTCATAAAGGGTAAAGAGTATTGAAGGAACATATTCCAGAGGATAAAATAGAAGAGATAAGAAGCAGGGCAGATATTGTTAGCCTCATTTCGGGATATGTTACACTTAAGAAGGCTGGAAGGAACTTTACAGGTCTCTGTCCCTTTCACAAAGAAAAAAAACCGTCTTTTACTGTAAATCCCGATAAACAAATCTTTTACTGTTTCGGTTGTGGGGAAGGAGGAAATGTTTTTTCTTTTCTTATGAAGATTGACAATATGTCTTTCCCTGAGGCAGTGAGACACTTGGCCGGTAAGATGGGAATTGTTATAGAAGCAAGACATATGAGTGGTTCTGAAAAGAAGGAAATCAGCATTAGAGAAGAACTTAAACGGATTAACCTGCTGGCAGCTCAATATTTTTCCAGGAATCTTTTTTCTGAGACGGGAAGTGAAATACGAGGGTATCTCGATAATAGGGGGATAAAAGATTCTGTAGTAAAGGAATTTAACCTCGGATATTCTCTTGAGGGATGGGAACATCTGAAGAGATTTTTAAAAGGGGAAAATATTCCTTTGGGACTTGTTGAAAAGGCGGGTTTGATTATACCGAAGAGCAATAGAGGATTTTATGACAGATTCAGAGGAAGATTGATTTTTCCGATAGAGGATATGAGTGGAAGTGTGGTAGCCTTTGGGGGCAGGGTTATCGGTAGTGGTGAGCCGAAGTATCTTAATTCTCCGGAATCTCCAATATATGTGAAGGGGAAAATCCTGTATGGTCTTAACAAGAGCAAAGATGAAATCCGGAAAAAGGATCATGCAATTCTTGTTGAAGGGTATTTAGACCTTCTGTCGCTTAGAAGTTTTGGCATTTCTAATGTTGTTGCCACTCTTGGAACAGCCGTCACAAAAGAGCACGTGGCCCTGATCAGAAGATATACGAAAAATCTTGTAGTGATGTTTGATCCTGACGAAGGTGGAAAGAATGCATTGGAGCGTAGCCTGAAATTATTTCTTGAAGGAAATCTCAACACAAGGATAGTAGTTCTTCCTAATGGTTATGATCCTGACGAGTACGTCAGAAGTTTTGGGATTGAGGCACTGGAGGAAGCGGTTGCTCATTCTCAATCTATGGTGGATTATTATATTGAGAAGATAATAGGGGGAAGGGAGACCTTTGAAGAAAATCTGGATTCAATGATAGATGCGGTATTATTTATTTCGAATATTAGTGATACAATCCAGAGGAATCTTTTCATAAAAAGAGTTTCAGAAAAATCAGGTATTGACCAAAGTCTCCTGAAAAGAGAGGTAAACAGGAAGGTAAATTCCCCAAGAGCTACAGGAGAAGATCTACCAAGCAAGAAGAAAAATAAAGATATAGATGTTATAGAACTTGGCCTTATTCATATGATGCTGGAATACCCTTTCAAAATTCCTGAAGTTATAGATGGAAAAGTGTTAGATTATTTTATGAGTGATGATTTGAAAAGGTTGGGAAATGTCCTGGGGCAATCCTATGGTAGGAATGGAAAACTTAATATTTCTGATGTTGTAGGCGACCTTGAAGGTGGTTTTGTAAAGGAGAGGCTCCTGAAGTTAACAATGACTGAGAGTCCCTATGATGCTGCGGTTGTTGACAGGGTCTTTGATGATTCAGTTAAGAGGATAAAGCAGAAGTGGTACAAGGGAAAATGTAAAGGTTTAAATAGGGAACTTGTTAAAGCCCAGGAAATGAATGATCAAAAAACATGGAACACCCTTTTAATGGAAAAGGAAAAATTATTGAAAGAGGAAAAAGAGCTATTATAGAATCCAAAATTCTGAGTTCCGGGTTTCGATTTGAACTTTAAGCCCAGAACTGTCAGGGAGAGTAAATATGGGAAAGAAAATACAGTCGGATGAGTTGAAAAAACTTATTACATTGGGTGAGGAAAAGGGTTTCCTAACCTATGATGAGGTTAATGATATTTTACCGTCTGATGTTATATCTTCAGACCAGATAGATGATATTATTATACTCTTTGGCGAAAAAAACATAGATATTATTGATACCGACAAAGGTGAAAAAATAATCCTGAAAAAAACGAGCAAAGAGGATATTGACTTGGAAGAAGATGGGTTTGTCTCTACCATTCCTGTTCCTCCCAAGACGGGTGATCCTGTAAAAATGTACCTTCGGGAGATGGGTCTTGTGTCTCTGCTCAGTCGTGAAGGAGAAGTAGAGATCGCTAAAAAAATAGAAGAAGGAGAAAAAGAAATAATAGACGCTATTTTCAGCGTATCGGTTTCAATTAGAGATATAGCAGAAATAGGTAATAAGTTAAGGAGTGGAGAATTCCGGGTTAAAAACGTCGTGCATAATCTTGAGGTTGAAGATGGTTTTGTTGAAGAGGAGGTATACAAAGAAAAGGCCCTTTCGATTATTGATAAAATAACGGCAATAAATAACAAAAATGAGATTCTTTATAAGAAGTTCAAGGAAAAAGGACTTGATGATGTTCAGCTAAAGAGAATGAACTTAAGATTGAGGAAAAATACAAGAAATATCATTGCTTTATGTAAAGAAATCAAATTTAACAAAAATCAGATTAACAGGATAGCCTTAAGGTTCAAGACTTATGTTAAAGAAATAGAAAAAGCTGAGAAAGATATTTTAAGATGTAAAGAGAAAACCGGTATGTCACTCAATACGTTGGAGAGAACGTGCGTATTGATGAGAAAAGAACCCCAAAATGAAAAACAAATTGCCAAGAAAGCGGGAGCTTCGGTTGAAACACTGAAAAAATATGAGAAAGCCCTAAGAAATGCCCGCAGCAGGATAAGGAAGATAAGATTGGATAGCGGCCTCACAGTGGACTCCTTAAAGATAATTGTCTTTTCGATAGAACAGGGAGAGAAAAAAGCAAATCTGGCCAAAAAGGAACTCGTTGAAGCCAACCTCAGATTAGTCGTAAGTATTGCCAAGAAATATACAAACAGAGGATTGCAGTTTTTGGACCTTGTTCAGGAAGGAAATATTGGATTAATGAAGGCCGTTGAAAAATTTGAATATCAAAGGGGATATAAATTTTCTACGTATGCCACATGGTGGATTAGGCAGGCTATAACCAGGGCGATAGCCGATCAGGCGCGAACAATAAGAATTCCGGTACATATGATAGAGACTATTAATAAACTCATTAGAACTTCCAGGTATTTAGTTCAGGAATTAGGACGAGAACCGACTCCAGATGAGATTGCTAATAAGATGGAATTTCCTTTGGAAAAGGTTAGAAAGGTCTTGAAGATCGCCAAGGAACCTATATCTTTGGAAACTCCGATAGGAGAAGAAGAAGATAGTCACTTAGGTGATTTTATTGAGGATAAAGGGGTCATGTCTCCTTCGGAGGCTACAATAAATATGAATCTTGCCGAACATACCAGAGGTATTCTTTCTACTTTAACACCGAGAGAGGAAAAGGTGTTGAGAATGCGGTTCGGTATCGGTGAACGGGCGGATTATGCGATGGGAGATGAAGTAGATGATTTAGGCGAAACCATAGAGTTGGCCAAGGAGATCGAGGCAAATGCTTTAAGAAAGGCGAGAAATCTTTCCAGGAAAAGAGAAATTAAACGGGAACGAAATAAGACCTTGACAGAAATTTAGAATGAGTATAAATTGCACCGTTAACTCGAAAAAAGAGCTGAAACGGTTACGGAACATCAACGTCTCAAGGATCATCTCCTTTGGATTTCACGACGTATAAGTTTCTTGCTGAATTAAATCGTATTGAAGTAAGCTGTAAAATAGTTTTCAAATATAAGGTTACATGCTTTGGGCCCATAGCTCAGTTGGCAGAGCCACCGGCTCATAACCGGTAGGTCCCTGGTTCGAACCCAGGTGGGCCCACC
>CAZZBF010000056.1:11051-13508 GCA_964652795.1 uncultured Syntrophales bacterium | reverse complement strand
CATATTTGCAAAGGCAGGAAAAAGCGGCGGCCTCACACGAACCCGGAACGGACAGCATGAACTCCTCCTCAAGAGACTACGAACAAACGATAACCGGAACTTCCTCACGAGCGACAACTCTGAATACAAATCCATTACGCCAAACGAACGCTACAAAATCGTCGAAAAAGTAATCAGAATAGTAAGAGATATTAAGTTTTAATATTATTGTTATATCAGTGAATTTTATGCGTTCTTTCTGCTCATTTTTTCTTTGGGAGGTTTCCAATGTCATTTTATGAAGAAAGATTAAATACCCACCAGGTGCACAATACTCTATCGACCTTAAAAACCAGAATCGAAAAACTTATTTCAGAACAATTTGTTGAAGATGTTGTATTAGAACATTTAATTCGCTTAATCAATATCTTATCATATACAGAAACATCTTTGAAGTTATCAGATCCAGAGAAAGTAGCGGAAAGTACCATAAACCAGATTAATAAAATATGTGACACTATTGCTATGGACTTGGATCATTATGACAACGATAAAAACATTAATCATTTAATAGCTGCCAACACTCCAAAAGCTGATAATATACTCATTCATTTACAGCAGTTGCCGAAAACAATTCCAGAAATCGATTATGACGAACACAAAGAAGTCCTGTCTAATTTATCGAAATCTATATTTAATGTTATCGGGGACATAACAAAAGAAAGAGACGAGTTTAAGAAAAAAATTGATGGTTATAAAAATGTTTTAAATCAGCTGGAAAACAATGTTAAACAACAAAATCAAAATATTGAAAATCAAAAAACTCGTTTAGATTCTGCAATCTCACAGTTTCAAACACAGTTTTCTGAGGCGGAAGATCGAAGGAGAGAAAGCTTTGAAAACAGCATTAAAACTAACAATCAAGAACACATGAAATTTAAGGATAATATTCAAAATGAATTGAACTTATTCACGCAGGAAAAACAAAAAGAGGTGACACAACATATAAATAAATTTAATGAGGATGCTGGAAATAGACTGTCAGTATTTAAAGATGATTCAAACAATGCCCTTAACACATTAAAGGGCGATTCTGATGCTACAATGAAATATTTATCAGAAAGAAAAGAAGAGGCAAAAAACTTGCTCAATATTATAGCCAATATAGGCTCTACAGGAAACTACAACAAAATTGCAACTCAAGAAAAAATTGTTGCAGAGATTTTAAGAGTACTTGCTGTCATCTTTATGGTAGCTGGCATCTATGTTATTGGGACTGTTGTATTTAATATTTCAAAAACTGGTTTTGACTGGAAACTTCTCCTGTCAAGAGTTGGGGTCACTATTACAATTTTTATACCTGCCTTTTATCTTGCCCGAGAATCATCCAAACACAGACAAAGGGAAATACATAATAGGAAAATGGAGTTAGAGTTAGCATCGATAGGTCCATACTTAGAACTATTGCCTGATGATAAAAAGAACGAATTAAAAGCTACGCTAACTGAAAAATTTTTTGGCCAACCTGAACCACAAACAGATAAAAGTGAAAATGTAACTGCTGGGGCTCTTTTTAAATTACTTGACAGAATAGTTACTGTTTTAGCAAAAAAGTGATTTAAAAGAGGTTAAATCCATCATTGACCCATTGGAGAAAAAGGTCTGAAAGGATCACATCTTAAATATTGATGACAACAGGTATAGGTAAATATGCCTGAATAATCACCAAATATTAACTTATCAGGACAAATCGGCTTGATAAACAATGGTTAGATTGGAACAATGGACTATCCAGAAGATCTGAAAGAGCTATACTTTGAATTCGGACGAACTACTGAAATGGCGCAAGTCATGGAGGTAGAAGCGGGCAATCTCGCTCTTGCTTTCGTCACGATCTGGATTGATCCCGCACAGATCACAGAAGAACAACGAAAGTTTTTGCACAGCCTCATAGATGATGTCAATAAGCGAACATTCGGTAATCTTGTAAAGCAAATCCGATCTATCGGACAAATGGATGACAGTATCGTTGAAATTGTTGAACAGGCACTTGAAAAAAGAAATTACCTGATCCACAGGTTCTTCCGTTCTCATAATTTCGCTATCCATTCAGAAGAGGGAAGAAAAACAATGAGAGCAGAAATTAGTGAAATTTACAGGATACTCAACCTTGCTCATACTGTTCTTTCAGGCATGACTTCAACTCTTCAGAAAGTGTTTGGACGAGAAGACATTTCGGAGCAGTTTGCCAAGGAACTCCTAGAAAAAGGAAAGAAAGTAGAAATCTAACATTTGCATGGAAAGGGGTCCATGGAAAGGGGTCAAGTCTACCTTTGACTCATTGAACAAAATGAAAATCGAAGTTTTTACATACGGGCTGTTTCAATTTTTGAGTGATTAAAACGAAAAACCGTTTGGAGAGGTAAAAAAATGGAAGCGTTTGGGACATTCTGGGTTATGGCAATAGCGATATTCGTT
>CAZZBF010000056.1:0-11041 GCA_964652795.1 uncultured Syntrophales bacterium | reverse complement strand
GTATTACGGATAAGAAACGAAGTGATCCTGATAAACAAAAAATTATCTACAATTATAGATTTACTATTGAAGAAACAATGAAACAAAACTCGATTTATCGGGGCAAACCGGCCTGATAATCAATGGTTCGACGGATGGCTTATGGTAAAAGGAATCAGTTATCGCCGTTTGTTATGTTTGATTGTACTCTGTGTATTGATCGCGGTATTGACGATCGGCTGTATGTCTCGAGGCGAAAAGATTATGAATGAAGAACAAGTATTTGTAGAAAAGATTTTAATCGAACCTGATTATGATTACGAAGGTTTTATCGACTACATCTATGACGGTCGTACCTACAAATTATGGTACGGCAGAATCGGCTCCGGCGGCTTACCGCCCGCGCTGGTTCTGCACGGCGGTCCGGGAGGCAATCATCATAATCTCTTGGCGTTTCAGGCATTGGCTGATGAGCGTCCCGTGATCTTCTATGACCAGCTGGGATGCGGAAAATCAGACCGCCCGGATAATCCTTCCCTGTGGACTGCCGAACGATATTTTGATGAGGCGCTGGCGGTGCGGGATGGTCTGGGCTTGAAAAAATACCATTTGATCGGTCATTCATGGGGAACTACCCTCGCTGTCGGATTTGCCGCCAAACACCCCGACGGAATATTGTCCGTTTCTCTCCATAGCCCTGTGCTGAGTTTTCCCTATTACATCAATCATGTTGCCCCAAAACTTAAGCAGGGTTTGAGCTGCTTGAATGGAACAGCCGGGCAGGTCATTGATGATTTTGAGTTGAGGGGAAAGGGGAAAAAGAACGATTACGACGAAGCTTGCATGGAGTTCATCAAGAAACATGTAACACACACCTGGCCGTTACCTGAGGCGATGAAAAAATTGATTGCCGGACGGAATGCCGTAATCCACGATATTATGGTCGCGAGCGGTTCGGAGTTGAATGTGCCGGGAAATCTAAAGACGGTAAACGTAACCTCTCAACTGTCCAGGCTGGATGTCCCCGTTCTTATGACCTGCGGAGACAATGATTTGTGCACACCCGCCTATACTGAATGGCAGTCCGGATTTGCCAACAATCCTCAGTATCATATCATACAGGGAAGCGCCCACATGACCCCCGTGGACAGGCCGCTGGAACTCCTTAGGCTGCAGAGGAATTTTCTAAAAGAAGCGGAAAACCTATCGAACCGCCGCGCGCGCGGGACGCGGTAAACCACGCCTGTGACGCGGATCGTCAGTTTTCGATTGACAAAAAAAGGAAAAACGAGTTAAGCCCACTTAAAACTTCTCAATGAACTGCCTGAAATTCGTCCAATAGCGACTTATCGTGCGGCAGGATAACGTTTCCCCATCGATTAAAACCAAAGAAAGGACTATTTCTATGCGACAAATAGACTTCACCGATATCGAGGACATCAAAGTAGGGCACGCTCAGAATTTAGACGCGGGCACGGGTTGTACCGTAGTCATCTGTGAAAAAGGAGCGACGGCTGGAATCGATGTCAGGGGCGGTGCTCCCGGAACTCGTGAAAGCGACCTGCTCAATCCCACCAACCTGGTGGAAAAGATACACGCGATTGTGTTGGCGGGGGGCAGCGCGTTCGGTTTAGACGCGGCTTCCGGCGTAATGCAGTACCTGGAAGAGAAAAATATTGGTTTCGATGTCGGGGTAACCAGGGTTCCGATCGTGTGCGGGGCGGTTCTGTTTGATCTGGTTATTGGCGATCACAGAATAAGACCGGACAAGGAAATGGGCTATCAGGCATGCCGGAATGCCACGAACGCGGGCTGCGCGGAGGGTAACGTGGGTGCCGGTACCGGCGCGACGGTGGGTAAAATACTGGGTATGGAACAGGCCATGAAAAGCGGTCTCGGCTGTCATTCCATCCAGGTGGGCGCGTTGAAAATCGGCGCGCTCGTTGCGGTAAACTGTCTCGGCGATGTGATCGATCCCGAAACCGGAAACCGGCTGGCAGGCCTTTTAAATGAAGGTCTGACGGGGCTGGCCGACACGGAGGCTGTCATGATTCAATCTTACGCCGACAAGAAAAACCTTTTCGCCGGCAACACAACTATCGGAATCATCGCCACTAACGCCGTTTTAACCAAAACTCAGGCCGCTAAACTGGCCTCCATGGCGCAAAACGGCTACGCGAGAACCATGCGGCCCGCACATTCCATGTTCGACGGTGACACCATATTCACCATGGCAACAGGACACGTCGAGGCGGATTTGAGTGTTCTTGGCCTGCTGTCGGCAAGGGTAATGGAGAGAGCCGTCATATCGGCCATAAAAAAGGCCCGTCCTCTCTTCGGGCTTAAATCATTCGTGGATTTGGAAGGCGCGGACCTGAAATGAAACAATGGAGGAATCAGATCTGCCTTTGATTCATTACAGCAGACAAAAAAAGGTGCCGCGAGGCACGGCACCTTAATAATTACTGGTCGGGGTGGCAGGATTTGAACCTGCGACATCCTGCTCCCAAAGCAGGCGCGCTTCCAGGCTGCGCCACACCCCGACGGTATTGAGGGTCTGACCGGGACTTCAGGCCTTAACCCGTTTTTCCAGACTTATTTTAAGCTTATTCAGGGCCTTAGCCCTGTGGCTCATTGAGTTTTTCATTTCCGCGGAAAGCTGGGCGACGGTCAAACCGCATTCAGCCACCACGAATACCGGATCATAACCGAATCCGGCTGTTCCCGTCGGTTCATAGCTGATCGATCCGCTCCATCTTCCCTCAAACGACTCAAATGTCCCGTCCGGCCGATAAAGAACAAGCGCGCAAACAAAAGACGCACCCCTCTTGTTTATCGGGACACCTTTCAATTCTTCGAGAAGTTTTTCAACATTGCTCTCATCCGTCGCGTCGGGCCCGGCGTATCTCGAAGAACAGATACCCGGCCTCCCTCCGAGAAAATCGACCTCAAGGCCGGAATCATCCGCGAGAGCGATTTCACCGGTGTATTCCGAAACGGTTTTCGCCTTCTTCAGCGCGTTTTCAAAAAATGTTTCTCCATCCTCTATGACTTCGGGCAGGTCCGGATACTCTTCAAGGGAAAGAAAATCAACATTCATGCCTTCAAGCATAGCTTTAACTTCTCTTATTTTACCCTTGTTTTTTGTGGCAAAAACTATTCTTGTCAGTTTGATCCCTCTAATTTAAACCCCGGATTCGGGACTCGAGTTTCTACTCTAAATCGCCGAGGATTTCCATCTGTTTTTTTGTAAGATCGGCAATGCCCTTGGTAGCAAGGTCTGTCATCTCATCCAATAAATTCCTTGTAAAAGGAAACTCCTCGGCAGTCCCCTGAACCTCTATAATGAGGCCGCTCTTTGTCATAACAAAATTCATATCTACCTGGGCTGCCGAGTCTTCTTTATACTCCAGATCGAGAAGAAGCTTGCCGTCCACAATCCCGACACTGACAGCGGAAACAAAATCCCTGACAGGAATTCTATCGACTATTCCCGCCTCTTTCCATCTGCGGAATGCGTCTACAAGGGCAATAAAAGCGCCGGTAATCGATATTGTCCTCGTGCCGCCATCCGCCTGGATGACATCACAGTCAATGTATATCGTTTTTTCGCCAAAAGAATCCAAATCTGTAACCGCTCTGAGCGACCGCCCGATCAGTCTCTGAATCTCATGGGTTCTGCCGCCTACCCTGCCTTTGGTGGATTCTCTGGTGTTTCTTGTCTGTGTGGCTGTGGGAAACATGGAATACTCGGCAGTCAGCCAGCCCTTTCCCGAATTTCTCAAAAACGGGGGTACTTTGTCCTCCATTGTCACGGTACACAGAACAATGGTATCCCCAATCTCTATCAGGACAGAACCTTCCGGATATTTCAGGAAATTTCTCGTGATGCTCACTTTCCTGATCTCATCCCACTTGCGCCCGTTAGTCCTTTGCACTATCTCTCCCAAATTAAAACGCCATCGGACAGGGCCGATAGCTTGAGGCACAAAGGCATATCTTTTCTTTCTCTATGCCCGCTTTGCGCCTGTCTATTTAAAAAATTCCTTTATACTCTTGGCAAGCGCCGTCGCTATAGCTTTTTGTGTGGCACCATCCAATAATTTCTTTTTATCTTTGGTATTTGTGGCAAAACCGATCTCCAGGACAATCGCCGGAACAGTCAAATCCTCAAGAATAAGAACAGGGGCGCTTCGAAGTCCTCTATCCTTCCGTGGAAATATTTTACCCATATTTTTTTGGATAAGCTGGGCTATTTTAACGCTTTCATTGAGGTACTGGGTTGTAACCATGTCTTTCAGAATTTCGTTAGAACCGTTTTTGCCCGCGGGAGAATTAAAACCGGGGAAATAGACCTCAAACCCGCTGGATTGCCTTCCAAAACCCGCGTTCACATGCAGACTGACAAACAAATCCGTGCCGGTTTTTTTCGCGATTTTAATCCTGTTTGAAATAGAAACATCCTTATCGCTTGTTCTTGTAAGCAAAACTTTGATGTTTTTTGATTTATCCAGATTCTTTTTCAGCAATCGGGCAATTGTGAGGGTTATATCTTTTTCAAAAACCTTTTCAGATAATCTGACACCTTTATCACGGTCTCCATGCGCCGGATCTACTACAACGAGATGACTGTTCTTCGCTGAAGCACCTGACATCGGAAAGATCAAAATTGCCGATAAAACAAAAAAGGTTATTCCGTAATATAGTTTACTCATCATATTATATTCTTCATCCTTCCGCGTTTGTGCTTCATATAGTATGTCAAGGGCGGCTGTCAATCATTAAAAGGAATGGCAGAGCGAGACACGAATCTAATGTATTCTTTTCTTTTCCGGCTTTATAAACGTTCCCCCTACCCTCTCGACAGACAACACACTCTTCAGTTTTTTCAGCTGTGAAACCAATTCATTGAAGTGTTTCAGGTCGTTAACCTCTATTTCAAAGTCGCAGGTCGCGGTCTTTTCCGGAGTCGTATCAATATGAGCGTTATTTATATTAACATCTTTAGATGATATAACGGAACTGACTTCAGCAAGAAGTCCCTTCTTGTCAATGCAGTTGACTCTAATATGAACCGGGTACGCGTGTTTCTCCTTTATGCTCCATTGAACATCAATCAATCTCTCGGGATCTACTTCCTGCACCATGGGACAATTTGCCATGTGAACGGAAATTCCCCTTCCCCTGGAAATGTAACCTACAATATTATCGCCGGGCAGGGGATCACAGCATCTGGCAAATCTTACCATTACGTCATCGATCCCGGTAATCGAAACACCCACGGTAGAGGGTTGTTTCAATGTTTTCTTTACCTTGTCAGGTTCAGGCTCGGCAGTCTTTTTCTCTTCCTCAGGCAGAAAACGGTTAGCTATGTATTTGGCGGATATTTTCCCGTAACCTACAATCGCCATCAGATCATCAACTGAATTTATCGAATACTCCTTGTAAATTTTTTTCATTTCGTCAGATTTAAGAACCTGGCTTAATTTAAGCTTGTTTTTTTTAAGCTCTTTTTCAAGAATATCTTTACCAATCTCGATGCTCCTTTTACGCTCTTCAATCTTTATCCAGTCCTTTATCTTCGATGTTGCTCTTGATGTGGCGACATATTTCAGCCAGTCCTTACTCGGATGATGCCCTTGCTGGGTTATAATCTCTACCGTATCACCATTTTGAAGTTTATATCTCAGGGGGACAATGCTTCTGTTGACCTTGGCTCCCGTGCACTGATTACCGACATCCGTATGAATACTGTAAGCAAAGTCTATGGGAGTGGCTCCTTTGGGAAAAGCCTTTACATCACCGCGGGGAGTGAAGACATAAACCTCATCCGGAAAAAGGGCAAGTCTCAGATTTGTCATAAACTCCCTGGGATCCTTGAGCTCCTGTTGAACCTCAAGCAGTTCCCGTATCTTTCCGATCTGCTCTCCCTCTCCCTCTTTCGGGTGTACCCCCTCTTTATATCTCCAGTGGGCCGCGATGCCTTTTTCAGCCCATTCGTGCATAGCCGCGGTCCTGATCTGTATTTCCACCCTTTCACCGTACGGGCCTATAACTGTAGTATGTAGAGATTGATAGTTGTTCGCTTTGGGCATGGCGATATAATCCTTAAAGCGCCCGGGAACCGGTTTCCAGAGAGAATGAACAACACTCAGCACCTCATAGCATTCCTTCTCCCTCTTGGAATCAAGTATTATCCTGAAGGCCGTAAGATCATAGACCTCATCAAAACTTATTCGCTGCTCCTCCATCTTTTTGAATATACCGTAAAAATGCTTTGCTCTGCCCTCGACCTTACATTTCAGTCCGAAACTCGTCATCTCCTTTTTTATTATGTTTTTTACCTCTTCAGTATATTTTTTCCTTCTCTCTCTTCCTTTTACGACCAGCTTAGCGAGATCATGGTACTCTTCAGGATACAGGTATCTGAATGAAAGATCCTCCATCTCCGTTTTCATCCAGTTAATGCCGAGGCGGTTGGCCAGCGGCGCGTACAGTTCGAGCGTTTCTCTGGCAATGAACTGCTGTTTTTCCGGAGTCTGAAACTCGAGCGTCCTCATATTGTGAATTCTGTCCGCCAATTTAATAAGAAGTACCCTGATATCCGAAGACATCGCCAGAATCATCTTCCGAAAATTTTCTGCCTGCTGTTCCTCCCTGCTTCCAAAAGTTATCTTGCTTATCTTGGTCAGTCCGTCCACGAGAAAGGCAACTTCCTTGCCGAATGCCTCCTCCACCTGTTCAATCGTCACCAGGGTATCTTCCACCGTGTCATGCAGCAAACCGGTCACTATGGAAGAAGAATCGAGATTCAGATCCACCAGGATTCCCGCCACTTCCAGGGGATGTCTCAGATAAGGTTCTCCTGACAGGCGAACCTGTCCCTTATGGACAGAAGCACAGAAAATATAGGCTTTCTCTATTATCTCCAGATCAGCCGGAAAGAGATATTTCTGGGCCTTATCTGTGATATCTGTTATACGGACTATCATTTTTTTATTATGACTCCCGCCCTGTTATTTCCGAATTCACCCAATTTACGACAAACTCTTCTACTTCATCCAGCAGAAATATTTTGACCTCACCGGTCTTTCTGACCTTAACCTCCACCCTGCCCTCCGCGAGCCTCTTTGGGCCGACGGTAATCCGGAGTGGAATTCCTATCAGATCGGCATCATTGAATTTCACGCCCGGTCTTTCATCTCTGTCATCGAGAATGGCTTCAATTCCCTTACCCGTGAGACTTTCATACAGTTTCTCGGCTGTCTTTAAAAGCTCCTCATTTTTCACATTCACCGGAGTTATAATAACCTGAAAGGGTGCTATCGAGACCGGCCATATAATTCCGTTATCATCGTAATTCTGCTCGATGCTCGCCGCGGCTGTCCTCCCGATACCTATTCCGTAACACCCCATAATCATATATTTTTCTTTACCGTCTTTATCGAGATAGGTAGCCCTCATTGCTTCACTGTATTTTGTCCCCAATTTGAAAACATGACCCACTTCAATGCCTCTCACGAACTTGAGAGGGCTTTCACAGCGGGGACATTTGTCCGTTTCCTTGACAAGCCTCAAATCCGCAAATTCTTTAACCTCAAAATCCCTGCCGATATTGGCATTCTTAATATGGTAATTTTCTTTATTCGCGCCGACGACACAATTAGTCATATTTATGAAGGAATAGTCGGCGATAATCTTCGATTTTATCTTGATGGGTCCGGCAAATCCCCTGGGGGAACCGGTGACTTCTCTAATGATATCGTCGGTCGCCAGTTCAAGAGAATCACACTTCAGATAATTTCTGAGTTTTGCCTCGTTTACGTCCTCATCTCCCCTTATGAGGACGGCAATTGGCGAATCGTCAGCCAGAAATATCAATGTCTTTACAATTTCCCGCGGAGCTGCATCGAGAAAAGCAGAAACTTCCTCAATCGTTCTCACATCAGGGGTATAAACTTCTTCAAGGGGTAAAAACTCTGATTCTTCGACTACCGTTTTCTCCGGCATGGCTATTTCAGCTTTCTCCATATTTGCCGCGTAGTTACAGGAGTCGCAAAATACCAGACCATCTTCTCCGGAATCGGCGAGCACCATAAATTCATGAGAAAAGCTGCCGCCTATGTTTCCGGTATCCGCCTCAACCGCCCTGAACTCAAGACCGCACCGGCTGAAAATTCTGCTGTAGGCTTCAAACATTTTATTATAACTTATCTCGGCGCCTTTTTCATCCGCGTCGAAGCTGTAGGCATCCTTCATGCTGAATTCACGGCACCTCATGACCCCGAACCTCGGCCTTATCTCATCGCGAAATTTTGTCTGTATCTGATACAGGTTTTTGGGAAGCTGGCGGTACGTCTTGAGCTCATTGCGCACAAGATCGGTTATTACTTCTTCATGGGTCGGACCGATACAGAATTCTCTTTCATTACGATCCCTGAACCTTAAAAGCTCTTTGCCGTACTGCTTCCAGCGTCCGGATTCCTGCCAGAGTTCAGCCGGCTGGACGGCAGGAAGAAACACCTCCTGAGCGCCAAATCTGTTCATTTCTTCCCGCACAATTTGCTCTACTTTTTTAATTACCCTGTACCCGAGAGGAAGATAAGAATAAATCCCGCTGGTCAACTTTCTTATCATCCCCGACCTTAACATAAGCCTGTGGCTGACAACCTCCGCGTCGGATGGTATCTCTCTTTCCGTAGGCAAAAACATATCAGAATAACGCATCGCTTCTCCTTCAACTTAAAAATAGACGTAGCACAGGACTTCACTCCTGACTCGAAACTTCTCTCTTTATCTCATCGAGTAGCACATCAACAAATTCCTCTTCTCTTATTTTCCTCACGGCCTCGCCCTTTTTAAAAAGCATACCGAAACCACGACCTCCGGCAATACCAATGTCGGCCTCAGCCGCCTCCCCGGGACCATTGACCACACACCCCATGATGGCGATCTTCAGATACTCCTTCATGCCGGCGAGTTTCTCTTCTACTTCCTCAACCAGTTTGAAAAGATCAATCTCGCAACGCCCGCAGGTAGGACAGGATATAATATCCGGTCCTATCCTTCTGATATTCAACGCTCTTAAGATTCTGTAGGCAACGTCCACCTCGGCGACAGGGTCACCGGTAATGGAAACCCTGATGGTATCTCCAATCCCTTCATACAAAAGAAGCCCGATACCTATTGATGACTTTACACAGGAATTGACAATGCTCCCCGCCTCGGTCACACCGAGATGAAGAGGATAATCCGTCTTTCCCGATATTAAACGATAGGACTCCACCATCGTGGGAACATCCGATGACTTTAATGATACCTTGATGGAAGTAAAACCACTGTCTTCAAAAAGGGCAATGTTGTTGAGCGCGCTTTCCACCAGGGCCGCGGAGGTCGGACCGCCGTATTTTGACAGGACTTCTTTCTCAAGAGATCCCGCGTTAACGCCTATGCGGATTACAATATCTCTCTTACCGGCTTCCGAGATTACTTCTTTTATTTTATCTTTACCGATATTGCCCGGATTTATCCTGATTCCGTCGACACCGCTTTTAATCGCTTCCAGAGCAAGCAGATAATTGAAATGGATGTCCGCTATCAGAGGAACTTTCATAGCTTTTCTGATACCCGCCAGGGCCTCCGCCGCTTCTCTGTCAGGGACGGCTACCCGTATTATTTCGCAGCCGGCATCCTCAAGCCTTCTGATCTGAGCAACAGTAGCCTTGACATCTCTGGTATCAGTGCACGTCATCGATTGAACAACAACGGGCGCGTCACCGCCCACCTGGATGTCGCCAATGTAAACAGGCCGTGTTTTCTTTCTTTTTATCATCGGAATTTGCGTCATTACGACTAAAGATATAGCATGAAGGTTAAAATGTAATCAATGAATAATTTTAGGAAATGATAGATAATCCAACAGAGTAAGAAAGATATTGCGAATTTTATTTTTGTCCCGTATACTGCGACTGTCTTCTATCATAAAAAATATATACTGCTATATCGAGTTCATATACGCCTCTTTCGCTCGAATGGAATAATGCCTTTAGCGGTATTTTTATCTTGTAATATGTAATACGTTTGGTTATTTCACTTTGACTTATTATATTTTTCCAAAGTAAAACGGGGTGTAGCTTTTAGGGAGCCCGTTAAATAAGATAGAAGTCGGAGAATCAGCAGTGGAGCGTGAAGCAGTATCAGTATCGGAATTAGAAAAAGATCTCATTTATCTCGGTCTGCTTGACAAAGCACAAGAAATTTACGCCGAACTTGGCGAAAGAGCAGTTCTTTCCTACATAAAATCGAGCTATCGGCTCTTGAGCAAAGTATACCATCCGGATCTAAATCCAGCCAACAACCGAAAAGCAAAAATAACCCAGCAGGCGTTGAACAGGGTTAACAAGGCAATCTTCCGTATGACGGACAAAGAACTCATTAACATCATCAAACGAGGCGTACCCGAAGAGTATCCAACAAAAAAAAAGATACTGGTTGTTGAAGATGAACCTGAATTACAGAAATTTTTCCAACAAATCCTGATCATGGAAGGATATGACTCAAGAATTGCTGAGGATGGCATCAAGGGTTATGAAGAATATTATAGGTTCAAGCCGGACTTGATTCTTTGTGATGTGGTAATGCCAAGGATGAACGGTCTGGAACTTATAGAAAAAATCAGAAAAATGAATCCCAGGATCAAGGTAATTTATATGAGTGGTTTCTTTGACGTAACACTACTTAAGGGCAAATTTGACGAAGAGGTCACCAGATACGGCTATCACACTTTGGCCAAACCATTCAAGGCAACCGAACTTTTGGTCTTAATTAAAGACTACCTGAATAAAGATCTAAGTGAAATTTCAGGTGTTGACACAATTGTGTGACATGAAATAAAGCAACGAAACATTCTTTTGAGGAAAGCGACAAGTTAAATCCCAGCCGCCTGTATTTTTAACCTTCAAATCGGTGTGATATTTCTCCCAACCTTCAATAACACGAACACCGCCTCATAGATTCGCCTCTGTTAAATATCACAAAACATAAGTTTTTTTGAACTGAACAG
>CAZZBF010000055.1:0-13993 GCA_964652795.1 uncultured Syntrophales bacterium | reverse complement strand
AATGACAACCTCATTTTTATTAGATTCATAGGTCGTCTCAATAGAAATTCCCCCTTCAACGTTTGGAAGGGCCTGACAGGAATTCTGTAGAATATTAATAATCACCTGCTCTAAGCGTTGAAAGTTTCCTTTAATCAGCGGCAGATTCGGATCAAGTTTCAGGTCGAATCGATTTGTGCTCTTTTTGATCATATTCGCCAGGAGTATTTCCGCTGAACGAATCACTTCATTAACGTCAACCGCTTCCATCAAGTCATCCGTACCCGGACAGGAAAAGTCCCGAAGCTCCTTTACAATTCGCTTGATTTTTCGGGCACCTTTGATGATCCGCATGCTGATTTGCGGGGTCTTTTCTCTAAATTTAGAATACCTCAATCCCCCAATTGAAAAATCGCCGTTGACCTTAAAGTACTGATCGAGAATAGCACCTGCCTCCCGCCATGCATCATCCAAAAGCTGCGCATTGGCCATAATAAATGTATTGGGGTTGTTGATCTCATGAGCGACTCCGGAAGTCAATATTCCCAGAGAAATCATTCGATCCGCCAACATCAACTGCTGTTGACGCATTGCCGACTCTTTTTGTGCCTTGACCTTTTCGGTGATGTCTTCAAAAACAGAAACCATCCCTGTAACATTTTGGTTTTTATTAAAAAGAGGGGCGATATTAAGCGAAAGAAGTACTTTCTTACCATCAGACGATTCAACACAAACTCTCGCGTCATTTAATGACTCACCGGTTTTTTTGACTTTCGCGTTTGGTGTTTCCGATTCAGAAAGCATTCGGCCGTCAATGTCTGTAATTTTCCAATCAGGCCGCCTGTAGGAGCCGGAGTCTTCAGGGTTTCGCTTGAGGCTTAAAATTTCTTCGGCACGTGAATTGGCAAAAGTGATTCGGTCATGATCATCAACCAGCATAATACCGACAGGACTCGTTTCCATAACTCTGGAAACAATGTCTTTCTCTCTTTGTAACGCTTCCGCGGCCTGTTTTTTTTCTGTAATATCCAAACAGAACCCTTCAAAATAACCGCCGAACACGATATTGTCGGACACCATACGGCACGTAAGAGATACCCATATGATTTCGCCATCTTTTCGGAAAAATCGCGTTTCAAAGTTATTTACCCTGCCCTGCGCTTCAAGCAATGAGATAAACAAATTTCTATCTTCTCTATCGACATAGATTTCTTTCCCAATATCCCGGATATTTGAAATCAGCTCCGACGGTGTATCATATCCCAGGATATCGGCAAAAGAAGGGCTGGCTTCTATAAAGCGTCCGTCCTTGGTAGTTTGAAATATCCCCATCGTCGCGTTTTTAAAGATGTTGTAATATTTCTCCTCTGTCTTGTGCAGCATTCGCTCGGTCCTTCGCCTACGATTGATATTGGCAGCCAGAAAAAAAATCAGCAAAGCCAAACCGCCGGAAACGCACACTGCTGTGGCAAGAAAATATCTGTGTGTGGGAGGAAGCGGAATTACGGCCTTCTTGGTTCGGCAGGATAAAATTTTCCAGCCGGTAATAGGCAGCGGTATCCATAACACATGATGTCTTAATCCATCGATGGAAGTATAGTTAGTGCTTAGATCCAATTCCATAACACTGATCTTTTTTTCACCGAATTGTCGTGTGCTCAAAAGACGTTTCCGGACTTCATCGCTGATAGGTCGAATGGATCGATATATCCAGTCGGGTACATTGCTGGATAAAACAATGCCGTCCGGTGAAACAAGCGCCATTTTGTCCGATTGTTTTTGTAATATGGACTCGGCCTCGGCAATCGGGATTTTCAACGCGATGACACCCGCGGGTCGCTTCTCCCCATCGATAAATATCGGGGCACTCATATACAGCCCCCTTGTTTTGGTGATAGCTCCGACAGCCGGGAAAATAGCGTTTTGCCCCTTCATCGATTTCTTAAAATAGGGCCGAAATGAATAATTAAATCCGGTCAAGGATTTCGTTTTATTGTTCGTACTCGAAATGACGGTTCCCTCCCGGTTAAAGACCAAAATTAATTCAGAATGGGCCACCTCATTAGCCGTATTCAGGGCTAACCGGATTCTGGGATTGTCAGGTTCGGCTGTTCCCTCAAGCACATCTTTAACATCCCGGTTTAATGATAACGTTTGTATAACTTGAAGCCTTTTTGAAAGATGGTGATCGATCTGTTGTGACAGAAGATCGACGTTCAGTTCATGGGCTTTACGCTGGTTCTCCTCTCTCAACAACCGCTGGCCGAAGTAGCTGAAAGTTGTTAAAAAAATGAGAAGAACCATCAAAAAAATAAAGAACTTCGGCCAAATCGAATAGCCATCTTTATGGTTTAAAGGAATCTCTTCTTTATAACGATCTGTGTCACTAACCATTTTAACTCCTACGTTTATATGAACTGAACGGCGAGCGTCAGTACCATTATTTCCTTATTGCTTCTGAATTTTGCTTTCAATGCTTTTTTAGGAATAACTCTCTTTTATGTCAAGGAAATATTGACCCCGTCACAACCTCATCTTAAATTTTCAAAGTCAACTATATCCCTTCTCCTGGAACCTTACCTCTGCCTCCACATGAGGAGACATTCCCTGTCGGGCGTATCACCGAAACAGAACCGCCGTTGCTCTCTGTGAGAATCCAGCCAGTTGCACCGAATGGCCAGGTTGGGGTCACGTCCGTTTTCGCTTTTCAGAATTTTTACGACACCGCGCAACCCCCTGAGAGATTGCCTGCAATAGGGGTCGAAGAAATATATCCAGTCCTCCTCAACCTTAAGGGCCAATACATAATGCCACTCTCGGTGCCCCAGGTAGATATTACACAGGGCTACCCCCCCTTCTTTGAGGCAGGATATAATAGGACTTTCTTCTCTCAGATGGATCTGGTCTTCCAATAGATACTCGGTTGAAACTGAAAAAGTCTTGGTTTTATAGGAATTGAGCCAGTTTCCGATAAGGCGAACCGCGTAAGGACTTGTCCCCCCTCTTCCGAGTTTTCCGCCTCTTGAAACCGTATCCAGGCTGTAAATATAAATACGCTGGATCACAAGAGGGGGAATTGATCGGCGATCAAAGAGGTAAGTAACCGCATTCACAAAGGTGATGGGTACGCAGTCATACTCCGAAACCTGATACTGTAAAGGAACATACATTTTTCAAATCACCTCTCCTTTTGCCCGTTATGACAGTAGCAAGACGCGGAATCAGATAAGAAGGTTAATCCTTGACATCTCACCCGATATTAAAGGGCAAGGTCTAACCATAATCAAAAAGGCAATTGATTTAATTGGTACTATACAAAATATATGACAATGCCGGCAATTGATATCAGCAGTAGCAATATCAGGTTTATCCGCAACCGATCATCTTTTCGCTTAAGTCTTCTTGAATTTATAATCAGTCCCGTGAAACTAATGAAAAGACCAACAACCATCAAATAGAAAAGGTACGCAGTCAATTCCCTGTCCCAGATCGTTCGCACCATGATATTGTGAAACCTGGTGGTAACGGTTTCAAGCTCAGGTCTCGCTTTATCGACAATTATAATCGCGACCAGCATCACAAGCCAACCAATGACTCCGAAGAAACTGATCGACCTTAGCCAGATATCAGGTCTTTTTCGTCTATCCTTCTTTTTTACTGGTTCGTACGATATCATTCCGGCATTTCCTGATGTGATGGCCCCGATCTCGGCTGATGAAGTCGGTATTATTTTAACTTTTCTCGTGGGATTTCGAAAGGGGTTTTTCAATAAAGACTTTCTTCCCCGAACATTTAAAACTGCCGCGAATACCGGACACGTTAACTTTGAAAACCGACTATGGAGTTATGGTATTGATTTGCTGTATGCGGTTTATGGAAAGGAATAACGATGAGTCAAAAGCAGATTTGACCTCCATTGCTGCATACTATTCCTGGAATTCGCCCCGCCGGAAACGTTAAAGACCTATATACAGTAAGCATTGCCTGTTTAATCTTCTTTTTTGCCGCCGGGCATAAGAGTGCGCAGGATATCCTCCTTACCTATAATACCGACCAGCTTACCTTGATCCAGAACAGGCAAAGTGTGTATGTTGTTCTTAACCATAAGTGTGGCAATCTTTTCCAGACTTGTCTCCGGATCAACCGTTATAGGATCAGGGGTCATGGCTTCCGCTACCGTGATGGCAGCCATTTTCTTTACTTCTTTCTCAATATTTTTATCGGAACTTAAAGGAATGGCACCGTCGAGCAGAATGAAGAAAGAAGGCAGGGGAATCTCTCTCTGCTGGGCAATAAGGTCATCCTGACAAACAATTCCCACCAAACGATTATTTTTATCAACTACGGGCAACCCATTAAAGTGGTGTTTAAGCATCAACTCCGCTGCCTGAACAATTCCCGTTTCGGGATGAACTGTAATTACGGTCTCTGTCATAAAATTTTTGGCTTTAAGCATTTATTCTCCCCCTTGCCATAAAAACAAATTTCAAGTCTGGTTCGATAAATTTTACCTTCAATTTATTATAAAGTCTACATAATTAGGGATACTCCCCAGTGGGAGTCCCGTGAATATCTTATCTAAGTAAGGAAGTTCGCATTATTTTTTCAGATTACGCGTCGGCTTCGGAAAATCCAAGGTCTCTAAGCTTTTCGCCTTTCTTCAGATTGGTCTCAAGTTTTTCCAGAGAAACGCCTTTGGTTTCAGGAGTATATCCTCCTATCAGCACAAAACCGAGAAAACAGAACAGCGCGAAAATAAAGAAGAGAGTAGAGCCGCCCCATTTTTCCATAATGCTTAATGAAAACCTCACAACAAAGTAATTGCCGATCCAGTTGGCCATTGTTGTAACAGTAATACCGAAGTCTCTGGCTTCCAATGGAAAAATTTCAGCGCAGATTACCCAGATCAGCGGCCCTAAAGAAAACCCGAACGCGAGCAGATAAACAAGGCAGGAACCGAGTATCACTGTTTGTCCCAACCTGTGTATTTGTATTCCTCTTTCAATCCTTATAAATTCAGTGCCCAGAAACAGTAACGTAATAATCATCAGGATCAGCCCGATATAAATAATAGGTTTTCTTCCCCATTTGTCGCAGAAGAATATAGCAATCAGCGTGGCAAGCATATTAACAAGCCCGCAGACTACCGTGGCCACGCTGGGATTATTAAATCCGGCCTTCTCGAAAATTATTGTGGAATAGTAAATCACACAGTTGATACCGCTGAGCTGCTGCAGAAGTTGAAGAAGGATACCGAGAATAATTATTTTGGCAAAATAAGATTTGCCGAGCATGGCAACCGTACTTTCCTTCTTTGAACTTTTCCCCTGTTCAAGGTTTTCCCTGATTTCCGCCAGTTCGTTTTTAATCTCGGCTTCGGTTTCTCTGGTTTTAACAAGGACTTCTTCAGCTTCTTTTTCTCTGCCTTTGAGCATCAGCCATCTTGGAGATTTAGGAATAGTAAACACGGAAAACAGCATTACAACAGCCGGTATGCAGATAATGAAAAGCATCAGTCTCCATGGATCACTCCCGGTGGAAACCTTGCCTATCAAAGTATTGCTTACATAAATAACAAAAATGCCGATAGTAATAGTAAACTGATAAAGGGAGATATAACCGCCCCTGACTTTAGCGGGAGCAATTTCAGAAAGGTAGAGCGGCACCACGAAGGAAGCACATCCCACGGCAAGCCCCAGGCACACTCTGGTAAAGTAAAGAACGGTCTCTGAGTGTGTGCTTGAACCCCAGACAGTGAATACTGAAAAAAACAGTGCCGCTAAAAGGAGCGTGTTTTTACGTCCGATGGCTTTCGAAATAAAACCGCTGCAAAACGCGCCGATTATAGCGCCTATCAAAATAATACTCGCGAACGATTCGCCCTGAACTGTTGTCCACTTGAATGTTTTCTGAATAAAGCTCAAAGACCCGTTGATAAATCCCTGGTCCAGACCAAACAGCAGTCCTCCGAGGGAAGCTATCACGCAAATCCAGAAAACTTTTGTTCTTGCTCTTGTGTTTACCGCCATTTAGTTTTTCCTCATTTTCAGGGTTTTTTGTTTGTTAACCTCCTTTTTTTAGACGCCGCCACCGCGGCAATAATGGCCGCGCCCGTGCCGGAGCCGTCTTTGGAATGAACCAATGTTATTTTTTCCGCTTTTCTGCCGTACAGTTTTTCGAATACATCCGTCATTTTAGTTCCAAATCCCGGATATTTCTCAAAAAGTGAACCGTCAATGGCGACGGTGTGCGTATCCTCAATTTCAGGGTCCATCCAGGTAATTACCGCAGATATGGCACCCGCTCCAAGCCTCGCCGCTCTGGCCGATACAATCTCGCACAGCCTTTTCAGCATTGTCCTGTCTTGAAGAGCAGTATTTGTAATTCCATTGTTGCTGAGAAATTCTTCCGTTTTACCAAGATTTGCCGTTTCATCCCCTTCAATCAGGGACATGTGCTCTGTCTTGAACGAATCCTTTTTCTTAAAATTTTCAGCGGCGCCGGATTCATTTAAAAATATAAGGTTTCTCTTTATCAAATCCACTAAAATAAGCCTTGTGAGCTCACCCAGATACATACCGGATACCATTTTTTCAAGGTACATGGCACCCGGATTAACCGAAGCATCGTCCAGCTGTTTATCGTAACGTGTCAGCTTGAGTTTATCAAAATTACCCCATTCCATATTGACAATCATATACTCCTCAGGGTCCGGCCCTCTCAATTTCGGTATATTCGAGAGCATTTCACGGTAACACGCGTTGGTTCCGGTGCCCATGATAACTCCCATATCACAGACAGGATCGTTATAGCTTCTGGCAGCGAGAGTACCCACAGTATCATTGGCAAGGGCCGCGATTTTAATACACGTGATATCCTTTCTCTTCAACGCTTTATTCAACAGTACTATGACATCTTCGCCTTCCACCCCTTTTGCCGTAAAACCTTTTGTCCAGACTATAAGCCTACCGGCTATAATGTTTGTCTGTTCCACGGGAAAAGAAAAGGTAAACGCGAGGTCATAGAATTTTTTTCTGTCGATATTATTTTCAGTCAGGAAGGAATCAATACAATCGGCAATAAAATCAAAAAGCCGCTCTCCTGTTCCCTCCATGTCTTTTTTCGGAATGGCAAATTTGCTGACAGCCGAAACAATTGAGTTTCCCTCACCGTCGAGTTCCACCGCGAGCACTCTAAAGTTTGTGCCGCCGAGATCAAGCGCGATAAATCTGCCCTTTTCATTTCCCTTCGGTCTGTCAACAAACGAAGGTATCATCTTCAGTGAACTTTCATGCCCGGAAAGGCCTTTTCGCATCTCCGAGTGAAAATCTGAGATAATTACTTTTATATCGTTCAGTGAAATTGTAAAAAGCTTTTCTAAAGATGAAACAAATTCTTCACAGGCAGAAGGCAAGGGATTCATCGTTGATTCCTGCATTTCAGAAATTAATTTTACACCGGCTCAGCATTTGACGCCCGCGTACCTCGGCCGGCAGACAACCGGCCACACAAGCTGTGAAATAGGAAAGGCTTAAAATAATCATCACCCTGATATTGACCACAACGGCAAGCCCGTTTCTTCATCGGGGTTTCGCTCGAATCTCGCGCCGTCAAAAGCTTCCAAAACAAACTCGCACGCAAACACTACTGTTCCCGGCGCAAGATGGCCTCCATGGGCTTTCCCCTCTTCGTCGATCAGCGTGACGTGCGCGTGAACAAAGGGTTTGCCGGTCTTGAAAGACACATTACCGATCAAATGCGCGATCTCCAGCGGACAATCGAGAAAGGAAAACTGATATTCCCGGCTTTCCTGATTATAGAAACCGACTCGCGCTTTCTGAACCGCGCCTATGGCTTCGATTCGTCCGAGCTTCACGTTTCGCTTCACACACACATCCGTGAGTTCCTCCAGCAAGTCACAGCCGTAACTGAGTTTACCCATGAAGATCTCACGGGACTTTACCGGTTTGAATTCTGTCATTTTACTTCCTTTCCATACCAAATTTGGGGGATAACCTGAAAAAATGAAAGAGGATAGTACATTTATTCCCCGGGAAACTACATGGACAGTATACCCTTTTACCAAAGGAAAAGACAATAACATGTTATATCCTGTCCCCCCAATTCTAGCCACGCGGGCACCGCATTGGCTGTAGGAGAGGCAGTTAACCAAAATAATGGCTAAGACGTGATAGTGATTCCCCCCCAAACTGCCGATCAGGAAACCCGTTAACTTACTTAGCGAGTTTTTTGAAGCGGATCGCATCTATCCCCGGTTGCAGCGGAGACGTGAGAACGTCTATTTTCCCCCTGTCATTCATGCCAAAGGTTACCCTCAGGTTAAGATCACTGGCCGGAAATGGAAGAGCGGATTTGAAAACATCACAGTTTATGTGTTCCATGGACGACTTCACATTTCTGTAACCGGCGTAAAGTTTATTGTCGTCTTTTGTTATAGTAATATCCCCGTAGGCGGGGTTTGAATACGTCCCGGCATAATCTTTCAGCGGATGGCTTGGCGGCATAGTTGATGCTGTTCGCTCCGCTTTCGCTCCCCCTTGCATTTCTTTCAACAGGGCAGCCAGGGCTTCCCTGAGTTTCTGCCCCCTGTCCACCTGTTCGGTACCGAAAAGCCGGTCGTAATAGTTAAAGGCAACAATGTAAGGCACCATATTGGTGATCATGTTCGTCAGAACCACGACACCGGCTTTCTCCTTCGGCATGAAAGAAATGAGCGTCGAAAAGCCGTCAACGCCACCGGAATGGTTTAGCATCATGCGGCCGTTAAAAGGCTGAATAACCCACCCCAGTCCGTAGCTGATCGTGGGGGTTGCCTCGCACACAAAGGGTTCGAATTCCCCCTCGGTGGGAATCGCCATCTGCGGAGAGTGGGTTTCCTTGAGCGTCCCGCGGGATATCAGTTGTGTCTTGCCGTTGCTGCCTTCGTTGATATGAACCATAATCCACTTTGCCATATCTTCAATATTGGAATTAATGCAACTTGCCGGCCCTGTGGTATTGTAAGGATGAAATGGTATCTGCCGCACGGAATATTTCAGAGAACGAGCCTTTTTTACATCCGGTCCGTCCTTTCTCAGAACGTACGGAAGCGCGTGATTACCGGTTTTTTTTATGTCGGCTATATACAGACTGCTATTTTTCATTCCAAGAGGCTTAAAAACGCGTTCTTTAACAAAATTTTCCCATTTCATCCCCGACACTTTCTCGACGACCGGGCCGGCGATAGAATAGACGATATTGTTGTATTGAAAGACCTCCCTGAATCCATGATTAGGCTGGAGGTACCTGAGCCGAGACATCAGGTCATCCCTTGACAGTCCGGCATACATCCATACCCGGTCATGCCGGGGAAATCCCGAGCGATGACACAGAACGTCCCTGAGGGTTATGTGTTCGGTCACATATTTGTCATACATCATCAGTTCCGGGTAATACTCCCGGATCGGCGTATCCCAGGCAACTTTACCTTCGTCTACGAGCAATCCCACGCTGAAGGGGGTAAACGTCTTGGTGCACGAGGCTATGGGAAAAACGGTTTTTGAATTAACGGAAAGCTTTTTTTCTATGTCCCGGTATCCAAAACCTTCTGAGAAAATGACCTTGCCGTTTTTTATCAACAGGACGGCGGCTCCGGGGACATTCCAATTTTTCATTTCTTGTTTTATGAATTTTCTGAAATCCTGTTTGTCAAACGCGTTTTCGGCAAACGCGGGCGACTGGAAAAATAAGAAAAGCAAAAATAACAGAAGCAGGCATTTCAAATGTTTTAAAGGCATAATTACGTTTCTTCCTTAAAGTAAATTATTGTTGACCTCACCTGTTAAATATCCACTCCCATAAATAACCGGAGAATGAAGCCGATAAAAAAACTCAGGGTCGCCACACCGAGACTTAAAGAAATCATTTCTAAGAAATGTTTCGCAAACGGTAAATCCTTAGCGACAGACAGATAATAATTAAACAGAAAAATAATTAAAACCGCTTCAAGTAAAGTTACACCCAAACAAAGATAATAATCGTTTAAAACCAAATAAGGAAAAATAAGGATAAACACCGTTAAAAGATAAGCTGACCCGGTATATAATGCTCCTTTTAATGGCTTTTTAGCCGTATCTTCCGTCTTTATAGAAAGGTATTCCGAAGAAGCCATCGATAAAGCCGCGGCTATTCCCGTAACCAAACCTACCAGGGCAATCAGTTTTGTGTTCCGCAGGGCCAATGTAAAGCCCGCTAACGCTCCCGTCAATTCAACCAGGGCATCGTTTAATCCTAACACCATTGAACCGGTATATTGCAGCAGCTCTTCATCAAGAAGCGCGAGTAATTCATTTTCGTGTTTTTCTTCTTCCTCGAAAATAGCATGGCTTTCCGGAATTTGATCGGCCATGGCGGCATATTCCGCTTGAGCATTCGCTTCTCCTCGTTCCATAAGCTTAACGCCGAAGGTAAATCCGAAAATTCGGCTGATAAGATAGTATTTCCATATTCTAAATTTATCCGGTTTTACTTCTTGCTGCGTGTATCGTTTCCAAACGTGATAATGCTTCAGTTCGTCTTCGGCAATTTTTTCTAACGTTTTTTTATTTTCAGGCTCTTTTACCTTCTGCGCTAATTTCATATAGATATGATATTCAGTAATTTCATTCTTTTGATACCGCAATATTTTTTCTTTCAAAGTGTTGTCAATATTCATCTTTTACTCGATTTTTCCATATTTCCTTTTACTTTTTCAGTATTTTCTTAGGCGATTTTTCTTTTATAACACAAAACAAATGAGTTTTCTAATTACTGAGTATATAAAACAGCTCCATTTTTTACAGGCAACCAATTTCGTGGACGGTGTACCACCAATCTCAGCATCAATATACCCATTACCTAAAGAAAAGAAACAATAACGCCAATACCGATGAATTTTTTTTACTTCAACCTGTAATCATTAATGTTATTTCCTCAGAAAACATGATAACAGAAGATATATATCCACTTTCAGTTATTGAAGGTCTTATTCCCGTTAAAGGTGTCATGATGAATCTTATTTGCGGCAAAAAAGGATTCAGACATTATTCCACGTTGCATCGCCTGATCTGTCTGACGGCCATGTTGTTAGTATTAGCGGGTTCCCCGGCGATTGCCGCGGCGAAAGATGAAAAGCCATGGTCGGCCGAACTGCACGTCAAACGCTATTTCGGAAGCCATACCTCCTATGAATTCGGCAATCCTTATCCGCCTTATCAGGCCCCCTTGAGTCGCCTGGAGTTTCCCATAAACACCTGGTGGGCCGGAGGGGAATTCAGGCGCAGCTTTTCCCGTATTTCCGCGGGAGTGGAAATCCTGAGAAATATATCCGAGGAATCCGACGGTTCCTTTAAGGATTCGGACTGGGATGACGACGCAAACCCGAGCGTCAAGACCATCTACTCCGAGTCGGGATGCCGTATGGAACCAAGTTACATGGTCCGGGGCGATGTGGATCTGAAGGTTGCGGACTGGCTGGGACTGCCGGTCTGGTTTGATCTGCGGCCGGTTGTCGGGGTCCGCTGGCAGCGGTTCAAACTGGTTGCCCATGATGGTGCTCAGACCCTTCCGGCTCCTCCGATATCATTCTCGGGCGACGCGATTAGTTTCGAGCAGACCTATTGGCAGTACTTCCTGGGGATACGAACGGCCTATGATCTGGGAAAGCATATCAAGACATTGCCACTGAAATTGCTCTGCCAGCTGGATTGGGCCTATGTCGATGGGGACAACAGCGATCATCATCTGCTCAGGACAGGGAACCGCTGGACCTACGAGACGACCAGAGGCGAGGCATGGCACGCCTCCCTGGGCTTCAAAGCCGCCCTGACCAAAAACATCAATGCGGGTGTGGAAGCGGAATACCTATGGATACAGACTACTGGGTCCCATCGTTGGGTAAATGATTATTACGGTGTTGACATGAGCTGGGATAATGGGGTCAAGGTATGGTCGGAACAGATGAGCATCATGATTAGCCTGGAGTATCTGTTTTAAACGCCAATGGGGCCCGTTTATTTGTTTTTCACATGATGCGGTCTTTTTCTGCTCAGAGTCAGTCAATTCTATATAGCTTGTCTTGTTAAACAGCAGATGTCTGCACTTTAAAAATTGACTGTGGGGCTTATAATATTGATTTCCTGTATGCAATTTGTAGGAATGAAGGTGACTCAAGAGCAGATTTACCCCTTTGATCCCTTTAATGATTCTCCAAAAATTTATCAATCGTAGTGCCTATGTCTTTGGTGATTTGTCGGAGCAGTATAGGTGATACATCTCTGCCGGTATGAAAGGGTACTGTTGTCGAACGACCATCGGGATGACGAAATTGCTTATGTGAACCCCTTTGACGTACTTCGATAAATCCAAGGTGTTTAAGTAGAGTTACCACTTCTTTCGGTTTTAATACGGGTATCGATCCCATCGCTATGCTACCACAACATTCTGTGTGCCTATAAATTCACCTTCAAGCTCAGGATCACCGTCTTCGAGGAGCATTTCAATTACTTCTTTCAAATTCTCGTTTAATTCATCAAGAGTTTTTGCCTGAGAATGCGCACCGGGAAATCCCGGCACATGTCCAACATAAAGTCCCGTATCAGGACATCTTTCAACGATTGCCGTATAAGTTTTCATTGTGTAGCTCCTTATGTAGCTTTTTCATTTAGAAAACGTAAGTATTTTTATCACTTCGGTAAAAACCCGTCAAGACAGAAAACCCCCCCCTCTGTCGTACCGATATGAAGTTCATGTTTGCAGGAATCAATATGTAATATTCATTACCGTAAAAGTAACCATGACTACACCACGATTAGTATGTTTTTGCGGTGTAACTCCTACAATACAACAAATGCGGCATGATACAAGTACTGGCAAATTATGATACAGGTCGTGCTCTATATTCTATTGAAGCTCCCCGCAACAAGGAGACTGTGTCATAATAGGGTGAACTGTCATTCCGAACGAATGTGAGGAATCTTAACATGTCAGATTTATTAAGGATTAAGATTTCTCGCTTTACTCGAAATGACAAAAAGAGGAATTGCGACACAGTCTCAAGTGGGGGGGGGCTCCGACTGCTAAGGAAAATGTTTATTTTTTATTCGCTTGCTAACCCCGCTGCAAGCTGTGGGATTTGTGCTCGCTACTCAGTTCAAAGAATAATGCGCTCGCTGTTTAGCTCAATACTTCATATTCGTGGAATTAGATTTAAGTAACAGTATATCTATTTTGTGGAGAAAAGAAACAACAATATGGACAGTTTTCGGAATAGCCGGAATTTGTAAAGAGATAGGAGATGGTCGCAATTTAAAAATTGACAATGGAGTTGTGATATTGATTTGTTATGTGTAATTTATGGGAACTAATAAAGATGAGCCAAGAGCAAGCTTGCCTCCTTAATGCCTTATCAATCAAAAACTAGTACGGATGTCCCTGGATTTTGGATTTTCGGTACTATTTTTATATAATTTCCTTCTTGAACATATAGATCGCCCACCCTAACGTCTCTCGGCCCCACCTCAGGTAATTTTCCCTATCATCACGTACTCTTTTCAATACTTCTTCCACATCAGAATCGTCCGGATTCTTGCTCGCCCACTCATCCGCCGCATACCACTGCAACCCTTCATACCTATCCCAATCATCTTGATTGCTGACCAGCGTGTAGATAAGCTTCAAATCAAACTCTTGTCCGACCTTAATATTTTCGTAATGCGTGCCAAACGCGTCACGTTTTTGACCGATAGCCTCCAAATACTCTGCTGCTGGCTCTCGCTGCCAATACGGCTCCCCAACGATCACCCAACCTCCGGGGGCTGCCATCTCATTTAAGGCCTTCAACGTCCCTCTGTGACCGCCATATATCCAGCTCGCTCCGATACATGCCACCAAATTGAAGCTTTCCCGCACCTTCGGCTCGTAATCCGCCCCGTCCATCTCCAAAAAACTCAACTGAGCACCTGGTATACGCTACTGA
>CAZZBF010000054.1:0-15353 GCA_964652795.1 uncultured Syntrophales bacterium | reverse complement strand
CATTAACTTTTTGATCTTGTTCAAGCCAATAATCGAGATATTTTGACATGGATAGAATATTACCTATCAATGCTCTTTTCAGGATTTCAGTTTTTTCTGCGTGAGTTTTCGCACAAATATATCTTTTAAAATTTTTCTGATTTAATCCAATCCATGGTGAAATGAATTCGTACATAAATGTTTTTGAGGTATAAGAAAATTCAACTTCTTCAATCTTAAGGTCTTTCTCAAAGACTGGAATTGTTGTCCCATCAATGACAATTTTATCCATCTTCAAAAAGATTTCTGAAAAGATATCTACTGCCCTATCCGTAACAGCAACAACAGCAGGTGTATTATTTATGAGTTTGAACTGTATTAACGGATACCTATATTTGGGTTTACCCGTTGCCACGTCATGATTATGGATAAGATCGTAATCTTTAAAAAGATTCCCGAGGAAGCCTCGGAATTTGTGTATTTGTGACGGCATCAATTTAATATTATTCAAAAACAACGTGGCTTTTTTCATTGTATATCCCAAGATAACCTGTATTGAATTGCCTCAATTAACGCTACAAACCTACAAATTCCTGCATTGCAGAAAGGAAATAAACGCTAAGTGTACAAAGTATCCAATACCTCCACCCCCAAATAGTGTCCTACCTGTAAGTTTTTTTCATTTCCGCTATTTCTTTTTTTACCTCTTCTCGCAGCTCTTCAGGAGACAGCACCTCTACCCGCGATCCGTATTTCAAGACTTCTCTTTTTATTTCTTTGAAATCCGCAACGGGAAATTTAAGGCATAGGTTTCCATCGGCATCCCTGGTTATTTCCTGTCTGGAATGCCATACCTGCTCGGATATCCAGGGGGCGATATCCGGGGAAAATCTGAGGCAGACTTCGGTGGCGGTGTCGCTGCTCAGGAGGCCGAAGTTTTTTCTTATATATTTTTTGACCGACGCGGCGGGGATGCCGGTGTCAAATCTGAGTGTTGACGGTTCCACGGAACGTATTCTGGATAAGGCAAAGTTCCGAAGTCCGTCTCTGAATGAACAGTGGGCGATGAGATGCCAGTTTCCCATATACTGAAGCAGATGGAGTGGGAGAATGTCTCTTTCGGTGTGTTCGTTCTTATGCGGTGAATAATAGCTGATTTTCAAAGGCTTTTTATAGAAAAGGGCATCGACGACCTGATGGAAAGTCTTTCCCCCGGTCCTGGAGTATCCTATATTTTTGACCGAAACCCTTTCATTGAGTTCATCCATCGAGATGGAACCTCTCAAAGAGTGCAGGGAGATTATCTGTTCGAGGAAGGATTTAAGAGACGTCTTCAGATCCTCGTCCGGCATAGTGGAGGCAAGCCGGGATGAGATGAGCAGGGCGGACAGTTCCTCTTCATTTATCCATATTCCGGGGAGTTCATAGGTGTTGTCATCGTATTTATAACCTCTTTCACCGGCGACATAAGTAAGGGGGGCGTTGAGTCTGTCCCTCATAAACTCAATGTCTCTCTGCGCTGTTTTTCGTGACAGTTCGAATTTTTCCGCGAGCGTGGTGGAATTGGGAAATTTTTTCGCCCTGACCTGGTCATTGAACCACAGAAATCTTTCGTAAATTACTTTTGAAGACATCATGTCTCCTTTTAAAAGAACTGTGCGAGCACCTCGTCATTCACCAGTTTTCTGTCGAACCCCTGCCCCATGACCTTGATCTGCCTGAAATCTTCCTGGCAGAACGGAAAGAGGTATAAGCTGTCTATCTCATCATCGATAAGGTCAAGGCACTTCTCCGCCAGTTCATCAAATCGGTTTGTCTTGAGTTTACCGAGAAACACACTCTTCTGGACCCGGATGAGGCCGTATTTTTTGCATTCCTTGGCGACCCTGTTCCGGGTTTTGTCGTCTGAAATGTCGTAGATAATCCATACGAGAACGGACATTTGAATTCCCCTTAAATCCCCTTTAAAAAAGGAGGAAATCGATAGGTGGTAATTTATACTTCCCTTATCTCCAACCAGTCAGGCCTCTTCTCTCCGGTTTCGGCAAGAAGAATATTGGCCATGCGGTGGGCTTCGTGCTGGATAATGTGGCGCCGTTTCACGTTCCTCCGGCGGTATCGCACCGATTCATCCAGATGTTTGTTCATGGCTTCAACGACAACAGGTTTACCCTGCTGATTCAGAGATACGGCCTGATCACTGAAATCGAAAAAATCATCTTTCATTTTTTTACCCGTAAAGAGGTAAGCCGCCGTTTGATCACCATAAATACGAAAAGGTTCAATGAGATCAAAGACAAGAGACTTTTTATTGTAATTGTCCGTGTGTAGAAAACCGACGTAAGGATCAAGTCCGGACAGAATACACGCTTTTTCAACAAGAGAATAAAGTATGCCGTAACAATAGTTAAGGCACGCGTTAAATGGGTCCTTTGCCGGCTGCCGGGATCGTCCCTTGAACCGATACTTTTCAGGAAGTAAAGAGGACATACACTGAAAGTAACTCCTTCCCGCCGTTCCTTCGAGTCCCATAATTCGACCTCTAACGACTTCCAAGTCCGCATCATCAGGAGAAAGATTGGCTCTGGCCTGTTCGATGGTCCGGATCGATGTTGCAAAGTGCTCTTCTCTTCCGGGGCGAGCGTGCATCAATTTTTTCAGGAAACGTACCTGGTTGTCCAGTTTCTGTGTCACCATATCGATGACAAGCTGCAACCCCAGCGGATTATCCATTGCCTCCAGTTGCTTTCTGCGAATGAGGGCGGTGCTCCCCATTTTTGAAAACCATACTCTTCCAATTGGTTCACCGTAAGAATTCATGAATATTACATCAATGTTATGTTCCAGGGCGAGAGCCACCGCCTGCGTGGAAATCATGGCCTGATTGGAAATGACAACGCTTTCCACTTTCAAAGGAGAGATATCGAATACCTTTTCCTTCTGTTTCAGTCGAAAACATTCATCTTTTTGTGTGATAAAAGTACCCGGTGTATTGACTACAACCTGCATAGGCATAACCTGCTAAAAAACAAAACCCCGCCTTTCTTCATGAGAGGCGGGGTCTTAGATCAGTTTTTTCATGTTTCCCTCAAATAAGGGTTAAAAACAAATTGTCTTCACATGTTTGGGAAAATAGCACACCTTTGCGTTTTTATTCAATAACATTTACAGAAAAACAGCCATTTCTGTTATTAATGGATATTCATTTTAATTAAGCAGACCTGCCATGGTTGGAACATACGTCTCCCTTCAACAGGTAGAGACCGAACAGATAGGGTTTCTGGGACAAAAAGGCCATCGCAACATTTCTTACTTCTTCTTCGGCATAGACAATGCTGCTGCGCCAGGTCTGATAGTCAAATGTGATGCTTCGAGCAAAATAAAGGGGTTTGAGTACGTTTATGATATCTTTTTTTATTTCTTCAGAACCTCTATCGAAAATGAAAAGAAGAGTATAGATAATCTGAGACCAGAACATAGTATCTACATCGTAATTATCCATCAGGAACATGTTATGAAGTTTCTGATAAGCGTAGGGACTCAGATACCATTTGACGAGGTCATGATATTCTTCATATTCAGCCCGGCAATCCTTTTTAAGTTTCATAATGTCTATTTTGAGCGACTGGGCTTCCTTCATCTTCTTAGGACCATAGCACTCAACCTCACGGGGAGGTGTCTGCCACAGGGTCCCCTGCTCCGGGTTTAACCAGGTATCCAGCCATTTCGGCCGATTCGCGGCCATGCTTGAAAAAAGAGTGTAGACCACCTCTTCGAACATCCGGCCAAGCTTAGCGGCACTCGCGTTGTGAATCTTGGCTCCAAGCCCGGCCTGGCAGACTTTGAAGTCTCCAAAGAGGGCATTGAGAGTCATAAAGATGTCGATGCCGTATTGACGAGTCATATCATTCCACGGCTGCTTCAACCAGTGAGAACAAAGCTTTCGCGAAAAAGCAAAATCTCCCCCTATCGGCTGCCGTATATCAAACCCGGTCAGGGAGAAGACGAGAGGATAACAGAGATGGTTTGTAATAGTCCCGTCGAACTGGTGCCTCGAATACAAAGGTGTGACAAAATCGAATCCGTCCCGGATGGAATGCCCGAGAAGATTGATCCATTCCGGTCTGATTGAGCGAAGATCCGCGTCAACAACGATTATAATCTTAGCGTCTACTTCCATGCAAAAATTGAACAGGTTCCAGAAATTGTTCCCCTTTCCCTTAACTCCCTCGGCTGTGGAAATGTATTTTTTGGGAACAGCAGTTTCAGCGGAAAGAAACGCTCCTCTGGTATCGTCCGGACTATTATTGTCACAGTTGACAATAATGCTTTTCGCGTCAGGAAAATATTTAGAAAGGCCCTGACCCGCTACCTTGACAACATGACCGATGGTTCTGGATTCATTATACGATGGAATACCGACAACCACCTCATACTTTCCTTTCATATTTTCGTCCTTCCTTCAAACTCTCTTCACCGGCGGTGGATTGAATCTCCCCGCAACAAGCTGCGGGGAACGCGCTCGCTGTTCAGTTCAATCATTTATGAATATGTCATGTTCAAGGCTACTTGATGGACATTCTCAATTGTAATGTTGTTTTTATAACATCCACGGCAGCGTCGATACCTAAATTCGCGGTATTTAAAACAAGATCGTAATGCATCGGATCCGATACGTTAACATTAAAGTATTTTTTTATGAAGGCATCCCTTTCGGATTTCACATTCATTATGCGTTGCTTCGCTTCTTTTTCAGAAATACCTAATTCATATGCTACATTCTTAATCTTAATTTTATCAGGAGCGATAATTCTTACTTTGAGGGTTGTATCAGACGGCAGAATAAAATTTGCTCCTCTGCCCAATATAATTGCGCGTCCATGTTTCCCTATCGTACCTATAACCCTCGTGAGATGATCAAGGTACTGATGGTCCCACAGGTGCCGTTCTTTATCCAGAGCACCTACGAGTTCATCCAGGATCGAACGTCCTTTTTCATCGAGAGTCATAACCACTCTTTCTCTCATTTTGGAACTTTTTGCCACTTCATTAATTATATTAACGTCAAACAGATCAAGGTCAAGCTGCTTGGCAAGTTCCATGGCTATCAGATGACCATTGCTTCCGGGTTCTCTTGAAACTGTTACCACAGGGGAAAATGCTTTCTTCTTACTATCTCTTTTTCTTCTCATTTCCCACTTTTGAAACTGCTCTTCGACCAACTGCTTAATTGATTGTCGCGACTGTGACCTAATATTCATAACCTTTCTCCTTTGATCTCTTGATTATCCTTGTTGAATTTGGGATAACACGGAAGTACCGTGCCAATCAACAAAAAAACATTGCCAATACGGTAAATTATTCTTTAACACGGGTGATATATTCCCCTGTTCGAGTATCAACCCTTATTTTTTCCCCTTCCTCGATAAACGGAGGTGCCTGCAGCTGATAATTTGTCTCCACTACAACCGGTTTTGTATTTCCCGATACTGTGTCGCCCTTAACCCACGGATCGGCCTTGACGACTGTAAGATCCACAAAATTAGGAAGAGTAATCCCAATAGGTCTTCCTTCAAAAAACAGCGTTTCCACTTCAAGATTATCAATGAGGAAATTCCTGGCATCCCCCACCTGTTCGGAGGTCAGAAAAATCTGTTCATAATTTTCCATATCCATAAAACAGTATTTGTTCTCCTCGGCGTACAGGTACTGCATCCTTTTCTCCTCTAGATCGGCAGGCTGGAATGTATCCGCCGAGCGAAAGCTCCGGTCAAACTGAGTCCCGCTTATCATGTTACGAAGCTTACATTTATATACAGGCTGTCCTTTGCCCGGCTTGAGAAAAGAAAAATCAACAATAATGTAAGGTTCGCCATCAATTTGAATCTTTAAACCCTTCTTTAAATCACTGGCACTATACATATCAAATCACTCCCCTTTTTCATATAACCCCGACCTTCACTTAAAAAGAAGGGTTTTACGGGTTCCTAAAGAGCTTTCTTAATCTATTTACAATGTTATGTCAAAAAATATTTACTTTCCGCATAGCTTTTCGGAAAAGCAAAAATAAAGCTTCCCGCGACAAGTTGCGGGAAATCTCCTACTATTAAGGAAAATTGCTGATTTCATTCGCTCGCTAACCCAGCTGTAAGCAACGGGAAACGAAGTAATTCGGAGAATAATGCGCTCGGCTCGCTGTTCAGTTCAAGAAATTATGTCCACCCTGTTCTGTAAAAGAAATCGAACAGTGAAACAGGCAATTCCATTTTTTTCTTGACATCGGTAAAAAGTTATGGTTCTAATACCGCTCCTATAATTGAGAGGAGTTTTTCAGGTCATAATGGACAGACATAAAATCAATGCAAATACGAATTTTGACGGATGGTTTAGCTATTATTACTATTTTGCATTGGTCTGCCCATTGATCAGGAGGTCCTAAAGTAAACTAAAAAAGACATTCAGGCCATGGGTAGATCGAATGAATCTACACCATGGCTTTTTATTTTTAAGGTCAGGGCCATGGTGGCAAATTTCACCATGGCCTTTTTTTGAGAGGAACAGGAGGATAAAAAATGATTATCGTAATGAAACGAAACGCAACAAAGGCACAGATAGACCTTGTCATGAAGTGGGTTGAGTCGGTCGGGTACAGGTCACACCCTTCCCACGGTATTGAACGAACAATCATAGGTGTCGTTGGAGACGACAGGGACAAAGCGCATTTAAAGCATGCCGAATCCCTATCGGGTGTGGAAAGCACAATGCCTATTTTGAAACCATACAAACTGGCAAGCCGTGAAGCGAAAGAAGGAAATACGACTATTCGAATAAAAGATATTGAAATCGGCGGACCGCAATTTATTGTCATGGCCGGTCCTTGTTCAATTGAAAGCGAAGAACAGCTGATGGAAAGTGCCTACATTGTTAAAAAGGGAGGCGGCAACATACTCAGGGGAGGAGCATTCAAGCCGAGAACATCTCCATACAGCTTCCAGGGAATGGAAGAAGAGGGCTTGAAGCTTCTACAAAAGGCCGGTGAGGCGGTTGATATACCCGTTATCACGGAGGTACTCAATACGTCTGACGTGGATCTGGTGGAAGAATATGCCGATATCCTGCAGATCGGGGCGCGAAATGTACAAAACTTTGCTCTCCTCAAAAAAGTAGGAGGCGCCGGTAAACCTGTAATGCTAAAGCGGGGACTGATGACGACGATCGAAGAACTCCTCATGTCGGCGGAATACATCATTTCTTCGGGGAACGACAATGTCATCCTCTGCGAGAGGGGTATCCGTACATTTGAAACAGCAACTCGAAATACCCTTGATATAAGTGCGGTACCCGTTTTGAAAGAGTTAACCCATCTTCCTGTCATCATCGATCCTTCTCACGCATCCGGGCATTGGAAATACATAATCCCATTATCACGGGCCGCCGTGGCCGTGGGAGCAGACGGAATCATGGTTGAAGTTCATCCGGAACCCGAAAAGGCCTTTTCGGACGGAATGCAATCTCTAAAACCGGCAAATTTTTATCAATTGATGGAGGAAGTGAAAATCCTCGAAAAAACAATGAGAACAAATATATATAGGTGATATAATGAATAAAATAAAAGTAAATCTTGATAGAAAAATATCAGCCTCATATGAGATCTGCATAGGCCATAACATTGGTGACCGCATTGAGATGATCATTGCAAAAAACAACTGTGCCTCCCGCTATGTCGTCGTGACAGACTCCAACGTATCCGCCCTGCACGGAGAAAAGTTTTTAGAAACTCTCAGATCGATGGGGCTTACTGTCGATATGATAGAAATTTCCGCGGGAGAGGCCTCAAAAAATATTAATACCGTCCTTGATATAACTAAAAAGCTAATAAAAATGAGTGTTGACAGGAAATCTGCCCTAATCGCGCTGGGCGGCGGTGTTATAGGCGACATAGTCGGGTTTGTCGCATCCACATACATGAGAGGCATCCCATACTACCAGATCCCGACCACCCTTCTGGCCCAGGTGGACAGCAGTATAGGCGGAAAGACGGCGATAGACCTGCCGGAAGGGAAAAACCTGTTGGGAACGTTTTACCAGCCCAAGGGGGTATTCATTGATCTGTCGTTTTTGGATACATTGCCGCCTCGTGAATTCAAAAACGGTATAGTGGAAATTGTTAAATATGGAATAATTGATGATACCGAACTGTTCAACTTGCTGGAAAGCGAGGTGGAAGCGATTATGGACGGGGATATGTCCATCCTTTCATTAATCATAGGAAAATCGTGCAGAATAAAAAAGGGTATTATCGAAATTGATGAGAAAGACAACGGTCTTCGCCGCATTCTCAACTTCGGCCATACGATAGGCCACGCGATCGAAGCGCAGTCGGATTACTCGATTTCCCATGGAGACGGAGTATCAATCGGCATGATTGCCGCGGCCAGAATATCCGAAAAATTAAAATACCTATCCGGGCAGGACAGGGAGAAGATAGAAAATCTGATAACGGCCTATGGCCTTCCCTGCCGCGTACCCCGGTCCATTGGGACGGAGGAAATCATATCACGATTAAAAGTAGACAAAAAGAAAGCAGGTGAAACCGTTAATTTTGTATTGCTGAAAAAACTCGGCATGCCCTTTGTCAATGGCGGGGTATCGGAAAAAATAATTGAGGAAACTATCAAAGAATTGAAAGGTTAGAGGGCTCTTTTAAATGAAAGAAGTTTCTTTAAAAAAACTCAGAGATAAGTTGCGGGAAAAGGATAAATCCATCATCAAGCTACTCAACGAGAGGGCGGAAATATCCATTGAGGTGGGAAATATAAAAAATGAAAATGGTTTGGATATTTACGACCCCTTACAGGAAAACAAAGTTCACAATTATCTATCAGAACTGAATGAGGGCCCGCTGCCCGATGATGCCCTGAAAAATATATTCAGGGAAATTATATCCTCCTCCCGTGCAATGCAGGTCCCTACAAAAGTGGCATATTTCGGGCCCGAGGCGTCATTCACGCACCTGGCCGCTCAGTCACATTTTGGGAAAAGCGCCAGCTTTCTCCCTCAATCTACTATCGCGGATGTCTTCGACGAAGTAGAAATGGAGAGGATCGATTACGGCGTCGTGCCCGTGGAAAACTCCTCAGAGGGCTCCGTCAACGTCACGATGGACAGATTAATCTCAACCCCTTTGAACATTCGCGCCGAGATTTTCCTCAGAATTAATCACTTTCTTATTTCTACGCGTAAAGGATTAGACGAAATAAAAAGGGTGTACTCTCATCCTCAAGCCCTCGCCCAGTGCCAGCACTGGCTGCGTAAAAACCTGCTTCACTGTTCTCTCTGCGAGGTGGAAAGCACCGCGGCAGCCACTCAGAGGGTACTGGAAGATAAAGAAGGTGCCGCTATCGGAAGCAATTTAGCCGCATCCACCTATGGTCTTGCGATCATCGCGGAGGGCATCGAAGACAGTTCGTCCAACACAACACGATTTCTAATAATCGGGAAAGGCAAAAATGAACCGTCGGGAAGAGATAAAACCTCTTTACTTTTCGGAACACCCCACGCGCCGGGCGCCCTGCATGATGCCCTGGAACCTTTCGCCAGGGAACATATCAATCTTGTTAAGATTGAATCCCATCCGGTGAAGGACAGAATGTGGGAGTACCTGTTCTTTGTAGACTTTGACGGACATCTGGAGGACGACAAGATAAAGAAGTGCCTGAAAGACTTGAAGGGCCGGACATCTTTTGTCAAAATGCTTGGTTCGTATCCGCGAGGGGAGGTAACATCTCAATCATGATTTGTATCTCCATTACAGCCACGACCAATGAAGAAGCATTAATGAAGATGGAAAAAAGCTCTCTACTGGACGATGTTATAGAATTGAGGGCTGATTATATCAGGGATGTATCACTCGGAGAAATTATCGGTGCTAAAGAAGGAAAGCTCCTGATAACCAATAGAAAAGTGGATGAGGGGGGCCGATTCGAAGGCAGTGAAAGAGAAAGAGTCGCCCTTTTGAAAGAAGCCGTTCGACTGGGAGTCGACTATGTTGACATCGAGTTGAGCACAAAAGAGGCTCTGATAAAAGAACTGCTATTAACAATACAGGCCAACGAAAATCGGACAAAATTGATTGTTTCCTCTCACGATTTCAGTAAGACACCGCCGGACAGCGAATTAAAAAAACTATTCAATGAGTGCCTCGGAGCCGGCGCCGATATCGTAAAAATAGTTACTTATGCCAACTCTGTGGAAGATAATCTCAGGGTTTTAAGTCTTATTCCCTATGCGAAAGGGAAAAACAAGGAAATAATAGCCTTCTGTATGGGTAATTCAGGACGGATCAGCAGGGTTATGGCTCCCGTTCTCGGTTCTCATTTGAGCTTCGCGTCTCTGGAAAGGGGAGATGAATCAGCCCCGGGTCAATTGACCGCCAGTGAATTGAAAGATATCTTAAGGATACTACGATGAAAATATTTGCTCTTTTCGGAAATCCGATAGGACACAGCCTTTCTCCGCTGATGCACAATGCCGCCTATTCAAAAATGGGAATTGAAGCTTATTATCTTCCTTTTTACTACGACAAGATAGAGAGCGCGGTTATGGGAATCAGGGAACTGAATATCCGCGGGGCCAGTATCACAATCCCATTTAAATCCACCGTAATTAAATACCTTGACGCGGTAGATGACAACGCGTTAAAAATCGGGGCGGTAAATACCATTGTCAACCTGGACGGAAAATTAATGGGCTATAATACCGACTGGATAGGCCTTACCGTTTCCCTGAAAGAAAAAATGGAAATTAAGGGAAATACTTTTGTCATTCTGGGCGCGGGGGGCACCGCGCGCTCCGCGGTATATGCGATACAAAAAGAGAGAGGAGTTCCCATAATCCTGAACAGAACGGAGGAAAAGGGCAAAGAGCTTGCCGCTGAGTTCGGCTGCGAGTCTTATCATATAGAAAATATAGAAAAGATCAGGGCGGACTGTCTTATCAATACGACACCTGTGGGTATGAGCCCGGATACCGAGGAATCACCTGTCGAGTACAACGCATTGAAACAATTCGGCTATGTGATGGATGTCATATATAACCCCCTCAGGACAAAGCTCATGAAAAACGCGGGAAAGGCGGGCTGTATCGTGCTTTCCGGTCTCGATATGTTTGTTCATCAGGGAGCGGAACAGATAAAAATATGGACAGGCACGGAACCCCCGAGGAAGTTGATGAAAGAAGTTGTTTTTCAAGAACTAAGGTATGTAGATAAAAATGGAGATTAAACCGCTAACAGAGCTGAACGCGAAAATAGTAATCCCCGGCTCAAAGAGCTACACACAGAGAGCACTTATAATAGCATCGCTCGCCCACGGGAAATCTTTTCTGCGGAACTATTTGATATCCGATGATATACAATATTTGACCGAAGGACTCCGTTCTTTGGGCACAGAAATACTGAAGACCGGCGAAGATATCATCGTAACCGGAACCGGCGGAAATATATCCAATCCGGGAAGGGAAATTTACCTTGGCAATAACGGTACCGCCACAAGGTTCCTCACCAGCATCGTATCCCTGGGAAAAGGAGAGTTTGTTATCAGCGGAGATAGCCGCCTCCGAGAAAGACCGATCAAACCTCTCCTGGGTGCCCTGAACGAGCTGGGAGTCGACGCGCGCAGTAAAAACAAAAACGGCTGTCCTCCCGTTATCATAAACGCGAACGGTATCAAAGGCGGCGGCGTAACCTTTACCAACGTGGATAGCAGCCAGTATATCTCATCGATTTTGATATGCTCCCCATTTGCCGAAACGGATATAGAAATAAAGCTGAAAGGAAGCAAGGTTTCCCTCCCTTATATCGATATGACGATTGAGACAATGAAGAAATTCGGTGTGAAGGTTATCAGGAAAAATGAGGATTATTATATCATAAAAAACAACCAGCAATATATTGCTCAGAAATACATGATAGAGGGAGACGTCTCGAACGCCTCCTACTTCTTTCTGGCCGCCGCCCTGTGTGAGGGAAAGGTAAGGGTCATGAATATCAAACCCAAAACCCTTCAGGGGGATATCGGACTCCTTGATATCATGGAAACTCTCGGTATCTCCGTAACAAGGGGAGACGACTGGGTAACGGTCATAGGAAAAGAAATGAACAGCGGGGAATATGTCTTCGACATGGGCAACATGCCCGATGTGGTGCCGACGCTCGCAGTGCTCGCGGCGATACGACCCGGACGAACCGTCATAAAAAACGTAGCGCATCTCCGCGTAAAGGAGAGCGACCGGATAGCAGCAGTGGTTACCGAACTGAAAAGGACCGGTGTCAGAGCCGAAGAAACGGATGACGGATTGATTATTGACGGAGGAAAACCCCGCGGCGCCGAGATAGAAACTTACAGCGACCACAGGATAGCGATGAGCTTCGCCATGCTCGGTCTCACTGTTCCGGGCATAAAGATCAAAGACAGGGACTGCGTCAACAAATCTTTCCCCCTTTTCTGGAATGAACTGGAAAAACTCCAACGGGGAAATAAATAATGTTCAGACAATTAAAAATTTGCCGAGGTTTTGAGAGCCCTCCCGGCGAGCCATCCCGTTGAGAAGGCGGCCTGCAGATTAAACCCTCCGGTGTCCGCGTCAATGTCAATAATTTCACCCGCAAAATATAAACCTCTGACAAGCTGTGATTCCATGGTTTTGGAATTAATTTCTTTTATGCTAATACCGCCGGCCGTCACAATAGCCTCATTAAAGGATCGGTAACCCGTCACTTCAAACTGAAATTCTTTCAGCAGCAACCTCAGTCTTTTGCGTTCTTCAGAGCTGATCTGGTTAAGCGGTTTTTCTTCCGGTATTTTCAGTTGTTCGATAAATACGGGGCACAATTTCCCCGGCAGCATTTTTTTTAATAAACCTTTAAATCTTTGTTTGCTGTGCTCGTTTATCTCCCTCAAAAGCCTCTGATCAACCATTTTCTGGTCAAGGGCTGGTTTCAAATCTATTGAAATAAATACTTTCCGTTTATCCTCAACGAGCCTTACAACAGTACCGCTAAGGGAAAGAATTATCGGGCCGGAAACACCAAAATCGGTAAACAGCATTTCGCCGAACCGTTCACCAATTTTCTTATCCTGACACCATACGCCTACCTTCACATTTCTCAGGCTCAATCCCTGAAGTTTTTTCGCGGTATTTCCTTTTGTTTCAAGAGGCACGAGTGCCGGGGATAAAGGCGTCACCGTATGCCCCAGCTTCGACACCAGTTCAAATCCCGCTCCGCTTGAACCTGTTTGGGGATACGATTTTCCCCCGGTCGCAAGAACAACATTATCCGCCTTTATTTGAACGCGTCGGATGTTTTTATCAGCCGCGCGGCTCTTTCTGTTAATTGTAACTGTAAAGGTCTCATCGGACAGTTTCGTGATGTCGATTACCTCTGAATTGACTGCAACGGGAATATCGAGTGATCTTGATTTGTTAAGTAAAGCGTTCGCAATGTCCACCGCGCTATCATTTTGCGGAAAATAACGCCCTCCTCTTTCAAGCTTAAAACGGACGCCAAGGTTTTCGAAGTATTCAAGAAGGTCGGCATTAAAAAACTTTGCGAAGGCAAATTTCAAGAACCGTCCGTTTTTACCGAAATGTGAAATGAACTCTTTTAAATCGGCATCGTTGGTAATATTGCATCGTCCTTTTCCCGATATTTTTAGTTTAAGGGCGGGGTGAGGCATTTTTTCAAGAACTACTATCTTTTTTGACGGCTCATGGCTCTCAATGGCGGCCATCAAACCTGCCGGGCCGGCGCCGATGACGATAATGTCGTATTTATTTTGAAACATTGTTAACGGGATTTAAGCTTCAGAGATTTATCGAAACCGCGGTCTTTCGCGATCCTCTTCTGTCAAGTTTGCGTTTGCTGCTTCCGGTGTCTCCGAAAATCACAGATTATCCATGGTTATGCGCTTAACGGCATTGACTATCATTTCCAATTTGTCGGGTGAAAGCTCCCGAACACTTATCTGATGAACAAGATGCTGCTGACGATTAAAAATTAAAATGTTAGACGATTCCAGAACAAATTCATAGGCCGTCGCGAACATGCCTTTCCAGTCCATCAATAACCACTTGTGTTTTTTCTTCGAAAATTTACCTTTGATAAACTCCTCCAAAGATGATGGAACCTTCCTCAAATCGGCAACACCGACAAACTGAATATGATCCGTCACAAGGTTTTTTTCAAGTACGTCAGATATAGCCTTTTTCCATTTAGTGCAGTATTTGCTCCCTTCCTGATCACCCTCAATGACAATCAGAATCTTTCCCGGAAAACTTTTCTCAGTGTACTCTCTGTCAAACTGATCCTTCAGGGTAAAGGGAATCAATTTTTTCTCTTGAGCGAATAGCGGGGCGTGAACAAACAATCCGCACATAATGAAAATAACAACATATATATATAACGAATACCGTGTCATCTATATTTTCCTTTTCTGTAATGCCGACTCGCGAGCTGAGAAAATACAACTTCTGCCCGAATTGTCAAGAAAATTTAATCTTAAACGTTTGACAGAAAAATACTTGTAAAACGTTCTATTATTGGGTAATTCCGTATTGGCCCTCTCCGGAAGCGGGTTCCTTGTAATCTTCATGTGAACACTAAAAGGATTAAATGAATTTTCTCTCAATTTTACTGATTGCCGTCGGGCTGGGAATGGATGCTTTTGCCGTTGCTATATCCGTGGGGGTTGTCCTCCGGGAAATATCTTTCGGACAAATCTTCCGCCTCTCTTTTCACTTCGGACTGTTCCAGTTTCTGATGCCCATTATCGGGTGGTTTGCCGGAATGACGGTATCCGGACTTATTTCGGAATATGATCACTGGATCGCCTTTTGCCTTCTGGTCCTCATAGGCGGGAAGATGATTCGGGATTCCTTTAAAAATGAGAAAAAATTCAAAATAGCAGACCCTACCAGAGGGCTTACGCTGATTGTTTTATCTGTAGCGACAAGCATCGATGCTCTCGCGGTAGGTCTCAGCCTCGCCTTTTTAAACGTAACCATTTTCTATCCCAGTGTCGTGATCGGTGTTGTCGCTTCCGCTATGACGGTCACCGGGATGCTTTTCGGGGAAAAGCTGGGGCAGTTCCTTGGCAAAAAAGCTGAAATCTTAGGCGGGTTGATCCTTATCGGCATCGGCGTCAAGATCCTCATAGAGCATCTTTCCTGCTGAATTAAAGTGAATAATCTGTTAATATTTTTGATAATATACTGTAAATCCGGTAACTGTAAAAGAAGGAGTACCGTAAAATGAAAGCTATGGTAATCAATAAAATCTGTCAGGTGGAAGAAAAACCTTTAGAATTGGTGGAGCT
>CAZZBF010000053.1:0-15545 GCA_964652795.1 uncultured Syntrophales bacterium | reverse complement strand
CATGGTCTTTTTTCAGCTTTCCGATCAGATCCTCCATGGTGGTAAAATAGATGCTCATGCCGGCCTGGCATGCCTTTAATGCGAGGGATACGGCCAGATGAGTCTTGCCCACACCGGGAGGACCCAGAAAAATCACATTACCCTTCTCACGGATAAAGGTCAGATCGAAGAGCGACATGACCTTCTGTCGATCCAGTTTGGGCTGAAAGGTAAAATCGAACTCGTCAATGCCCTTGATAAAGGGGAGTCCGGATATCTTCAGAGATGTTTCTACGCGACGCTGTTCCTTGCAGGCAACCTCTTCTTCCAGAAGTTCATCAAGGAACGAAAGGTAGCTCTTGCCCTGTTCCTCTGCCGTCTTTATCACTCTTTCAAGGATTTCTCCCATTCTGGAGAGCCTGAGCCGTGAGAGACTGGTCTGAATGCGATCGATGGCCAATGCATTGCTCATCATATCCTCACCTCCCCGGCAACATGGTCATAGATATAGGCGGGACGGATTTCAACGTCCATGTCATAGGGCGGCTTCAGCGGGCTGATTGTACGTTTGGCGCGACCTTTGCTGCGTCTGCCGTAATTGTATTTGCGCTTGTTCATCTCCCGATCTTTTTTCAGAGCCTCATAAAATCTTTTGTCCTGAACCAGGTGTCCCTTGCCTTCCGGGATTTCGTAAGTCACTATCAGGCAGTCATCGTCAAATATCCTCATACTGCTGTCCTTTACACGCAGAACAATAGATTTTCCAACCAGTGTATGAGGAACAACATAGCTGTTGCACTCAAAACGGACTGTACAGTCCTTGCAGACCTTTCGATATACCCGGTAAGAGGTATCAAATGCACTGGAAGGCAATACGTTTAAATGGGGTCGTTCCCGCTCAAAACGGAGGGAGACTACTTCATGGGTTGTCCCGTGGACACGTTCATCCTTTTGCTGAAGCCATCTGAGAAGGTCTTTATTGGCTGTCTTGAGACAGATAAACCCGTAACCCCTCCAGAAACCTTCACGTATGAAATTATACGGTCTTTCTACTTTTCCCTTTACCCAGGCGGCATAAGAAGGGGCAACCTCCGGTTTGAAGCCGTAATGCAACGCAAAACCCATAAGGGTGTCATTGAATTTGCTTCTACCCGCGATATTACCGATGAATACGTTTTTCATCCTGTCGTATAGAATCTCGTCCGGCACACCGCCAAAATACTCAAAGGCATGGACATGGCAATCAAGAAAGGTCGGAAGGTCACAGTGCTCAATGAGCTCGCCATAAGGCTTCCGGGAATAGCCGAGGATCATTGAAAACAGATATAGTTTCCTGATGCTTCCATCGGCATTTTCAACCTGGAATTCCCCAAAGTCTACCTGTGCCTGAAAGCCCGGTTCTGTCTCAAATCGCATATAGGCTATCCGCTGTCGTTCGGCCTTGATCTGATGCACTTTTCTCTTTACTATCTCATAGCTTCCGGTAAAACCCATGTTACAGAGTCGATCGTAAATCCAGGTGGCTCGATATTCAATGTCTTCATCAAGCCATGAAGCAATGTTATCTGTGAACGGATCCAGCAGGCTCTTTCGCTTCAGCTTCTTTCGCTCAACCTCGGGATATCCCTGATTCTCCACATACTTCTTTACCGTGTTTCTGCTGATCCCCAGCTTTCGTGCTATCTTCCTCTGACTCAGTCCTTTTCTTTGCAGTAACAATATGTCCAAAATGGTCTCCTTTTTTTCAAATCCGCCACCTCTCTTATCTTGAGATTAAAAACTATATTATAATCTTTTCTCCCAAGAACTCCACCGAAGTGGCTCACTTTTAAACGACCATTTTTGGCTCAGTTTATCACGACCATCTACAAAGGCGAGGCGTAAATGTAAAAGGTGTCATTTTCGCGAACAATCACTGGACTGTCATCTGAAAGAATATCGTCTCTTCCGGCAAAACCGGATATAGTGGTTTTTCCCGCCCCGGATTCTCCAAGAAAAAGATATCCGCTTTCTTCTTTTTTTATCCCCGCGCCATGAATAAGAAGTTTTTTTTGTTCCGCAAGAATAATGGACATAAAGAGAAAAATAAATTTATATATGCATACTGTAAAGTCGAGGCCCGAATCTTCGTTTTTAGAGAGGAGCAGATGCCCCATATTCGAAAAATAGTTATACGCGATGCACCCGTTTCTATAACCTGCTATTAAGGAATTATCCGATAAGTTATACGTTTTGCTTATTCTTTCCGCACATTCGGCTAAATCAGGGTTTTCAGAAAGTCTGATAAAGTCATCTTTCGATTCAAAATGAGTTTTAAAGTTATCGCGGTATACTTTTATGCTGGCGTCTGTTTTTTTATGACTGCTCAAAAAACCGGCATAAAGCTTTTTCAGGTCCGCTCCGATCTGTTCCAGGGATTCTTCAAGAATAACTTTAATCGATGTTTTTGCTATTGAAAGGGTAAATGCCATATTTAGTGAGGAATTTCCTCTTTGGAAATGCTATCGGCGATATAAAGAAGAGGGCTTTCACTTAACTTTATTGTTTTATCCTCAGTCACGGCGTTGCCATTACCGTCAAAAAGCAGCCTGACGACCGGTTTCATAGGATTTTCTTTGCTGGTGCGTATGACCATGCCTAAAGCTTTATTGTTGAGTATGACATAGCTTCCGGTTGGGTAGAGAGATATTTCTTTAATAAAGGCTTTAATTATCTTTGAGGAAAATAAACGGTCTCTTGACCCGATCAATTCTCTAACTGAAACATGTTGGGTTATCGCTTTTCTGTTCGGACGATTGTGGATCATGGCCTCGTAAGTGTCGACTATGCCTGTTATCTTTGCGTATTCGTCGATTTCGTTTCCTTTAATCCCGCGGGGATAGCCCTGGCCGTTTTCTCTTTCATGGTGTTCGTAGGCCACCCGGGAAAGCCAGGGAAAATCAACTTTAAATACAGATAAAATATCACTTCCCATCTCAGTGTGTTTTCTTATGAGGGCCACCTCAGATTCGGTTAAATCCCCCTTTTTTTTGATTATACTTTCGGGAATTTTAAATATTCCGACATCATAAAGAAGCGCGGCGAGTCCCAACTCTAGAAGGTTCGCTTTTGAGTATTCCATGCTTGTCCCGATTTTGAGGGCGTATACAAGAGTATTGATCAATCTGGAGGTGGTGTAGTCTTCTTCATAACCGAAATAGATGGATGATTGATAAATCTCGTTGATCATCTCCGGTGTATTGATCATTTTATTGATCAGAATGAGAGGAGAGTCAATCTGAAAGGATTTATTGCCTAAAATACTTGTTTTAACTTCATTGATATAATCCTGTAAGCTTGAATAAATTTGCCTGATTTCCCCGGTCTCTTTTTCGGGTTCCGGAATTGTTGCCTCTTTGTATGCGGGTTTCTCATCCTTTGATAACTTGAACTGATCTAAATCGCTGAGACGAAAAGACCCTGATTGTTTTTCATCCTTCTCGGGTTCAAGGGTCTTTTCTTCTTTGGTTTTTTTATTTTTTATGATATCGGAAAATCTAACCATGATATAAGGTACCTTAGTTTATCATCCTCGATTCTGGAAATATACCGCTCTTGTAAGCTTCATCGCACAGGAAAAAGGGACTGTTTAAGTTCCCGGTTGAAGAATAAGCGCTGGCTCTGCAGGCGCCAAGACATCTGAATTTAAAGATACACCTGCCGCAAATACCTTCAAGACTTTCGGGGAGCTCCTTTCTTAATTTTTTAAGCAACGGATGGTTTGACCAAACCTGGCGGATATCATCTCCTGCGATATTTCCCATCACAAGACCGGTTTCTGTCTGTCCGATTCCGCATAAAGAGATGCATCCATTGGCAAGTATGCCTATAACATTAAAAATATTGCACTCATATAGTTGCGATGAGGTAATGGCTTTAAGCGATTTCAGGCCGGTTGGAATGTCAAAATATATATCTGTTGTGTCATAGTTCGGGCTGAGATCTTCTTCTATCCATCTGTCTATATTCAGAAGCTCCTCGACGGACAAATTTTCTCCATTTGTAAAAAAGTCTTTACCTCGCCCGGCCGGTATTATTGGATTTATTTTTAAAGAACTTACTCCCATCCCCGCGGCGATATCGGCCAACTTTTTGATATCGGAGACATTTCCTTTGTAAAGGCTGACAATTATCTGGGTTGGAATGCCGATTTTTGTCAAAAGCTTCAAGCCGTTCAATGTTTTTTGATAACATCCGGCTACACCACGGATCAATTCATGTGATTTTTCTGACGCGCCATCCAGGCTAACGGATACCTGGTTGACGGAAAAATCATTCAATTTTTTAACAATTTCTTCATTCAGGAGAACGCCGTTTGTTTCGATATCGACCGTAATATCATTTGAGAATAGGAAAAAAATAAGGTCCAGAATGTCTTTTCTTAGAAAAGGCTCGCCGCCTGTCAGTTTTACACAGCTCAGACCGATCGATTTTGCGTCAATGATTGCTTTTTTAAGATATTTTATCTCAATTTCGCTATTTGTCTTCTTATCTTCCCTGTCATATAAAGGTGTAATCCAGCAGTGACTGCATCTTAAATTGCATCTGTCTGTAAGATAAAGATAGGCAGTATTTAGGGGATATTCTTGATTATTTTCAGTCATTTATGTTTTTTCAAAAAGCTCATTTTGATAAGTTCTTGAAGGAAATTTTTTATATCTTCCTCTATCTGTTTTTCAGGAATATCTCTATAATTTTCTGCGATCAGCGATATAATTTCTGTGACGGATCTATCGCCACCGCCACATAACTGATAAATATTAACCCCCATTCCGTTTATGAATTTCAGGTTACCGTTTCGGGGATCAAAGAGAAATGCCCCATCCTCTTCTTTCCTGAAAATGCTTTCAGGATTTTGCGCTAAATAATCACTATTTTTAAATATAAATTTCATATATCCTAAGTTTAGATTTTATTTAAAAAGTAATATATAATACCAACTTCTTAAATTCAAGGTTAATATTTATCAGCTTTTGGGGTTCGGTTGCCGGTTATTTAGAAGAAATCGGCAAAATTGATGTCTTGCTCTATTTTTAGATTAAGTTAACTCCTGACCCTGTGAACTATTTCCACTCCTTTAAGGGACAAATTGATGGATCGTCAAAGAGAGGACAGATTACTGATCGAACTCGTTTTCGGAGCGGCCTGGAAGGATGTGTTGTTGCGGTTTTCCCCTTATTTTCCGGATTGGGATTATATTATTGAGACCGCGATAAACGAAGGTGTTGCCGGTGTACTTTTCCATAATATAAAAAACTTCAATCTTAAAGAAATGATACCCCCTGAGAGCTATCAACTTTTGCAGAGACGGTATAATGAAAGCCTCGCCGGCAATATGTTTATTTTGGGCGAATTGAAAAATGTACTGAGTGGATTTAAAGAGGATCAAATACCGTTTATTGTACTCAAAGGAATAGCTCTGGCAGAGCATATTTATCCCGGTATTGCCATAAGGGGGATGTCAGACGTGGATATATTGGTAAAAAAAGACTGCCTTCAGAAGGTTGATAATTGTCTGTTTTCCTTTGGCTATTTCCCGAGAGACAGCTCGGTTGCCAGAGCTGTTAAGAATCCGGTGGGATATTTAGCCAGTCTTGATTACAGGAAAGATGAACCATCTTCACTGTCGCTTCACATTCACTGGCATCTGGTTAATACATCCGTTCCGGCATATATGTTTGCTTCGCGGATAGATATGGGGCGGATATGGAAAATGTCAGTGCCGGCTGTAATTGCTGATGTTGAATCCCGGATACTTTCTCCCGACCACCTGATAATTTATCTTTGCGAACATGCCTTGAGGATTGGCCACTCTTTTGACCGATTGATACTGGCTTACGATATCTTTCAATCCATAAAAACCCGTGAAAAAAGTATTGACTGGGATTTTATCATCAAAGAAAGCAGGGACTTTAACCTGTCAAGATTGTTGTATTTTAGCTTAACTATTGTTAACGATTATTCGTCTTTGACTATTCCCGATAGGGTTATAGACAGCTTGCGGCCATCACATATCACTATAGGAGAAAAATTTTTTCTCTACCTTCAACTTTCTAACCAGAGGATAAGAGGAAGCAGCTATTTGGTTTACCTGGCATTGAACAAGGGTTTTATTAATAAATGCCAATTTTTATACAGAACATTTTTCCCTCCGCCGTATATCCTGTTTCAGAGGCTGTACAATAAAAATTCAGAGTTTAGAAAGTCATATTATCTGTTTCGCGTATGTGAGGTTGTAAGGTATCTTGTAACCTCTATATTTGATCTCATCATAAAGAAGACACAGAGTTGAGATATAAAATAACATGTTGATGTTACGTTCTTTTTAATGTATAATTGGAGAGATTATATGTTGCCGGTAAAATTGTAAAAAAGCATTATATCGGTTTGGAGGAAAATTGCAGGATGAACTACAGAATGCGAAACATATTCTCAGCCTTTATTGCGAGTCTCTTTCTTTTGACTCTTTTAGCCTGCACTTTCGAGGCAAGAGGAATACCGGTGAAGGAATTTAAGCCATCGAAGGCTGCTGAAGAAGCGGATATGAAGCGAAAAAAAGAGATGGAGAAAGAAATCATCCGGATGAGCGAAGTTACAGAAAATAGTATCTTTACGGAGAGACGGGGTGTTCCGGAGTATAAAATAGGTGCCGATGATGTTCTGCTTATTACTTTCTGGGAGGGACCCAAATCTGTGCCGTATGTTACTTTGGTTAGACCGGATGGAAAGATATCCTACTCCTTTATGGATGACATTGTAGTGGCAGGCCATACTTGCCACGAAGTGGATGAGATACTGACGAATGCGCTCAAAAAATATATAAGAAATCCGAGGATTGATGTTGTGGTTAAAGAATATAGGAGCAAATCCGCCCTCCTGTTTGGGCAGATCAACCGTCTTGATACTTCAATTTCCGGTATCGGAACCGGTCCGGGGAAGTATCCCCTAACGGGCAAGATGAGGATACTTGACCTTATTGTGATGGCAGGGGGGCCAATTTCAGGTGAGGAGTTCGCTAACGCGGATCTCAGGCGTGTGGAAGTGGTAAGGAAGGGGAAAAGCTATACAGTCAACCTTTATAATGCGATGTTTCAGGGGGATGTAAGTCAGAATATTGTTATTGATGACGGCGATATCGTGACAGTTCCGGAACTTCCGACTTTCGGAGAAAGGGTATATGTCTTCGGGGAAGTTAGCACACAGGGGATATACAAGCTCAAGGATGCCTATGACCTTTTAGCCGCTATAGCCAAGGCAGGCGGAACAACAAGGGTGGCAGTAGACACGGACGTGAAAATTATCAGAGGCTACGAGGAAGATCGAAATAATCCGATTATACTTTCTGCAAATCTCGATGAAATATTAAAGAAGGGGGACATAGCCCAGAATGTGCCTCTTCAGAATGGCGATGTGGTTTATGTTCCGAGAACGGCTATAGGTGATGTAAATGAATTCATAGTAAATACCACACCGCTTCTGGATTATTTCCTCTATCCCGACCAGTATAGAGACGCGTATTTCAATGAGGAAACTATGCTTCGTTTTAAAAAGCTTGATTAAGATTTTGAAATTGTGAAAGACGAAACGTAAGACTGAAAGGCTGAGATGAGTGAATGTTAACCGATCGTCAGTTTTAAGAGGGTCTTTAGTATGGCACAGTATGACTTAAATTTGAGAGACTCATGGCTTGTTGTCAAAAAGAGAAAGCTTATAATCATCTTTACTGTTTTTGCCATGGGACTTTTCAGTCTGGTCTTTGCCATTCTGGGCAAGCCCGTACCTTTATACAGAGCAAGTTCCAGTATTAAGATTGAAAAAACCAGCTCTGTAACCGGTCTTTATGTTCAGGCTATTTCCTGGTCCCAGACTGACGATATGGAGACCCAGGCGGCGGTAATAAAAAGTTATTATGTGATAGAAATGGTGGCCAGGAAACTGGGTCTGATACCTGAGGAGCTTTCTTCTGATGAAGTGCGGGCGAACAATGAGTATCTTGGCATTATATTAGACCTGAAAGACTCAGTGGAGACGGAGCAGGAAGGTTACAGTAATATAATCAACATTATAGTGACTTCAGGGGATCCAGGGTTTACCCAGCGCCTCGCCAATACTATCGCGCGTGTTTATAAGGAAGAACGTATTCGTGATCTTAACAAGCGAACTGTTGAAGCAAGGAAGTTCATAGAAAACCAGCTAAAGATAGTAAAGGAAAGATTGAAACGTTCGGAAGAGGCTGTAAGGAATTTCAGAGAAGAAAATAAATTGATCTCCCTGAGCGCTCAGACTTCAGCTATGCTCGGTGAAGTGGCAAAACTTCAGGCGACCTATGAGAAGCTGCTGTCGGACAATGAAAAGATAAAAATAGTAGAACAATATCTTGAAAAGGCAAAGAATAAGCCGCTGACTTCGAAGACAAGTTTTTATATCAACGAGGCTTCAAGTCTCTATAAGAGTCTAAATGACAAGCTCGTCCAGCTTATGTTGAAGCGAGACTCCCTGCTTCTTACATATACTGAAAATTTCCCCGAGGTTGTGGAAATCAACAGGCAGATCCGTGAGATTGCGTCGAGTATGCAGGCCCAGTTGTCTTCCCAGGGAAAAGTTGTTGAAGAAACGGCAAGAGTCTTAAAGAAGAAAATTGATGAAATGGATGAGCGGATCAAGATGCTCCCGGAAAAGGGACTGCAGCTGGCAAGGTTGGAGAGAGATGTCAGTGTGAACATGGAGGTTTATACTCTTCTTGAGACAAAATATCAGGAAGCATTGATTAAAGAGGCTGAAAAAGTTGAAGAAGTTCAAATCGTAAAACCTGCCCTGGAGCCGACTACGCCTGTCAATCCACCCAAAACCGGGGCGACCGCCACTGTGGGAACAATTATAGGCCTTATCCTGGGCATTGTTTTTGCCTTTATAATTGAGACTTTTGATACGTCTATAGGAGCAATTGAAGAGGTTGAAAGTCTTCTTGGCGTTCCTGTTCTGGGGATAATCCCTTATGTAGGCGTCCAGGAAATGAAAGCGACTCTGGAGGAGAAGTACCCTGAAGGTTTGGAAGAAGGTATGGTGGAGAGATATGCCAGACTTGTTTCGCACTTCGCGTCTGAATCGGTGCTGGCGGAAAGTTTCAGAGCGCTCAGGACAAATCTGAAATTTACCAGCCTTGAAAAAGATATTAAGACTGTCGTCTTTACCAGTTCCTCTCCAAGGGAAGGAAAGACCTCTTCGGTAGTTAACCTTGCCATTACCATGGCTCAAGGCGGCAATAAGGTGCTCCTGGTTGAGGGAGATTTAAGGAAACCTGTTATATCAAGAATGTTCGGTCTTGATCAGTCACCGGGTCTTACGGATGTCATACTGGGCAACTACAAATGGAGAGATGTAATCAGGACAGTCACTGATATTATGATGGGGAAAATGGGCATGGATGATATTATGAGAACTCCCGGCATTGACAATCTGCATATCATGGCATGCGGTACTATCCCTCCAAATCCCGCGGAACTGACAGGCTCAAAAGGTATTAGCGAGTTTATCAGGGACGCGAGATCTGAATATGATATGGTTCTGATAGATGCTCCTCCGGTACTGGCTGCAACCGATGCCGCTATTTTGGGTTCCGGCGCTGATGGGGTAATTATTGTTTATCAAGTGGGTAAAGTTTCCAGAATCACACTCAAGCGGGCAAAGGCACAGCTTGATAATGTCAGGGCAAATGTAATAGGTGTTATCTTAAATGGCCTGCAGGCAGAGATCAGCCCGGATTTTTCAGGTTATGATTATTATAAACAGTATTATTCATATAAGGAAAAAGAGGAACAGAAGAAGACGTTTTGGGATAAATTGCTGTCAATTCCCGGTTCAATTATAGCTTTTTTCGGAAGAGCCTTCGAAAAGAGACCGGAAGGGGAGAATGTGGATGAGGGGCGCTCGAAGCTGAAAATATTTGTTCTTTTAGCCGCGCTTTTATTTCTGATTATCGCCGTATTGTATCAAACAGGTTATCTCAGGCTGCCCGGCTCGATGCCCCGTTTATTTATAAACCAGTCCAGCGATATTTCTGTGGAAGATAACGTGGTCGAAACAAAGACAGTCAAAGAGAGGATAGGGAAGAATTTACCAATGCTTCCCGTAGAGGCGGAACCTGGAGCTCAGCCGGAGGATGAGGCGGCCAAGACAGAGGTTGTCAAAAAAAAGATAGAGAAGAATTTATTAACACTTCCCTCCGGAGAAGTGGAACCTGGAGCTCAGCCGGAAGATAACACGGCAGAAAAAAATGCAGTCAAAGAAAAGATAGAGAAGAATTTACCGATGCTTCCCTCCGGAGAAGCGGAACCTGGAGCTCAGCCGGAAGATAACACAGCCAAGACAGAGGTTGCCAAAAAAGAGATAGCAAAGAATTTAACGAATCTTCCTTCCGGAGAAGCAAAGCCTGGAACTGAGCAGACTGAAAAGATTGTGGCAAACAATAAGCCTTACGCTATACAGATCAAAGCCGGTCGCGACCCTGAGCGTGTGAAGAAATTTGTTGCGATTCTTAAGAAGAAAGGAGTGGACGCTCACTGGGCCCGCGTCAATATTGAAGGCAAAGGGGTCTGGTACAGGGTTTTCATAGGGCATTTTGCCAATAATAAAGATGCCGTCAAATATATGAGGGAAAAAGGAATAAACAAATCTTATCCCGGCAGTTGGGTGGTTATGTCCGCTCCGAAAGATTAGTGCCGCAGCGTGAGTTTTTTCTCTACGGCATTTTGAACGACCGCGGGAAGCGGAGAATTTATTTTCCGGCAGGGAAACAATGGGTGAAGTAAAAATAAAGAAACGTAAATCAAGAAGCTTTAAAGCAAGGGAAAGAGAGAAGTTAAAGAAAGAACTGAAGCTCTGTTGCTTGATAGCAATAATTGCGCTGGTGTTGTCTTTAGCGTTGAGTGTAATTACTGGCAATATCCCGTCTTTTCTTGAAAGGACAATTCAGAAACAGATGGACCGCGTCATCGGCGAGAAAAAGAAAGAGTTTACAAAAGAAATAGATAAGGGTGGTCATGGTAATATTGATGACCTGGTGAAAAAATATAAGGATAAAATAAAGAACTACAGGTAAAACTTCAATATTATCCCGTTCTCATGTTCCGTATGGACATGTGGTCCGGTGGATATACTACGGATGATTTTCGATGATAAAGACAAGAGGTATAGATATATATCCCAAAACAGTATTTTTGCTGTTAATAATCGTGGGAATAACATTTCTGGGCGGGCTTTTTGTAGTGAAAGTCTCCCCAGGCATTGCCTTTATGTTTATTGCCGCGCTGATTATTGCCGTCGTGAGTTTTCTGAGTGCCGAAATTGCCCTTTATATGCTGATTATTTCCATGCTTCTCAGTCCTGAAATTATTGTCGGAGGATTGACTGGTGAAGGGGCAACTGCCGGCCGCGGCATCACCCTTCGATTTGATGATATCCTGCTGGTTATTATCGGATTCAGCTGGTTTTTAAAAACAGCTATCAGGAAGGAATTGGGTCTTTTTTTGAGGACTCCGCTGAACAGGCCGATTGCGTTCTACTTTGTGATTTGTATTATCGCTACCCTGTTTGGCTTTATGATGGGCAGGGTCAGAGGGTTGACCGGATTCTTTTTTGTTCTGAAGTATTTTGAATATTTTATTGTATATTTTATGGTCGTGAATCAATTGAGAGATAAAAAACAGATAGAGCGCCTTATCATGGTAATGTTGATTGTTTGTTTTATCGTTTGTCTTGTTGCTATATCTCAGATACCGGCAGGCGGGAGAGTGACGGCGCCTTTTGAGGGCGCGGAGGGTGAGCCCAATACCCTTGGAGGTTATCTCATACTGATGCTTTCTATCACTCTCGGCCTTTTGGTCACATACGGCACAAAAAAACAGAAAGGTTTGTTTATAATACTGGCATTTTTTATTGTGGTTTCGCTTATGGCAACCCTTTCAAGGAGTTCCTGGGTGGCGGCGGTGCCCATGTTGCTTACCCTTATCTTTTTCAGCAAAAGGAAATTGGTCATTATTGTGTCTTTGATTCTGGCGTTTATGTTGTTCCCATTAGTTTTACCTTCAGGTGTAGGTGTAAAGGAAAGAGTGCTTTTTACATTTACCCAGAAGCAGGAAAGAGGACAGATAGAAATTGGAGGGTTGAAAATCGACACCTCTACTTCCGCGAGATTAAACTCATGGAAGGATGTTATGACCAAGGATTTTATCACACATCCCATCTTGGGCTACGGTGTTACCGGCTATAAATTTTTAGACGCGCAGTATCCTAAGATTCTTGTTGAGACAGGACTTTTAGGTCTTGTGTCCTTTATATGGCTGATTGCAGCCATCTTTAAGAATGCACTGTATGTCTACCGCAATACCTCGGAGCTTCTGTTCAGCGGCCTTTCCCTCGGGTATTTAGCGGGATTTATTGCAATGCTTGTACATGCGATCGGCGCGAATACCTTCATTATAGTCCGTATCATGGAACCTTTCTGGTTTTTGACTGCTATCATCATCATGATTCCCACGATAGAAGCAGGTCGAATCGAGGTCGATATGTCCGTAAAAGGTCAGGATTAACCGCTTCAAAAAAAATCTAAGGAGGACAGTTGTAAGTTATTTCTAACAATGATTAATTTATGTATAAAAACGCAGAAGACATAGCTGAATAAGTACAGGTACTCTATAATGCATTACAAAAAACTTTCCTTTTCCAGCAATAGTTTTTCAGCCAGAGTTATTTCTACGTTTGCTTCAAAAATTGTAATTCTTACCTTAATCACTATTGCCAATATTATTATTGCGCGTCAGTTGGGCCCTGCGGGAAAAGGCATGGTTTCCATCGCGATACTGGTGTCATCTCTTTTAGTAACTATCAGCCACTTGGGGATTGGTTCCGCCAATACATATTACGGAAGCAAGGATACGCTATTGGTAAAGAGACTCTTCGGCAACTCTCTTATATATGGAATTACAGTGTCTGTCATTATTGCCACTTTTTACTTTTCATCTATGCCTCTTTTGGAAAGGTTGTTAGGCAAAGAATTAAGAGATCAATATTTGATTATTTGTTTCTGGCTATTTCCTTTGAATTTAGTATGGGGATATATCGGCTCAATCATGCTGGCGAGACAGAAAATACATGAACTTGCCATTGGTAGGGTGTTGCATAATGTAATATATCTTCTGATAGTAGTTGTTACCATTGTTTTGTTTAAATATGGAGTTGCCGCTGTTCTATCAGCTATGATGCTTGCGTATGTGACAGAAATTATTTGGGACCGCTATTTTATTAAAAAGGATATGTCGATAAAAATAGGAAAGGATCTGTCTCTATTCAAGAAACAAATCTTCTTTGGAATAAAAAGCTATATCGGTAATCTGCTGGATTTTGTTAATAATCGTTTTGATATGTTCTTAGTTAATTATTTTTTAAATATTAGTCAAGTGGGAATATATTCTATTTCCGTGATGCTGGCGGAATTAATTTTTTATATTCCGAGTGCGGCTTCTACAGTATTGTTGCCGGTTACCTCCGCCCTGAGTAAAGACCATGCTGATAAATTTACACCGGAGGTTTGCAGGCATACTTTCTTTTGGAGTATGACGTTAGCTGTCATATTAGCTCTTATTGCAAAACCGGCTATTGAAATCGTTTTTACAGCCAATTTTGCCAAAAGTGTTGTTCCGTTATGGTTTTTGTTGCCTGGCGTAGTTGCTTTAAGCGTTCAAAAGGTGATTTCAACTGATATAATCGGAAGAGGCAAGCCTGTCCTGAGCACTTATTCTGCCGGTATAGCAGCAATTTGTACGATCATTCTTGACCTCATTCTTATACCCTGGTGGGGTGTTCCTGGCGCAGCTTTAGCATCTTCACTGGCATATTTTATTTCCACCGCTTTGATGATATATTTTTTCATAAATGAATCGGGTTCAAATTTGACAGAATTATTTATCCCCACGAGGGGAGATTTTAAATATTATAGTGTACGATTTAAAGCAGTTCTTAACTATTTTGGAGGGGAATAATAATGCTAAAAATCTGAAGATTTTGGTATTCACACGAAGACACTTTGCAATTTAACTAATTGATTTTAATGTATAAAATGAGTGATATTATGAAGAAGCAAAGCAAGGCAGATAGATTTAAAGAAAAGATAAGATTACTTTTAAGTTTTGGACCTAAGATTGGTTTGGTGCCTAAAGCCTCGAGGTTTCGAGAAAAAGGAATTTCGGCTTTAATCAGAGCAAGAAACGAAGAATATTGGATCCGGCCTTGCATTTTATCTATAAAAAATTATGTGGACGAAATACTGCTTATTGATAATGGTTCTACGGATTCTACTTTAGATGAAGTAGAATCCGTGCGCAATGAAATTTCGACTCCGATAAGAATTTTCTCTTTGCCGGAGGCAGACTATTGCGAGGTGTCAAATATAGGAATAAGGGAAAGCAGGTATAGCTGGCTTTTGAAATGGGATGCTGATTTTATAGCACAAACAGAAGGTCCCGGGGATTTTTCAAGACTTCGAAATTACATTTTGAGTTTGGATCAGGATAGATATCACATGATATTTATGAGTCTTGTAAATCTCGCAGGGGATTTGTGGCACCAACCCAAAGATGGAAGTGTATTTATTGGTGAAAACGGACCCCTTCATTACGAGGCTTATTTGTGGAATTTTTCCCCGAAACTGCAATACGTATGGAAGAATTATCCTGGAAGGTCAATAACCGAGTCGTTGCTATTCCCCCCATATTATCGTTTTTTGAAGTGGCCTGAATATTCGGTATTTCATGTAGGAGGAATTCGATCTATTCAACGTTTGACAATTAGTCACTTCTGGGATTTTGGAAAACAAAACTTCCTTAAAGGATATACTCATTCTCAAATGGAAGAGATTGCTTGGAACCTGGCAAGGAAATATTTTAACACGGAAGATTATAGCGAAATTTTCAAATGTTTTTTTGAATTAATACGTGAGGAACTAATGTTGTTCAATGAAAGCAATTATGGTTGTCACCCGCCCGAACTTACCCCATATTCACGAGATCCTGAATATAGAATTCTTTATGATGATACCGGCAAAATTGCTGGCCGGAAACCAGATTGCCTCTGGTTTATTAAAAATGGTGAAAAATGATGTCTCCGGTAGTTAGTGTTATAATTACTTCTTACAACCGTCCAGAATTGATTCATGATGCTGTTAGGAGCGTTATTGATCAGACTTTTAAGGATTATGAAATAATCATTGTGGATGATGCTTCCAATGAACAAACGCAACAATCGATTGAATCAATTTGCAAGGAATTTGATTCAATAAAATATGTTCATCATACTGAAAACAAGGGGCTTGCAGCGGCAAGGAATACGGGGTTAAGTATTGCGAAAGGAGAATTTGCTGCCTTTCTGGATGATGACGATATTTGGATGCCTACAAAGCTGGAGAAGCAGGTAAAAACGATAGCTGATTGTTCTAAAGACGTTGCAAGTATCTATTGATGGCTTAAATTTTTTAA
>CAZZBF010000052.1:0-15936 GCA_964652795.1 uncultured Syntrophales bacterium | reverse complement strand
TCTGAGCCTCAAGCCGGCGCTGCTGCTCTATCTGTTTTCTTCTGCGCCAGTCAGCTTGATTTTGCGCCAATACTATTTCTCCGGGTGGTTTTCCATCGGACGTATAACTTTTATCATTCTCAACCTGACAAAAAACCGCACTTATATTAGGGGGGAAAATAAGAACCAAAGACAGGAACAATATCCAAAAGTAAAAATAACGACGTGACATGAAGCTACTCCTTTTGGGGGTAGTGTAAATAAATTATAGAATGAGATATTCGTTCCTGTCAACAAAAAGTGGCTTCACGACTTGCCTCAAAGTAAACGTTGTCCAAAGGGTGTTTTAACAGGATCTTTGACCCATTCAATAGAAGTTTAAGCGCTTTACAAAACCGAAATGCTCCCCGCCCACAGGTGCGCTTACGATATAAGGAATACTGGAATCTCCTCATATCCCTGGAACCGTAATATACAAATCGGCAAACCAATTGAAGAACTTAAACCCTTGCTGCTAAGAAGTACCGTGAAAACCAATCTCAACAATCTTTTTAACATGCTATGGGTAATATTTATTACAAATGAATCTCCCTGCCTACAGGGGGGGGGGGTGCGGGGTGCACTCTCGGCCAACTGTTATACAGCACTTCAGAAGTTTTAAGTTGCCGGTGGACAACACACATTGCTCACCGGACCATAGGGGAAGGAGCTACCCTTTGACATCGGACATTACAATTAGCTAATATATAAAAAGAAGTGGTTAAAAGGACAGATAATCTCCGGGACGGATTCATCCGTTATGCAATAGAGGAAGACGAGGCCGCCGCTATTATTGCCGACAATATGTCAAATAAGTTGTGGCGGTCTTTGCTTAACGCTCAGTATTATCAAGATGTGCGGATTGGTGTGTAAAAACAGTATCGGTTTCTTCCCTGTTCTTTTGCCAGATACATGGCGGTATCGGCATGTTTTACCAGTATTTCAACATTATCCCCGTGATCCGGGTATATGGCAATCCCGATGCTTGTAGTAACAGATATGGTATGACCGTCGCATGCCACGGGTTCACGGAACGTGCGGATTATCCTTTCCGCGGCCTCGATAGCATCTTTTTCATCGGCGATTTCCGAAATAAGGAGAATGAACTCGTCGCCTCCTATCCTTGCTATCGTGTCGCTTGCGCGAAGTGTACCACTTAGGAGATTGCCTACCTTCACCAAGAGAAGATCGCCCACATCGTGCCCCAATGTGTCGTTGACTTCTTTAAAATTGTCCATATCCAAAATCATAATCGAGAGCTTTCGCCGGAAACGTTTTGCGTTTCCCAGAGCCACAGCAAGACGGTCATTGAAGAGTCGCCGGTTGGGAAGCCCTGTGAGATCATCGTGATAAGCCATTTTCTCGATGACCTCTTCCCATTTCTTGCGTTCCGTAATGTCCTGCCCCGAACTTAGAGTACCGGTGATATTACCTTCCGCATCCCGTAATAGGGTATTGTGCCATACTATAAACCTCTCCTCGCCGCTTCTCGTTAGCACGCTATCTTCTACATGCTTATACGGCTCAATCTCTCCCCTTATCAGTCGTTCAAAAAGGACCTTTGCAGAGTCTCTAGCCTTCTCGGGAAGGAAGTGATCAAACCAGTTTTTGCCGAGGATTTCGTTCTCGTCGTACCCCAGGATGTCACAACCTTTCTTGTTAATAAGAGTTACTTTCCGGTTTTTATCAATAACCAGCATCATTACCCCGGCGATTTCCAGGTATTTCTGCGCCTTGTTTTTTTCTTCTTTCAGTAATTCAGCACCTCGCCGGATACTGAGGGTGGACCGTTCCTTCACGGATAATAGCAAAATAAAACCACCAATCAAGACGCAGAGAAAGACTGTTGAGATAACGCCGACCAATTTAAAGATTGTCATTCGATTTGTGGGTGCCAAGTATATCAGCGACCATCCGTCTTCGTCAAGTGCTTCCCGCGTGACGAGAAGCTTTTCTCCGTTAATAACAACAGTCGCTCCGTTCTCTGGCCGCGTTGACAGAACCGCTTTAAATGGTCCCGTTCCGAACTGCCGGGAAGCGATAAGTGCGTTTTTTCTGGCGCCTTCTAAAGGCCAGAGGGTCTTTAGAGAAAACGCCGCTTGTCCCGAAAGGAAAATGACGCCGTCCTCGTTCACAAAGAAACAATAGGAATATGGCTTGAGAGCTTCTTCGATCTCATCCAGATCTTTCTTAATCACTGCGACGCCGACGATTCTGCCGCTACTATCCTTCACGGGGGAGCTTGCATAAAATCCTTTCTTTCCAGATGTTACGCCCATCGCGAAATAGCGGCCCACTTTCCCTGCCATTGCTTCCGTGAAATAGCTGCGGAAACGGTAGGACTTGCCGATAAAACTGTCCCGGGCATTTCGATTTGAAGAGGCGACGGTTGTTCCATGAACATCTATAAGGTACGTTACCGACGCGTTGATTGCGGATTTATATCTGTCCAGCACGGAATTTGCGTGTTGTATGTTTTGGTGATTCCGGGAAAGAAGCACTGGAAAAACCCACGGGGACCCGGCGAGAGCTTCAACGGCCCCTTTTGCCTTCTTCATTTCATTGTCGAGATGAAAGGATATCGCCGATAGAGTTGCCGATGCGTCTTTGATGACATCCATCTTCCCCAAGTTACTCAAATATCCCGTTGTAAACCATCCCGCGGTAATAACCGCTAAAAGGATCATCACGAAAGCTGTGACATAACGTCGCATGGGGTTAACCTTGATTAGTGATCTTACCATTATAACACATTTTACAGTCATTCCGGGTTCGATCCGGAATCCACCCTCAGAGGCGTGGTCAAAAACCCTGCTTATAATTATACTTCGCACCACCGACAGGCAGAATATTTTTTAGCAGTAAAAGTATAAAAAGAACACTCTTGTGTGTCAATGGAATATCCACTGATTGAATGTTAATTGATTGATACCGAATTGACAAAGCGTGTTTATAGTGAATAAAAAGCAGGGTTATCGCAGTAGCAAAACACACCCCGAAACCGAAGCTCAAAGACGTGAGAATACTGCTAAATTTAACAATAAAACACTACTTGCAATGCTAATGTTATAGTGTTAACATAATTAGTATTATGAGTGGTTTTTCCTAAATGAATGGAGCTCTAAAAATAAATTCGAGGTAAAGGAAGATATGCGAGAACAAATCGAAGAAGTTATTAATGCTATAAGACCAAGTCTCCAGGCCGATGGGGGCAATATTGAATTTGTCGGTGTAGATGATGGCGTCGTCGAGGTAAGGCTTCTCGGTGCCTGTGCTGGTTGCCCCTTTTCACAGATGACGCTGAGTAATTTTGTTGAAAAAATATTAAAAGAGAAGGTGCCCGGGGTAAAGGGGGTCAAGAGTGTTTGAGGGAAGAAGCTTCTCACCGTCATTTGCCAAGGAATGAGAAACATGAAAGAAGAAGGCAGGGTTATTGAAATAACAGATGGCGGAATGGCCAAATTAGAGGTTGTAAGGAGCGACGCTTGCAAAACGTGTAATGCCTGTTTTGAGGGTAGTAGCGGGGAGAGACTGATTTTCGCAGAAAACAGTCTGGGAGCTAAAGAGGGGGATCGGGTAACAATTGAACTAGATTCTGCTGTCATTACAAAACTGTCATTTCTGATTTATCTGTTACCGATCATAGGACTTCTCTTCGGTGTTGCCTTAGTTTCCCAGATCTCTGTTTCTGAAATTATGAGAGCTCTTGGCGGCATCGCTGGATTTACCGTTTTCTCTCTTTCTGTTTTCGTCTATCTCAGAAAAACAAAACCGAAACAATCTTATATGACACGGATTACCAAAATATTGGAAAGAGCCGTCGACAAAAGGGAAGGGCAGCCCATCTGATAGTAAAGTAAGTACCGCATATCTATGGTGCTTTTCCTCTTACAGACCGGTACAGGTATGTTCCTTGATCATTTCTGTTAAACCCTCGGAATCCTTTTCTTTAACCAATCCTTTCAGTTCAGATAAGGTCTTCTCATAGATATCGATGATAGGGTCTATGGCCGGATTTGAGGTAATTATTTCAGCGTAAAGTCTCGGGTTATTTCCGAAAATTCTTTTCAGGATATCAATTTTTGTTTTGAAAAGAGGTGTGGCAAAGTCTTTCAGTTCCAGAAGATCTGTTCCCGTGGCATTGAGAACCATCCCCATGGTAAGTGTGTTCAAATGATTGAGGCCCTGAACAATCGCCATCATCCTATCATGTTTTTCCGGTGTTGACTGAACGACATGGGCACCGTTTTCTTTCAGCGCCCCTGTAAGCCAGGCAATCCATCTCTTCGTTCTTGCAGGACAGAGAACCACGTTCAATCCGGCAAGCGAATCTACATCGGGGCCGAATAGCGGATGCATCCCTATCACTTCCGATACAGAGTATTGCAACATAGTCCTGACCGGTTCTTCTTTAAGGGAAGTAAGGTCCATCAGAAGGGTTTTCTCCCGCATATGGGGGCCTACCTCCTTTATAACCTTACAGGTAACCCCGATAGGGACACTTACGATGACAACATCACATTTCCCCGCCATAGCCGGGACGTCCATCCCTGTTTTCCTCCCCGACACATGAACGGTATACCCTTCTCTCTTGAAAAAATCGGCAAACCATCTACCGATACCACCGGTGCCGCCGATGATTCCTATTTCAAAATTTTTCATTGAAAAACAACCTCCGACAAAAAGGGGGAACGTCCCCCCTTTTCCCTTATTATTGCTTATGTACAATCCCCTGTCTCAACAGGTGATCGGCAAGCACAATACTCACCATCGCCTCACAAACAGGTATAATTCGGGGAATTACCGAGACGTCATGCCTTCCCTTAATCGATATATTTACAGGCTTACCGTGAATATCAACGGTCTGCTGTTCTTTCTCGATAGAGGGAATCGGCTTACAGGCAACCCGAATGACTATTTCATCTCCATTGGTGATACCGGCAATTATCCCTCCTGCGTTGTTTGTCAAAAATCCCTCCGGAGTAATAGGATCATTGCATTCTGATCCTGACATCCTTGCGGCCCGAAAACCCGCACCGATCTCCACGCCCTTGACTGTTCCGATGCTCATCAGTGCCTTGGCCAGATCGGCATCGATTTTGTCAAAAACCGGCTCCCCCAGACCCGGAGGACATCCTTTGACCAGTACCTCCACTACACCGCCAATAGAATCTCCGCTGTTCTTTGTCTTCTCTAATTTTTTCTTCATCTTGAGGGCGGCATTGCCATCGGGACATCTTACATAATTTTTATCTATATCCTTGTAAGATATTATTTCTGCAGCAATACCTCCCAGCTCTTTTGTATAAGCCATGACATATATGCCTTGAAGACCAAGAATCTTCCTGGCAATGGCACCGGCCGCAACACGCACAGCGGTCTCCCTGCCGGATGTACGACCGCCTCCCCTGTGATCACGAATGCCATATTTCTTATAATAGGTAATGTCCCCATGACCGGGCCTGAAGATATTTTTTATCTCATCATAGACCGAACTTTCAGCATCCTTATTTCTAATAATGAGGGAGATGGGAGTTCCTGTAGTTTTGCCCTCAAAGATGCCGGAGAAGATTTCCACAATATCTGCTTCCTGTCTTGGCGAGGATCCCGGGTCTTGTCCCGGTCGTCTCCTGTCAAGTTCTTCCTGTATTTCCAGCTCACTCAAACTGAGGCGGGGTGGACACCCCTCCACGACAACTCCTATCGCCTTGCCGTGTGATTCTCCCCAGGTGGTTACCCTAAAAAGTGTTCCTATGGAACTTCCTGACATGTTCACTCCTTTATATGTTTCATGGGTTCTGAGTTCAAAGTTTCCGATTCAGAATTCAAAACTTAAAACCCAGAAAGCTACAGATCTCCTTCTCTACCCCAGCAATATTTTTCCCCGATGTATCAACGGTAAAATCAGCTAACTTTTTGTAGATAGGTGTTCGCTCCTCAAGTATATTTATTGTTTCTTTATAAAGATCATCTTGGGAGAGAGAAGGCCGCTGTTCATAACTGATGTTATTCTTCTGTATCCTCTTAATTATTGTCTCGACATCGGCGGTAAGCCAGACAAAAAAACCCCTTCTTCTAAGGATATTAAGGTTTTTCTTATCCATAACCGCTCCGCCGCCCGTAGCGATTACACTTCCCCTCACAGAAGAAAGTTTACCGATAACCTTTTTTTCTTCTTTGCGGAAAAATTCCCATCCGTCCTCTTCAACGATTTCTTTGATAACCCTGCCGTCCCGTTTTTGTATCATCTCATCAGTATCATAGAAAGATTTGTTCAAAGTGCGCGCAATTCTCCTTCCAACGGTTGATTTTCCCGTACCACGGTAACCTATTAAGACTATATTCACGATAAAATAACCTTCAACTATTGAATCTCCACTCAACAAGTTGGGGGGAAACCACGACTGTTAAAGAAATATTTATTTTGTAGTCGCTCGCTGTTCAGCTCAATTTTACGCATCAATCATCCCGGCGGAATAGTTCCAGAAATTTTTTTGCTATTACTTTACAGGAATTCATAGCACCACTCAACATGTTTTACATCCTTCTCAAGATAAAGTTTGCTATTTTCAAGATTAGTGCATATTATGCAATAAAATCGAGCTGAGGCTTAATTGTTTTTATGGTTACACGAATAAAACCCACTCCATTTCAACGCAAAGAAGTCATATCGATATTTCTGGTTATACTGTTATTTTTGCTGTGCGCCCCCGCCTCCTTCGCAAATGAGACATTCCCAAGGCCTGTCGGCGCCGTAAACGACTTTGCCGGGGTTATCCCGGCTCAGTACAAACAAGCAATGAACAGTCTGGCTGCTGAAGTACTTGAAAAGACAGAAACATCTGTGGTCGTTGCCACTTTTAAAAGCATCGGGGACAATGACCCTGCCGGTTTTGCAAGCCGTCTCTATGAAAACTGGGGAATTGGAAAGAAGGGAGTGGACAAAGGGGTTCTCATTCTACTCGCCGTCAAAGAACGAAGAGTCCGGATCGAAACTGGCTATGGAGTTGAAGGAATGCTTCCTGACGGATTAGTCGGTGAAATCTTAGACAAATACGTGGTACCATTTCTCAAAACGGATGATTACGGTAAGGGCCTGTCAAATGCCATGTTAGCGGTATCCACGATCGTGGCTAAAGATGCAAACATATCTTTAACGGGAACAACACCGGTCTATAAACCGAAAATCCGAAGGGCCACTAGGGGGGGAAATCTTTTCACCCTGATTCTGTTCTTCGTTATCATTACGATGCTTCTGGGCACAAGACAGGGAAGGGCGATGTTGCCATTTCTTATACTTATGCTCTTAATGGGCGGAGGAGGAAGAGGTACAGGTGGTTTTGGTAGTTTTGGGGGGGGATTTGGAGGCTTCGGCGGCGGAATGAGCGGAGGCGGTGGTGCCGGCCGGGGATTCTAAAGGCAAAAGTTAAGTTTTAAGCTATCAGTTCTCAATAATAGCAAATTTTATGTGCTTCACTAATTTCTGATTTTTGAGGAGAGGCAAAAAATGGCTCAAACACCTAAAAAACCGGAAGATGTATTTGCAGAAATAACCAATGATTTCAGAAAAGTTTTCGGGGATGATCTCGTTTCTATCATCCTTTACGGAAGTGGTGCCGGAGATAACTACCTTCCGGGAAAATCCGATCTCAATTTTCTCATCGTACTTTCCGAACAGGGAATAGACAACCTGGATCAGGCAATCGATATGGTCTCCAAATGGAAAAAAAAGTATGTAGCCATTCCGCTCTTCATGACAAAATCCTACATCAAATCTTCTCTCGATTCATACCCCATTGAATTTCTCAACATGCAAAAAAAATACATAAAAGTCTTCGGAGAAGACGTATTGAAAGAACTACCCTTCGATCCCCGTTTCCTCAGGTTGCAGTGTGAAAAAGAATTGAAAGGAAAGATACTACATTTAAGGGAGGGGTTCCTGGAAACGGAAGGTAAGGAGAAAAGAATCCGTAACCTGATTAAGATATCTCTGACCGCCTTTATCTCGATTTTCAAAGCACTCCTGTATCTGGTAGAAGCGGAAATCCCTGGAGATAGACGCGAGATCATCAAATCTGTTGCGGAAAAGTTTGGAACAAATGCCGATGTTTTTCTGAAATGCACAGACATTAAGGAAGATAAGGGAAACTTTTCATCAGTTGAAATAAAGGAAATCTTCAAAGCATATCTCACCGAGGTGGGAAAATTATCGGAAATCGTTGATAAATTTGGCGATTGATGTAACCATCAAGAACGTTCATTTATGTTCATAGTCAACCTAACAGCATGACAAAATTTATAGATGAACAATATTCGTTTTATTCTCGATAAGTATCTATTTATAAAGTAGGTTGACCTTGGACAGATGACAGTTTGCTAAATTTTAAGGAGGCAGAAAATGACAAGTTCGAAAAGAAATCTTTTGATTGTTCTTGCAGTAATTGCAGTATTGATTGTTTCTTTTTACTCTTTTTTCAAAGGCACCTACAATACCTTCGTCTCTCTGGACGAGTCTGTAAAAGGATCATGGGCACAGGTGGAAAACCAGCTCCAGAGACGATACGACCTGATCCCCAATCTTGTGGAAACCGTGAAAGGTTATGCGAAACACGAAAGATCTGTTTTTATTGATGTAACGAACGCGAGAGCAAAGGTTGCCGGCGCCGGAAAGATATCTGAAAAGATCAAGACAAATAATGAATTAACATCAGCCCTTAGCAGATTGTTGCTCGTTGTGGAAAGGTATCCGGACCTCAAAGCAAACCAAAATTTTATCAGGCTTCAGGATGAACTGGCGGGAACGGAAAACAGGATAGCCGTTGAGAGAAGGCGCTACAATGAAGCGGTAAAGACATTCAACATCAAAATCAGAAGTTTTCCCGCTAATCTTCTGGCAGGTATGTTCGGTTTTAGCAAAGCTACTTTTTTTGAGGTTCCTGAATCCGCCAAGGGTACACCAAAAGTCGAATTCAAGTAGAGCAGAAAGATTTGAGGACCAAAAGATCGACCGTAATAAGGGTCTTTTATTGGGAGAAATAGGTTTTTTGCTGACGGAATTTTCGTCTGAACAAAATCCTTCAGCTTTTTTCAAGAACAGATATGACCTCGATATGTTTGGTCTGGGGGAACATATCGATCGGCTGTAATACCCTCAAGGAAAAACCCTGATCAGTCAGATATCTGATGTCTCGTGCCTGTGTTGCCGGATTGCAGGAAATATAGATTATCTTTTCGGGATTCATTTCAACAATACAGGAAAGTACATCCTTATCGCAACCAATCCTCGGCGGGTCAAGTATAACAAGATCAACATCTATCCTCTTCGCAATAATTTCATCTTTCACAACATCTTTTACGTCTCCCCTGAAAATCTCCGCATTTGATATACCGTGATTTTTATGGTTCAGCCGGGCGCATTTAGCTGATTCCTCTTCGATTTCTATACCGTAAACCTGTCGGACATGACCGGCTAAAAAAAGCGAAAAGAGACCTGATCCGCAATAACACTCCAGAACGGTTTCCGAACCTGCGAGGACGGCCATCTTCATAACAGAATCAACCAGCGTGCCCACAAGGAAGATATTGGCCTGAAAAAAGCCTTTATAAGGAACGATCAGACTTTTGCCCTTTACCTTTCTCGTAACATGCTCAGGTGTTACTGTCACCGTCTCTTCACCGGAAATTTCAGACCAGATGATCTGCCTTTCACTATGAATCGCTGTTCTCCCCGTAATCAGGCCATCCCGGATATTCTGTAACGCCGTGTTAATCGTTTCTTCCATGAGTTCACACCGCTCGACGGCAACGAGTTTATTTCCACCAACATCCATAAATCCGATCTCCGGCCGCTGATCCTTGCCGATACTTATGCGATATTCTCCTTTTCCCCTGTATCTAAAACTCTCGGGAGAAGGGATTATCTCCTTTGCACAAGGTATTTCCAGTTTTCCAATCCTTTCAAAGGATTCCGCAACCTGTCTTTTTTTAATCTCAAGCTGATACTCATACGGGACATGCTGATACTGACATCCTCCGCATTTAGTAAAATAGAGGCATTTAGGCTCAACTCTTTGAGGCGAAGGTATTAATATCTGATTTATTTGTCCCCTTAAATATTTTTTCTTAACCCCGGTAATCTCCACATCCACTAAATCACCATCGACCGTAAAGGGAACAAAAACAACCATATTATTGATAAGGCCGATACCATCGCCCCCAAAGGCAACAGTATGTATCTTCGTTTCTATAATGTCTCCGATTTTTATATCCATATTATCAGTTTCTTTTTTTTAATCTTCCTTAAGACTGTTTCACTTAACACCTTTTCGTCCATTCGTAAACAAAGTACTGCTCAGAGCTACATTCCGCATTTCCCTTTACAATAACCAGATTTGCTGATATTTTGCTGCACCTATTTTCTGCTTAACAGAGGAATTACAATTGGAACATCAAAACATACACCGCCTTGCGCAAGACGGCAAAGAATTTATCCTAGTCGGTACCGCTCATGTATCCCGTCAAAGCTCGGAGCTCGTCGAACAGGTCATCGCAGCCGAAAAACCGGATACGGTATGCGTTGAACTCTGCAGTGCGCGGTTTGACGCGATCAAGCAGAAAAAGAAGTGGCAGGAAACCGATATCGTCAAGGTAATTCGGGAAAAACAGACTTTTCTTCTGCTCTCTCAACTGCTGATGGCATCATTTCAAAAAAAAATCGCCGATAAATTCGGCGTCAAGCCCGGAGAAGAAATGCTACGTGCTATAAACCAAGCGGAAAAAACGGGAGCAGAAATCGTCCTTGCTGACCGGGATATACGCATAACGCTCCTGCGTACATGGAGGACGATGCGGTTCTGGAACAAAATTAAGTTGCTACCCGGAATACTCCTGTCCATGCTTACCTCAGAGGATATAAGTGAAGAAGATATAGAAAAACTGAAACTGGGTGATGTGCTGGAACTGGCTATTGAAACATTCGGACAGAAACTCCCGGAAATAAAAATTGTTCTTATTGATGAAAGAGACAAATACTTGGCCGATAAAATTAAAAACGCTCCCGGTTCTAAAATTATTGCAGTGGTGGGTGCCGGACACGTACCAGGAATATTAGAAAATATCGAAAAGTTTACAGATGTTTCCGCTCTTAATGAACTCCCTCCAAAAAGCCGCTTGGGAAAGGTTTTCGCATGGGGTATTCCCGCGGCCGTCATCGGACTGATAATCGCCGGGTTTTTTTATTCGGGAAGTCTGGCAAGCCTGAACATGATCAAATGGTGGGTCGTTGTTAATTCGGTTCTTGCCGGTCTTGGTGCCGCCGTTGTACTGGCGCATCCGGCCACTATCGCCGCTTCGGTAATCGCAGCACCCATCACCTCCCTTAACCCTATGATAGCGGCCGGCTGGGTAGCGGGCCTCACCGAAGCAACGCTGCGGAAACCTCAGGTCAAAGACTTCATCGCCCTGAGAGAGGATATTACCTCAATACGTGGCTTCTGGCATAACAAAATCACACGGATCCTGCTCCTGGTCGCTTTCGTCAATATCGGCAGTTCCATAGGCACATTTGTCGCCATCCCCCTGATGATGAGGTATTTACAGCCCTGAAAGTTCTCCAGAGTGTTCCGACCTTTCCTGTCAAATCGTTTTTACCCGCCGGCCCCCCAAAATACCCACAAACAAGAAGATTAAGAGCACCGGCGATATAGCAGGTCTCTATAGTTTAAGAATAAATATCTGATATGCGGTTTGTTGCGACTGTATTGAACTGGACAGCAAACGAATAAAATCAACAACTCCCCGAAGAAAAATAACGTCAGCAAATGTTATCAAAAGCCGTTGATTTCCCGTAGCTTTTTCCTCAGGGAGCTTCAGTTTGAGGATTTGGGAGTAATATCAAGCTGTATATGATTTATAATTTGATGATTTTTGTTACAATGTGATGTGGCTTGCTGTACCTTCAAAGAATGGTACTCATACACAATATCACATCCATTCCTGAAATAATAAGCTTCAGGGTTCACAAAAATATTATGACTCTCGGATGGTAATCGAAAAAAATCAGAGGGATAAAAACTGTTATCTATCCAACTCTTTTCTGACGGCCATTCCGATTGTTTCCATCAAATACGGCTTTTTTACGTATGTCCCTGCGCTCAGTTTTTTTGCTTCTTTAACACGTTTCGTTTCAGAAAATCCACTCGCTATAATTGCTTTCTGGCCGGGATGCAACTCAAGAATTTTCCTGTACGTCTCAAGCCCATCCATCCCAGGGTCCATAATCATATCTAAAATAATAAGATCCACTGAGTTTTTTTCTAAATATTTTACTGCCTCTTCTCCGCTTGACACGGATGCGACTTTATAGCCAAGCCTACCCAGCATACTGGAGGCGATCTCCCTCTGCTCTTCCACATCATCCACGACCAGAATGGTTTCATCTCTTTCCACGTATTTTTCAATAGGTATGAGGGAATCTTCTTTGATTATATCCTTTCTGGTTACGGGGAAAAAAAGACTAACTGTCGTTCCTTTTCCCTCCGAGCTCTGGATATCGATATATCCGTTATGATCCTTTACCGTACCCCACACGACCGACATACCCAGACCTGTTCCGCTTCTTCCCATTACTTTCTTCGTGTAGAAAGGTTCAAATATCTTTTCTATATTTTCTTCTGATATGCCTATTCCTTCATCAGAAATGGTAAGAATCACATAATCTCCTTCTTCAACTTTGTCATAACCTGTTATTGGGCTATCTATATACTGATTGTTTGTAGATATGAGCACTTTCCCTCCGCCGGGCATCGACTCCGCGGCATTTATTGTCAGGTTCATCAGTGTTTTGGACAGGTGAACCGGTGAACCCATAATGTTCAACAGATTTTCTTCAAGATTGATTCCGAACTGTAGATGGGGATGGAATTTTTTTACCTTTTCGTGCTCGGGTGTTTTTAAATAATCGGATATTATCTCGTTCAGGTTGACGACTTCCGTAGTAGCGACGCCTCTTCTGGCTAATGCCAGAAGGTCCTGGACGATGGCTGCTGCTTTTTCTCCTGATTTCTGAATAGTCAAAATAGGTTTTCTTAATGGGTCGTCTTCGGGAATTTGCATCAGCAGTAAATCAGGATAGCTGACAATACCACCCAATACATTGTTAAGATCATGCGCCACGCCTCCCGCAAGGGTACCGATTGCTTCCATTTTTTTTGCTCGCTGGAGCTGGTCCTGAAGCTTCTTTTTTTCTTCATGTGCCGCCTTATGCTCTGAAAGATCACGGTTATAGACCACATAACCGACAAGTTTCATATTCTCATCATAAATTGCGCTCCCTTTTCTCCATACGGGAATGATGTTACCGGTTTTACTAACAAGTTCTACTTCACCTTCATATTGCCCTGTTTCGTTTAATTTATAAAGCTTTCTTTCAAATGAACCGTTACCGTTATTAAGTAAAAACTTTGTGGTGTGATTTCCTATTAGCTCCTCACGTTTATACCCGAGGAGTAATATTTGTGTTTTATTACAATCCACAATATTGCCCTTGGCATCCAGCACTTCCACTCCGTCAGGTGCTGCCTCAAACAACATTTTATAATTTTCTTTCTTTTGAAGATTCTCGCTGATTTCCCTTATCGTGTTGTGCAACGTATAGTTTTCCAACGCGTTAGAACTGTTGAGCAGAATAATTGAAAGTATTGATAGCGTCATATCGGGAATATTGCTGTTTCCTTTTTCCAGTAATCCGACGAACATTCCCCTTATTCTGGAACTTGTCGTCATAACATGAAAAATGAACTGGCGGTTATGTTGTTTCGCCGAAACGATAACAGGCCTTTTTTCTCTCAAAGCCCATGCAAATATTCCTTCATCAATAAAAATCTCCACCTCTTTCTCAATATATGGTTGGCAGTGACTCGGTTCAATCTTAGAAAGGGTAAACTCATTATTGCTTTCGTCCACTAAATAGAAAGTCATGGCTTCGAGTTGCATAAGGCTGCGTACCCGCGACGCTGTTTCATCTAAAATCACGGAGACATTCTGCAACTTGCTTATGCTGGGTTGAAAATCTCCGAGAGAGGCTGCCATTTCCAGGGCATCCAGAGCGAAGCGGTTGGCGTCTTCCAGATACTGGACCCGCTTTTCAAGATATTGAGTATCGTTCATTATTTTTCCTTTAGATGCCATTTAAACAGAAAAAATTAAATATTTCGTCAATGTGGTGATCTGCCTGTTTTATCGTCAAGTCCAGGATATTGGGCGATAGCCCTATACATTCCCAGGCATCCGAATCCAACGGTGAGACAAAACTCTCCCCGCTTGAACCGATTGCCATGGCATTTGCCATGATATCTGCCAGATGCACAATAGAAGGTTCCAGAGGATACCGAGATTGTTGCGGATTATGATGATACTTGACGGCGTGTTCTATTAAAACAGGCAATTTCCACTCTCTTAACAGCAATCCGCCTATTTTCGCATGGTCGAAATCCAGGTCTTCATATTCCACTTTGTTTAACATCACATTAGTTCGTTTCGCTTTTGCAAGGACGTACATAGAATGTTTCGGTGCGTAATTGTATAAAACCAAACGGCCGATGTCATGAAGTAACCCGGACAGAAACAGACGTTCCGTGTTTTGTATGCCCCGATAACTTGCTATAATCTTAGCATTAACACCGCAGGCAATGCTGTGTTTCCAGAATGATTTCATATCCACAATATCAGATGGAATGTCCTTGAACATATCTATGACAGTAACTCCGGAGGCCAGAGTGGAAAGCTGCCTTATTCCGATGATAGACACTGCGCGGGATATGCTATCAATCTTGGATGGAAACCCGTAAAACGCGCTGTTAACGATTTTCAAAAGCCGCGCAGAAAGACTGGTATCTTTGCTAATCAACTTGCCAATATCACTTGCTGAGCTGTAAGGTTTGACGATGGTTTCGTTTATTTTCGAAAATATCATTGGTAGCGTCGGAAGCTTTAAAAGCTGACGCTGTATAAATTTATTGAAATTGATTTTTGTGTTAAGAATTTCCGGCATCTCATTTGTTCGCGCATTACATTCAAACCGGTCATCAGTATCTTCACTTTCAACCTTGCCACTGTTCTGCCTTTCTTCTGCCTTTAGCAAAGTACAGCAACGGAACAGTTCCTGAGTTACCGGATGATCGGTGTTAGAATAACAAAAACGTTCACGGACAAATTTTTCAGCCATTTCTATCGATGCGGGATCCAGCTCGCAGATGACATTATCTAAAATATTCTCCGTGATCGTTCCCTCAATATTAGCTTCAATCACACCCCACATTTTTAGTGTTCTGATATGTTTCTTCGTCAGGATTGCTCCACTTGGCAAAAGAAAACGGCCGTGGCGATCTTTTAAATCTTCGGCTAATACCATTCCCGGTTTTATTTGATTAATCTTAACTAGACTCATTGTATTGTTACAATATCCTTCACTGTGTATCGTGCCGAAAAACCCGAGTCTTTTTTATTCTCCAACACTTTTGCCTTTCAATTTGGCCATAAATAGTTCCTGAATATTCCTGTCGGCATTTTTATCAATAAACTTAAGGATATTTCGTCTAAATAATCCTTTACCTGATAATCGTGAAATCTTTTCTCACTCCTGTATTAATCGGGATTAGTCTTACCACTGTATATTCAAATTGAAGCTCCCCGCAGCAAGCTGCGAGGAACGAAGTAATTCGCAGAATAATGCGCTCGCTGTTCAGTTCAATTGGCTGACGATATTTATCAATTGATTCCCGGGCAAATCGGGGTGTACTCGACACTTATGTCTTAAGAATAGATCAGGTTTGTTCTTTGTGATTCTATGTTGATAAAAAATCCGCGTCCAAAATTATAACCATTTACTTAAGAAAATTATTATTGGAATGAAATCCGCTG
>CAZZBF010000051.1:11646-17370 GCA_964652795.1 uncultured Syntrophales bacterium | reverse complement strand
GCCCGTTAATCATTTTGTAAATCTGCCGTCGTCTTTTGATGATGGAAGTTTGTGCACGTTTTTTTCGAGCCAGCCTGTTTTCTCCGCCTCTCTTATATCGAATTCCGGGACATACGGTTTTATATCGAGGAGTGGAGTCCCGTTTACTATGTCAACATCCTGAATATGAATAGTGTTCCCTTCAATCCCGACAAGGCGTACAATCGAAATACCGATCGGATTGGGTCTGCTCGGGCCTCGTATCGCAAAGACTCCGCGTTCTTTGGTATCCATGAATGGTTTTGCTACCAAGCCTGTTTTTTTGGATAGATGAAAATGATATATCAGGATAATATAAGAAAACCCTTCAATATCTTTTAAGCCTTCGGCATATTCCGGAAATATATCGATTGTTCCGGAAATTCCCTTGGCAGCCGAGGGTTGAATAGGTGTTCCTTTCGGTTCTTTGAAGGGAGAACAAACTACTCCGATCGGTTTGTACTTTATTTCATTCATGGTTTCTCCTCAAATATAGGGACTTTCTCCTTTTTAAATGTTTTAGAATAATAAACACCCTTATATGTCTTAAGCTATAAAGATCTTAGGATTTCCGCTATTGAAACGTTGCACCTGCCATCCAGCTTAACACAACGACCATATGAATATAAAGAATAATTGTCAGCGCCGGGAGAAGCCACAGGACAGCGGTTGTTTTCCGGGCTTCGGGTTCCCCTGTGTCTTGTGATGTGTGACGGTATAATACCCACAGTGTAATAAACGCAATCAACACAAAGACCGTGTTCAAAGCAATAAGCCAGCCGGGATATACGAGCAAGGCCCCCTGATGTTTTTTAACCTCAAATAACATATAACAATTAATTGCAATATTTAAAATGCCGAGGAGAACAACAACAAGTGATCCCCGTATTTTCTTTAATTGATCTGTCCAGTTCCAATTCTTCCACTGGTCTTCCCTCAGACCTATAAGACTCAGTATTCCGATGAAACTTGAAGAAGAGTTAATAACCATATCCTGCCAGCCGTAAAAACGAAGGGGGTGTATCCCCTGTAAAATTTCATCTAATATCCCGATGAAAGATGAGCAGAGAAATACCAGCAGAAAGATACCGGCACCTTTATAATCGATTCGAATCGCTTCAAACAAAAGCCAGACCAGAAAAACATATTCTGGTATGTGTATGTGTTTATTAGGGTTGGGCTCAAGGCATATAATGAGGCAAGCAATAATAGCGCATGGTATTATAAGAGACATTTTTTTCAGGGGGAGCTTAATTTTTATCGAGTAGAAAATATAAGCCGCACCCGCCGCGATAAGTATTAAGCGTGGAATAATTGCGGCGAATTCCGGGGAATATCTAAGAGCTATAACGTCATATACAACAATGGCATAGGGAAGGGATAAGGTGTATATGGCAACTGATAACCATAAAATAACTCTCCGTTTTCTTGTCGTAGGAGTTGCATTCATTACAGGATGTTTTGCGGTAACCCTTCCATTCTTATTTCGTTTCGTGTAGTGTGAGTGACTAGACACCAAGGTATTTTCCCGGCATCGCAATCTGGATGCACTCGTAAAAAGTTAAGTTCCCCACCCACAGGGCGGGGCGGCTTCACTTTTTACGAGCTTGTCATTCTTGGCACGAAATTTAAAATATCACGGCATTATTTTATGGATGATCATCAATTTAGTCAACTACTTGATAGGTTTAATCTGTCATGGGAGGGCTACCGTAAGGTTAGAAAAGGGGTAAAAAAACGTGTGGCGCGACATATGCAACGGCTTGGCTGTCAAAACCTTGAGGAATATTTTTATATTCTTAATAATAATCCCGAAGCCTTAAGAGACGGCGAGCTCCTGATAACGGTTTCGATAAGCCGGTTTTTTCGTGATCGCCGATTATGGCTGATGCTGGAAGAAGAAATCGTTCCGGATGTCATAAAACGGAAAAGTAAAAAAATTAATGTCTGGTCGGCCGGCTGCGCTCAGGGACAGGAAGTCTACAGTTTTAAGATATTGTGGAATAGAATCAAAAGTAAATTTGACAGACTGCCACGGCTTCAACTGTGGGCTACGGATGTTAATCCTGATTACCTGAATAAAGCAATGAAGGGGGTTTATAGAGAGAGCAACCTAAAGGGGATACCGGAAGAAATCAAAAGTGTTTGTTTCCGTGCCTCGAAGGACAAATCGCTCTATTTTATCGCTAACCATTTTAAGAAAAATATTAAATGGGAAACATATGACCTGGTAACACAACCTCCTCCTGAAGAAAAATTTCAAATCATTTTTTTAAGAAACAATCTTCTCACCTATTATCGACAGGAGATTAAAGAACCCGCCTTTATTAAGGTACTCGGCAGCCTGGATAAGGGCGGATTTCTGATAATAGGAACCCATGAAAAGCTGCCCGTTAGGAATCGCACCCTTTCAGAATTCAAGGGGTATTCCTATATTTTTCAGCTTAGCGATTAATGCGGGATAAAACAGAAATCAAGGTGTTATTTATAATTGACACATACCGGACATTTTCCTATTATACCGCTGTCGAAGTCCGGCTCTTATCACTCAAAGCATAATAAGTTTAACGAGAACGTTTATCTTTAAGGAGGAGCCCATGGTTCAAAACGGTTTACAGGCGTTTTTTCATCCGAAAAGTATTGCAGTGATCGGCGCTTCGGATAGTCCCTCGAAATTAGGGAATGTTATTCTTAAAAACCTTCGGGACAGCGGATTTCCGGGAGCGCTCTATCCAATCAATCCTAAGAGCGAACGCATCCTTGACTTGGCGTGTTTTAAAAACATCAAAGATATTCCCGATCCGGTTGATATGGCAATGGTAATCGTACCGGCGCATTTTGTTCCCCAAACCATCAAAGATTGCGGTGAAAAAGGGGTTAAAGCGGCCGTTGTTATTACGGGAGGTTTCAGCGAAGCCGGACCGGAAGGAGAAAAACTCCAGACGGAAATAGCAAAAGTGGCCATTGATTACGGAGTGCGCGTGATTGGACCTAATTGTCAGGGGGTTAATAATCCTTATGAACCGATGTGCGCTTCCTGGCCGCTTCTCACGTTTAAGGGAGGAGTTGCGGTTATCGCTCAGAGCGGCACGGTGGGCGCTGCCATGATGGATTGGTTTTCCGTCGAGGAGCTGGGTGTTTCAAGCTTCGTTAGTATGGGGAACCGGGTAGATGTGGATGAAACCGACTTGATTGAATACTTTGAAAAGGATCCCAATACCAGGGTTATTGCCGCATACCTGGAAGGGGTTAAAGACACGGTGCGTTTCCAAAGAGTCATACAGTCATTGACGAAACCTCTGATAATTCTGAAATCGGGAAGGACACCCGGCGGAAAGGTGGCCGCGGAATCACATACCAAATCTCTTGCCGGCGCTGACGCCACTTATGACGCCCTTTTTAAGAAATACGGCGTGTGCCGCGCCCAGAACATAGAAGAATTTTATGATTTTGCCAAAGCCTTTGCCTACCTGACGCCTCCGAAAGGTAACAGCATTCTTTTTATAACCACATCCGGCGGAGCGGCCATCCTCGCAACTGATGCAGCGGAAAAGGAAGGGCTTGTGGTGTCGCCTCTTCCTTCCGAGCTGGCCGGTAAACTGGAAGGAACCGTCCCGCCTCACGCGATTCGAGGCAATCCCCTGGATCTCACGGGAGATGCGAATGCCGAAATGTTCCGGCAGGTGATCGAGCTGTCACGTCCTTACTACGACACCCTGGGGGTAATCTTTGGAGATCCCGTCGAGGGTTCCTGCGACGTAGTAAAACCGGGGCTGAATGAACTGGTTATCTACTTAGGCGGCGCCGAGGTGGAGCGGGAGGAAAGATTGGTGATGCATCGGATGGGAGTTCCGGTCTTTCAGACTCCCGAACGGGGCATACGGGCACTTTCCCAGGTAATTCCTAAAGAACTTAAAGTCAAGCCGGCCGTGACCACTTTTCCAAAGGCATCGGGGAAAAAGGCGCTTGGCTTTTACGAATCCATGCGGTTCTTGGAGTCCGAGGGATTTCATTGCACGGCGAACCGTTTTGCCGAAAGTGTCGAAAAAGCCGCGCAGGCGGCTCGCGGGATTGGTTTTCCGGTAGCGCTGAAAATTGATTCGCCCGACCTTTTGCATAAAACCGATGTCGGCGGAGTGAAACTCAATCTTCAGTCCGATGAGGAAGTTAAAACGGTATATTCTGAAATGATTAATCAAATCAAAACCCGGTATCCTGAAGCCCGGATCAGCGGCGCGACGGTCAGTGCTATGGCATCTCCCGGGCTGGAGGTAATCATAGGTATGAACAGGGATGAACAGTTCGGTCCGGTTATCATTTTCGGCCTTGGCGGGGTAACGGTAGAACTATTCAGGGATGTGTCACTTCGTTTACTGCCGCTCAGTTCCGAGGATGCCTTTGAAATGCTACATGAAATTAAAGGAGCATCTCTGCTTACCGGATTCAGAGGAAACCCGCCTGTCGACAAAAACGCTCTTGTGGAGGGGCTTCTCAAGCTTGCCCGCATTGCCGAAGAACATGAGGACATCATGGAAATCGATTTAAATCCTGTATTTGCTTATACCGATGGGATAGTGGTGGCGGATGCCCGCATTTTGAAAGCATAATATAATTGACGGCCGTTCCCGATAATAATTCAGCGTTTAAAAGGTGTTTTTTGATAAAGCACTTTAAAACGAACTAAACAGCGAGCGAATAAAGTCAACAATGTTCCTTAACAGTCAGAGATTCCCCGAAACAAGTTGCGGGTAGCTTCAATTTTTATAATATATTGAATAAACAAAGAAGGAGGAAAAAATGGAGAATTCTTTAAAAGAGGGTATGAGTTTTGAGTTTAAGTACGTGGTGCCGGAGGACAAAACAGTTCCTTTTCTTTTTCCTGAATTTGAAGAAGGAAAAATAATGCCGAATGTTTTCGCGTCCGGTTTTCTGATTGGCTTGTTTGAATTCGCGTGCATTAAATTTATTAATGAGCATATTGACTGGCCCAATGAGCAGACCGTCGGGATCGGTTTTAATATAAACCATACAGCGGCAACCCCGGCCGGTTTTACTATTACGGTAAAAGGGGTTTTGGATGAAATAAAGGGGAAAATGTTAAAATTTTCCGTGAGTGCTGATGATGGGGTTGATAAAATATCTAAAGGGACTCATGACAGATTTATAATTAATGCTAAAGGCTTTAACGGGCAGGTTGAAGAGAAAGCCGCAAAACTTTGACAATAATAAATTGACAAGTTCGCAAAAAATCTTTTCGGAGCGAACCAAAACATTTTGGGAAAAAGATGATGGTAGTGACCGGCGTTAAAAAAATCTAACTGTTTGAGTGCGCAAGCACGATTTTTAGCCGGGCAATAACAGCATCCCCAAAATGGTTCTGAGCAAAGAAAATTTACTTTCTGCGAATGCATCAAAATTATAAAAGTAAAAAAAACAACTTTTTATGTTTGCTTGCTAACCCCGCTATGTACTGCGGGGTTAGTATTCTCAGTTCATTTTCAAAGACTGTCCTGCCGGGCGCAGGATGCCCGGACCCTGCCATGGATCACGGCGGGTTTTCATACCTGCCCGCAAGGGTTAAAAAGGATGCAGTTTGGTATAATTACGTGGTACAATCGGAGAGAGTAATGAGGAGGATTGTTTTATAATGGATCAGCTTTATCAGCGGAATGTCCCTGTCAATATAGAAGATGAGATGAAAAAGTC
>CAZZBF010000051.1:0-11546 GCA_964652795.1 uncultured Syntrophales bacterium | reverse complement strand
GCGGCAATGAGGTATACGGAGATTCGTATGTCAAGAATTGCCGAGGAGATTTTAGCCGACCTGGACAAGGAAACCGTTGGTTTTGTCCCTAATTACGATGATTCCCTGGAAGAACCCTCTGTTCTTCCCTCAAAGATACCGACATTGCTTCTCAACGGTTCATCAGGGATTGCGGTCGGTGTTGCCACGAATATACCGCCTCATAACCTTGGTGAAGTGGTAGACGGAACCATTGCCCTGATTCGTGATCCCGATATTAAGATGGAGGGACTTATGAGGTTTATTCAGGGCCCCGATTTTCCCACCGCAGGGTTTATCAACGGGAGGGAAGGGATCGTATCCGCCTACAGGACTGGGAGGGGAATCATCAGGATGCGGGCGCGGGCCCTTGTTGAAAAGAATGCGAGGAGTGACCGGGAGAGTATTGTCATTACAGAACTTCCGTACATGGTTAACAAGGCTAAACTCATTGAAAAAATATCGGATCTGGTCAAGGAGAAAAAAGTAACAGGGATTTCCGATCTGAGGGATGAATCTGATAGAGACGGGCTGAGAATAGTCATTGATTTAAAAAAGGATGAAGTGGCAGGTATTATTCTCAATCAGCTTTACAAACACACCCAGCTCGAAACCTCTTTCGGGATTATAATGCTTTCTATAGACAATGGTCAGCCTGCAGTTTTGAATCTCAAAGAGATTCTGCAGCGATTTGTAGAATTCAGAAAAGAAATTGTTACCAGAAGAACCATCTTCGATTTGAAGAAGGCCAGTGAGCGGTTGCATATTCTTCAGGGACTTATCATTGCCCTGAATAACATTGATGATGTTATCGCGATCATCAAAGCATCCGGTACTCCTAAAGAAGCCGCGGAGAAACTTTCGGAAGAGTTTGGCCTGAGCGATATTCAGGTGAAGGCAATCCTTGAGATGAGATTACAGAGATTAACTAACCTGGAACAGAGCAAGATTGCCGAAGAACATGATGAAGTTTCGTTACTGGTCTCAAAGTTAAAAGGAATACTGGAAGACCCGCAGAAAATCCTGGATATTATTACCGAGGAGCTGGAAGATATAAAGAAAAGATATGAAGATGAAAGAAGAACGGAAATTGTTTTAGCCAGTGAAGAGATTGATATTGAGGATTTGATCGTGGAAGAAGATATGGTGGTAACAATATCTCATCACGGTTACGTTAAAAGAAATCCCGCAACTCTCTACAGGAGCCAGCGCAGAGGGGGCAAGGGTAAGGTTGGTATGGGCACAAAAGAAGATGATTTTGTGGAGCGTATATTTGTCGCCTCCACACACAGCTATGTTTTGTGCTTTACCAATACTGGAAGGGTTTACTGGCTCAAGGTGCACCAGATCCCGCAGGCAGGGCGTGCGGCCAAAGGTAAGGCCGTTGTTAATTTGATTGGCTTATCAGGACAGGAAAGAGTTCAGGCAGTGCTTCCCGTGAAGGAATTTATCGAGGGTAAATTCGTTTTTTTCGCCACGAAGAAAGGGGTCGCTAAAAAAACCGATCTCCTCGCCTATTCACATCCGAGAGTGGGCGGTATTATTGCTATTAACCTGGATGAAGGAGATGAACTGATCTCTGTGAAACTGACCGACGGCACCCAGGATGTATTTTTGGGGACGAGGAAAGGGAAAGCAATACGGTTCAAAGAATCGGACGTCAGGAACAGCGGCAGGACAGCGCGGGGCGTCACCGGAATAAGAATGGCCAAAGATGATGAAATGGTTGGCATGGAAATTCTCGGCGAGGGGAATTCGATTGTGACGATTTCGGAAAACGGCTTCGGCAAAAGGACGGAAGTCACCGAATACAGAACGCAGACCAGAGGAGGCAAGGGAATCATTAATCTTAAGACGGTTCCCAGAGTCGGATATGTGTCGGGGATCAGGCAGGTCGTCGGAAATGAGGACGTGATATTGATCAGTGACGGAGGGAATATCATACGGATGAAGGTTGATGAAATTTCTCTCCTGCACAGGAGCACCCAGGGAGTTAAGCTGATCGGGCTCGATCCGGGAGAAAAGCTGGTCGGACTCGCCAGAGCGGAGAGGGAAGAGAATGGTATGGAAGAAGATAAGGAAAAAGATATAAATGAAATAGAGACGGATGAAGATACCGTGGATGCCGATTAGAAAGGACTTTTCTCTTAGATTCTTCCCCCTGGGGGAGAGTTCAACAAATGAAAAGATACAAAATTTTTGATCATACGGCAGATCTTGGATTAGAGATATACGGCAGGGATGAAAAGGAGCTTTTTTCCAATGCCGCGTTTGCCATATTTGATCTTGTTGTTGACCTTCATGATGTAAATGCCTTGGATGTCTGGAGCATTGCCGTCAACGGCAGTGACCGGGAAGACCTCTTCGTCAATTATCTTCGGGAAATTCTCTACATGTTGAACGGGCAGGGATTGTTACTTAAAGAGTTTTTCATCCGTGAGATAAAAAGCCGCCACCTTTTGGCGGAAGTAAGGGGCGAGGCTTTTGATCCGGAAAGACACAGTATTAAGACGGAGATTAAGGCTGTTACCTACCACGAGCTCGAAATAGAGAAAAATAAGAGCGGATGGAAAGCGAGAGTGATATTCGATGTCTGATATAAAAATCGAAAAAATTGACGATTTTCGCTGGATAATTCCTCCGGTCGGTGGAATGCGTGTGCCCGGAATGATCTATTCCAGCGAGAAACTCATAAAGGAAATGGGTGAGGATCAAAGCCCTAAACAGGTTGCCAACGTCGCCCACCTTCCCGGTATCGTCAAATATTCGCTCGCCATGCCCGATATGCACTGGGGTTACGGTTTCCCCATAGGGGGAGTCGCCGCGTTCGATATGAAGGAAGGTATCATCTCTCCCGGTGGTGTCGGATATGATATAAACTGCGGGGTTCGCCTGATGGCCACGAAGCTTTTTTTCGATGACATCAAGGAGCACCTGTATGACCTCGTTTCTGCCCTTTTCCGGAATATCCCTTCCGGAGTCGGATCGAAGGGCGACCTCAAACTGTCCGTAAAAGAGGAAAAGAAAGTTCTCCAAAAAGGGGCGGGGTGGGCGGTCAGTCAGGGCTATGGTTTTCCCGAAGATCTGGAGAGTACCGAGGATGGCGGAAAGATGGATGGCGCCGATCCGGAAAGGGTGAGCGACAGGGCGCTGGAAAGAGGTAAGCAGCAATTAGGCACACTCGGTTCGGGAAACCATTTTCTTGAAATAGAGATTGTGGAAGAAATTTTTGATGAAAAAGTCGCGTCCGCCTTCGGGCTGGAGAAGGATCAGGTTTGTGTTTTCATACATAGCGGATCACGCGGCCTCGGGCATCAGATCTGTGATGATTACCTGGCCAGGATGGTGAAGAATCTGGGGAAACTGGCAATACCGCTGCCGGACAGACAGCTTGCCTGCGCCTATCTTGATTCGGATGAGGGGAGAGGATATCTGGCCGCCATGGCATGCGCGGCAAACTATGCCTGGGCAAACAGGCAGATGTTGATGCACTGGACACGAGAAACGTTTGAGAGAACCCTTCGGATGAGTCCCGTGGATGTCGGCATGAGACTGGTCTACGATATATGCCATAATATAGCGAAGATAGAGGAATTTGCCGTAGATGGGAAAAAGATGAAATTATGTGTCCACCGGAAGGGGGCAACCAGGGCATTTCCTCCGGGGCATACAGCGCTTTCTCAAAAATATATAAATGTGGGGCAGCCTGTTTTGATACCCGGTGATATGGGGACCGGTTCATATATCCTGGTGGGAACGGATAAAGCTTTTACGGAGACCTTCGGAAGTACCTGCCACGGTGCGGGCAGGGTTATGAGCCGGAGCAAGGCGGCAAAGATGAGCAGGGGAAGGTCTATCGGAAAGGAGATGGCCCAAAGGGGTATCATCGTTATCGCTACGGGTAAGGGAACGCTTCATGAAGAGATACCGGAGGCATACAAGGATATCGATGAAGTCGTTGATGTGGTACATCAGTCCGGGCTCTCCAGCAAGGTGGCGAGACTGAGAACGGTCGGGTGCGTCAAAGGCTGATATCTAACCGGTTTCCATAAGAAAGTTTCTTTCTGCCGGGAGAACAAAAAACAGGAAATACGTATCGAGATATAATACCGATCCGACAATCAAGCTCTAACTCTCCTTTCTACCCTCTACAAGTTGCAGTAAACCGTTCAATAATACACCTTTTTTATTTAATCGTACGTCTGTTCTGTCCGATATAATATATATTCAACAAAAATTTTGTTTTCGGGTGAAGCCTTGAAAAAACTGATTTGCGTTCTGGTATGTTTGCTGGGAACATTCTTGATTTTTGAGAACGGCTACGCCGTTTCTAATGGAAGGTCTCTTGGCCAAGCAGATAAAGACTATCTTGTGAGGCTGTTTCAGGATTCGGGTTTTGACAGAGGCTATTTGAAAGAGGTCTTCCGCGACCCGAGGCTTAAATACATCCCGGGGATAACGCGGCGGAATATAATTAATAGAGAAGAGGCTGCGAATTATGATCGGTTCTTAAGCCCCGCTGCCATAGATATGGCCAGGAAATTTGCCGGTAGGTGGAAAACGAGGCTTAAAAACGCGAGCAGGAATTTCGGGGTAGACAAAGAAATAATAGTGGCAATTCTACTCGTTGAAACAAGCCTCGGTGAGTGTCTTGGGGATGATAATATATTGTCGGTGTACACATCGATTGTACTTGATAATCATGGGATGCGGCGAAAAAGAATGGAAAAAATGTTGGGGGAGACTTCTTCAAGAAGTAAAAACCTGAAGCGCCTTGAAAAGAAAGCAAAGTGGGCCAAGAGAGAAATATTGGCTCTTCTTAAGATGAAAAAAGATATGGATATAAACATATACGAGCTTAGGGGAAGCTATGCCGGGGCGTTCGGGATACCGCAGTTTCTGCCTACAAGCTATCTAAGATGGGGACATGATGGGGACGGAAGTGAAACAGTCGATCTCTTCTACATTCCCGATGTGATTTTATCTGTTGTGAATTATCTGAAAAAACACGGCTGGAAAAAGGGTCTGCACAATAAAGAAAATGAGAAGGTGCTGAGAAGATACAATAACAGTTCCATGTATGTGAGGACTGTCCTCGAAATCGCAAAGAAGTTGTGATGTTGATATTTTTTTATTTCCATCCATTATTGTTTGTCCCACCGGGGGGGGAACCAAATGAATGAACAAGCCAGGACAAATCAAGAACTGCTCGAAGAGAATGCCTTATTAAAGCAGAGAATCCAAAAACTTGAAAGATCTGATGCCAAACGCAAGCGGACGGAGAAGGTGTTACAACAAAGTGAAGCAAAATTTCGTGCTCTCGCGGAAAATTCCGCCGCCGCAATATTTCTTATTCAGGACACAAAATATGTTTACACCAATCCGGCATTTGAAAAGATTACCGGCTACACGATGGATGATCTCAGCGACATGAGCTTTTGGGATTTTCTTCACCCGGATTTTCAGGAATTAGTAAGAAACAGGGGTTTGAGCCGCCTAAAAGGAGAAGAACCACCATCAAGCTACGATATCAAATTTATTACCAAGAGTGGCCATGAGAGATGGGCTTATTTTACTGCTACTCTCGTCGAATTAAACAATAAACCTAGCATCATTGGATCGACATTCGATATCACCGAGCGAAAGCGAGCAGAGAGTGAACTACACTGGTTCAATGATCTGCTGCGGGCCATTATTGAGGCCGCACCCACGGCTATTATTGGCCTGGATCTGGACGGAAACGTACACACGGTGTGGAATCAGTCAGCCGAGAAGATGCTCGGCTGGAGCGCCGAGGAGGTCATGGGCCGCCCGCTTCCCAGTGTGCAGACGGAGGGTCAAGAGGAATTTAGAGGCTTTCGAGAAAGAATACGGCGCGGCATGACTCTGGACGGTGTGGAAGTACGCCGACAGAGGAAAGACGGTACATTCATCGATTACAGTATCTATGCCTCGCCCCTGCATGATCCTGAAGATAAGATCGTCGGAAACATTGCTGTACTGGTGGACATTACCGAGCGCAAAGCAGCTCAAGAGGTCATCCGGCAGGAGAGGGATTTCTCCGAATTTGCCATCAATGCCATGCCCGGCATATTCTATATCTTCGATGAGAACGGCAAGTTTCTGCGATGGAACGGGAACCTGGAGAAGGTGTCGGAGTATACCGCGGCGGAGATAGCCAAGCAAACTCCGTTCGACCATATACGGGAAGATTATAAAGAACTGGTGGCAGAAAGAATGCGGGAAGTGTTTTCCCAGGGGCAGGCGGAGGTGGAGGCCGTTCTCGTATCCAAGACAGGGAAGGAAACACCGTACAACTTTTACGGACATCGCGTTTTCCTTGATGGCAAACCTTGTCTGATCGGCATGGGCGTTGATATCACCGACAGAAAGCGGGCGAAGGAGGCTTTACAACAGAGTGAAGCGAAATTTCGTGCTCTTGCAGAAAGTTCACCTTCTGCAATATTCCTTATTCAAGACAATAAATATATTTACACTAATCCGGCATTCGAGAAGATTATTGGTTATACGATGGATGACCTTGCCGACATGAATTTCTGGGATTTTACCCATCCGGATTTTCTTGATTTAGTAAGAGACAGAGGTCTTAATCGTCTAAAAGGAGAAAGTGTGGCGTCAAGATACGAAATCAAATTTATCGCAAAGAATGGCCAGGTGAAATGGGTTGATTACTCCGCTAGTCTCATTGACTTTGAAGGCAAACCGACGATCTTGGGGTCGACGTATGACATCACCGAGCGCAAGCAGGCGGAGGAGAATATCCACAGGGTGACTACGTTTTTGGACTCGATTGTCGAGAATATTCCTGACATGATCTTCGTCAAGGATGCCAAGGAACTCCGGTTTGTCCGATTCAACCGGGCGGGAGAGGAACTGCTGGGTTATTCACGGGACGACCTGCTCGGGAAAAGCGATTACGATTTCTTTCCTAAGGAGCAGGCAGACTTCTTTACGGAGAATGACCAGAATGTTCTGCGCGGAGGTAAGATTGTGGATGTCCCGGAAGAACCTATACAGACTCGTAACAGAGGAGAGCGCGCCTTACACACCAAGAAAGTGCCGATTCTGGACGAGAAGGGAGAACCCGAATACCTGCTGGGCATCTCCGAGGATATTACCGACCGCAAACAGGTGGAGGAGGAGAAGCGAAGCCTGGAGGAACGACTGCAGCGGGCGGAGAAAATGGAGGCACTTGGGATCCTGGCAGGCGGTGTCGCCCATGATCTAAACAATGTTCTGGGCGTTGTTGTTGGATACGCGGAACTGCTCCTTAACAGAGTGGATGAATCGAGCACGATCAGGCCCGGGCTTCTGAATATTATGAAAGGGGGCGAGAAAGCTGCCGCCATTGTGGAAGATCTGCTGACTTTGGCCAGAAGAGGAGTTTCCGGCAGGCAGGTTCTCAATCTGAATATAATCGTCACTGATTGTCAACAGTCAACGGAATTTGAGAACCTGTGTTTATGCCACCCTTCTGTGCGGATTAAGACCGATCTTGATCCGGATCTTTTGAATATTTCCGGTTCATCCGTGCATCTTGGTAAGACGTTACTCAATCTGATTTCGAACGCGGTCGAAGCGATGCCTAATGATGGTGGTGTCCTGACGATCAAAACATTCAATCAATACCTGGACAAGCCGATTCAGGGATATGACGAGGTTAAAGAGGGAGACTATGTTGTCCTTTCCGTGTCCGATACGGGGGAAGGAATATCGGTCTCTGACCTGAAGCGTATCTTTGAGCCGTTTTATACGAAGAAGGTGATGGGCAGAAGCGGAACGGGATTGGGGCTGGCGGTGGTATGGGGAACTGTGAAGGATCATCATGGCTACATCAATGTAGAGAGCGCGGAGAGAGTGGGAAGCACTTTTACCCTCTATTTTCCGGTGACGAGGGAAGAAATTTCCGCTAAAGCCATTGCCGTTTCAAGTTCCGAATATATAGGCAGAGGTGAATCCATTCTCATTGTAGATGACGTCGAGGGGCAGCGCGATCTTGCCGCCGAAATGCTTCGGAAATTGAATTACAACATCACAAGTGTATCCAGCGGTGAAGACGCGGTGGAGTACCTGAAGGAACGCCAGGTTGACCTGGTAATTCTGGATATGATCATGGACCCAGGCATGGACGGACTGGATACCTACCGGAGCATCCTTAAGATCCATCCGGAACAGAAGGCGATTATCGTAAGCGGTTTTTCGGAAACGCGTCGTGTCAATGTAGCCCAGTCCCTGGGCGCGGGCGCCTATGTGAAAAAGCCCTATATCATAGAGAAACTGGGACTGGCGGTGAGAAAAGAATTGGATAGAAAATAAATGGCGGCATATTCCATTAAACGCCTTTTTATCTAAAAACGCGCGGTATGTTTTTGAAATCGAACTATTTCTTCGTTTTTGGCTGTACCATCTAATAAAAAATAGCACATATTTTCAAGCTTCAGTTGATTTTCTATATAAATGTTGCCGCGGTTAATGGTTTCCAGTCTGTTAGTAAGGCGAAGCATGGTGGTCTTGCCACATTCCTAAGGTCCTAGAAATACCACGATTTACCCTTTAGGCATGACGAAACTCGCGTCATCCACCGCCGTAACCTTATCCCTGCCACTGCCGAATATTTTGGTGACTGGTTCATAGGTGATCATGGAAGGCTTCTTAAACATCTGTGATTGGGTACGTAAAGAGAATCTTCTGTGTCCGGAAAGTTTTAAGAAACTATTATAAATATAGTAAATTATTACTAACGTATCTTCAAGCCGGTTAGATCAAGGACGCCGATTTATCTTTTTCTCATACTTTCCTACATCTACTGGTTTCTCTAAATAATGTCCGATTAAGTACTATAAGGCATATAAATTGTCAGTTATGACGGGGACGAAAGCGAAACCGTCGATCTTTTCTACCATTTCCGATTGCGATTTTATCTGTAATCATTCGGAGCCCCATATTTATATGTTGTGATAATTATTCCATTGACTCACAAAGCCGTTATTCTTATACTCCCTTCACGAAAACGAAAGTTCTTATCAGAGGTTGAGAACACTATACTAATTAATGCCTCCTCTTAAGATATTTTATTATGGTTGCAATTACTGACGTTGTTATCTTTCTTATGGCGCTGGCGGTGATTTATCCGGCCGCAACTGCTGTTTTAGCCCTATTGACATGGTTCCGAAAGCGCCGGGTCATGCAGGTAGAAGAGGATAGCCGGGAACTTCTTGAAAGAATTGATGAATCCACAGACAAGCTAAAGGAGCAGTTGTTTATCATCTCCATCGTGGTGACATTTTTTGTGATAGCGCCATTTCTGGTACTTTTATTGGTCTTTAACGGATGATCATTAAAACGAATTTTCGCGGGGCTTAAAACATTTAATAATCACTTTTATCAGTAACCGGAGGGTCTGACGGTAACTGAGGAAGTTCAAGTATCTGATCGGACACGGCATCATGTTTGCCCAATAATTCCAGTTGGAGACGGTATTTTTCCATTTCGGCCTGGGTTTCAATGGCTTTGCGGGCCAGAAGATAGCGCAAAAAGATTATCCAAATTATCAATCCCAGGAAGACGGCAATGATAGCCAGCACCACCCATCGATACTTGTATATTAAAGGCATACCATAACGGCCGAATTCCGACAGCAGGTGCGGGACGGCAAAAAGTCCCAAGGCAAACAACAGTACAAAAGCGCCGATGACAAATATGTTCAATCGACTGATCCGTGTGATTACGCGGTCCAATAGGTCAGCTGACGAATCCTGGGGCGGCGGCGTATTGGCACGGCCATCGCTTTTAAAAAACAGGGTTTCGTAAGCCTTGATAAAAAAACCGAGCAAGAGTACCGCGCCGATGGGTAATCCCACTGCTCCGGCAAACCAGGCACGGAATGGGAACGGGATTTCTTTTCCCGATTTCATGACAGCCATGGCAAAAATTTCCAGTTCCATAAGGAAGAGGCCCACAGCCAAAATGATGAATAAAGTTTTATTTTCTTTAAAGTGACGGAGCCACTTGGATTGATCGCTCATTTAAATATCCCCATTTCAGGGCGAATTGCCCTAATTAACAACTTCCATTTGAATCTCCCCGCAGCAAGCAGCGGGGAACGAAGTAATTCAATAATACATTCGTTTTTGATTATAAAAACTTGCTTTTAAAAAAATAGTATAGAAAAATTAGCCTTATGCGTCAAGGTTAAATACGTTTAGGGAAAACATATAAAGATGGGTCAACAACAAATTTTACCTTTATAATGTTCTACTGGCCATAATTGACTTTTATTTCTTTCAATCTTTTTTTCATTAAAAGCCGGCATGGATGTTTCTCGATTACCGGATTATGTGTGATGTCCTCAGATTTCTGCAAAGGGATGCGGATTGCTGTATTGTAGAGTATCCTGAATGCAACAAAAGTCCGATTGAATCTTGACAACCTCTGAGATTCATGTCACACATTACCGGATTGGCTGATAAATGCATTAATTATCAACTCTTTTCATTACCTCACTTCATTACAAAAAGTATTTAATAGGAAGGAAATCATATGAAGCGCCTCTGTTATGTATTTTTTCTTTGCATTGCCTTTTCCTGTATTTTTATCGTTACAAATGTCCCACTACCGGGATATGAATCAAATAAACAATGGATAAATCTCGCGGTTGGTGAGGACAAACATATTGAAGTCCCTCCGGTTAAAAATCAGACAGCCGTGGTGATACCTTCCCCGGATAAGACTTTCACAAATTCCATCGGTATGAAGTTTGTTTTGATTCCGAAGGGCACTTTCACGATGGGAAGTCCTTCAAATGAACCAAAAAGGGACGATGACGAAATAGAGCACCTCGTTACCATAAGCCGTCCCTTCTATCTTCAGACGACAGAGTTGACACAGGATCAGTGGAAGGCGGTCATGGGTGATAATCCCTCGTTATTTAAAAAATGCGGTGATAACTGCCCGGTAGAAAGAATTTCCTGGGATAGCGCGCAGGAATTTATCCGTAAGCTCAACCGAAAGGAAAAAACGGATAAGTACCGATTACCAACTGAGGCCGAGTGGGAGTATGCCTGCCGCGCGGGGACAACGACACCCTTTTACACAGGTAATTGCATTTCCACGGAACAGGCGAATTTCGATGGCCGCGGTTCCTTACCGGATTGCCCTAAGGGCGATTGCATCGGAGAAACTATGAAAGTTGAAAGTTTCACCCCTAATCCGTGGGGATTATACGACATGCATGGCAACGTCTATGAGTGGTGCCAGGACTGGTACGTGGAATATTCGGGTGAACACGTGACCGATCCCATTGCTCCCCCTTCAGGTTGGCGGGGTGGGCTCCGCGTCCTTCGCGGCGGTTCCTGTCTCAATTATGCGAGGCGCTTACGTTCCGCGTATCGCTACAGAAACTTTCCCCAGACGTGGGACTGTACCTTTGGTCTTCGCGTAGCCCGGGATTATTGAAAAGGAGAAAGTAATAAGGGAAAAAACAAATTTAAACTGAACCGCGAGCGCAT
>CAZZBF010000050.1:2603-17930 GCA_964652795.1 uncultured Syntrophales bacterium | reverse complement strand
TCTATTGTCCTGAACTGAACAGCGAGCGCGTTATTCTCCGAATTACTTCGTTCCCTGTTGCTTGCGGCGGGGTTAGCAAGCGAATGAAATCAACATATTTCATTAACAGTAGGAGCTCCCCGCAATTTGCTGCGGGGAGCTTCAATAAAAGATTATAACAGGTTTTCTTCGCGTAGACGGTTGATAATCTCTGTTACTGATCGGCTGCGATCCATGGTATAAAAGTGCAATCCCGCGACCCCGTTTTTAAGTAATTCCTGGCATTGTCGAACCGCAAAATCAATTCCGTAATTTTCAACAGCAATTTTCTCATCTGCCGACAATTTTTGCAGATTAATACGTATTTCATCGGTTATACTGCTTCCACACAGTTTGGCCAGCATCTCGGTCATTTTCATACTGTATATCGGCATGATGCCGGGAATAATAGGAACGGAAATGCCGGCTGCCCTGCACTTTTTGATATACTCAAAAAAATAGCCGTTGTCATAAAAGTACTGAGTAACAACATATCGGGCACCGTTATTTAATTTGATTTTCAGATATTCGATGTCTTTATCAAGACTTTCCGCCTGGATATGTCCTTCAGGATAACCCGCGCATCCAAGGTCGAAATCATAACGTTGATTGATAAAAGACAGCATGTCCGATGCGTATTGAAAACTGTCAGGGTGGGGGGTAAATTGGTTGATATTAGCTGGTTCATCGCCGCGTATAACAAAAATTGTTTCAACGCCCAGATCCCGATATTTGTCCAGAACCTCTGTTATTTCTTCCGGTCCTAAACCATAACCGGCCATATAGGCAACAGTCGGTAACTTTTTGTCGGCAACTAATTTTTTAACTGTTTGAAATGAACCATCTCTGGTTGTCCCGCCGGCTCCAAAGGTAACTGACATATAATGAGGTTCTAATGTTGCGATAGCATCTATAACTTTTTCAAAATTTTTCGCGGCTTTTTCGTCTCTCGGTGGAAAAAACTCGAAAGAGATAACAGGTTCTTTACTTGTCTCATACAAATTTGCGACTCGCATAACTATTTCCTCCAATTTGAAAAACTTACAATAAAGGTGGGTTAAACCCCGGCGTGAAAGTTTGCCACTATTTGATTTTCGCTCCCGTCTTAGCATCACCGTCAAAAGATAAAAGAGTCAGTCCGTCATCTGTTTCCGCTGCCAGAAGCATGCCGCTGGATTCCACACCCATCACTTTTGCCGGTTTCAGGTTTACTATCACTGCTATCTTTTTCCCGATCAGCTCTTCCGGTTTGTAGTCTTTAGCAATACCGGCAACGATGGTTCTTTCTTCTCCGATATCAATCTTTAATTTAAGTAATTTGTTCGATTTGGGAATTGCCGCCGCTTCGATTATCTGAGCGACTTTTATGTCCACTTTCTGAAAATCTTCATAACTTATTTCCTGCATTTTTTCTTTCCTTTCGGCAAATTCCTCTTTCTTTTCAGACTCAACCCTTGGAAAAAGAGCTGAACCAACGGTCAGGGAGTTTCCGCTTTTTAGCCCTCCCCAGTTGCGCATGCTGTTTAAATCCTGAGACGGAATACCTTCTATCCCGATTCGGCTCATTATCTTCTGTGAGGTATCGGGCATAAAGGGGTATATTAAAACCGCGACCACGCGCAGAGCTTCCAGAAGATTATATATGACCGCGTTCAGCCTTTCCCGGGCTTTGGGGTCTTTTGCCAGGGACCAGGGTTCGTTTTCTACAATGTATTTATTTGTGGTATTGATGAAATCCCAGATAGAAATCAATGCCTTATGGAAGGTCAGTTTTGGAAAAGACAATTCCACTTCGGAAAGGGTTTTCCCCGCCGCTTTGATCAGGGTATCTTCTTTCTGAAAGGTATTGGCGTCAGGCACTTTCCCATCGCAATATTTTACGGCCATGGTCAGAGTTCTGTTTACCAGATTTCCCAGGTCATTTGCCAGATCCGAGTTGAGTCTTTGTACAAAATTTTCCTCGCTGAAATTTGAATCGAGCCCAAAGACCATGTCTCTGAGCAAAAAGTACCTGAATGCGTCAAGACCGTATTTATCTTTCAGTTCCAGGGGCTTTACGACGGTTCCCCTGCTTTTGGACATCTTTCCCGCGTCGATATTCCAGTAGCCGTGCACGTTCAAATTTTTATAGGGTTGTATGCCCGCCGCTTTCAGCATCGTCGGCCAATAAATGCCGTGCGGTTTCAGGATATCTTTGGCTATCAAGTGTTCTGAAACGTCCCAGAAAGTCTTGAAATTCTCTCCGTCAGGATAGCCCAGACCGCTGATGTAATTTATCAGAGCGTCAAACCAGACATAAGTCACGTAATTTTCATCAAAAGGGAGGGTTATGCCCCAGGTAAGCCGTGTTTTAGGTCTTGATATGCAAAGATCTTCCAGAGGTTCCTTCAGGAAGGCAAGGACTTCATTTTTATATCTTTCCGGTCTTATAAAATCCGGATTATCCTTAATATGTTGAATCAGCCAGTCCTGATATTTGCTCATCTTGAAGAAATAATTGCTCTCTTCCCTGTATTCAAGGGCTGTCTGATGATCGGGACATTTACCATCAATTAGTTCTGATTCCTTGTAGAACTGTTCACAGCCGACACAGTAATGTCCCTCATATTTTCCGAAATAAATATCTCCGGCATCGTAAACCTTCTGCAGGATTGAACTGACCGTATGAATATGATTTTCATCGGTTGTCCTGATAAAATAGTCATTGGTTATTGCCAACTGCGGCCAGAGATTTTTGAATTGAATACTGATTTTATCCGCGTATGCCTTCGGGGTTTCCCCGGCACGCTCCGCGGCCTCAGCGATCTTATCCCCGTGCTCATCGGTACCGGTCAAAAAAAATGTCCTATAACCGGACATGCGGTAGAATCTTGCCATAACATCGGCGACTATTGTGGTGTAAGCATGACCGATATGCGGCGAGGCGTTTACGTAATATATCGGAGTTGTAACATAAAAAAATTTTTCCATAACAGGTTCCTTTATTCAATGTCTTTTATGTCGACGTCTATTTCTCTTCCATCTTCCAGCTCAACGGAGATTTTCCCTTGAAAAACATTATGTCTTATAACCTTACCCTGTCCCTCGGGAGTAACAACTTTCTTTCCGCATTTTGGAACAGATTTTTTTATGTCGAGATAAGTATCATATTCAAATGCGAGACAACACATAAGTCTTCCGCAGAGTCCTGAAATCTTTTCGGGATTGAGAGACATATTCTGTTCTTTTGCCATCTTTATTGATACGCGGTCAAAATTATGAAGAAACCTGGCACAGCAAATCTCTCTGCCGCATGTTCCGATACCGCCGAGTATACGCGTTCCATTTCTTATCCCGATTTGCCTTAACTCAATCCTTGTCCGGAATTTCTGAACAAGATTCTTTACAAGTTCTCTGAAATCTACTCTGTTCTCCGCGGTGAAATAAAATATGGTTTTACTTTTATCGAGGAGGCATTCAACATTAATCAGCTTCATTGGAAGATTTTTTTCTCTTATCTTCGCGAGGCAAAACTTGAATGCCTCTTGTTCAAACTCTTTATTTTCCGCTTGTATCTTAAAATCCTCTTCAGTGGTTTTGCGTATAACGTTTTTAAGATTTTCCGGTAATTTATCCGCTGGAGTGGGCTTCACGTCTGACACGACAATCCCTATTGTCAAACCATTATCGGTATCGACAACGACGCTGTCATGCTTCTTTAATTGGAAATTTTCCGCGTTGAAGCTGTATATCTTTCCCTCTTCTTTAAACTTTATGCCTACAATATTTTTCAACGGTTTCCTCTCTGAACGCGCGGGTCACTAAATTAGGAAGCTCGGAGACACCAAAATACAAAGTTAAGAGACGTTTGCAAAGTCTGCAAACGCCTCTTAATCCACCGGGGGTGGATTTCACAACATGATAATCTTGATGTGTAAGACTTTTTCAAAGATTTTGCTTATCTGCCATGACTGCTCATACCCGAGCATTTATAATTTCCGCAAGTTTAAATATCATCCACTCTAAAGTCAACTCTTTATTGGCATTCTGTTCTATAGCCCTGTGAGCGTGCTCTATAGTTTTTACGCTTTTTAAAATGTCTGATCCGTTCATCTTTCCTCCGAAACTTTTTATTGTTTCGATGCGATCTTGATGTATAAGGGTTTCCGTTTCACCCGTTTCCCTGTAGACAAGTATGTCTCTATACCAGGATCTCAATATTTCAAGCTTTTCTGTAATTCCCTTTCTGTTTTTCCCGAAATTGTCCATGAAAGATATAAGTTTCAGCGGCTCTTTGATATTACTGTCGGAGATGTTTTCAATTATCTCATCTTTAAACGTCAGGTATGAATCCTTGTTCATTTCAATGGCTTTTCCTATACTCCCGCCGGATGATGAAGCAAGCAGACTGGCAGATTCTCGATCGATAGACAATTTTTCTTCCAGAAATAAGGCGATTGTTTCCCTTCGTATAGGATTGAATCTTAGCTGCTGGCATCGGGAAAGTATGGTCGCGGGAAGCAGGTAGTGACGGGCCGTAATCAATATCAAGATATTTGAGAGAGATGGTTCCTCAAGCGTTTTGAGAAGGGAGTTAGCGGAAACGCTGTTCATTCTTTCAGCGTCTACCATGATAAAAACTCTTTTGCTTCCTTCAAGAGGCCTGAATTTTATCTGGTTTTGGAGGTCTCTTATTGCGTTTATTTTTATGAAATTTCCTTCGGGTTCTATGGTTATAACGTCGGGATGATTTTTGTGGTCTATTTTAAGGCAGGATGAACATTTGTCGCATGAATCGAGTTTCCCTTCCAAACAGTTCAGGGCTTTGGCGAAAATCTCCGCGGCCGTTTTTTTCCCTACGCCTTTTTCTCCGTAAAAAAGATAAGAATGGGGGACGCGCCCGCTTTCAATGGCGCTTTTAAGAATGGCTATCTGTTTATCCTGACCGTAAATATCTTTGAAGGACATGCATTTACCCGCGTCCATCTATCAGGGTTGTAATATGGGAACAGACCTCTCGATGCACTTCGTCGATGCTCTTTGTGCCGTCTATTATTCTGAATCGTTCGGGTTCATTTCCAGCGATGGAAAGATATCCCTCCCTGACCCTGTTATGAAAATTAAATTCTTCCCTCTCAAAGCGATCCTCTCTCGAGACGCCTTCAAGACGGGATATCCGTTTCATGGCTCTTTTAAGCCCGACCTCAACGGGGGTATCGAAGAGGAATGTCATGTCCGGCTTAAGTGGGCCGGTTGAAGCTTCATTTATCTTATGTATGAAAAGTAAGTCCAATCCTCGCCCAAACGCCTGGTAAGCGATGGTGGCATCGGAAAAACGATCGCACAGAACAGTTATTTTCTCTTTAAGGGTGGGCAGAATAACATCCCTTACATGTTGAGCCCTGGCCGCGGAAAAGAGAAAAACTTCTGATTCCGCGCATATTTCAAAAGGAGATTCATTTAAAAGGATTTTCCTTATTTCCAGGCCAAGTGGAACACCGCCCGGCTCTTCGGTTATGATAAAGGGGACATTTTTGCCGTTCAGATATTCCCCTGCCATTTTGATCTGGGTGGTCTTCCCGCAGCCTTCGATTCCTTCAAAAGTTATAAAAAATCCCATACAGAAACCTTGTAAAAATTCACAGGAATCGGCCTTAAACCATTCCTCCATGGATTTGTCGCGAACTGTGTCTGGTTACTTTTTAATTGATAGCTTGAACTGAACAGCGAGCGAATAAAAAAGCAGTGTTTTCTTTAACAGTAGGAGATTATGCTTTGAATTACATCGTTCCCCGCAACTTGTTGCGGGAAGCTTCAATCTTTTCCGATCAGTTCATTGGCCTTAGTGAACTGTAATATTCCTGCTATTTTTCGTCTTCAGGCACAATTGCTTCCACCGGGCATAGATCGGCACAGGCACCGCATTCGGTGCAGAGTTCCGGGTTAATTACGTATTTATCCTCTCCCTCACTAATTGCCTCTACGGGGCATTCCTCTTCACAGGCACCGCAAGCGATACATTCGTCAGTAATCACATAAGCCATTTTTTTGTCCTCCATTTTTATTCATTTATGCCGGGCAATTGTCCGTTCCGGCATGATTGTTGTTTATCTCGGTATGCTAATGCGGCATGTGATCGAGCATCTCTTTAACGAGACCGTCCGCCACATCGGAAAGGTCGGGTTTTAAAATCCAGTAATCTTCAGCCAGATGGTGGCCTGCCTTCCATATTATGTTTCCCGTTTCCGCCTCCACCAGCTTCATTCCCAGGCCAACTTTGGCAACCTTGTCTTCACCTTCCACGGTGTAGTGCCAGTAATCTACATTTACAACAAGGAAGGCATCGATGTCGTATGCTTCACCTATTTTTATGCTAAGTTCAGCATCGGAAAAATTAACGGTTTTAAGTTTAGCTAAATAATCGGCAACAGTTTTTCTCAATTCATCATCTGATTGCATACGGTTATTAATCGTGTCAGGTGCCACAACATCAGAAAACCACCCCTTATTAACCAGGACACCGGCAATGATTTGATCAATAACTCCTCTTGATTCTTCGAAGGCTCCGCTGTCAACGGGAAGCACGCCTATTTTTTTCGGATGGAAATCCTTCGCGTTCGGGGCGACTTGGGAATATCGAATTCCTCCGCAACCAAAAAAAATGATTATAATCAAGATCGAAAAATTAAACACAAATAATTTTCTAATCATAAATTTATCTACCTTTTTCCCTTATTTTTACTGAAAGCCGGCGGTTAGGAGATGAACGTTTACACAAAAAGAAACCACAAAAAAGTACTCAAACCGGCAATTATATAATTTGTTTCCAGGAGACCTTCCAGAACGACACCTGAAAATGTCGCTCTTCTATCACAAAGTTTGAAACAAATCCACATATAAAATACACAGGCCAGGAGGGCGAAACTCAAAGAGGAAGTCCACCCCGCGGGACTCGTGATTATAAGAATTACGGCTGTAATTACCGATATAATCTTTAAAAGTCTTTGTGTGTTTTCCTCTCCTATTACAACGGGGATAGTTTCCCTCCCGATCAGCCTGTCACTCTGAATGTCGATCGTATCGGAAAGAGCCGATCTGACGAAAACCACGGCAAAGGTGAATAGAAAAGCAAATATCATTGCCGGGGTTATACTTATGCTTATTTCTAACTGTGGAAGCACCGCCACTACGATTGCCCATGCGGTAGCGACAGAAACGTTTTTGGAGCCGGGCAGGTCTCTTAATCTCCGAAAGCGCCAGTTTTGCGGCAGTATCTCGGCATTGTAAAGGACTCCAAAAGAGGAAATCGAAAGCAGAAGTAAAAATGAAGCGGCACCGGCGACAAAGGAGAGGGTCAGGGCGGCAAGCAGGGATAGGATTGCCATGGTAGCGTACATCGTATCGTGTTTCAGATAGGAATCTTCCCTGAAAGAGCTTATTATGCCGATGTATTTCCTGTCGGTGAATCTATTGAGCGCGTGCATCGAATAGACATAAAAGGCTGCCGTCAGTATATTCAGAATATTGACGTGTAATCCCTGCAGGAGAATACTTGTCAGAGACAGACATCCGGCGCCCACGGCGGAATAGATGTCCGTGATGACGGTGAATGTCCAAAAATTAAGCAACTTGCCCGCGTTCCCCCTTTTTTTCTCTTCCTGAAGACTGGTAATGTAGTCGACAACTTTTTCGATTGTCCAGTTTGGTGTGGATGCCCCGGCAGAGATGCCGATTTCATTGTATCCGTCTATGTTTATATCTTTGAGTTCATCTGCCGTTTCGATATGAAATGTGGGAGTCCCCTGCAGTTCCGACATAGAGGCCAGTCTCTTCGTGTTGGCGCTGTTCTTTCCCCCCACAACAAACATGGCATCCATTTCGGCGGAGAATTTCTTGACCTCGGCCTGCCTTTTTTCAGTGGAATCACATATCGTATCAAAGATCTTAACATCCGGAAATCGTTGTTTGATCCTTTCAATTATATTTCCGTATTCCTTTGCGCTCTGAGTTGTCTGAGCGACAACGCAGAGTTTCTCAATCTCGGGGAGGACGTCGACCTCATCACTTTTTTCTATTACGATACCCTTTCCGTCGGAGTAACCGAGAAGGCCGTCAACCTCGGGATGTCCTCTGTCTCCCACAATTAGGACAGCGTAACCGAGGGATGCGTGTTTTTTGATTATTGCCTGTACATGTGCCACCTTGGGGCACGTGGCATCTACTATCTTTACGTTTTTTTCTTTAAGTTTCTTTCTTTCAAGTGGCGATATCCCGTGAGCCCTTATTATGATTGTTCCTTCTTCGATCTTATCTATATCGTCTACCGGGAGTATTCCCCTCTTTTTAAGAATTTCAACAGTCTGTGGATTATGTATGAGGGGGCCGTAAGTATATATTTTTTCGGCACGCCTTTTATGGGCAACGTCGAGAACCATATCGACCGCCCGCTTCACTCCCATACAAAAACCCGCTGTCTTGGCCAGATTTACTCCCATTTTTTAAGTCTCAGGTTTAAAGTTTCAAATCTAAGGTTTAATGTACTCGCAAAAGATCACTTTTCTTCGCTCAGAACCATTTTGGGGATGCTGTTATTGCCCGGCTAAAAATCTAAAACTCGTGCTTACGCGCTCAAACAGTTAGATTTTCTTAACGCCGGTCACTACCACCATCTTTTTCCCAAAATGCTTCGATTTGCTTCGAAAAGACTTTTTGCGAACTTGTCAAGGTTTGAAGTTTCAAGTTTATAAAGAGATTTCAATGCGTCGCACTTTTAACTTTAAACCTCAAACTTGAACTGAACAGCGAGCGCATTCCTCGCAGCTTGCTGCGGGGAGCTTCAAACTTATCTTTTTACGTATATAAAAAATTCTTTATTACCGGCAGGCCCTGAAAGGGGAGACTCACATGTTCCCAGCACATTTAGTTCCGACTCTCTGCAGAACTCCTCAATTTCATAAACGACCCTTTTATGTATATCGGGATTTTTTACCACACCTTTTTTCCCGACCTCTTCTCTTCCCGCCTCAAATTGCGGTTTGATGAGAGCAAGAATAATAGCGTTTTTCTTTATAAGCCTGACCGTGGCCGGAATAACCAGTTTGAGGGAGATGAAGGAAGCGTCTATGGTAGCTATATCTATCTCGTCGTCTATCCCGCTGCCGGAAAAATAGCGTATATTTGTCTTTTCGAAGACGACCACTCTTTCGTCTTTTCTCAGTTTCCAGGCGAGCTGGCCGTAGCCTACATCAACCGCGTAAACCTTTCTTGCCCCTTCCTGAAGCAGGCAGTCCGTAAAACCGCCTGTTGAGGCTCCGATATCGAGAGCGGCGAAACCCGTTACATCGATGCCAAAAGTTGTTAGCGCTCCCTTGAGTTTCAAGCCTCCCCTGCTGACATACGGGTTATCTTCCCCTTTTATTCTTATTCCGGCATTTCTGGGAACGAGGGTGCCCGCTTTGTCGATTCTGTTTTCACCGACGATGACGGCGCCGGACAGGATAAGCGCCTTCGCCCGTTCGCGTGTCGGGGAAAGTTCTCTCTCAACGAGAAGCCTGTCCAACCTGGTCTTGGAATTCTTGGGGTTCATTTACCCAGCATTCTGCGGACAGTGTCCGCGATACCTTCCTCGTCAATACCGTATATGCTTCTCAATTCCGCCTGAGTCGCGTGTTCCGCGAACTCATCCTTGATTCCAAGTCTTTTTACGGCAATATCGTATATTCCAGCTTTTTCAAAGAACTCAAGGACGGCGCTTCCAAAGCCTCCCATCAAGACATTTTCCTCTACAGTAATGATTTTCTTTGTAGATTGAGCAACATCGCATAAAAGTTTTTCGTCAAGAGGCTTCACAAAACGGCTGTTGATGACCGTTGCGCTTATTCCTTCACCTTTCAGCTTTTCCGCCGCGCTAACGGAAGGACATACGGTGGACCCTATAGCGACAATTGCGACGTCGCTGCCTTCAAGAATAACTTCGCCCTTCCCGATTTCAAGCGACCTCGGTGTATCGTCAATGGAAACGCCGATACCCTTTCCCCTGGGATATCTTACCGATGCCGGACACCCGCACTCGACGGCGGTTTTTAGCATGTGCTGGAATTCATTTTCATCTTTTGGGGCCATGACGACGATATTTGGAATCGATCTGAGGTAGGAATAATCGAACAGCCCATGGTGCGTGGTGCCGTCTTTTCCGACGAATCCTCCTCGATCGAGTGCGAGAACCACCGGAAGTTTCTGGGCACAAATATCATGGAGTACCTGATCATAGGCCCTCTGCATGAAGGTCGAATAGATTGTTACCACCGGTATAAACCCCTCGGTGGCGAGACCCGCTGCGAATGTTGTGCCGTGCTGTTCCGCTATGCCGACGTCGTAAAATCTGTCGGGCATCTCCTCTGAAAATTTCTCAAGACCTGTCCCATGAGTCATTGCGGCCGTTATCGCGACGATTCTTGAATCATCACGAGCCAGTTTTACCATCGTTTTCCCGAACATTTCCGTATAAGACGGGTCGGAATTACTGTCCGTCAGGTTTTTACCGGTAGTTATGTCGAAAGGACCGATACCGTGAAATCTTGAAGGGTCCTCTTCCGCGAACTCGTATCCTTTACCTTTTTTGGTGATAACGTGAACCAGAACGGGTCTGTTGAGCTTCTTTACGTTTTCCAGGTTTTTTATCAGGTGATCAAGGTTGTGCCCTTCAAGAGGGCCTACGTACTGGAAGCCGAGCTCCTCGAAAATTACACCGGGGACGAAGAATGCCTTGAGTGATTCTTCCGCCTGTTTCGTGAACTTCAGCATCTTATCTCCGATACCGGGTACAGTTTTCAGAAAGCCCTTGATATCTGTTCTCAGTTTCGTGATGCGCTGGCCGGTCATAACACGGTTCAAATAGGAAGACATGGCGCCCACGTTCGAAGAAATGGACATTTCGTTGTCATTGAGTATAATTAAAAGATCCTTATCTCTGCCTCCTGTCCAGTTCAATCCCTCAAAGGCCATACCGGCAGTCATTGAACCGTCACCGATTACGGCAATGACCTTGAAACTCTCTTTTTTGAGACATCTGGCTTCGGCGATACCGGCGGCCGCGGAAATTGATGTACTGCTGTGGCCGACATTGAAAACATCGTAGTCGCTCTCTTCTCTCCTGGGAAAACCGCTCAACCCCCCTTTCTGACGGAGGGTGTGAAACCGGTCTTTCCTGCCGGTAATTATCTTATGGGCATAGGACTGGTGCCCGACATCCCATACAAGCTTGTCCTTAGGGGTATCAAAGACATAGTGAATCGCGAGTGTCAGTTCCACGATACCGAGAGACGAAGCTAAATGCCCGCCGCTTTTGGAAACCGTTTCGATTATTTTTTCTCTGATTTCTTTTGCCAGGACGTTTAATTCCGCGAGTTCAAGCTTTTTGATATCTTCAGGAAAATTAATTTTTTCTAACACGCTTTTTTTGTCGTCCACTCTGTTAATCCCCGGGTTTTAAAATTTAATATGTTTTCAAAAAGTCCATCATCTTTTTCCCAAAATGCTTCGATTTGCTCTGAAAGACTTTTTACGAACTTTTTATTTTAGAGTTGGAGCTTTAAAATATTTGAGAGCTTTGAAAAATATAATTCTTCGTTGCTCAAAACATTTTTTCGACGGTTCTAAATCTCGCTTCACTGCAAATCCAAAACTCGCTCTTCGAGCTCAGATATTGGATTTGCGGTCGTTCCGTTGCGATTTGACCGGGAGCGCACCCGAAAGGGGCGCAATATAAAAAACATATACCTTACCGGGAAGTGACGCCAAAGGCGGGCACTTCCACCGTTACCGGAAAAATCTTGATTCGCACTCAGAATCATATTCCTCAAACTTTGCTCAGCTTTTGGTAAGTTTTGCAAAGCTCTCATTTGTTTATAAGCTTCTTTCAATAATAAATGTCGCGATCATTCTTAGTGGTTCCGCCCTGCTATCGAATTGAGTGATATCAGCGAGGGCTCTGTCCACAAGATCGCGAGCCTTTTTTCTTGACGCTTCGAGACCGAAAATGGCGGGAAACGTTACCTTGCCGCGCGACCGGTCGCTTCCTATGTCTTTGCCGAGTATTTCCTGCTTTCCTTCAATGTCAAGAATATCATCAGCTATCTGAAAGGCGAGACCGATATTCCTGCCGTAGTCCGACAGGGCTCCGGTCTTATTTTCGCTGCCGCCGGACAAGACGGCGCCCGCCCTGACGGAGGCCGCAATCATCTCCGCCGTCTTATGGGTGTGTATGTAATTGAGGGTTTCTTCGCCGACCTCTTTTCCCTCCGATTGAACGTCTACGACCTGTCCGCCGACCATTCCGAAAAACCCCGCCGCTTCGGATATGTCGCCGATTACGGCGAGGAGTCTGTCGGAAGAAATTTTATCGGTAAACTCTCTTTTCGACATCAGATGGAACGCCTCCGTTAGGAGGGCATCGCCGGCCAGAATGGCGATATCTTCTCCGAATACCTTGTGGTTTGTGGGCTTTCCCCTTCTGTAATCATCGTCATCCATGGCGGGGAGATCATCGTGGATCAGGGAGTACGTATGAATCAGCTCCAGCGCGCAGGCCACGGGAAGCACTGTTTCAATATTTCCCCCAACGGTTTCCGCGGAGGCCATGCATAAAATCGGCCGTATCCTTTTCCCTCCGGCGAACACACTATACCTCACGGATTCAAAAATGGCAGGCGGGAAGGTATCCTCTCCGGGAAGGTACCTGTCAAGGGCTTCATCGACGATCTTTTTTCTTGCCTTCAGATAGTCGTCGATGGATATCTTCTCATCAGAGATCACTTTTATCCTCCCCTTTGAAGGGCTGAATATCCACACCCTCTTCATTCTTGAGAAGGACTTCGATTCGTCTCTCCGCTTCATCGAGCTTTTTAGAGCAGAACCGTGAGAGTCTGATCCCTTCTTCAAAAGACTTAAGGGATTCCTCCAGGGTCAGGTCTCCGCTTTCCATTTCCCTTACAATGTCTTCTAACTTTTTCAATGCCTCTTCAAATTTTTCTTTTGCCATTTCCATTACTCCGGTAAAACTTCTGTAACCTTAGCGTTAAAACTTCCCGATGAGACCTTCACGGAAACATCGTCTCCGACAGTTACCAAACTTGCTTCTTTAATAATATTAGCTTCGGGGAGTTTTTTTACGATGCCGTAGCCCCTCTTCAGCACGGAGAGAGGGCTCAGCATATCGAGCATCGACAGGTTGCCTTCAACTCTGTTTTTCAAGGTATCCATGTAGTAATAAAACTCGGCTATCATGCTTTTCCCCAGATTTTCAAGTATAATTTTTTTGTCCCTTACGTACATCATTGGACTCATATATGTGAGATTTTCCCTCAGATTGCGTGCGATGCTCTTGCGTCCATCCAGTTCACGGGCGGTCGCCGTTGTAAACCGGGCAGTTATATCATCAATGCCTATACGCATATCGGCAATCTTCCTCCGGGGGTCTCTGAGCCGTTCCCTTAAGAGAACGGTCTTTTCTTTTAACGTGTTATTTGTCCTGCGGTTGTTGCCGATCATCCTCGCGCATAGGTTATCAAGTAATTCGACCAGTTCACGCCTCATTGGTACAACCAGCTCGGCAGCCGCGGAAGGTGTCGGCGCCCTGAGATCGGCGACGAAATCCGCGATGGTGAAGTCAATCTCATGACCGACGGCCGAGATAACGGGAATAATAGAATCAAAGATACCTCTCGCGACCCCTTCATCGTTAAACGGGGCAAGATCTTCGAGAGATCCGCCGCCCCTGGCAAGTATTATGACGTCAATATCGGGGATTGCGTTAAAATCGGACAGGGCTTCGGTTATTTCAGTGGGGGCTTCCGCTCCCTGTACCCTTACAGGGGCGATCAGTATGTCGACGGAAGAAAACCTTCTTTTTGTGACGTTGAGAATATCCCTGATGGCGGCGCCCGTCGGTGACGTGACGACCCCGATCCTGCGTGGGATGAAAGGAATCGTTTTCTTGCGGGACGGATCGAAAAGCCCTTCCTTTTCGAGGCGTGCCTTGAGCTGTTCGAAGGCTAATTGGAGGGCGCCGATGCCTTTTGGTTCGACCGTGTCGACGAGCAGCTGGTATTCCCCTCTCGGCTGATAGACGCTGAGACGTGCCCTGCAGATAACATTCATACCGTCTTCGATATCGAACGGCACCATCCTGGAGGACTGGCGGAAGATTACCGCCCGGATCTGGCTGTTCTCATCCTTCAGCGTAAAGTACAGATGACCGGAGCCGGGCCGGCGCAGGTTGGAAATTTCACCCTCGACCCAGACAGTGTCGAAACTCGACTCCAGAAGAACTTTTATACTCGTCGTCAACTCTGTGACGGTAAAGACATTTTTCATGAAAATCAACTCATCCGCATAAGTGCGATGATTGTCATCTAACAAAGGTATTGAGACGTTGCAAGGATTTTATTTTCCGTCCGTCCATCTGTCTGTTTATGTGGGAATCTTCCAACAGAAGAGACTCATCCATGAGGCCCGCTTTTTTGTTTCTTTCCGGTTATGGGATAGGGATTGTCCGCTTGATTCTTACATTATACGGTTTGTTGAGGAGGTAATCGGCTGCGTCTTATTTGGTCGAATTTGATGCTAAAAATGATGTTGTAAAAGGTCTGATAATACGAAGGGATGGTATAGAATATCGATGTAATGGCTTGGTTCGACTCCATTTGCCGAAATTGGGCGTTTGAGTCCTTTACTCCGCAAAAAAACTCTCACCGTTAGCTGAAAGGGAAGATATCGATAGTTAACCCCAAAAATCTACCATTTTGATCAACACAACGGTTTCGAGGTAATGAAGATCCAGCGGTTTCATAATGTATTCATGAGCCCCTAATTCAATAGCCTTTTTGGCCAGTTCTTCATCGACAATAGCTGTGACCATAATAACACCAATCGCCGGATCAATCTTTTTAATCTCTTTCAGGGTAGCGATGCCTCCCATTCCGGGCATCATGATGTCTAACAGCACAATATGAGGCCTCAATTCTTTCACTTTACTTACAGCTGTCATGCCATCCAAGGCTGTATAAACTTCATAACCCTTTGAGGTGAGAAACTTCTTCAAAGTATTACATACATCTATCTCATCATCTACTACTAAGATTCTTTCCATTAATCAGTCCTCCTTTCTTCGATGAATTTATTGTCATGTTCTTTAATAATCGGAAGTTCAATTGTAAAAGACGCACCTCCTGATTTATTATTTTCTGCCCACAATTTACCACCATGTTCTTTAATGATATTGTAAGATATGAAAAGACCCATACCTGTGCCCTCTCCAAATTTTTTAGTTGT
>CAZZBF010000050.1:0-2593 GCA_964652795.1 uncultured Syntrophales bacterium | reverse complement strand
AGTTGTAAAAAAGGGATCAAAAAGCCTGTACAGATGTTCCTTTTTGATACCGCTTCCTGTATCCGAGATTATTAATCTTGTGTACTTAGGGCTTTTACCGGAAGGTTCGGTTTTTGTTGTTATCTTTATAATTTTTCTTTCCTGATTTTTCATGGCAGCCACGGCATTAGAAATGATATTAAGAATGACCTGTTCTATTCTTTCTCTGTCTAATAACATCATAGGTAAGTCAGGTTGGTACAGAATATCCGTATCAATATTTTCTACCTTAAACTGGGGCGCGCACAGGTTTAGAACATTTTTAATAATATTATTCAGATCGTGAAAGTACATATGCTTTTCGGAAATGCGGGAAAAGTGGCTGATGTTTTTGGTTATGTTAGTGATACGTTGTAATTGAAGCTTGCAGTCATCTATTTCAGCCTTAACCTCGGGTGATAAACCCTCTGTCACTTTTAACAACTGCAACTTCATGGAGATGATGTTAACCGGATTGAGAACTTCGTGCGCGACACCCGTGGTTAATCGTCCAATTGCGGCAAGCGTTTCGGACTGGACCAGCATATCCTGTGTCTCCTGAAGCTCGGTCAACGTATTTCTTATTTTTTCCTCCGCGCGCTTAAGCTCGGTGATGTCGACAATGTTTCCCATGAGGGCAAATTTGCCTCTGTATTTGATCCGGGTTGCCATCATCCTGCACCAGATGGTCTCTCCGTCCTTTTTAAGTCTCCAGATCTGATACTCCTCGGGAACAGCGCTTCCTTCAAGTCTTCTTAAGGCTATTTGTTTTATTAATTGCCTTTCATCGGGATGGACTAATAGCCAATGTTCCGTGCCCAGCAATTCTTCAGGTGTGTAACCGTGAATTTCCGCGAATCTATTATTGACAAACACAAACTTTCCGTCCTGATGGATGAAAATGCCGGTGAGGGAGTTTTCGGTAAGTGTTCTATATTTTTCTTCCGAGTTCTGTAAATCTTCCTGTTGTTTTATGATATGCTCGCTTACAACGGCCACCGTAAAACCGGCGACAATGAACATAAAGGAGCGAATGAAATTGGCTGCAAGTGTTCCATCCGGCGCGAAGAAAATATGGCTGAAAATCAGGATCGCGGATAACAGTACCGCTACAACCAGACCCTTTCTTCTCCACCAGAAAGCTGCCAGGATAACCGGGACATAAAAGAAATGGGTAACGACCTTATCGATTCCAAGAACTCCGTGAAAGAAATACAAAAGAGAACAAACGCCCGTTGAAAGTAGGGCTATGATTCCTATTTTGAAACGTTCTGTCTGTTTTGTAAGCATTTTTAATATCATGTTATTTCCTCATCAAGCTTACGCCCAGAGATATTTTGTGTTGTCTATAATATTTCTTTTGACCGGGAACGCACCCGCAAGCCCCGCCCTGTGGGCGGGAAGATTCACAACCACCGATAAATTTAAGTTCGGTGGTGCGGAAACAAACAGGTGAATATGGTCAGGCATGACCTTTATGAAAAGGATCTATATATCATTTTGCCGGGCTGCCGTATCAAAAGACCAAACATTTTATTCTTTGATACGATCAGTTAAAACAGTTTCCTGTATTCGGATGTCCGCACAGTGTGACAGTTTAAACAGTTGACGGAATGACGTGTTTTTCGAGTACTACGTGACTAAGTATACAGGGATAGTGTTATGAATGGCAAGAAAAAAAGCCTTATAATTTAATCCCCCTATGTAGGAGAATTTTACTCTGGAAATTATAAAACTGACGTAAATTTTAATTTGATTATTTTGATCACGATATTATTTGGCTTAAGTCTTGAACTGAACAGCGAGCGCATTATTCTTCGAATTACTTCGTTCCTCGCAGCTTGCTGCGAGGTTAGCGAACGAATAAAATCGACAGATGATTCGTTTGAAGGCATCATTTTTTTCCTTGCCTATCAGGTTTTATTAGGAGATTATAGAATCAATCAAATAATGAACATTCGGGAAATATGAAGGGAGGTAAGTATATAATAATGAAAACTTTTAAGGTATTGTTGATATCGGCTGTCGCCCTTCTGTTTTTAAATCAGGCGGTTCTGGCCGGTCAGGAGGCTGTCTCTGACGCCGGCATGGGAGAGAAGCTGGTGCGCCAGTTATGGAGCAGTATCAAGAAAACAGACATAAAAAGTTTAGAAAAGAATATGGCCGAAGGATTTCAGTCTGTCCATCAGGACGGTGCCAATAACCGCATGGAGGAAATAGAGCTTATTAAAAACCTCAAGCTCGGCGAATATACCCTGACCGACTTTCATGTGACCCGTAACGGCCCGGTCATTGTTGCCACCTACTTTGTTTCTGTGGAGGAGACAATTGAAGGCAGGAGGCTGACAAAGAAACCGGCGCCGAGGCTTAGCGTCTTTCTGAAGACTGATAGTGGATGGAAATGGATCGCGCATGCCAATCTGAAGCCGTTAAGTGATGAGAAAAAATAAAAAATCTACCGTAACAAAGAGGGGGTAGCCGCAAATGGCTACCCTTTTAATTTTAGTGGGTGGGTCAGGGCAGAAGGATTAGACGTGGTTTTAGGCCGTTATTGACCGGGAGCGCGCCGGGGAGC
>CAZZBF010000049.1:9122-17993 GCA_964652795.1 uncultured Syntrophales bacterium | reverse complement strand
TTTCCGTTATCGGGGCCTCGGCGACCGTCCTGATCGCAATTCAATGGGGCTTCAAATCGGTTGTCTTTACCGCCTTAACGTTTTATATACTGTCGGCGGTGATCTACCATAAAATTGGAAGGGTTTGAACGTTAAGGAAACGCCATGCAAACAACCTAACACATGAAAATTGCGTAACATCTTTAAAACAATCTTTATTATGTGTCCGGATTTATTGCTTCTGTGGTTCTTGCAACTAAAAATAGTTGCTATTTTAGGAAAATTTTTATAAACTCTCTCCAATAAGAGGGGTTTTATTTTATGGGTCGCAAAGATAAATTATTGACACGATTGCAGCAACGACCAAAGGATTTTACATGGGGTGAACTTGCAGCATTATTAAGCTCTTTCGGCTATAAACAGGCAAAGTCCGGGAAGACCGGGGGTTCGAGAAGGCGATTTGTCCATCCGATAGCCGCAACGATCACCTTACATAAGCCACACCCAGGAAATACCCTAAAAATGTATATAATTGATGACATTTTAGAGGTTCTTAAAAAGGAGGATTTATTATGAAAGATATGATGAGTTACAAAGGATATCATGGCTCGGTTCATTACAGCGATGAAGATCGTGTTTTTCATGGTAAGATAGAATTTATTCGTAGTCTTATAAGTTATGAAGGCGGTGATGTGGAAGGGCTGCGTAAGGCATTTGAAGAGGCGGTTGACGATTATTTAGAGCTCTGTGATGAGGAAGGGAAAAAACCGGAAAAATCCTTTAAGGGTAGCTTCAATGTTCGTACAGGAAGTGACCTTCATCGCAAAGCAGTATTATTTGCTAAAGCGAAGGGTTCTAATCTTAATAAAGTTGTAAGTGAAGCGCTTGAAAAATATTTGTCCACGTAATTTGGGAGTCGCCTTTTAAAACAAGGACTTCTAAGAAATTCCTGCCAGATTAACTGTATGCAGTTTCTGATTTGATAGTCTTGATCAAGGTATATAAGGATTACTTGAACCCAGTTCACTAAAGAGAAGTGTTATTGGCTTCACCTACAACTGCTCAGTGGTGGGCAGTTGTCAGAATTGTAGATTACGGATAGAAAGAGCGTAATCGCCGCTATTAGGCCGATTGCTAAACGGAATTCAGTGTCCTTGGTGGTCTGCGTTTACGAAGGCACTTCAAAGGCCATGCATGTCAGGATGTATTGCTTCTGTGGATCGTCCTCTCGGCAGAAGCGATGGCGACAACTGTTGGGCCCAGTGTACGGCATTTCTGTTACCCGATTTTCCAATCCCACGGCAACTTCACGCATTTTGTCCACGACTGCAGTGAAGCTCTTCTTGCGGTTGAACACGATGGCGGCTAATTTTGAATCGTGCCAAGTCGAATACCGTAGAAGCTGCTCCGTGATTTTCCTGCGAAAGTGAGCCGGACCATCCCAAAACAGGCATTCAGCGATGAAGATGTTGTTGTCGTTTACGCGGATCAATATATCATTCTTGCCCTCGCCGTTGAATGTCTCGCCGGTGGCGCTGCCTTTGAACAATCCGTTCAGCCCGACTAGCAGGATTGTGCGTAGGTGTTCTTCCTCCATTTTGCGAAAGACAGAGGGGCTGCGTTCGTAAACCTTTGCCATGGACTGAATGACACTGAGGATCTCGTCGTAGTCCGGCAGTGATAGTTCTGGATCTCTTGACGGCTGCTCCGGAAAGCGCCTTGCCTGGACCTTTATCGCCCTTGGCTTGACTGGAACGATAACACGGTCAGCGTCGTCACTGCGGCGCCGAAGCGAAAACCCCGTGTTCTCTAAGTCCCCGAGTAACTGCTTGTGACTGGCAATATCATCTTGTCGCTGTCGGATGCGAGCAGCAGCTCTTTTCGCGAGGTCGGGGTTGAGATGTTTCAGCATGGCGTCGATGTTCTGAAGGCCTTCCTCAACACGCCCGAGAATGGCTTTAACCCTCTCTGGGAGATGACGGACCTCCCTTGTTTCCAAACGCAAGTGGATGATCAGTTGCTGTTCTTCAACCTGGAACTGTTCCGTCATGACGGGATACGACCGGCCATGGCAGCGGAACATTTCGTGATTGCCGGTGAAGGGGACGTACAGCGGTACTGTGAACGTTCTGCTTCCTTGACTGAACGGCGGCTGATTGTAGTTGATTTTCTTACCGAGAACTGGGCAAGTCACACAAAACTTTTTGGCTACCTCCGCGGCCAGCCTTTCAGGCTCCGCCTGCTCGATTTCCTCCGCCGGAATGTCGTCGATGACGTTGTTCATCGATTGCCAGAGTTGCTGGAAGTAGTCTTCGACGCTGTGCGGTGTGAAAAGCGTGCTATGGAGCATAGGGCTTACCTTTCAGAATACTGCGACCGTTTCACAGTGGTACGCGATTACCACGACGCTTGATTCGCTCCGCCGTTGCCGTGGCGCGCAACGCGGCCGTACAATTAATATACGTAATGCATAATTCCTCTGCTTTTTAAACAGCGCCATTGATTTAATGATTAATTACAAGAATATTTACGTAAAATCAAATAATTATTAATGAAATTTTATGTAAAAGGTGTTTATTATCGAAAAAAGCGTAATATGTATTATCAATGATTATCGTTTGAAATCAGAAATTTCTTCAAGGGCGACATTTTACGGGTTTCAGGAAGTTATAACCAAACAGGAAAATGTTATTTTTTATATGCCCGCTTGTCAGTTAATATATCGGAAAGGATGGTAAGGCGAGGCTCTTTATTTATCTTTCGGCTTCCGGTTTTTTAGGGCTATCTGGTATTTTGTCTCAAGACACGCGTAGACATCATCTATGATATTCTTTGATACTTCCGCCATCGCGGAACTCATCGCCTCGGCAAGGGAATGGGGATTTTTCTTCTCACAAGCCTTAGTTGAAGCGTAATGTTTCTGGAATAACACTCGTTTGCTGATATCCGGCTCATTGTCCACCATCAGGGTGATATTAACGGAAAGGACGGCTTCCCATAAATCATTACCGTCACGTTCAAAGAACTCATCAACAGTACCTTCAATAAAATGGGTAGCGGAAATCCTGTTGTTTAAGGCAAAGACCCCTTTGAACAGTGAGGATTGTTTAAGATCTCTTGCCAGAAAATAAGTAACAAAATCACCCGGATTCGCCCGCCATCTGTGGTATATGTATTCATTCCTTTTGAGCTTTTTCTCCTGGTAGACGATTCTACTTGAGTTGTACGCGGGTGCTACGGTAAACCTTTTCAGCTGCAATACAAAAGGAAGAGGTGTTACGTTTTTATACTCCGGTGAACTATACTCAAGCGTGTAAAAGTCAATCTTACGACTCGGTTGTTTTAAGCTCACACATCCGCCGATCATTAGAACAACTAAAACAAAAAGAGCTGTTGTTTTTCTTCCGGTATTCATGAAATATCTCCACGTTCGTTGTGCCATATCGCGTTTGTTACTTGTAAAATCATCTGCTTCACTCAATATCGGGCTCGATCACTTTTGACGGCAGCGGTCCTCCAAAGAACAGTTGTGACGGTTGATCGGTAATCAATTCGATTAATCTGTTAATGTTCTCGCTTGCCTTTTGATTATCGGCAAGAATTCTGTCCATACGGGAAATTGCTTTTTCGGCTTTTTCCGTCAGGACAAATAAATTGTCGGTTTTCTTTTCAAGAGATCCTATGAACTTGCACCACCTTTGTGTGTCAAGAATCACCCTGGCATTGTTGATAGTAGAACGAAAATCTGATGAGGATTCTTTAATTTGAGCATCATCAACAGCACTGTTTATCTTATCGAGAGTTGATTTAAATTTATCGGATATACCGGTAATGTCCAGGTCCTTGAACCGCTTCAGCACATCATCAATCCCTTCCATGAGCTGTTTTATCCCGGATGGTTTTGTAGCGATAACCGGATATTTAGTAGTAAAGGCGATAGGAGGAGACAGGTCGGGTTCATTACTCTTTTTTCGTTCAAGTTCAACAAACATGATTCCGGTAATACCGACTGATTTGAGCTGGGCTGTCATATCCTTTTCATTGAATTTTGAATCGGTTTCAATTTTCAAAACCACCCTGATAAGGTTGGCATCCTGCGCGACACCGATACTCTCAACCCGACCGATGGAAACTCCCCTGTATTTAACAGGAGAATCTTTGTCAAGACCCTGGACCGACTGGTCAAAATAGGCAACATAGTTTAATCCTTCTTCGAATTGTTGACAGACGCCGAGCCAGATAATGGCAACCGCGGACAGGGCAAGCCCAATCAACACAAATAATCCCACTAAAAATTTTGTTTTAATCGATGCCATTGGTTAACGATCCCAAATATCAATGCAAAAGTTCGAACTGATTAAATTGCTGTTATCCATTGTATGCCTGTAACCCGGGACGCGCCTGACGGTTGAAGAATTGCCTGACAAACGGGTCCTTGCTGTTGTTTCTCAGGAACGCGGGATCTCCCTCGGCTATGATTCCTTTTTTGCGTTTGTCGAGCATGATTAACCGTTTCGCTACTTTATAAATGCTGTCAAGCTGATGAGTTATGATAATCATTGTCGTTCCAAAACTTCTATTAATGTCCAAAATCAGTTCATCGATCTCCGCCGCAGTAACGGGATCAAGTCCGGCTGACGGTTCATCAAGAAATAGAATTTTAGGGTTAAGAACCAGGGCTCTCGCAAGGCCGGCTCTTTTCTTCATCCCCTCGCTGAGTTCAGAGGGCATATAGCCCGCGTATCCGTCAAGACCGACAAGGCTGAGTTTCATCCTTACAAGATTGTCTGTGACTCTCCGGGGAAGATTGAAATATCTTGTGATTGGGAGCGCAATATTGTCGGCTATCGACATTGATCCGATCAATGCACTTCCCTGAAATAGAACCCCAATTTTTCTCAAAGCTTTTTCATATTCTTTATCCCCGCATGATGTGATATCGGTCCCATCGATCAAAATCTTACCTGAAAAGGGAATATTCAAACCAATCATATGCCTGAGCAGCGTAGTTTTTCCGCATCCGCTGCCGCCAAGAATGACAAAAATTTCTCCCTCATAAACATCAAAACTAACATCATCAAGGATAAGATTGTCTACATACCGAGCATTAAGGTTTTTTACACTAATAACCGTTTCTTTTTCCATAAGATGATATCGACTACCAGTAGCTGCGAATAATCGCAAAAAAAGAATCAAAAAGAATGATTAAAAATATGCTGCTGACAACAGCCGAGGTTGTGGCATTACCTACAGACGCCGCGCCCCCCCTGGTCTGAAAACCTTTCAAACACGCGATCCCGGCAATAAGCATGGCAAAAATAGCAGATTTAAATACACCCCAGCCAACTTCAAAGAGCGTAAGGGTATGTATGGTCTGCTTGATATAGGAACTCAACGTCAGGTCGAGCATGAAGATTCCAACAACCGTCCCTCCCGCAATGGCGAAGGTAGATGAAAAGAGCGTCAAAAGAGGCACAACGATAACCAATGCGATAATTCTTGGAATAGCAAGAAAAAGGGTCGGATCGAATCCCATGGTATAAAGGGCATCGACCTCTTCGGATATTTTCATGGTTCCTATCTCGGCGGCATAAGCAGATCCGGACCGTCCCGCAACAATTATGGCGGTTATTATCGGCCCCAATTCTGAAACCATCGCCAGGGCAACAAGGGAGGCAACATAAATATTTGCTCCGAATTGTTCTAACTGAATCGATGACAGAAACGCCATAATGAGTCCGAGGAGAAAACTGCTCAGGGCGACAACCGGAAGCGCGTCGACGCCGGTTTTTTCCATATTTTTTATAGTATCATTGATTCTCAATAACCTGGGATTAAAACAGATACGAATCAGGGCAATAAAAACAGATCCGACAAAAGAAATCATGAACCTTATGTTTGATAATTCCTGAATGATTGAATCGCCCATGCGAACAAATATATTAAGCGACTTTTTGGATTTCGGGTCTGTAAATTCTTTTTGTGAAACAAGGTTAACGGAGTCAAGCATCTCTTTTATGTTGTTATTTATATTGACTATACTAAATTTCCCTTTTGGGGCGACCAGCTGTTTTATTTCAAAAAGAACAAGCGCGCCAAAATCATCAAAATATGATACTTCTTCAAGATCTATCGTCAGCGAAACTTGAGAAGCTGCTTTGATCGTTTCCTCAACTTCCGAAAGAAAAGGGGTGGAGGTCTCAATATCCATTCTTCCTTTCAGACAGACGGTGATATCCCCTTTATTTTTTTCCGTAATTTTGTATGATGAGGCTGAGATATAGTCGGATTTAAATCCGGTCATAGAGTTCACGTAGAAACTTCTCCAAAAATTGTTTCTTTAAAAAGTGAGATTAATAATTGATATATTGCAAAAAAAGTGCCATGCCGCATCAGTCAGCTCAATTCTCAACAACTCTGATTAATTACGTTTTATAGCTTGTATGTTTTGGCGTGAATATGAATGCTCCCCGCCTACAGGAGGAAGCTTGCGGCTACGTTCCCGGTCAAATTTGAGATGCCGCAGGCAGAATATGTCAAACTGTTGACGTCTAACCACCCTGGCCGGATTTATCCAATGTGGCGCGGGAATGTAAGTTATATGGGTTAACGGAAGTTCACGGTAAAATATGACGAGTCCTTCCACAGAACGGCTTAAAACTGCTTGAATTTCCGGAAATGTTATAACTTAACGAGAATAAGGGTTGTGTGATCTAATTTTTGCTTGTTTTCCATTATAATGTGATATAAACTGCAAGAAATATAGCATGAACACTGGCCGGACCTCAAAAAAACGTTGCACTCAGTAAGCCCCCTCTCTTCCCTGCATTTTCTACTCAAACCCTTTCATGGAGGTAAACATGTGGACAAGAAATGTCGGTCTTTTCTTGTTACTGCTTATTGTAATCCTTATGCCACCCATTACATCTGCCGAAACAAAACTTGAAAAAGCAACCTTCGCCGGAGGTTGTTTCTGGTGCATGGAACATCCCTTTGAAAAGCTAAACGGTGTTATAGAGGTTATATCAGGTTACACAGGCGGGCATAAAGATAATCCGACCTATGAAGAAGTTTCATCCGGTTCAACCGGTCATGTTGAGGCGGTTCAGATAACATATGATCCGGCTATTATAAGCTACAAGGATCTTCTCGATCTGTTCTGGCAACAGATAGATCCCACCGATCCGGGCGGCCAGTTCGTTGATCGGGGTTCACAGTACAGAACGGCTATTTTCTATCATAATGATGAACAAAAACGCTTAGCGGAAATCTCGAAAGAAAATTTAAATAAATCCGGTAAATTCGACAGACAAATCGTTACGGAAATTATTAAGGCCGCCAAGTTCTATAAAGCGGAAGATTATCATCAAGATTACTATAAACGGTGTCCGCTGCCGTATAAGTCTTACAGACAGGTTTCGGGCCGTGATCAATATATAGGAAAGGTTTGGGGTAAAAAATTGGAGACCACTCCTAAGAACGACTTAAAATCGTTTAAAAACCCGTCTGATGAGGAGCTGAGAAAAACATTAACCCCGCTGCAGTATGAGGTTACCCAAAAAAACGGTACGGAAAGGCCGTTCGACAATGAATACTGGGACAACAAAAAGGAGGGGATTTATGTCGATGTTGTTTCCGGTGAACCTCTTTTCATCTCACTCGATAAATATGAATCCGGAACGGGGTGGCCGAGTTTCACAAAGACACTCGTTCCGGAAAATATCTTGGAGGTTGAAGATAAAAGCTTCCACAGCATAAGAACGGAGGTGAGAAGCAAACATGCCGATTCTCACCTTGGGCACGTATTTAAAGACGGGCCTCCGCCAACAGGACTCCGTTACTGTATGAACTCCGCCGCTCTCCGTTTCATTCCAAAAGAGGATTTAGAAAAGGAAGGATATGGAAAGTGGAGGAAACTTTTTGATAAATAGTGAAACTGACCACAATTATACAAAGATAAGGAGGTGTCAATGAGGACGATTTTCCCCTGTAAAAATAGATGGACGACTATAATATTGCCGTTGGTCTGCATATTTTTACTTTCATCTTGTTTTGCGACAACAACCTATCAGGGACCACCGCCCATGGATAAACGCGCGGGTGTAGCACCCAAAGCCGCAATGCTTCCCATTCATAATACCAATGACAAAGCCATTGCAGACTATGTGGCCAGTGACCTTGCTAAATGCCTTCAAGAACGTAACGTGTTTGATTTTGTCTCACAGGAAACAGTTTTGAAAGCGGTCCGGGAAGGAAAATATGACATGGGTAAAACTTTTGGTTTGAGCGCCTCTGAATACAAAGAGTTGGCCGATAAGTTGGGTGTGAAGTACACTATTCACGGAGTCGTAAATGTTATTAAATCCCTTACATTGAAAGGCTGGCGCAGGGATGTAGATGTTTATATTTATATCAACGAAGCCTCAACCGGGGAAAAAGTCGATAGCTGGCGCTCCATGACCGAATTTTCCTTTGGAAGTACCGATACCGTCATAAACGCAAAAAAAATGGCGAAGTCGGCAGCAAACCACACATGTGCAAAAATGATTAAGCGCAGTTATTAATTCCCTTTGCCCATGACTCTGTCATATGTTAGGAAGATTTGGGAATGATGAACACGTCAGGGTTGTTGCACCCGGCAATATTCTATCACATGACTTAAAAAGACAAGAGGGGACAAAAAAGAGCCTCAACGCGATGTCCATCATATTGCCGTGGAATCTATAAAACAGATACTTCCTTGATTTATTAAGGAAATTTTAGATGTTCCACTTTGACGGACATAAAAAAGCCACGCTGACGGAAGAAGTGGCATAAATATACGTTATTTCGGCCGATTATCGAAATAGCTCTTTACAAAACCATCAACTCAAAAAAGGAGGTCTAAAATGA
>CAZZBF010000049.1:0-9112 GCA_964652795.1 uncultured Syntrophales bacterium | reverse complement strand
TTTTTATCCCCTTTACCGTAAGCGGCAAAATTGTTCCAAAAGTAGACAACTTTGTTATTTTTCTGGATCAATCAGGTTCCATGTACCTGACTCACGAAAAATTGAGTGAGGTGAAGATGATTCTTGCGAAAAAGCTGCTCCTTGGTATGAACGATAAGATTCCGGAGTTGGGCTATCACTGCGCGGTGGATCTTTTTGCTCCGTATAAAGAAGTCCTGGGACCCACGTCTTACAGAAAAGGAAATGTTGCCGAAACCCTGAAAGCTGTCTCGGATGAAAATGACGTTTACGGCCGGTTTACTCCAATGGGAGATGGTATACGTTCTTTGCATGCTGTTCTGGATCAGATGCCGGGTAAAACGGCGGTGATTCTGGTTTCTGATGGAAAAGCTAACAGAGGCCCGGATCCGGTGAAAGCGGCCAGAGAAACTTACTCAAAGTATCCCGATATATGTTTTCATGTGATTTCCTTCGCGGACAACGCGGCAGGGGAAACAACACTGAGACAAATCAATCAGATTGGTAATTGTGTTTACGTAAAAGCCTGTGACTTGCTTAAAGACGAAGGAATATTCAGTCAGTTTGTGCAGGATGTCTTTTACGAGGATAAAGAGGTTCTTCCGGAAAGAATGGACCTTCGCGGAGTTTATTTCGATACGAACAGCGCCAATATCAAATCCGTGTCGATACCGGTGCTGGACAAAAACGTCAATTTATTGAAGCAGTATCCTGAACTACGTATCGCCATCGAAGCCCACACAGACTCCATGGGTTCAGACGATTATAACTTAAAGCTTTCTCGTAAGCGCGCTGAAGCCATTTATAACTATTTCATCAGTCAGGGAATAAGCGCAAATCGTATGAAAGCAATCGGATGCGGTGAAACAAGGCCAATCGCGGATAACAGCACAGCAGAAGGCCGTGCTCTCAATCGCCGTGTGGAAATACAAATTCTTCGGTAAACAAACTCAGGGGTCAGCGGGGGGAAAGCATTGTGTTCTTTCTTCCCGCTGTTCCTTTAACCGATGAACAACAAAGGAATACGCATCACAGGAAATCAAAAAAGCATAAAAAACCCTTATCTGGTAAACCGGACGGGGAATATTTCGTTTCCCGGAGTGGACTTGGGGAATAACACACACTTTGATAATAGGAGGCCCAAATGGTTAAGCTACTATACAGATTGTGTTTGCCGATCCTGTTTCTTTTTATCTTCGGGGCGGTATGTCCGACACATGCCGATACCGGTGACCTAATTAAAACTCTGACGAATAAACTCGGAGTTACCCAAAAACAGGCAACCGGCGGAGCCGGTGCTGTTTTCAAATACGCGAAGTCCAAACTTAGCCCCAATGATTATTCAAAAGTTACCAAAGCACTTCCCGGGACAGACGCCTTGATCTCGGCTGCCCCTAAAACGAGCGGTTCCGCCAATCTGCTTAGCGGGTTAAAATCCCTCAAAGGAGGGCAGGCTAAATCGACAGATGCCGTAAGCAGTTTGGCAGGAAGCTTTTCCAAGCTCGGGATGAAGGCCGATATGGTGGGAAAATTTATCCCAATAATCCTGGAATACTCAAAGGCAAAAGGTGGTACCCCCGTTATGACCATACTCAAGGGAGTTTTGCTATGAGAGGAAATAGCGACATGTAACCTCTCTTCCAAGCCAATTGTGCAAGTGGGGAATCGTAATCGGCAGGGTGATTCCTCGAAGTGAATTGCCCCGCCTTTAGGCAGAACATTCCGAGGGATTTTCACAAAAATTTTTGGTGCTGTTTTTTGTTTTGTGAAGGGTTTTGTTCGTAATTTTTCAACACGGTTCAATATTAGATGTCATGTTGTCATTCCATACAAGAGGGGTTACATGATTAATAAAGATACCTCTAATTTAAATTCATCATCCAAAACGATGCGTTTCGGGTGGTTGAAGCTATTGGGGATTGTAGTGACCGCGACTATCATCGCGACAGTAATCGCGGTATGGGCTGTTAAATATTATATCTTTCCCAATGAATTAAAGCCGGTGACTCTCAGCACCAAGGAAGAGCAAATCCTTAACGCGAAAATAGAGCGATTGAGTTCCGTTCAAAAGACACGGGTTACGCAAAACCGGCAGCCAGGATCGACCGGGGAGATACCCCCTGTCCCTGAGCGCTATAGTGAAGAAGCGTCAAGCCGGGAGATTGTCCTGAGTGAAAAGGAACTCAACGCCCTTCTGGCTAAAAATCCTGATCTCGCAAAGAAGCTGGCGATCGATCTTTCCAATAACCTGGCCAGCGCGACGCTACTCCTTCCTTTGGATAAAGATTTTCCTTTGGGGGGTGACAAGACACTCAAAGTTACCGCGGGCTTGGAACTTGCCTATGCCGATGGGAAACCAATCGTGGCGTTAAAAGGGGTTAGCATTTGGGGAGTTCCCCTCCCCAACGCCTGGTTGGGAAACCTTAAGAATGTGGACCTGGTAAAAGAATTCGGCGTTAATAAAGGATTTTGGAACGCCTTCGCGGCGGGTGTCGACGATATCAAGATAAAAGAAGGCAGTCTGCGGATTAAGCTTAAGGAATGATTGCTTAGAGTAGCAGATAAAAAAATGAACAGAGCATATCGACACAAAACGGGGAAACGCAATACGATATTACCTCATTTCATATACGGAGAAATCAGGGCATCACACTCGCGGTGCTCAGTTTCGCAAATTTCATTTACCCGGAACCTGTACAAGTTAAAGCTGCGAACAGATACTTGCCCGTGAGTGGTCCCGAGCATATTACTTGACTTTGTAACGTTTAAAAATATAGTATTGGTTAAAATGTTCACCTCTTAGCTAACAATTTCGTCTCGTAACCGTCCTACCTTTGGAGAGGAACCGGCGATGTTGAGATATATTGTAAAACTTATAAAGGTAATGCATTCCGATACAGACCCGCGCCAGATTTCTCTCGGTTTCAGCCTGGGGATGATCCTGGGTTTCACTCCTCTTTCAAGCCCACACAACATATTCGTTCTTCTGGCCATTCTATTTTTCCGCGTCAATATCAGTGCTGCCATATTATCCTTTGGAGTTTTCAGTCTTTTGGCTTTTATGCTTGATCCGCTCTTTAATCTAATAGGTCTTTCTATTCTCACTCAGGCAGACATTCTCCAAGGACTCTGGACATCTCTGTACAATGCTCCTCTTTTCCCTTACACCCGCTTCAACAACAGCGTGGTAATGGGAAGTCTGATCTTCTCCCTTCTTGCATTCTTGCCGGTTTATTTCGGGGGAAAGATCATGGTCGTCAAGTACCGGGAAACTTTCATGGAGCGTTTCAATCAATGGAAAATCACGCGACTCTTTAAGGCATCGAGTCTTTACAGGTGGTATGCACGTTACAGTGCCGTGAGGGGGTGAGAAAATGAAGATGATCCGATGGCCGGGACTTGTTGCTTTTGTTGTTATTGTCGGTCTTATTACGGCGTTTAACCTCTTTTTTCTGGATAATATCGTCAAAGGAGCACTGGAAAAACGAGCCAGTCTCATCGTGGGGGCACGTGTCGATATCGGAGACCTCGCCTTCAAAATATTCGGCCTCCATATCGATATACGAAATCTCGAAGTGACAAACCCGGACAATCCGATGAGAAACACCTTCGAGACAAAGACCGTATCATTCGATCTGGCGGCGGGCCCTTTGCTGAAGAAGAAGATAGTTATAGAAAAAATGGGCATAACCGATCTCGCCTTCGACACGGCCCGCAAGACCTCCGGAGCACTGCCCCCGAGACTTGTTAAGAAAAAAAAGGCGGCGGAAAAAACTCCCGACTCCACAGCCCCCGCTGAAAAGGGCCAACTGGACAGGTGCACGCTGCCCAACTTTGCAGCGCTTTCGGATCTGAAAAAGCGCTCACCCGAAGATCTTCTGGGCAATGCTAATCTAAAATCTTCTGCTTTCCTTGCCGATTACCGCAAAAAAATCTCGGAGACCAGAGCGTCATGGGAAAAAAGACTCGAAGAGCTTCCTTCGAAAGAATCTCTTAATGCCGATTTAAAATCTCTTCAGGAACTTACGGATCAGCGCCCAAAAGACATAACCCAGATGCCTGCCTATCTTGAAAAGGTCAACGCTCTAAGACAAAAAGTCAACACTTCAAAAAACTCGCTCATCGCGGCCCGGAAAGACTTTCAGGCTGAAATAGGGGGTCTCAGGTCCTCTCTCTCACAAAATGAACTGGAAAAACTCAAAACCAGAGACCTCACAGACGTTATGGCAACATTGAATATCAAACCCCCTTCGACTGAGGATCTCGTCTGTGTTCTCATCGGAAAAAACATTGCCAAAAAGGTCAATTTTGCAATCACGTGGTACCGAAAGCTCAACGGCTTCATGCCAGCCGGAGGGCAGAAGGGTAAAACCGAGAAACCGCGCACCGTTCCCCGCATGAAGGGCACGGATGTCCGCTTTCCCATCACCGACAGCAATCCAGATTTTCTAATTGAAGAGGCACTCTTCTCCGGCAAACCGGGCTTGCCCGCGGAACCGGGCAAGCTTGTCGTTACCGATCTCGCCGGAAAGCTCGAAGGGTTAACGACTCAGCCGGCCATTTACGGAAAACCGGCCATTATCAATTTAAAGGGTTCCCTTGCCGGCGGTAAAGCGAAAGGGTTTATCGCCTCCGGGATACTGGATCACAGGACAACCCCTGCCAAAGATACGGTCAATCTGGTTATTGAAAACTTAAGGCTTCAGCCGAAAGATTCGTTGATAACCGATAAATCACCGCTCAATCTCACCTCGGCTAACCTCGACGTTAAATCCGACGTCCATGTAAGCGGAGAAAACTTAAACGGCAACGTACGCATGATAATTCGGGAGCCGGAGGTAGCCGTCGCCCCAGAGGCATCTTTACTGGAAAGTCTTTTCAAAAATATAGGTGCCTTTAATATCGTAATCTCGATTGCGGGAACCCTCGACCGGCCTTCGATGACCCTATCATCTTCCCTCACGAATACCCTCAATTCACGGTTCCAGGGTATTGTGAAAAGAGAGATGGGGGATGTGGAGCAAAGTCTTAAAAAGGCGATCTCATCCCGGCTGGAAAAAGACCTGAAAGAAAGCAGCAGCGACACCGACAATCTGGAAAAATCGGTCATGGGGAGCATAACCGACCGTCTGAACATTGCCGGTTCGATCCTTGAAAAGAAAAGCGGATCACCAACACCCGGCGACAAGGCAACACCGGGTGATCTGCTTAAAAAGAAATTGCTACCATATTAAAACTTATGACGGTTATCTGAACTTGGCTCACTGAAAAAAACACCTACAAAGAGTGAAAATTGGTTCTCTTAACCACCGTTGATTTCGGATTGAAAGAGTGTAACGTGCGCATAACTAGTTGGCAATGGGACGCAACGGAATTGTCAGTCCGAGTTGATAAGGTTGTTAGGACATTTTATATGGTCCGAGAAACCGTTCTCCGTCAAAGTGTATCAAATGTGATGGAGCGTCAGCAACCCATACTTCAGTTTCCCATGCAATATCAGCAAGGTAGCGTGCCATAACGGCACGGTTAGGGAAAGCTGTTACATAGACAAGCCCAGATTTTGAGCCTGAGAATAGTTGAGTTAGTTCTGAATGCCTCTTTCCGTCAACAGGCCCATGACTTGTTACTGATTCAATTAAGAGCAACCAGTTTTTTTTAGGGTAGTGTAATACCACATCCGGCATTTTTCCGTGAGAATCTACCTCGACACCCAACCCTGAAAGTAGCGCGGCATCGAAGTAACCCCATTTGTCTCCAGTATCGCCAGCATAAACTAGTAAACTCCCGGGAGCAAAACGCGGTGCGAAATCTTCGATAATGTCTCTTATCAGTTCACTGTGCTCACCAGGGCTGAGAGTAATTTTCTTTCCCGGTCGAATTTGTACAGGTACCCGATTTTGTTCCCGCTCCTGAGCATAGCGAGCGGCAAGGGTTTCCCGTTCAGCTAGATAATCAGTCAGATTGTCATGCCATTCATGTGTACCGAAGCTACGCAGTAAGGTTAATGTAGCAACCTCGATTTGATAAACAGCCTTTGGGCTATTCACGGGTCGATCAGGTTGATCTGGATTGTATAAAGCAATCCCTGCATCTACAAACTGGTGCATTGTTTGGCGGCGCACTGTTTCCCGTGTGTTAGGAGCATAGTCTTTTTTATAATGTTGACGTACCCAATCCATTATTGGAGTGATGCCCATCAATGGTTTTTCAGCCTCTGACCATGACTTATCTGGAGTAAGATTTAGCAAAGATAGCAAGCAGAGTGCGGAACGTTCGTTTTGTTGTGCCCGAGGAAGGCCAATTGAAATGAGAATTTTTAGGGCTGCATTGACTTTATCGTTTATATCATTCATTCAACAATTTCTCCAACTCATCATCAATAACTTTCTGATTTAGTACAGCCTGAGCCATTGCCCACTCGCCGAGAGTGACCAAAGTATCACGGCTGGGGTACTTTATTCGTTTAAGATCTGTTACATTCACCTGGGTATGCCCATTGAACGTTCGGAAATAATCATCAACTGCAGTTGAGTTCAAAAATAGAGCAATCCCAAAGGCTAATGCTTTTGGTAAACCTTTTTTGCCGTCATGAAAAACATTGAGATGGTTTTCAAATCCCAGTGCAGAAACACTTGGAAATTGAGAAGGATCAACAACGTTTGCCACTACGCGGCGTTTTTCTTCTTTTGATGAAAATCGGCGTACAACACAGTAAAAACCATTAGGGTAAAGCCATTTTTCTGTAGTGCTATTTCGCCTAATTGCGTTTGGTTTTTTTATGTACTGTTTAGGCCATTCGCAACCATTATTTGTGAAGTGAGTTGGATATAGAAGGGGAACAGTATTCGCATCAGGCATCTCACGCAAATGCTCCTTAACTCGGAAATCTACTACCGGACCAGTGGATACATTGATTTTTAGGTCTAATAATGAATTTTGAATTGATGGGAATAACGCTAACGCATCTATTTCAGATGATGTCGGCACATGGATAAATTTTTCTTGGTCTTCAGGAAATACAATCCGGTCGAATGAATACTCCTGAATAGTCAAATCACGAAAGCTGTCATCTGTTGATGTTGAAATTATAACTGGTCCCTGCTTACCACCGCGCTCAAGTCGAATTATAATATTTTCCTGAAGTACGTCGTCATCCTTAAATGCCTTATTCCGAGATTCAAATAGATGTATTTGTCGAATAGCGGCTTCTTTAATTATTAACTTACGGAATGGACGATAATATAACCCGTTGCAAAAACTGCGAGGAATAATGGCGACAATTTGTCCTTGATCATCAAGTAATAACAAGGATAAGGCAATGAAGGCGGAATACAGATTCACCGTTTCAATGCCGACCTTCCGTAATGCAGCACGATGAGCGGAGTTGCTTCGCATCTTTTTATAAGGTGGATTTAAGATTGCATGAGTATATTTCGGAAACTTTTCAGCAAAAAGACCACCGGAAAGATAGTCCGTAGCAGCGTGAATAAAATCGTTACTTCGGATCATCATGTTAAAACCAGAATATTCACTATATTTTTCAAATGTCTGAGCTAAGTATGTTTTTAATGAGCTATCGATTTCAAAAGCATCTAGTTCTACACGCTGAAAAAATAGACCACCAGATGTCCATCTATCCAAAAATGCCGCTGAAAGCGAACCAATCCCTGCACCAGCATCTAGCAGACGACAATTGTCAATATCATTATTAACAAACATCTCTGCCATGAATCGTGCAATTGGTTCGGGAGTGAAAAATTGACCGAGCTGCGACTTTTTTTTCGGATCTATGTCCTTTGAGACTGCCAGCCTTGTTTGTTCAATTTTCAATGACAAAAATGTATCTCCTCAATTTTGCCCTAATAATTATTATACAAAAGAGGTTTGTTCCTTAGATTTATGGTTAATGATCCTATATTTTAACCCAAATAGTAAATAATATTGAAGGGAAATCTTATTAACTGCCGTAATTCAATTATAACATCAGATTATGCAAAATCCGTATATCATAGTCAGGAATGTATAAAGAGGATATGTTGCCTTTACAAACTCTTTTCGATTTTCTCAATATCTGCTGGTAATCACCCTAACGATTTCCTTTCTGCTTACATACCATAATTATAGAAAAAATGCCCATCAATTATTTCTGTTTGAAGTGTTGTATACTTTCAGTAAAGTCAGATCTATTGTTTCAGGAAGCAAGACATTGTTAATAAGTGTGCAAGAACCGGATGAACCATAATTGACTCAAGCAGTCTTAAATCCAATAAAACCCAACTTAAACTTTATGCTGTAATGTTGTATGGTAGGACGCATCGGAATAAAGATGCGGTACACTGAAAAGGGGAACGGATAAATGACGATTTCAGAATGGCTGGATGAAAAGAAAGCGGAAGGCATTGATGTTTCACACATAGTCGTGCCTGATGATCTGACAAATGAGGAAGATCCTGAAGAGACAATTTTTTTCAAGCAGATTCGAACATGCAGCGTTCTCTGCACCGGCCAACACCCGTTTGCTACTGTCGAGAGATTCGGCGATTGGTATTATTGTCGAGGGCGGGAAAAAGAAACAGGTCCGCACACGACACAACCACAATGGTGGATGTACACCAAAGACAGAAAGCTCGCCGTTAAAACGGCAAAATCTCACATAGAATGATTAATCAAGAGTCAAGCCAAACCGATTCAACAGCTTGGGGGGAACCGTATCGACTGTAAAGATATGCTCTCAAAAAAACATTTTCCCGGGATTCATAATTCCTGTTGGATCAATGAGCTGACTCTTCAATCTGCGCATAATTTCAAGGCTGTTACCGTGTTCCAACTCCATAAACTCTCTCTTGCCTATACCGACCCCATGCTCTCCCGTGCAAGTCCCCTCAAATTCGAGGGCCTTTCTGACAACGAGGCGATTTACAGCCTCCACGGAATCCCATCTTTTCTTATCCTCAGGGTCATCCATTATCACCACATGTATGTTGCCGTCACCCGCGTGGCCGAAAACATAGGCATTAAAATCCCGAACAGTATCCTTAGTAAATAACACCATATCGCTGTAACGGGAAAGAGGTACTGCAACATCCATAATTAA
>CAZZBF010000048.1:0-18008 GCA_964652795.1 uncultured Syntrophales bacterium | reverse complement strand
GAGCATATAAGGTTCATTAAGATCATTATTCTCTTTGTCTACGATCACCAGGAGCTTAATATGCTTTTTTAAACTTTCAAGTTTTTTAATCTTTTCCATATTCCCAAAATGCGTAAGAAGAGCTTTTTTTCTGAATTCGCCCACCGCCGGTATCTCGTCGAGGACAGAGTGAAAATCCTTCTTTTTCTTAAGTTTCCTGTGATATGAAATAGCGAAACGGTGCGCCTCGTCCCTCACTCTCTGGAGCAGAAACAGGGCGTCGGGATACCTTGAAAGATAGACGGGGTCTTTCCTTTTTGGGATGTATACCTTGTCTTCTCCTTTGCTGACCGATGCGCGTTTCCCGCCGGGAATACCGTCGCCGGCTTCCTTGGCCAGACCTATCATGTCTATGTCCTTTATTCCCAGCTCCTCCATAACGGTCAGCGCGACACCGAGCTGTCCCTTGCCGCCATCAACCATGATAAGGTCGGGCGGATTTTCCTTGTTTTTGTATCGTCTTTTCAGCACCTCGTAGAGCATGGCATAATCATCTATCCCGTGAACGGTTTTTATCCTGAAGCGCCTGTATTCCGACTTCTGTGGAGAGCCTCCCACGAACGTCACCATTGAACCTACAGCGTCGGTACCGCCTAAATTTGAGATATCGAAACATTCTATCCGGTTCGGCAATCTTTTCAGACGGAGTTGTTTTGAGAGAATCTGAAGCGCTTCCTCTTTGTCATGGTCTGCGCTTCTTTCCGTCAGAAATATGTTTTTCGCGTTATCCACCGCCATGTTGAGAAGTCCCTTCTTCTGTCCTCTTTTCGGGACCACGACCGATACTCTTCCTTCCCTTTTTTCAGTCAGCCACTCTTCGATTACCTTCCGGTCGTCGATGTCCTCGGGGATTATTATTTCCTCCGGTATAAAGGCGTCGCCGTCATAGTAGCGTTTAATGAGGGATGAAAGAATCTCGGAGGAATCGAATCCGGTTTTAACGAGCGGGAATTTCTTCCTGCCGATGATCTTTCCCTTTCTTATGAAAATAGCGTATATCTGCGTCAGACCCCTTTCCGTGTAAAGGCCAAAGACGTCCCGATCCATAAATGACATTGATATAATCCGCTGCTTTTCCAGGGTCGCCTCTATGGCGGTGATTTTGTTTCTTATGACGGCTGCCTCTTCAAAGTTCAGCCGTTTCGCGGCATCCGTCATTCTTGACCGGAGGGCGGACAGGAGTTTCTTCTCCCTGCCTTCTAAGAAAATCACCGCGTCCTTTACCAGCTTGTCATATTCTTCGCTTTTAATAAGACCGCAGCAGGGGGCTGAACACCGCTGTATCTCGTATTCTATGCAGGGACGCTTTCTGGATTTCAGTTCCATATTACCGCAGGTGCGCAGCGGGAATATCTTCTGAAGAAAATGGAGGGTGTCTTTTACCGAGGCGCTGGAGGAATAAGGGCCGAAATATCTTGCCCCGTCTTTTTTTACGCGCCTTACCAGTTCAAAGCGGGGGAATTTGTCTTTTGTGTCCAGCCGTATGTTAAAATAGGCCTTGTCATCTTTAAAATCCACGTTGTAGCGGGGTTTGTGTTCCTTGATCAGGTTATTTTCGAGTATCAGGGCCTCCTTTTCCGTATCCGTCACGATAAACTCCAGATCGTGAACCTTGGGCACAAGAAAAGAGACCATGGGCCTCGTATCGGTTCCCCCGAAGTAGGAGCGTATTCTGCTTCTCAGGTTTTTCGCCTTTCCGATATATATGGCCTGCCCGGTTTTGCCCATCATGAGATAGACGCCGGTTGTCCTGGGAGCGTTTTTTGCCTTGTCCAGCAAAGAATCAGTTTCCATAAATGAAATCCAGCTCCTTTATTTCCATCTCCACATTGGAAAGCTCTTTTATCCTGTCCCTGATAGCCGCCGCTTTTTCAAATTCGAGCTCTTTCGCCGCGGCCTGCATCTCTTTTTTAAGTTTTTCTATCAATGCCTGGATGTCCTCTTCCGAAACATATTCCTCTATCTCCTCCCGGATGACCGGGACGGTAACGTAATCCGCTTCATAGACGGAGGCAAGGATGTTATCGATGGATTTTTTAATAGTTTCGGGAGTTATGCCGTTTTCCTCATTGTATCTTTTCTGAATTTCTCTTCGCCGCTCCGTTTCTTTCAGGCACGCCTGTATCCCGCCGGTGATTTTGTCCGCGTACATGATGACCTGCCCCGCCACATTCCTGGCAGCCCTGCCGCTTGTCTGTATCAATGAGCGTTCGGAGCGTAAGAATCCTTCCTTATCGGCGTCGAGTATAGCCACGAGAGAGACTTCGGGAATATCGAGACCCTCTCTCAAAAGATTGATGCCGACGAGGACGTCGAATTCGCCCATTCTCAGATCCCTTATAATCTTCACCCGCTCCAGCGTGTCGATATCGGAGTGGAGGTATCTTACCTTCACACCAAGATTCCGGTAGTGTTCACTCAGGTTTTCGGCCATCCTCTTTGTCAGCGTGGTAACGAGAACCCGCTCTCCCTTTTCCACGCGTTTGTTAATTTCCCCAAGAAGGGAATCAACCTGGTGGGTAACAGGCATAACGATAACCTCCGGATCCATGAGACCGGTAGGCCTGATTATCTGCTCCACGGTTTTCCCGCCGGCTTTGTTTATTTCGTAATCGGCCGGTGTGGCCGAAATGTAGAGTCTTTGATAGGGGAATGCCTCGAATTCTTCGAACATAAGCGGGCGGTTATCCAGTGCCGAGGGGAGTCGAAAGCCGTACTTGACAAGAGTTTCCTTTCTCGATCTGTCTCCCTTATACATTCCGATCAGTTGAGGAATTGTGACGTGGCTTTCATCTATTATTACAAGTGCATCGTCGGGGAGGTATTCCATAAGTGTGGGTGGCGGCTGCCCGGGTTTTCTTCCGGTGATGTGACGCGAATAATTTTCTATTCCCTGACAGTAGCCCATCTCCTCCATCATCTCTATATCGAATTTTGTCCGCTGTTCCAGCCTCTGAACTTCCAAAAGTTTGTTCTGTGATTCCAGTTCCTTGAGTCTGATTTCCAGTTCCGCTCTTATCGTTGAAATAGCCCGCTTTATATTTACACTGGTGGTCACGTAATGACTGTTGGGGTGAATCGTGATTTTTCCCAGACGGTTTAGCCTCTTTCCCCGAAGGGGGTCGCTGACCGATATGGATTCTATGGAATCCCCGAAAAATTCAACCCTTATCGCCTTTTCTCCTTCGTAGGCGGGCATTATTTCGACCATGTCCCCGCGGACACGAAAAATTCCGCGGTAAAAGTCAATATCGTTGCGTTCGTACTGTATTTCAACGAGTTTTCGGAGCATGTCATCCCGCTCTATTTCCATCCCTTCATTAAGGTGCAGCAGCATACCGTGGTATTCTTCCGGCGAGCCGAGCCCGTATATACAGGAGACGCTGGCCACGATAATCACGTCCTTCCTCTCCATGAGGGAATGGGTGGCGGAATGCCTCATCTTATCGATATCATCGTTAATAGATGAGTCTTTTTCGATATAGGTATCTGTTTTCGGGATGTACGCCTCGGGCTGGTAATAGTCGTAATAACTGACAAAATATTCCACCGCGTTTCCGGGAAAGAGGGTCTTGAACTCGCTGTAAAGCTGGGCGGCCAAGGTTTTGTTCGGGGCTATGACAAGGGACGGCCTCTGAACTTTCGCGATAACATTGGCTATGGTAAAGGTCTTACCCGAACCGGTAACGCCTAAGAGCACCTGATGTTTCGACCCGTTTTTGACACCGTCCGCGAGCTTTTCTATCGCCTGCGGCTGGTCACCCCTGGGCTCAAAATCTGTAATGATATTAAATCTGTTCATGGTTTCTTAATAAGACAATATCTGACAATACGGGATGTCTTGTCAATAAAAAAGGCAAAGTTTGATTACGCGGGACCGAAACCGTTATTTAGTTATTCCCGGGACTTAACTTCTGAAACCACAATATATTGCGTTTTTTGTCTTGACATAATATCTTCATTCCTCTAAGTTCCAAACCGTTGAAAAAGGAGGATTGAAATGAACGAAGAATTACCGATAACCCAATGTCCGGCGCTTCGATCCTGTTGGGCATTTATGATAATAATAACTCTGATTATTTTTTTCTTTTATAACTCCCCTCGTCAACTGCAATCAGTGATTTATACATTTCTAACCGGAAAACCTTTGCTGGTAAGTTCCGTTCCCGCCGTCCCGGAAAAGGGATCAACTTATGTTCGCGGTAAGGAAGCCGAAGAGCTATTTCACCCGATTGTGCTTGAAGCGGCAAACCGCCACCAGATTGATCCAGCCCTCGTTAAGGCTGTTATTATGGCGGAATCCGGCTACAATCCTAGGGCGGTTTCCCAAAAAGGCGCTGAAGGTCTTATGCAGTTGATGCCGGAAACTGCCAGAGCGCTTGGTGTGGAAGACAGCTTCAATCCGGAACATAATATTAACGCCGGTGTCAAATATTTAAAACATCTAATGAATCAATTCGATGGAGATACCAGACTGGCTCTCGCGGCTTACAATGCCGGCAGCAGGAAGGTCAAGCTGTATCAGGGCGTCCCGCCTTTCGGAGCCACAAAGCGCTATATCAAAAAAGTTTTCAGATATTATGAATATTACAAAGAAGAAATGAAAGCGGAAGTGACCAGGGCCTGACCCGTTGGTGGTTTTTTAACTATTTATGTTGTTCCTTTTACGCGCTTATCCGAGTCTTCTTATGTTTAATTCGTATTTATTATTTTTTAGCCGAATCAAACCCATTTCCAGCAATTTTTTCAGATCCCGCCTTGCGGTTCTTTCAGTTACATTCCTGTAAAGGGCATTAAAAGGTGGAAGATTAAATAAATCCTGAAGAGAAAAGGGTTTTAGATAGTCCAACCATAGATTCAGGAGATCGTACTGTCGTTGGATCAATTTTTTCGAGTTTCTGAGGAAAGTGTAGTAATCGCGCATTGCTAACAACCTGATATAATAGGTAATTCCCCCTTTGATTTCATTCAGCGAGTCTACCGTTCCCTGTAACACAAATTTTATAAAAGCCGTAGTGTCTTTTTCTTTGTTTTTCCTGGCGAGGGAAAACGCCCAGAAGTAATCATCCATATTTTTATAGTAATAGTTCGAAAGCATTGTGGGAACATATTGAATGCCCTTTAATTTTAATAACAAAGCCTCTATTATTCTGGCTGTCCTGCCGTTTCCGTCGCCAAAAGGATGAATCAGACCCAGGTGATAATGAGCCAGTCCTGCCCTTATATAAGGGTCTTCACCTTTCAGGGGTTCGCTGTTGATCCATACAATAAATTCTTTCATCAGTTTTTCTATGTCCGGCAGGCACTTAGGTGGAGTGTATACCCCGCCATGTTCTTTATTACCGACTTTGACCTGATGATTCCGATATATTCCGGGTACATTAGAGACATAATCAACTTTTTCCGTAATGGTGGCGTGAACTTCCTTTATTAATTCTTCGGTAAGTTCAACCGCGGAGTCAACGGGTTCCAGCTCCTTGACAAAATCGTATATTGACTTAAGATTTTCTATTTCCTGTTCCGCCTGTTTTAACTTGCCGGATTTATGAGTTTCATCGATTATTTTCGCGACTTCGTCTTCTTTTAAAGGATTGCCTTCCAGGGCCGCTGTGCCGAATATAGACCGGCGGATAATTTCTTCTTCAAACCTCGATGACCACTCAGGTAATATAGGCAGGTCACTTAATGTCTTGTAGGTTATTTGTGCTTCTACAAGCAGAGGGAATATTTCATTAAATGAGCATTTTTGACTGAATACAAAATTTCCGGATTTAAAGGTCGGGATTTTTTTGACAAGATTTTTGTCCATAATATTGTCACCAAATATGTCACATGAATATATTTATATTACGTATAGTTAGTTGATATATGTTTTAATAAATGTCAATATATTTGTCAACTGTTTTATTGTGTAAATTGTAAGTGATCAAAACTCTTTGCGGAAAGACGGAAATCTGGTTTGCTTCCGGTCATTTTTTAAAGAGGGCTTCTAATTTTTCTCTCGCGCTTTGTTTTTTTTCTTCGGTATTTTCGCCGTCGGCGGAATCTCTGAAGTTAAAATAATCACAGAAATTACTTTTCTCCTTGTCAACGACCCTTTCCGCCTGTGATTCTCTGCACTGGTTGTATAACCCCGGGTCGTAGAATCGGCAGTTTAGACAGACGTGGAGATCCGTATCGCAAAAAGGACAGGTATCTCTTCTGCCCACTTTTAGGTCTGTGTCGAGTTCCTTTCCGCAGTTATGGCATATCATCACGCGGGTAATTCCTCCGTCGAAATAAATTTTTTCACTTCCAATCCGTAAATATCCATCCCTCGCAGGACAAGGGAGATGACCGCCACAATAATCACGCCATTTGTTATATCTTGTCAACAACAAAAAAACGTATGATGGGAAGAGTAAAGAAAGCGGTGTTGATATGAACATTTATTGAAATTTTGAATTGTTTTGGTGTATGATTTTTTTCGCGACCTGAGCAAATTATTTTCAGTTCCTGCGTAAGTCAAGGATGATCCTGTTGTTCTTAAGAGGAGTGAAAATTCATGCCGGCCAACCTGCCACCAGCATATCTGGAAGCGGAAAAACGGTATCGTGAGGCAAAAACCCCGGATGCCAAAGTAGAAGTCTTGGAAGAGATGCTCACCATTCTGCCCAAGCACAAGGGCACCGATAAACTCAGGGCCGATCTTCGACGGCGTATCTCTAAATTCAAAGATCAGGTACTGAAAAAAAAGGGGGGTGTGAAGCAAAAGTCTCCCTTTGCTATTGATAAGGAAGGAGCGGCTCAGGCTGTTGTCGTGGGTGCTCCCAATGCCGGCAAGTCGGCTCTCGTTGATATATTAACGAATGCTTCACCCGAAGTAGCTGGTTTTCCTCACACAACACACAAGCCCACACCGGGAATGGTTTCCTATGAAGATATACAGTTTCAGCTCGTGGATACCCCTCCAATTACAACGGATTACATCGACCCATCGATGGCTGATTTGATTCGGCGGACCGACATAGTGGTCATTCTTCTGGATCTCCATACGGATATCCTGCAGCAATTTGAAGATATAATGCGTATTCTTCAAACGTTCCGCGTCTTTCCGGAAAATATCCCCATTCCGGAGGATTTGACAAAACCCCCGGTCATAAAAAAAATTTTTGTTGTCGTTAACAAGATGGATAAACCGGGGGACGAAGAGGATTTTAAGACTTTCCTGGAATTGACCGGAGTAACATTGCCTTGTATCGGCATTTCTGTCCGCACGGGGAAAAACCTTATGGCCTTCGTTGAAAAGCTTTTTAAATTGTCAGAGATTATCCGGGTATATACCAAGGCCCCCGGAAAGGAACCCGACATGAAATCCCCGTTTGTAATTCCAAAGGAAAGTACTCTCGAAGAAATGGCCGGTAAGATACACAAGGATTTCGTGGAGAAATTGAAACACGCCAAAATTTGGGGTAAGTCTGTTCGTGATGGACAGATGGTACAGAGAGATTACGTCATGCAGGACGGGGATGTGGTGGAAATGCACATCTGAACGAACTGCCCCGCGGCAGGCTGAGGGATATCCCCAAACAGTTCTAACAACAGTGTTTAATAATAAAGATACTTTTATATAAAATCCTTGACAAGGAAGATTGACTTAGTATTTAAAATGCCGGATTCATTGAAGTTGCAGTCATTAAGAACAGCCTTTTTTACGATTACTAAAAAGGGAATCATGGGCGGAGTGTAAACAAGTCCCGTTTCTTCAATGTAGATATTGGATTTGTTGTTTTCTTTTTTCCAGATGATTTTTCATGAGGCAAATTATGAACTGAACAGCGAGCGCATTATTCTTCGAATTACTTCGCTCCCCGCAGCTTGCCGCGGGGAGCTTCAATCGGCTAAATAATATATGTTAAACGCCAGAACGGAGGAAATCTGATGACAGTTGAACCGGTTATGACACAGGAAGTATTCACGGTAAGAATGGATGATTCAATTGGAACAATACGCGAGATTCTGAAAGCCGCCCAATTCCATCATCTTCTGGTCGTTAACGGCCGGAAGCTGGTTGGAATATTATCCGATCGTGATGTTCTCAGGGTGATAAGTCCTTTTCTGGATACGGTTTCAGAGACAACACGGGACGTCGCCTTTCTGAATAAAAAAGTCCACCAGATTATGACCCGTAGACCCATTACGGTGAGCAGGAGCACCAGCATAAAGACCGCGATGAACCTCCTGATGGAGAATAGAATCTCTTGTCTTCCGGTTACCTCGTCGGACGGAAAAATCGAGGGAATTATAACGTGGAGGGATCTGCTAAGAGTATACCTTAATAAAACTAGATAGGAGAGGCCGGTCCAGCCAAGCCTTCCAGCATATTTGCATTTACTGCTGGGAGCGCACCGGCAAATCTCATAAGGACGGAGATATACTTTCTTTGATTTTAAGTTTTTATTATAAGTTGACTTGCTATATCGACTTATTGTAACTCTTAATGTTAGGTTGAATACTATTCTACTGCTGATATTCTCTTCAATTCTTAACCGGTGATAAACGGGGCTGGTTAGCTGAAAACTTTCAATCATTTCAACGTACCTTATAGGAATATAAAGCTTTCATAGAAATCTAAATATGAAGATCAATAAAATTATACGATCTGTATATGAACGCGTCTCACCCGGGGAAGAGGTGGCATCGGTCGAAAACAGTTTGTTAAAAAACCGATTTCTTGTTGTCATGGATTATTATGATCAATTCAGGGGCATCATCACAACTGACGACATTGCCCAGGCTTCCTACCAACTTATTGAAGACTGTCTTTCACCGAAGCCTCGTTTGAAAATCACTGACAGTGTCGAGTCTGTGCTGGCTGATATGCGAAAAACCGGCAGCTTTGTTTTGCCCGTGTTCGATGATAGTAAATTTGTCGGTGTAATTATTAAGAACGACATCGTGGAATTTCTGATTGAACATCGTGACAAACTCGCGAAGACAATTGTTGAAAAAAATGACGAATTATTAAGAATCAATACCCTGTTGTATAACCAGAGTGAAAAAAACGAAACAGTTCAGGAAGATACAAAACGAACTGAGGACATGTTGAGTGTCATTACCGATAACATATCCGATATGATTGTCCTGGCTGACACAAACGGAACACTCCAATATTACAGTCCGTCTCATAAGATAATTCTGGGATATGATCTGGAAGAAGAAATCGGCAAATCTGTTTTCGATTTTGTGCATCCGGAAGACATGAATAGCGTTGAATTTATTTTTAAAAATGCTGTTGCCACGTCCACGCCGGTAAGAGCCGAATACCGTGTCAGACATGCCGATGGTCACTATATTTGGTGTGAAACAATCGGTAATTTTGCGACAGATGAAAATGGCCGAATTGAAGGAGTCATACTGACTTCCCGTGATATAACCGGGCGTAAACAAATTGAGAAGGCTCTATGGGAAAGCAGAGAAAGACTTTCACAGATAGTTAATGGAACGTCTATTCCGGTTTTTGTGATCGACGAAAAGCATACCGTCACGCACTGGAACAGGGCGTGCGAAAACAGTACGGGCATCCCGGCGGATGAAGTGATTGGAACCACGAAGCAGTGGTCGGCTTTCTATACTGAAAAAAGGCCTGTTATGGCTGATCTTATAGTGGATGAAGCGCCGGAGGAGGAAATTTCAAGGTACTACGGGGACAAGTGCCAAAAATCTGTCCTTGTCAAGGGGGCTTACGAGGCCGAGGATTTCTTCCCTGATATGGGTGGTGAAGGCGGCAGATGGTTTTTCTTTACCGCCGCGCCACTTAGAGACCACGACGGAAAAATCACCGGAGCGATAGAAACCTTGCAGGACTTCACGGGTAGCAGAAATGCCGAGAATGAATTGAAGGCCAGCCGTTATCACGTTGCACTGATCAACAAGATTTTAAGGCATGATGTGACAAATGACCTGTCCGTTATCAGGAGCGCTTTGAGACTTTATGACGAATCACGGGAGGAGAGGTTCCTCAAAGATGCGTATGACCGTGTTAATAAGAGCGTTGAGCTGATAGGAAGGATGAAGGAGCTTGAGATTTTTATTTCACAACACAGAGACCTTAAGCTGTACAATATCAGAAAAACAATAAAGGAAGTTATGAAGAGCTATCCGTCTATTCAGTTTACTATTAAAGGGAGGGGAGAGGTTCTCGCGGATAAGACCTTCAGTTCAGTGATAGACAATATAATATTCAACGCCTCGCTTCATGGCAAGGCTGACAGGTTAGAAATAAAGATAGAAAAAGCGAGAGATATTTATGAAATCAGGATTGCCGATAACGGGACCGGGATTCCTGACCATATAAAGGAACAAATTTTTGAAGAGGATTTCGCGTATGGTGAAGCGGCCAGTACAGGTCTGGGGTTATTCATAGTTAAGGAGACCATAGAAAATTATGGTGGAAGTGTTCACGTTGAAAACAATGAACCGAAAGGCGCTGCTTTTGTGCTTAAACTGAAAAGAGTGAAGTGAGCTTCAGAGCTTTCATTTATTATCTTTATGGCATTTAAGTATTCGCGGTACGGCAGACGCGCCTGCGCGGTTCCTTATTGGACTGAACGGCGGTCGATTGCGGGGAGCCTTGATGTTGTTGTTTCCGGGATTGAGAACTCCCTTTTATTTTGTCTGAGTCTTCAGCATTTTTGAAGGGGTATCAGGAGATAATTTATAATCGGAGCCGCTTGGAAGAAAAACGGTCTCACCTTTTTTCACATTGACTTCACCGTAACTGCACTCGATAGTTAACCTGCCGTCGAGTATGGAAAAAATGGAGAAGTTATAAGACACGGTTTGAAAGATTTCCTCACTGATTTCCAGTAATTCAGAGACGAAATAAGGGGAGTTAACCAGTACGGTTTTTTTGTTTTCGCCTTCATAAATGGTGATTGTTTCAGCCCTTTTGGCATCGATAAAAGAAAAATCAATGACATCCAGTGCCTTTTCAATATGCAGTTCCCTCGGGTTTCCCTCATTGTCAACCCGTTCCCAGTCGTATAATCTGTATGTGATATCGGAGTTTTGCTGGATTTCAGCCAGCACAATCCCCCTGCCTATGGCGTGAACGGCTCCGGAAGGAATAAAAAAAGTATCTCCTTCTTTTACGGGAATCTTGTTGAGATAATCCTCCAGAGACTTATCTTTAATAGCTCTGCGAAGGTCTTTCCCTGTAATTCCTTCCTTCAGGCCCAGGATAATGCTTGATCCGGGGTCTGCTAAAAGAATATGCCACATCTCATTCTTGCCCGAATCTTCAGTGTCTTCATGGAGTGAAACATATCTGTCATCCGGGTGGACCTGCACCGAAAGGGTGTCATGCGCATCGATAAATTTTATCAAAAGAGGGAACCTGCTATCTTCAAAAGGCGATATTCCGTAAAGCGCGCAAGCCTCAAGAAGGGTTTTTCCCGCAAGGGGACCATTGGTAATGATGCTTGTTTCCCGGGGGCGGATAGTAAGCTCCCAGGATTCCCCGATAGGGACATCGGGGGGAAGATTTTTGCCGAGGACAGTTCCCAGTCTTCTTCCTCCCCACGGCTTTTCCTTGAAAATCGGCTTGAGTATAAGAGGGTAGGGTAAAATGTTTTTTATGTTTTTCATTATTTCATATAATGCGGATTCAGGTTTTCTCGGTGAAGATCATTGACGCATATGTTACAGCGCTGCTTGTTACGGTTTCGTTGTAGATTTCGTGGGAAAGGAGTTCCCCGTTGCTTCCCTTCAGCAATCTTGAGAAAATAAGGATGGATGGAAGACCGCATACGTTAAATTGATCCTGTGTTTCAACCGCGTTTTCATAAATCTTTTCCGGCTCACCTTTTAAAACAGACGAAATAATCGAATGGTCATTTGATTGAGCCTGAGGCAGAATGGAATCTGCCGGCATCTTATTGCCGAATTTCGGTCCCACATGTGAGAAATCCACGCCTGAAACAAGCAGGACGTTTCCATTTCTGTCCTTAATCATCTCTTCGAGCGTCTCTGCCATTCCCATAAAACGAGTATCATCAAAGATATTTTTTTTAGGCAAAATAAATTCGTGAATTCCTCCGCAGAGGATCGGTACGATTGATATCGGTTCTTTTAAATAGTAATGGAGAAAAACTGTCTGAAACTCGATGGAATGTTCGATTTTATGGCAAAAATCATCCGTGGATAGAGTTCCCCCGGGAACCCTTGATTTTAGTTCTGAAATAAAATCCTTGTCAGATTCTAATTTGCCGAAAGGGGTTATATAATTTTTTTCGGATATTGAATAAAGTCCATCCTGGGACTGGTGATTTATTCCGAAAATAATGACGAGATTGTATTTTCCCCCCTTCAACCGGCGGTAGAGGTTGATGTAGGCTGTCTTGGCTACATTGATGTCTATATGGGGGGCCAGAATGCCAGTGATGTTTTTGGGGGTGATGTCCGAATTAATCTGAGGAAGAACGCTTTCAACTTCTTCGATAAATCGGCCGAGCCTGTCAGGATCGGATTCATAGCATCTTCCCGCGAGTACAGGATGGCGGTCTTGCTGAGACCTGAAATCCTCACGCAGCCCCTCCATCTTTTTTCTAAACGAAGCACTATTTAAAAGAAAGGCCTTATCGAGATGGTCGATAAATGTTTCGATCTCCGACAGGTATGCAATCTGACCTTGCTGATTAATCGTCATCTCTCTTTGAATATCTCTCAGATCATGTTGTCCGTTGAGCAACCTTAACATGGGAAGTAATCGTATATCTATTGCGATGCTGTTTTCGGCCAGACGAAAAGGGTCGATGAACGTAATTACCTGTCGTTCCCCGGCCATGGCGGGGACAGGCTGAATATCCGCTCTCAATAAAGGTTTTTCCATTTTTTGTTATATCCGTTCCTACAGGTATTCTTTCATATTCTTTTCTTCGAGTATTTCTACCAGCTTTTTCACATCCTGAGAAGCTTTCTTTTTGCATACCAGAAGAGAATCTGCTGTTTCCACGACAACCAGATCTTTCACACCCACCAGAGCAACCAGTTTGTCGGGGCTGTAGATAAGCGAGTTTGAGGAATCAACACCTATAAAACGCCCCTTGACGGCATTGCCATTTTCATCTTTGTCCCACATTTCCCATAAGGCATTCCAGCTTCCTATATCACTCCAACCGAAATCTCCTGTGACAAGAAGTATTTTGTCGGACTTCTCCATAATTCCATTGTCTATGGAAATCGGCGTTATTTCCTTGTATGTTTTGTCAATAATGTTTTTTTCACTATCGGTGCCGAGAGCGTTTTCTATTTCTTTAAGCCTCTTGTAAAGATCTGGAAGCAGTTTTTCTATCTTATTCAGTATAGTTGAAACTTTCCATATAAACATTCCGCTGTTCCAGAGAAAACTTCCGTTCTCCAGAAAGGTTTTTGCCTGCTCGATGTCAGGTTTTTCCCGGAAGGATTTTACCTGAAATATTTCTTTACCCCTTATTGAAGTTACTATTTCTCCCTGTTCCATATAGCCGTAACCGGTTTCGGGGCCGGTTGGTTTTATCCCTATGGTTAAAAGGTGATTTTTCCTTTGTGCCATTTCGCCGGCTATGGCGATGGTGCGCCGGAAAGCCTCTTCATCGCGAATATAATGATCTGATGGCAGTACAAACATGACACCTTCCGGGGTTTTCTTTTTGATGTGCATTGCTGCCAGGCCGATACACGGGGCGGTATTTCTGCCGATCGGTTCAACTATTATATTTTCTTCCGGCAGGTTTGGAAGCTGTCGCTTAATCACCTCGGAGTGGTTGATGGATGTTACTATGAGGATATTTTTTAACGGAATTAGTGGGCCTATCCTGTCGACAGTTTCCTGAATAATTGTTTTTTTACCCAGGATATCCAGGAGATGTTTCGGCATCTTTTCCCTGCTTTTCGGCCAGAACCTGGTGCCTCTGCCGCCTGCCATAATTACTGCATACATTTTAGCTCCTGTTGACTTCAAATAAAAAAGCAGTTTTTCCAGCACGTTTGTTCGGTTGAAGAAATTGCCGAGACTATTCGTTTACTCACTCCGCTCGGGACGCTTCGAAGTGACCGAAAGGGAGATTTCGCGGAAGTTTCATCTCGTACATTCGGGAACTACCGAAAATGTTTGCCGCCGTATTCTAAGGCCTCTTTAATGTCCTGTTTGACCTGTGGGTCATTCAAGAGTTTTTTTATCTCTGCCGTCTCAGTCTTGGCAACGAATTCAATGCTTTCTTTTACGTTCTTTTTTATGCCAGTGAGAATGTTATGATCGACTGCCACTCTGGTCACTTCGTAAAGACCTGCCTTTATTGAATAATCTATGCTTTCTTTGACCTGCTGCTTGAGGTTCGCTGATGCGATGAAAAAAACTATTAAAAAAACAAGCCCCCATGGAATTGCCATGACAAAATGCCTCAAAAACATGTTTGCCAATCCATTTTCTTTCATTGCTTTGCCCTCCTTTTCTTTAAATAATCGGTTTATATTGGGAGCTTCCAATCCTATCCGAAAATCCGGTCAGAAAATGGGGTTCGCATCCCTTTAGCTCCAATACCGTATGATCTTATTCAAACCTGAAGCTGTCTCCCCATTTTATTTAATAAGAACTCGCTTTACTTATTGGAAAGTATAAGAAAATAGTTTTTGTATGTCAATGAGAATTGGCTGCAAGATGTTATATTACTCGGGAATGGAAGAAAAGTGAACTGAACAGCGAGCGCATTATTCTCCGAATTACTTTGTTCCCCGCTGCATATTTCCTTAACAGTAAGAGCTCCCTGCAGCTTGCTGCGGAGTGCTTCAATAGAGAGGCTTGTCCGACACAATTTTTTCAATTGACAAACAGGTACCTTTGCAATACTTATTGTATCCTACCAAAATCGGTCTCGATGTCCTGCCTGAATGGACCGGGAAAATGACGGGCAAGACGCTGGACTCAGTGCAAATAGAAACCAATATTGTAGATGGCTGTCGCGAAAAATAACTGTGTCATCTGCGTCAGGAAGGAAAATCAAAATGATTGCAAAACCAGAATTTTTAGCTACCGGAATCGGCAGTATGCCTTTTGAAGATCCTCGGCATGCTGTCGATGTTTCACTTTCCAGATTGAGTGAGGCTCCGACATGGCCGCAGTTGCCGCGGCTCGGGCTTAATGAACAGATGGAGATTCAATATTCTGAGGGAATGCCTCGCATAGTTATAGACCGTGAGAAAAACCGAATGTATTTTGACACTTCCGGAGATTACTATGATGAATTAGCCGTTTTTTATGAGAATTATTTGATGGCAATGGATCCTGATGACGGAAATGGTGACTGTTCTTCCATGGCAATCAGCCCGGAGTTTTCAAAAGGGATTTATGCCATGGAGGACCGGCTCAGAACGCTGAACAACAAGCTGTCCTGTGTGAAAGTTCAGACGACGGGGCCTTGCAGTTTCGCTCTTACCATCGTTGATGAAAACAAGAGAGCAGTTTACTACAATGAAGAGTTCCGTGATATAATCATTAAGGCGCTTGCGATGAAGTGCCGCTGGCAGATTCAGAAGTTCAGGCCCTTTTCAGAGAAAGTTATATGTTTCGTGGATGAGCCGATTCTGTCCGCTTTCGGCAGTTCCACGTATATATCTGTCAGACGCGAGGATGTTGTGCGGCACATTGCTGATATGGTTGAAGCTATACATGCCGACGGCGGTATTGCGGGAGTTCACTGCTGCGGTAATACCGAGTGGAGTATTTTGATCGATGCCGGTGTCGACATTGTGAACTTTGACGCTTTCGAGTTTGGCGAGACTATTGCCATGTATCCGGAGGCGGTTAAAACGCACCTTGAAAACGGGGGTATATTGGCCTGGGGTGTGGTACCGACATCGACGGCAATAAGAGAACAGACAGTCGAGTCTCTTACGGATCATTTCGAAAAAGTGATGGACAATCTGGCATCCAGGGGAATTGATAAACAGCTCATCGCGACACAGGCTATGTTGACACCCTCTTGCGGTACGGGCTCAATGGAGCCGGCGGACGCGGAAAAGGTGTTTGAACTGACCGACATCCTGTCGAAAGCAATGAAAAACAAGTACGGATTCTAAAGAGGTTGGCAGTGAAACTTGCAATATCAGGGAAGGGAGGCGTCGGCAAATCCACACTGGCGGCAGCTTTGGCGCTGCTTATAGCCCGTCGTGGAATGAAGGTGCTGGCGGTCGACGCGGATCCGGACGCGAATCTTTCGACAATCTTAGGCTTTCCTGAGGAAAAGCAGAGGCAGGTAATACCCATTGCCGATCACGCGGCTCTTATCGAGGAGCGCACCGGGGCGAAGGTGAGGGAGTATGGCCAGATTTTCAAGCTGAATCCCGAGGTTTCGGACATTTCCGATAACTATGCCGTTTTTCATGAAGATGTCGCGCTGCTGGTACTGGGGGCTATCAACCGCGGCGGTAGCGGATGCGCCTGCCCGGAGAGTGTATTAATGCGCGCGCTGATTACCGATCTGGTATTGCGCAGGGATGATATGCTGATCCTGGATATGGAAGCGGGAGTGGAACATCTCGGCCGAGCGACGGCACGTGGTGTTGACACGATGATAGTGGTTCTGGAACCGGGACAGAGCGCCGTCGACAGCACCCGTCGTATTATACGGTTGGCTGGAGATATCGGTCTTGACAATATACTTCTTGTGGCCAACAAGGTAAGCGGGTCTGATGATGAAAAATTTATCAGACAGGCATTTCCCGACAATGAACTTATCGGCGTTATTCCATACTCGGATGACCTCCGCCGTCTGGATAGATCCGGTCATTCTGTACTTGACGGGTTACCTGAGGATCTGATTGGCAGATTCGAAGAAATACTGGACCGTCTTGTAAAGTGAGAGAGGACGCTACCGGCATCTAAGAATAATAAAAATAAGTTCGCAAAAAGTCCTTTCGGAGCGCATTCGTAGAATCACGCAAGTCATCTAAGCATTTTGGGAAAAAGATGCTGGTAGTGACCGGTGTTAAGAAAATCTAACTGTTTGAGTGCGTAAGCACGAGTTTTAGATTTTTAGTCGGGCGATAACAGCATCCCCAAAATGGTTTTGAGCGAAGAAAACTGACTTTTTACAAGAGAATAAAGGGAGACACCGTTTTAATGAGTTTTCTGATTGCGATAACAGGAAAAGGAGGGGTCGGTAAAACGACTGTCGCGGGTTTGCTGGTGAACCGGCTCATCGCGCGGAATTGCCTTCCGGTGCTTGCCGTGGACGCGGATCCGAATACCTGTCTTGATTCGGTTCTCGGTGTTCACGCCGAAAAGTCGGTTGGCAGTGTTCGTGAGGACGCAAAGCGGATTTCCAGCAGGGGTATTGGCACCGGTATTGATAAACAGCGGCTGCTGGAACTGAAAATTGCCGAGAGTCTCGTTGAAGCCGATGATTTTGATCTCATTGCCATGGGACGTCCGGAAGGACCGGGATGTTACTGCTACGCTAACAACGTTCTCAAATTTGTACTTAACGAAATTATATCTCAGTATCCTTTTGTGATTCTTGATAATGAAGCTGGCCTGGAGAATCTGTCGCGACGCATTATTCAAAAGATAGACCTTCTGGTTATGATAACCGACCCGTCCAGACTCGGTTTTGAAACGGTCAAACGTCTTCATGTACTCACGCAGGAAATGGGAATCCAATATGATCGTCTTGCCATAATTGTCAACCGCGTCCGCCGGAATAAACTTCCCGAATCTATTACCATGGTGAAGGAATTTACCGGAGCCGATTTTGTAGTCAGTCTTCCGGTAGATGATGAAATCGCCGAGCTTGCAGAAAATGGCAGGAGACTTACTGAGCTCGGAGGGGAAAATCCTGTGCTCTTGAACCTTGACGGTTTTCTTGGAGAAATCGGTTTTTGAATTTTTTGAACCGAATAGCGAGCGAATGAAATCAACATATTTCCTTAACAGTAGGATCTCCCCGCAGCAC
>CAZZBF010000047.1:0-18451 GCA_964652795.1 uncultured Syntrophales bacterium | reverse complement strand
CTATATCTCATTGAACTAATTGATGAAAATACACCCTTCAGGAGGTTTGTCAAGGAAAAATATTTGAGATCCGGATATTGAGAATCTCCTCTTTTTGCTGTTTACTATTCGTCGGTAATCTTTTCCTTATCCAGGAGGATTGTAAACTTACGGCAAGAGGGAAAGCCATTGATATGCGGGAGCAACCAGAATAGAGTAGTTGCCGTTCGATACCACTCTGTATCCCTCGCCTTCGTTATTAAGTTGTACCGCCGGTATGCCGAGAGCAAGCTGGAATTTTTTCAGGGCGGTTGATGGTTGAGTGTCTGTAAGCTTGGCCTCTATTAGAAGGATCGGATCTCCTTCGTTGGCAATCAGAAAATCTACCTCCTGCTTCTCCTTATTTTTTATGAAGTGGAGCGAAAATCGACCGTATCCCATGTCATTCCATGCTGAAATCGCACGCCATAACTCCAGGGCCACCATATTTTCAAACCGGGCTGCCGCATCCTTTATGAGGGGAGTATCCATAATGTAGACCTTCTGTTCTTTCTGGATGGCACGCGATATTTTTCGGGTCCACGGGGAGATACCGAAGATGAGGAAGAATCGTTCGAATACTGTTAACCAGTTTCTGACCGAATTATAGGATACATGTAAATCCCCGGCAAGGGAAGAAACGGATATGGGACTGCCCACCTTCGATGGCAACAGAAGATAGAGTGTTTCCAGATACCCGATAGATTTAACGCCAGTCAGGTCACGAATATCCTCACGTATTAACTGACGTGAGTAAGTATTCGACCATCGACGATACGTTGCCATACGGCCTGACAGAAAAGGTTCCGGAAAGCCGCTTAAGGCAAAGAGCTGTTGCCAAATTTCTTTGAGTTCGGCTGTCCGTTCCATACTGATATGAATGGGATTATTCAGGAACTCGTTCAGTGTGAGGTTGTTTTCTCCCCGTTCGGCAACAGTAAATGGCCAGAGATGAAAAAGGAAATAACGGCCTGCCAGCGAATCGCCACCTTTCTGATATACATCAAGACGCCCGCTTCCTGAGACGAGAAATTGATAATTCTCATGAAATTGATCGTAGACGCCTTTGAGATAGTTTTTCCAGTTTTTGTACTTGTGTATCTCGTCTAATATAATTAAGGGATTTGATAAATCCTTTCGTTCGATGGCTTCGAAAAAAAACGGATTTTCGATGAGTTGTTTTTGGCATGTTGGAATGTCCCAATCGAAGTAAAGGTTATTCGGATAGAAACGCGCGATTATATGCGCAAGAGTCGTTTTTCCTGACTGGCGAGGTCCAGCGAGAAAGATCATGCTCTTGTCCGCGGCAAGCTCTTTCCACATTTTTACATATAATGCCCTGCTTTCCATGACGACTATTATTCACAATAATGAAAGATAGTCAAGACTATTTTTCATTATCATTAAATATAGTCATTTTTTGTCTGCACTTGGGAATTGGGTAAGCGGGTGGTCTTTTGCCGTTCCGTTGTTGGCGGGAAAGCGCTAACGTCTTCTCCTTTTTTTAATCTGGTATTTTCGGACGGCTTTGTTGTGGGACTTGAGGTCGGATGAAAAGTGGTGCGAGCCATCGTTTTTAGACACAAAATAAAGATAATCAACGGAAGGGGGATATAGGACGGCAAGCATGGATTCCATGCCGGGATTTGAAATCGGGCCGGGCGGTAATCCTTTTATCCGGTATGTATTGTAAGGTGTCTTTTTTCTCAGATGTTTTCTTTTTATGTTTCCGTCAAAATCTTCGATTCCGTAGATGACCGTCGGATCGCTCTGGAGCTTTATCCCCTTTTTTAATCTGTTGTGAAAGACGGCGGCTATCAATTCCTTCTCTTCCTTCGGCCCGCCTTCTTTTTCGACAATGGATGCCAGTGTAACAAATTCTCTGGTGGTAAATCCGAGCTCTTTTACCCGTTCAAGCATATACGGTTTAATCTTCTGCCTGAACCGGCTCACCATATGTTTAATGATATTTTTGGCGTCCGTCGACTTGGCAAATATGTAAGTATCCGGAAACAGGTATCCTTCAACACTGTCTCCTTTTATTCCCAGTGATGTGACAAACTCTGGGTCTGTGGCCGTTTCTATAAAAATCTCCTCATCAACGAGCTCTAAAGAGGCGAGACGGTCGGCTATCTGACGGATATTAAACCCCTCGGGAACAGGCACCGGATAACCTTTGATTTCACCCTTTATCAATTTATTGATGATATCCGACGGTGACATTGAACTGCTCAGCTCGTATTCACCCGCCCTGATATGTGTCGGGGCGTCTTTCAGCCGTGCCAGCAGATAAAACGATTTTTGGCATTTTATTAAGCTTTTTTTATCAAGAATATCGGTAATATTAGAAAAGTTAGCCCCCTTCGGGATCTCTATCGTCACGGTTCTGTTAAGGTTGTCGACAGGAGTTGTCGAGTAGTGTACAAAAAACGCGTAGCAGACAAAGGCCGTGAAAACGCAGATGATAATTGCAGTTGGTATGTTTTGACGTATAAACCTCATATGTCTAATTCCGGTAAAAAAGTCCGCTTAAAGGTGTACGCGATGGATATATTCCACCGGGTGAAAATATGATTTTACACCTCATCGCCCGTTTTTTGACCTCAGATGATCGAGATATCTCTCAAGAATAAAACAGGCGGCGAGCTTATCGATGACTTTTTTTCTCTTTTTCCTGCTCATATCCGCTTCGATCAGTATCTCTTCCGCGTCCTTTGTTGAAAGGGTTTCATCCCACTTGATAACGGGGAGCGAAAATTTTGATTCAAGGATTTTGGCGAATTCGGAAACCTTTTCACACTCAATTCCCTCTGTTCCGTCTAACCTTTTCGGGAACCCGATGACTATTTTTTCAACATTATATTCTCTTATAAATTTTGATATTTCTTCAAGATCGCTTTTGAGGGATTTTCTTTCAATCGTGGCGAGACCCTGGGCGGTTAATCCCAGTTCGTCGCAGATTGCCACGCCTATCCTTTTACTGCCGTGGTCAAGACTGAGTATTCTCATAACTACGTGGTATTACCATGATAGCGGACTATTGGCAATATGTTTCTCCCGCCGGTTTTTCCTGTTGTGTATACGCGGGGATTTTGCTATCGTCCCATAAGTTAAAAAATCGAGGATATTGGGTGAGGACGTTCGCGTATGAAACATATAATCCTGGGTACCGCCGGACATATCGATCACGGGAAGACGGCGCTTATTAAAGCTATTACCGGTGTAAATACGGACAGGCTGAAAGAGGAGAAGGAGAGGGGAATTACGATCGAGCTCGGATTCGCGGCGCATACGATGGAAAACGGGCAGAGGCTCGGGATTGTAGACGTTCCGGGCCACGAAAAGTTTGTGAAAAACATGGTTGCCGGAGCCGCCGGAATAGATCTGGTTGTCCTCGTTATAGCGGCGGATGAGGGGGTCATGCCTCAGACAAGAGAGCATCTCGATATATGCGCGCTTCTCGGAATAAAAAACGGCCTTGTAGCCCTTACCAAGATTGACCTTGTTGACGGAGAATGGATCGATCTTGTCACGGATGACGTCAGGGAATTCCTTAAAGGAACGTTTATGGAGGCATCCCCTGTTATGCCACTTTCGGCCGCTACAGGTGAAGGCATTCCGGAATTTCTTTCGGTTTTGGAGACTATGGTCGCTGAAGTCCCCCCGCGCGCCGACGCGGATCTTTTCAGACTTCCGGTTGACAGGGTGTTCACCATGAAAGGGTTTGGGACGGTCGTGACGGGTACTCTCGTATCGGGTCGGGTTAATGTTGGAGAGCCGGTTGGGATACTGCCCAGACCTATAACGGTAAAGATCAGGGGGATTCAGGTTCATAATGATGCCGTAACAGCGGCCGAGGCCGGACAGAGAACGGCGATAAACCTCCAGGGTGTTGAAAAATCGCAGATACAGAGGGGAGATATCCTTGCTCGTCCGGGCACCTTTATGCCGTCGAACCGATTTGATATCCTCTTTACATATCTGTCCGGTACTGACAAAAAATTGAAGAACAGAACACTTGCCAGGTTTCACTCGGGAACCAGTGAAATAATCTCCAGGATTATTCTTATGGGAAAAGATGAGATGGAACCGGGAGAGACCGGTTACGCCCAGGTTATCCTTGCCGCCCCTACGGTTACAATGGCGGGAGACAGGTTCGTTATGAGAAGCTATTCCCCTGTCAGGACGATCGGAGGCGGTGAAATCCTTGACCCTCTTCCCCAGAAACACAAACGGTTTTCTGACAGTATAATGAATGACTTTAACATTTTACGTGATGGAACCGATCCGGAAAGAGTAAAAGTTGTCCTGAATCGCGCCGGCCTTGCCGGTATCTCGTCTCAAGAGCTTATATTAAGGACAGGTATCAAACTGAATGACCTGAACAAAATTCTCGAAGAGATGTTTTCAAAAAGGGAGGCGGTTCTTCTGAACAGAGGTGAGCTGAGGGTGGTATCTTTTTCCGTTTACGGAACGCTCCGGGAGAAAATTCTTTCGGAAATTGAAAAATACCACGAAAAATTCCCCCTGAAAGAAGGATTTTCGAAGGAAGAGCTCAGGACAACGCTCGGCCCTCTCGTCGATCCGGGATTTTTCAATCTTGTCATCAAGAATCTGGCAAAGGACGAGAGTATCGTTATAGATAGAGAAAATGTCAGGATTTCCGGGCACACGGTTGACCTGAAAGGCGACCTGGGGGAACTGAGGAAAGAGATCGAAAAAATCTATCTGGATTTAAAACTCACACCGCCGTCCACAAAGGAAACGATAGAAAAGTTTGCCGATAAAAGAGACAAGGCCGAAAATATCCTGAAAGTCATGTTAAACGAAGGGGTGCTTGTAAAAGTGAGTGAGGAGATGTATTTTCATAAAGACGCGCTCGGTAGTCTCAGGGAAGATTACAGGGCATTTCTTTTGAAGGAGGGAGAATCCACGCCCGCGAGTTTCAGGGACATGACAGGCCTGTCTCGGAAATTCACCATACCGCTTATGGAATATTTTGATGCGACGAAGCTCACCATAAGGGTGGGTGACCACCGGGTACTCAGAGAACGGAAGGAAGTATGACAATCAAACAATTTGATATTCAAATTTATGACGGAGAAAGACTATCAACCGAGATTTCCGATATCATAAGGGAGATTCCCGTTGAAATCATTCTCAATGATAAAAGGATTGTCACTATAGCCTGTGCGGGGATTCATTTGAAAGAGCTGGCGGTTGGATTTCTCAGATCGGAAGGGCTGATTGAATCACTGGAGGAGATTGAAGAAATAACCCTTTCCGATGAAAAGGAAAGGGTACGTATCACTGCAAAGAAATCAGACAAGCCTTCTGTTTCAATGAAAACAATCGCTTCCAGCGGCTCCCGGGGAAATAGAACGGATGAATTTTCAATGAAGGCGCTGGAATCGGATATTACCGTATCGCCGGATCATGTCTTGAAATTGATGAAAGACCTTCTTGGATCATCAGAGCTCCACAGCGCGACTCGTGGTACTCACTGTTCCGCTCTCGCCGATGGAGGCGGGATCATCGTTTCAAGGGAGGATATAGGGAGGCACAACACCGTCGATATGCTCGGGGGATATTCGCTTCTCACGGGTGTCGATTGTTCCGATAAAAGCATCGTAACAACGGGTCGTGTTTCTTCGGAGATTGTGACCAAGATATGGAAAATGGGCATACCGGTAATAATATCCCATTCGGCTCCTACCTCAAGGGCGATTACCTTATCGGAAGAAGCGGGAATCACCGTCATAGGATATGTGAAAGGCAGGAGGATGAGAGTCTATTCGCGTAAGGGAAGGGTGATTGTTAAATAAGGAGGCTATCTTTGTGAAGAATATTTACGTAAAGGATATACACGTCGGTGACAGGGTAGACGATACCTTTCTCGTTGTGGAAAAGAATATGGCTGTTTCACAGAAAGGTTCCCCATACCTCAGCCTTTCTCTCAGAGACAAAACAGGTGAAATGGAGGGGAGAATATGGGATAACGCCGTCGCGTTGAACAAGCTTTTCGGGAAGGGAGACTATGTTGAAGTCAAATCCCGGGCGGTAAGTTACAGAAACTCGGTTCAGCTTTCTATCGCTGGTCTGAAGAAGGTCGACAGTGAAGAAGTGGATCTGGTGAACTTTTTGCCCGCGTCCGAACTGGACGTTGACAGGATGTTTAAAGACCTTATGGAATTTGTCGAAAAGGTTGACACTCCATGTCTGAAAGAATTGCTGTATGAATTTTTCAAAGATGAAGACACAGCCGCCCTGTTTAAAAAGGCTCCCGCGGCCAAGGGTCTCCACCACTGTTATATCGGGGGCCTTCTGGAACACACCCTTTCGGTAACACGCCTGATCGATAAGATCGCGGACCACTATGAAAATGTTAACAGAGATCTTCTTATCGCCGGCAGTATCCTTCATGATATCGGCAAAATCCGCGAACTCTCCTTTGACAGCTTGATAGATTATACCGATGACGGGAGGCTCATAGGACATATCGTGATGGGTATAGAAATGCTGGATGAAAAGATCAATAAAATAGAAAACTTTCCCGAACAGCTTGCCATGGAGCTGAGACACACAATGCTGAGCCATCACGGGATACTTGAATACGGGTCTCCAAAGCGTCCCAAAACCCTGGAGGCGCTGATAATACATCATATGGATGACCTTGATGCGAAAATGAACGCCTTTCAGAAATTTATAGAGAATTCCGATGATGATTCGGATTGGACACCCTTTCACAGGTTGTTTGACAGGTTTATTTATAAAGGGAAGTGATTTAGATACTGATCGCGGTCATCAATACTGCCTCTCTCCAAAGATAAGCGTTCCTATCCTTACTATGGTAGCTCCTTCTTCCACCGCTACCTGATAGTCGCCTGACATGCCCATGGAAAGCTCATTCATTTCAACACTGTGTATGTTTTCTTCGATAATTTTGTCTCTGAGTTCTCTGAGGGCTACAAAATAGGGTCTGGCATCTTCGGGATTATCGAACCAGGGTGGCATGGTCATTAGCCCCTGAATGGAAAGGTTTTCAAGAGCGGAAATATCCTTTACAAGATCTAAGGCGTCCTCTTTTTTGACCCCGCTTTTGGTTTCTTCACCGCTTATATTCACCTCTATGAGAATTTTAGTTATACATCCCGCCATCCCTGCTCTTTTATCCAGTTCTCCGGCCAGTTTAATCCTGTCGATTGAATGGATCATGTCGAAAAGGCGCACCGCGTATTTGGACTTTTTGGACTGGAGGTGTCCTATCATGTGCCACTCGACATTCTTTCCCATCTTTTCAATTTTTCTCATTGCCTCCTGCACATAATTTTCTCCGATTATGTCAACTCCGGCTTCAATAGCCTCGATGATTCTCTCATCAGCGACGGTCTTAGTCACAGCCATGAGTCTTACATCGGAGGCACTTCGTCCTGTTCTTAAAGCGGCCTGGGCAATATTCTCTCTTATTTTTTTTATATTATCTTTTACCGTGGACATAAATTTACCCTTTGGAAAATTTTGTGGCTCCGACCTTTTTAAGCGCTTCCATGACCTCGCAGAGGGGAAGACCAACAACATTTGTGTATGATCCTTGAATCTCCTTTATAAAAAAAGCGCCAATACCCTGTACCGCGTATCCTCCCGCCTTGTCATACGGTTCTTTTTTTCTCACGTACCAATCAATCTCGCCTTCGGAGATTTCCTTGAAGACGACTGAGGATTCAACCGTATTTTTTATCATTTCATCTGTGTCTTTTCTTGTCAAACAAAAACCGGTGATTACCTTGTGCTTTCTGCCGCTGAGCTTGCGCAGCATTTTCCTTGCCTCATCGGCAACCGCGGGTTTGCCGAGCACCTCGCCGTTTATGATAACGATAGTATCCGCTCCCAGCACCCAGACATCCGGGTTGTCAACGGAGACAGACAACGCCTTTTCTTCTGAAAGCCTTAGAACGTGTTCTACCGGAGTTTCACCTTTTAAAAATGTCTCCCTGACGTTACTCGGCTTTATTTCGAAATTTAACCCTACAAGTTTCAGCAGCTCTTTTCGGCGGGGAGAAGCGGATGCTAATATCAGTTTTGATGACGATAATTCGTAATTGTTTTCGGTTTCAGCCATGGCATATTGTTGTTTAAAGTTGCGTGTTATTCGTTTTCCGTTCAAGAACGGAGACGATCTCCGCGGTAAAAAGTATTATGGAAGCAAGATAGAATACCCAGATGACAATGTATATGAGAGCGTTAAGGGGTCCGTACACAAAGTTTGCCGGGTTGCCGCCGGAAGATAGATAGAAACCGAACAGATACTTTGCGATTTCAAGAAGAACTGAACAGATAACTCCGCCCATAAAAGCGTGTGAAAAGTAAATTTTTTTGTTGGGGATAAATTTGAATATTAGTGTAAAAAAAATAATAATAACAACGAGTGGAATAATATAACGTATCAGAGTGGCATTTGCTATAAGATTGCTGATGTTGATTCCGAATAGAACCAAACCTGTATTTTCTATCATTACTGCTACGATATTTATCAAAATAGAGAAAAGAATAACAATAACTCCGAAGGGTATAACAGCGGCAGCAATCAATATTGATTTGAAGAAAAAGTGCGCCCTTTTTTCTACACGGAAGATGATAGTAAAAGCCACATCCAGAGAAGCGAATATCATCGTGGAAATCCATAAGAGAAATACAAATCCGACCCATCCCAGTAACCGGCTGGTTTCCGGCAGATTTTTTATTCCCAAAAGTAGCCTGTCTTCCATGTAGGGATTGAGCTGTCTTACAAATTCAACAACGGTGGTATACGCGCTTTCGGAAGAGCCGAGAATAAGTCCGCTGGCAAAAAGAATGAAAAAAATAATTGGAATGACTGACAGGATTGAATAAAACGCCAAGGCAGCCGACAGGTTAAGGCAATTATCGCTGAAAAATGCCCGAAACGCTTCAAACAAAACATCTCGTGATAAATTTCCATAATATTTTACGGAAGTTCCGATATCTTTTGACATTTTGTGCCCATTTAACCTTTTACATGTGCGGACTTTTTAGCCCGCGACTGATTGGATTATTTTATAGCAAGATAAAATGTAGGGTGTCAAGCTTCAAGCCGCTCAGGACGATATTTGATTTTTGGGGATTTTGTCTTTATAGCAGGTTTTCACATTAGTGCTTTGTAATAAAAGAACATTGTTTGACATCTTTTGGTCATATGTGTATAAGTTCTTAGAATAAAAGCCTATTGGTTTAAATAAGCGAAGTGAAATATCTGTCGCAAAAAAACACGAAGCGTTCCTGACAGTGTGAGCAGGGGGTAAGATTGAAGAAAAAAATCGGTGTGATAATTTTTGCTGTCCTTATTCTTGGTGTGGGTTTTCTGGTTTACTCGGGTCAGCGGAAGGCGAAACTCGGCGAATTATACTATTCCGGAACGATGGAGGCGACGAATTCTGAACTTGCTTTCCAGGTTGGCGGAAGGGTTATAGATATATCTGTCATGGAAGGGGAATCTGTGGAAAAAGGACAGATTCTCGCGGAACTGGATCAATCTGAATACCGGGCCCGCCATGAACAGGCCGTAGCCAATCTGGACAGATCCGAAAAGAAGCTGCGGCAATTAGAGACGGTTTTAGAGATATACAGGAAAACACTTCCCGCCGAAGTCGCAAAGGCGAAGGCCGTTGTTTCAAGCTCCAGGGATACTATGGAGGAGGCTCGGAAGCATAAAAAAAGGTATGACGCGTTATTTGAAAAAAATGTTGTTTCGGAAAATGAGTGGGAGATTGTAAAACTCAGATATCAGACAGCGAACGCAAGACTGTCGGAAGCGGAAGCTGTCCTGGAACAGGCGCGGAGCAACTTAAAAAAGATTCAAGCCACGGAAAAAGAAGTTGACGCGACGAAAGCCGATGTTCGGGCAATGAGAGCAGCCCTTGAAATCACGGAAATCCAGCTCAAATACACAAAATTGAAGGCGCCTTTAAATGGAATAATAGTCAGCCGAAATGTTGAGCTCGGAGAGGTGGTAATACCTGGCCGTGAGGTTCTGACTCTTTCGGACCTTTCCACTGTGGATCTGAAAATATTCGTTGGCGAGACGGAAATAGGTAAAGTTAAACCGGGGCAGCGTGTTGAGGTGAAGGTGGATACTTTTCCTGAAAAGGTCTATGAAGGGAAAGTATCATTCATATCTCCCGAAGGGGAATTTACACCTAAGATAATCCAGACCCATAAAGAAAGAGTCAAGCTTGTATACCTTGTCAAGGTTTCTATTCCCAATCCTCACCTTGAATTAAAACCGGGGATGCCGGCCGATGCCTGGTTGCGATGAGAATGTTTAGATTACTTGCGCTGTTCTTCGAACTCGCTCCGAAAAGACTTTTTACGGATGCATTATGCTTTTACTATCAGAAAAATTTTCTGTGATGCCTTGGAACCCCTATATGGTGTTATTTTACTATGGTCTAAAAGGAGAAAAATGCCTGACACACGACCCCTAACCACTGAAAACCGCTTTATTCAGGTTGAAAACGTCTCCAGGAGTTTTGAAGACGTGAGGGCCGTCTGTGATGTGTCTTTTCATGTGGAAAGGGGGACCATATTCGGACTTATTGGGTCTGACGGAGCCGGCAAATCAACACTGCTTCGGATGATGGCAACTATGATAGAGCCGTCTTCCGGAAGGATTCAGGTCGGGGGGATGGATGTTGTCTCTCAGAAAACAAGCGTCAAAACTGTAATGGGATATATGCCGCAGCGTTTCGGTCTCTATCAAGATCTGACGGTTGATGAAAACATCAATTTTTTTATGGATATTTTCGGAATTTCCGGTGAGGAAAGAAAGAAACGGAGGGAACGGTATCTCGGGTTCTCCAATCTGCTTCCATTCGTTGATCGTCTGACGGGAAATCTCTCCGGAGGTATGAAACAGAAATTGGGACTTGCCTGTGTTCTAGTCCATCAACCTGAGATTTTAATTCTCGATGAGCCGACCAATGGCGTGGACCCCGTATCACGGCAGGAATTCTGGGAGATCCTCTCTGAGATGAAGGGGGAAGGTATGACCGTTATAATTTCAACGGCCTATCTGGATGAAGGGGAAAAGTGTGATCGCCTCGCCGTAATGCATAAGTCGAAAATTCTTGACACAGCTACCCCCGAAGAGATGAAATTCCACTTTCCCGATCTTGAAGAAGCTATAATCCATCGGATAAAAGAAGTTGACGAGGAACTTGTAAACGATAAATTCATGATGTGAAATGACGACACAGGACGCAATTTTTGTAAAGGATTTAGAAAAGAGATTCGATCAGTTTGTTGCCGTGGACAGAATCTCTTTTTCTGTTAAAAAAGGTGAAATTTTCGGCCTTTTAGGCCCCAATGGTTCCGGAAAATCGACAACTATCCGGATGCTGTGCGGAATAATAACTCCGACGTCCGGGTCCGGCGTGGTTGCCGGACATGATATCTGCACGGAACCGGAGGAAATTAAAAACTCAATAGGGTATATGTCGCAAAAATTTTCCCTTTATGAAGATATGACTCCTTTTGAAAACCTTCGTTTCTACCTGGGAGTCTATAAGGTGCCTCCGGACATATGGAATAAAAGAATTGAACAGACCCTGGATCTTGCCCGTCTGCAGGATGTCCGCCAAAGACTTACCAGAGAATTGCCGCCGGGATGGCGACAGCGCCTGGCTCTGGGATGCGCCCTTCTTCACCAGCCTGATATCCTCTTTCTCGATGAGCCCACTTCAGGCGTTGATCCGATCACACGCCGCCACTTTTGGGAATTTATTGGAAAAATGGCGGAAGATGGCGTGACAATCTTTGTTACCACACACTATATGGACGAAGCGCATAATTGCCAACGGATCGCTGTTCTTGATGAAGGCAAGATAGTAACAGCCGGCAGCCCTTCCGAGATAATTAACAAAATCTTTCCAGATCGTCCTGAGGCGGACTTAAATGATGTTTTTGTTGAACTGATGACCAGGAGAGAAACAGTTGAACACGGTAAAAATTAAAGCGATTGTTCGAAAAGAATTCTACCACCTTATCAGGGATTTCAGGAGTCTGTACCTGGCGTTTATAATTCCTCTCCTTCTGATTTTCCTCTTCGGTTACGCTCTCAGCCTCGATGTGGATAACATTAAGACCGTTGTTGTAGATCATGATAAAACCTACTTAAGCCGTGATTTCATCCGCGAGCTCGACGCGTCTTCCTACTTCAACATCGCCAGCCAGCTTCCGGATACCAGAACTGTTATAAAGTACCTGGACAATGGCTGGACAACAATGGCAGTGATTATCCCTCCTGACTGGACCGAAAATATCAGGTCGAACCGTGAAGCCCCGATTCAAATTCTCTTTGATGGCAGCGACCCTAATGATGCCGGTATCTCAAGGGGATATATTATGGCATTTGTTGAGGAATATAACGGTCGCTTGCTCCTTGATTTTCTCAATCGTAAAGGAATAGAGAAGATAAACCTCCCCGTTGAGGGACGTATACGGGTCTGGTTTAATGAAGATCTTGAGAGCCGCAATTTTATCGTTCCAGGCATCATTGCGATCATTATCATGATTGTGGGAGCCATGCTGACCTCGCTGGTGATTGCCCGCGAGTATGAAAATGGAACGATGGAAACGATTCGTTCTCTGCCTCTCGGAGGGGCTGAATTTTTAACGGGGAAAGCGATTCCCTATTTTTTTATAGGACTGACAGATGTACTTGTTGCTGTTTTTATGGGACAGGTACTGTTCGGTGTTGTCATGAAATCGAGTTTCTGGCTGATGATACTTGCCTCCTCCGTTTATCTGTTTGTGGCACTTAGTCTTGGCCTCCTTATTTCTATTATTACAAAATCACAGCTCGTTGCCAATCAATTAGCCGTACTGATTACCTACCTGCCGTCACTTCTTCTTTCCGATTTTGTCTTTCCGGTGGTAAACATGCCGAAAGTCCTTCAGCTTATAACTTATATCGTCCCCGCGACATATTATATAGATATTCTCAACGGTTTATATCTGCGGAATTTGGGGCTGATGCACTTGTGGCCAAGCTTCACGGTACTGGCGGCCATGTTTGTTATCCTTTCCGTTATGAATGTCCTTCTGCTGAAGAAGGAGGGAATGTGAGATGAACTGGATCAGGATTCGTGAATTGGTGCGCAAAGAGTTTATTCAGCTTTTTAGAGATAGAAAGAGCAGATCAATCTTGATAGTAGCTCCCCTCGTCCAATTACTCATTTTCGGGTATGTTATGACGACCGATGTGCGAGACATCAGAGTGGGACTTTTCGACCAATCCAGGACACGGGAAAGCAGGATGCTGGCCGATGAGTTGAGCGGCAATAAAACTTTTCGTATAACTCACTTTACCGGCAATCCTGAGGACCTGGAGGAAGTTTTACTTCGAGAAAAGATCGATCTTGCCGTTAAGGTGCCCCCCGATTTCAGCGAACTTATCAGGAAAAGGAAAACCTCAAACATTCAGATACTTGTTAACGGAAGCATGAGCAACATGGCCTCTGTCAGGATAGCTTATACTACAATGGCTCTCGACAGATTAAACAATAAATTAATTAAAGAACTTTATCCCGAACATATTAATTACGGCAAAATAGATGCCCGGATAAGGACATGGTATAATCCCAATCTTGACAGCCAGAATTTCTATGTGCCCGGTATCATAGCCTTTATAATTATGATTATTGTTATGGTTCTTACTTCTATGGCGATAATAAAAGAAAAGGAATCAGGTACGATGGAACAGTTGATTGTAACGCCGATACGACCTTCCGAACTGATTCTTGGTAAGAGCATCCCTTATACAATCGTTTCCCTTGCACAGATGATTGTCGTTACCGTCGTAGCTGTCTTCTGGTTTAGCATTCCGGTAAAGGGCAGTTTATTGCTTCTCTTTTTCGGCGCCTTTTTTTTCCTGTTAAGTATACTGGGATTGGGTTTATTTATATCAACCGTTTCAGCTACCCGCCAGCAGGCGATGATGACATCATTCTTTTTCATCCTTCCGTTCATAATGTTGAGCGGTTTTGTGTTTCCCATTTCCAATATGCCGCAGGTTATACAGTGGTTGACCTATTTAAACCCTTTAATGTATTTTCTTATAATTATAAGAGGAATTTTTTTGAAAGGGGTAGGATTAACAGTACTCTGGCCCCAGTTTCTCGGACTTTTAATTTTAGGTCTGATTGTTTTTGCCGGTTCTGTCGGGCGTTTCAGGAAAAGACTGGATTAGAGAAAAAACCCATTTCATCAAGTACTATAAAAGAGCTATTGCTAACCGGCAATTTTTTGAGTTCTCCGGGTGATATCCAGCGGGCTTCGAGGGCGTCATCGGCGGCCTTTGGTGTTCCGCTTACGTAATCTGCTATGACGTCAACAATTACAAAATGGAACCGGATACGCCCCGCATCGTCCTTTTCGATAAAATCGAAGCTGTAAATCGGTTTTCCGGCACGGATAATAAGTCCGGTTTCTTCCAAAATCTCCCGCTCGGCTCCCTCCTGAAGCGTTTCACCCAGTTCCACGGAGCCGCCCGGAATTGCCCACAATTCCTTGCTTGGAGGAATGCCGCGTTTGACAAGAAGTACCTTCCCGTCCTTGATTATTATTGCCCCTACACCAACCCGGGGAGTATCGGGATACTCGCGTTTTGACATGTCATCTCCTCCCTGAGTTGCCCGGTGTTATACCGTCTTATCAGCCGCAACACCCGCACCCGCATTCGTTGCATGAACCACCACCCGATACATTTGAATTGATTGAAAACCCTGAGCCTTTTGGCGTGGTAACGAAATCTATATTGATAGGTTTTGCCAGTTCAAACAATTGTTCATTTATCACGTATGTGACGCCGCCTTTTTCAAAAACCTTATCCTGCTTATTAGCCTCATCCAGGGACATTCCCAGAGAGGGGCCCGCGTGTCCGCCCCCGGAAAACGCGATTCGTATCGGTAATGTTTCCTGCATCGATTCGAGCATTTGTTTAATTATATCCTGAGCCTTTTCCGAAACTTCAAACATTTAACTTTTTCCTCTTCGTCTTTTATTTATTTTGAACGTAGGTTTCAATGAATTCCCGTATTACCACATTTCCACCATTTGACAACACATGGAACATATTATCCGTCATTATCCGTAGCCTTTGGATGGAGGATGAGATTCCTTGATCCTTATTTTAAAGCGCAGTACCGTATAACTTGGTACCCCCGGCGCGATTCGAACGCGCGACGCCCGGATTAGGAATCCGGTGCTCTATCCTACTGAGCTACGGGGGCGTATGTTAACAAAAGAGAAGGTGCTGTAACATTATTTAAGATAGGTGTCAATACTTTCCGCAAAGGTGTGTTTCTATGATTCTATCGGAAGAAAATCCGGATAATTTGAGATAATCGGCCTTCACGTCTTCAAACGCAGCTCCGGGGATCAGTCCTATCAATTCGGATTCAAGTATAGTGACACCATAATCGAGGGCCTCCTTTTTTACGGTATCGAAAACCTCCCGGATCGAAGTTTCCCTGTAATTTGTGAGATTCATTGATACCTGGACAATTTTTCTGCTGCGCAGTGGAACACCTATCGCCTTGACACCTTTGAGACCGCCGCTTGAGTATCGAATCGATCTCGCGATATTTTGTGCGATTTCAAGATTTTCGGTAAAAAGGTTAATATTGAAAGCAATCAGCGGGCTCCGTGCCCCGACTACAGCTGCGCCTCCGCGGGAGTTGAAAACGGCGGGTCCCGCGTCTGGAACCCATAAAGGGTCATTTATCTTTTTAAGTAATTCTCTGTATCCCCCTCTTCTTATATCGGATAATTCTCTCCTTTTTAGATCCAGCGCGGCTTCACCGTAGAAGTAGACGGGGATGTTGTTTCTTTTCCCGAATGAACGACCGAAGCTGCGGGCTATTCCCACCGTTTCTTTCATGCTGATGTTTTTTATGGGCGTGAAGGGGACCACATCCACGGCACCGATGCATGGATGAACACCGGAATGTTTTTCCATGTCGATTAATTCCAATGCCCTGTCGCAAGCGGCAGATGCCGCCCTTACGACACCGTCCGGAGTGCCGGCAATAGTCAAGACGCTCCTGTTGTGATCGACGTCCATGCTGAAGTCAAGCACCTTAGCGCTGTCTGCCTCAGACGCCGCTGACACTATACTCCTTACTTTGTCTTTATCTTTTCCTTCACTGAAATTCGGAACACATTCAATAATTTTCATAATACCTTATAAAGCCGTCAGGCCTGATATATCCTGACTTCCGGCAACTCAACACACGTGAGTTTACCGCCGTAGACAGCTCCTGTATCAATTCCTATTTTATTTGGTTCTATGAGGGGTTGCGGGAGCGGAGTGTGTCCGAAGACCACGGTTTTCCCAAAATCATAGGAAGAATTTATAAACTCGTGCCTTATCCATATTAAATCTTTTATGTCCTGCTTTTCCAGAGGAATAGCGGGTTTCAGCCCGGCGTGCACGAAGATGTAATCTTCAGTTTCGTAATGGGGAAGCAGTGATGTAAAAAACTCCATGTGGCTTCCGGGAACATTTACTCTGCTCTTGTCGGCCGTTTCAACAACTCCATAGGATGAAACGGTATAATCTCCTCCGTTTATAAGGAACATTTCCTTATAAACGTTTCCGTCATTAATATAGTCGAGAAACATCTGTTCATGATTTCCCAGAAGGCATATTACATGCTCAATGTTTTTCTTGAGCTCGAGAACAAAATCGACCACTCCTCTGGAATCCGGCCCCCTGTCTATGTAATCACCAATAAAAATAAGGGTGTCATTTTGGATATCAATATCTATCATATCCATAATGGTCATGAGATTGGAAATACACCCGTGAATATCGCCTATGGCAAATATCCTTTTCATATTATAATCCCGGCTTGCGATATTTGAAAGGTTAACATTTGTTTTTTCTGGAGGCTGACGGCTGAAGGGAAATGTTTACTAAAAGAGGGCCTTCACGAATTCTTTACTGTTGAATCTTCTCAGGTCATCGATTCCCTCACCGATGCCGATGTAGCGGATAGGTATATTCAGTTCACGGGCAATTCTAATGATGATCCCACCCTTTGCTGTTCCGTCTAATTTTGTTAAGGCAATTCCTGTCACGCCGACTTCCTCATTAAACATCTTTACCTGTGAAACGGCATTTTGTCCGGTAGTGGCATCGAGAACGAGGAGTGTTTCATGGGGAGAACCCGGCAGTTCCCTTTCCATTATACGTTTCGTCTTTTTCAGCTCATCCATAAGATTAACCTTCGTATGGAGCCTGCCAGCGGTATCAATAATCATAACTTCTATTTCACGTGACTTCGCGGAATTGATGGCATCGAAGACAACAGCGGAGGGATCCGCTCCCGACTTTTGTTTAATAAGGGGAACATCTACTCTTCGACTCCATATTTCGAGTTGTTCGATTGCCGCTGCCCTGAAGGTATCCGCTGCAACGAGCATAACAGACAGCCCGCCTTTTTTAAAACGGTGGGCCATTTTACCAATAGTCGTAGTTTTTCCCGTTCCGTTAACCCCCAGAACCATGATTGTAAAAAGCTTATTTCTCGGGATACGCAATGGAGCTTCTCTTTCTTTGAGAATATCCGTTACTCTCTTTTCCATTGCTTTTCTGAGCAATTCAGGGCTGTCAAGGTCTTTCCTTTTTACGATCGATTTCATGTTGTCGATCAGATCGTAAGTGAAAGCGGGACCTACATCAGCCGTGATAAGGACTTCTTCCAGTTCTTCGAAGAGGTCGTCGTCTATGATTCTCTCGCCGAGGATCATCTCATCGACACTCTTAACAAAAGACCCTCTCGTTTTGGAGAGACCCGTCTTTAATTTTTCAAAAAAACCATCATCTTTTTTTTCGTTATTGAACATTTTTTAATCTCAAATTTGCCGAAAGATAATATACTTGAACGCTGTCTTAGTGACCTTGTAGTTAAAAGTTGCCGGCTTATAATCGAACCGAACAGCAAGTATGTTCCCTGCTGCTTACGGCTAAGTGAGCGAGCGGACACAACAGGACATTTTTCTTAACAGTTGGAGATTATTCTTCGAATTACTTTGTTCTCCTCACCTTGTTGCGGGAGCTTCAGTGTTTACATCAATTGAAACTTACGGAAACTGTGGTTGAAATGCCCTCTTTTTCCATTGTAACCCCGAAGAGGTTGTCCGCGACCTCCATGCTTCTCTTGTTGTGGGTTACCAGGATGATCTGGGAGTTTGCTGAAATATCTTTTATTAATTGATTGAACAGCGCTATATTCGCATCATCCAGTGCCGCATCAACTTCATCAAGCACCAAAAATGGAGTCGGACGGTACAGAAGGATGGAAAAAATCAGGGCAACAGCGGCAAGGGATTTTTCACCGCCTGACAAAGGTGT
>CAZZBF010000046.1:0-20178 GCA_964652795.1 uncultured Syntrophales bacterium | reverse complement strand
CGGGCACGTGACCGTCCGATGATTTAAAAGGCAAGGTGTTACATCCCCCAATATTCCCCTCTCACGCCGAGCAAACACCTCCAAATCATCGGAAACGTAATCAGGATAGTTAAGAAAGATATTAAGTTCTAAAAAACGCCATTGAAGGAAAATATGGCAGAATACAGCATTAACATAAATTCTCTTATTAGTGCCCTTATTGGTGGTAGCCTAACTCTTTTAGGCGTTATAATCGCCCACTTGATGGATGTCAGCAGACAAGAGAAAAACGAAGAAAAACTGATCAATGGTTTACTTCAAGCAATTCACGATGAAACAAAAACATTGTGGGAACGTTACATGGAAGGAATTGGTAATAAATTAGAAAAGCTACCAAATGGTAAAGGGTTCTTCATTTATTATCCTTTAACTCAAGAATACTTTACCATTTATAATGGTAATTCATTTTTAATAGGCAGGATTCCAGATAACAATCTCAGGATGGCAATTGTTAATGGTTATTCTGGGGCGCGAGGATTAATAGATGCATATAGACTCAACAACGATTTTGTTCAAAAATATGAACAATCCTATTTTCTTTTCCATAAAACAAAAAAACAAGAAATCAAAGAAGAGATGATGGGATATGTGGCAACTCTGGTTGATTATGCCGGAACACTAAAGCGATTACATAATGAATTAAAAGAAAATGTAAATGACTTATTGAAAATGTTGGAAAAAAAGAATTTGTCAAGGGAGGAGACGGGGGGCAGGTCTGCAGTTGGCAGATTTACCAAACGGAACGAACACAAAATCGTAGGAAAAATAATCAGAATAGTACGAGATATTAAGCTCTAAAATATATTCTTGGGTATTGAGTAGATTTTGTTCAGCCCGCCCCGTTGGGCAGCAAAAAAATACATAGGAGGCAACTCATGGGGACTAAAAAGGCAAGATTCAACAAAACTGGAATTGAAAATCTTCCTAACAACAATCCTGTAATTTACAAGATAATGACGGAAGGAGGGAGAAATAATTATACTGGTGTAGCTCAAAGGGGGCGAATTCAGGATCGCCTAAAAGAACATATAGGTATTATCCCTGGTGCAACAATACAGGTTGAACAAATGAATAGCATATCTGAGGCGCGGCAAAAAGAAGCCAGGATTATTAAAAGATCACAACCCAAATACAACAAAAAGAGTAAATAAAAACGGATTCTACGGCCTTTTTTAAAAGGAGTTAAACAGTGTTTGCTCAAAAAGACATTTTCATTTGTCATGCGAGTGAAGATAAACCTGATGTCGTCCGGCCTTTGGTACTATCCTTTGAAAAGGAAGGGATATCGTATTGGTATGACGAGGCAGAAATCAAGTGGGGAGATAGCATAACCCAAAAAGTAAATGAAGGTCTTAGAGTCTCACGCTATGTAATCGTAGTGCTTAGCGAATCCTTCATGCGGAAAAATTGGCCACAACGAGAACTCAACTCAGCACTAAATATTGAGGCCTCGTCTGGCGATGTACGAGTACTCCCCTTGCTTGCTGGAACAAATGAAACAAAACAGCATATTATTAACACGTATCCTATTTTAAATGACAAAAGCTACTTAACTTGGAATTACGATACGGATGCCATAATTAATGCACTTAAAACTCGTTTAGCAAAAACGAACACATCTCTAAACAAAACAGAATCAGAACCAGAACCCCAAAATACCGATTATCAAATTCCTCTTCCCAAAGTTCGAAGAAAATTCACCCAAAGGGATAAAGACCAATTTTTAAAAGCCTCTTTTGCTATATTGAAAGCATATTTTCAAAAAGCACTATCTAAATTACAGTCTCAATATGATGATATTGAAACGGATTTTACCGAGATTCATAATTTCAAATTCGTTTGCACCATCTACCTGCATGGAGATGTAGCCAACAAATGTAAAATCTGGGTTGGTGGGCCACTTTCTAATGATACGATCGCATATCATGAAGGCGATTTTAGTTTTGAAAATGATAGTTCATATAATGATTGGCTTGATGTTTGTGATGAAGGAATTGATTTAGGACTAAAAGCTTCTGGTTTTTCCTGGGGTAAGCAAGGCAATGAAAAAGACCAACTGTTGTCACCAGAGAAAGCCGCTGAATATCTTTGGCTCCGCTTTACAGATCTTTTAAATTTCATTAGGGAATAATATGAAAAAAGCAAGGTTTATATGCAGACATTGTGGGAATAGATTTGCTACCGACGTACTTGAACCAGGAGAAGCGGAAGAAAAGCGAATACGACCAGTTCCTGTAAGGTGCCCTCAATGTGGCAGCACGGATGTCGAGCGGTGTTAATAAATTTAAGGATTGCCGAACCAGCCAGTACAAATGCCCGTCAAAACAGCCGCCGCTTCACTTTGGCAGTTTGCCGGCGGGTGACCGACGTCGTTGGGCGTATATAATAAAGAAATTTGCACCTTATAAATTGATGACTGAAAAAAATAATCAATCAATATCTAATTGGATAGCCTTTATTGCCTTGATTGTAGCTGTTGGGGCTTTCATTGTCTCTATCCAGACATGCGACCTATCTGAAGAATCAATAAGACATGCAAAGGAAACATTTATAGCTGCCAATAGGCCATATCTAACTGTAACCCCAGTAAAAGACAAGACTACCAACAAGTATCTTCAAACTTTAATAAAAAAAGGCGATATTGAAGTGAAAACAAGATATTTAATCCGAAACGTAGGCAATACCCCGGCGATAAATATTTCATCTCCAATCTTCCGTTTAATAGGCGAAACATCCTTGGCAAAAGATGCTCATATAGAAACAATGCCTGTTGTTGATCTTGGGCCTAGGGAAGAAGAAAATATAGTTTTTACTTTTTTATTAGGAAGTAAATCTGCCAATAAAGAGTATGCTCCTAAATTGCTTGAGGCAATAAAAGCAGGGGAAGCTGGGCTTCTACTAAACATAGAGCTTTCTTATTCTTCAAATTTTCCTAACACAGGAATTTACAAGTATCAGGTTGAACACAAAATTGGTGTTGATGAGGCCAAAATACTTACAAAGATTTATAAATAGTTTAAAATGAGTCAAGCCTGCCCTTGACTTATTGAAGAAAATATCTGAGAGGGTCACATCTTAAATCTTAAATGTTGATGGTAATGGGGTATAAGAAAAAAACAGCCAAACCTGCCCTTGACTCATTTGCTGAAATTGATTGATTTTGTATATCATCTGTTGGGAAAGTGAAAATGGAAAACATTGAGAGTTTAAAACAAAAATATCAAGACCTTTTTGATTTTACCAAGGGTACCATCAACGAAAGCACAGATTTTATAGTTTGCAAGAATGTGAATACCATGGAAAGGCAAGTATTGCTCTTTCATTTTGTCAGGGCATTTCACCTACTTGACGCGATTTACAGACTGTGTCTCCAAGGTTTTGCTACGGAAGCCATGATCATACTTAGAAGCCTTTTGAATCTTTATATTAACATTAAATGGCTTACGACTGGAGATACCAAAAAGCGCTTTGAAAGATTTGCCGACTTTGAGGTTGTTTTCAAGAAATTGGCTATGGATGATATTATCCAGCATGGAAATATTTGGGACGAAATTAAAAATGATAATTTAACCGTTCATGATAAAGAATTTGAAAGAATAAAGAAAAAATACAATCTCAAAAAGAGAAAAGATTTCTTTAATTGGTCTGGCAAGTCAATTTACAAGATGGCAAAAGACAAGAACGTTAATCTTGAAACAGACTACAAGATAATATACGGAAAATTGTCGTCGATCGAACATACTGGACCAGATTCTGTGAGATCTTATTTGGATGATTCCGAAAAGGGGAAAACAAAAATTAAAGCTGCCTCAAGGGATGAAAAAATAGAGTTGGTTTTGATAACTGCGCTTGACTACTATTTTAGTATTAAAATAATTACCCATAATACCTTTGATGTGAGTTGGAATAACATAAAAAGTGTTGAACAGACGCTTTCGGACCTAAAAAGTAAATATTTGGTTAAAAAATCACACGAATAAAAGCGTAAAACGACTAAAAGAAGTAAAAAGTAAAAGGGGATAGATTTATTTTTCACATAACCCGGTAATCCACTGGACCCTCGTTCCTCGGGCCGGTGATCTTATCGTTATTTATAAGGTGCCCAAACAAATATGGCATCTTTGTGGAGGAGATTAAAAATGAAAGATTCGCTCTATGAACAACAACATGGCTACTATCTCGATGATCTATCTACAGGAATGGAAGCAATGTTTGCCAAAACAATAACCGAAGCAGATGTATTGATGTTTGCTGCTGTTTCCGGTGACACCAATCCACTGCACTTGAACGCCGAGTTTGCGAAACAAACCCGATTTAAGCAACGAATAGTGCATGGTATGCTAACAACCAGTTTATGGTCAACACTGGTTGGGACAAAACTGCCCGGTCCAGGCTGCGCCTACATGAGCCAAGAACTAAAATTCATTAAACCTGTGCATATTGGCGACACGGTAACGGCAAAGCTGACTGTAACAGACATTATTGAAGACAAGCAGCAAGTACTGCTTGCCGCCGAAGCTTTCGTTTGCGAGACGCTGGTCGCGAGTGGTCAGACAAGAGTATGGGTCCCGCGACGGCAAACAACCGGTTGACCTTTTCATGAGAGAAGCCAACTTTGAGGAGAAATCATGAGAAATGCTGTAATCCGATCCACGGGTTCATATGCTCCAACTCAGGTCCTGCGGAATTCCTACTTTGATAAACTGCTGGGGGAAGATGTCAGCACTTGGCTGGAGACCAATCTGAGAATAAAGGAACGTCGGTGGTGCAGTGAAGAAGAGTCCACAGCCGACCTATGTGTTGAATCTGGCCGAAGAGCTTTGCAAAACGCCGGATTGGAAGCGTCTGATATAGACTTGATCATTATCGGCACCGATACACCGGAGCACATATCTCCCTCGACAGCATCTGCTGTTCAGTATCGATTGGAAGCAACAAACGCCGGTGCCTTTGATTTGAACGCTGCCTGTTCGAGCTTCGTGGCGGGGCTGGACGTGGCAAGCCGATATATCAGATCAAGTACTGAATTCTCGAATATTCTTGTTATTGGTGGCTACGCAATGAGCAAGTATTTGGACAAGAGAGACAAGAAAACGGTAACTCTTTTTGCTGATGGAGCGGGGGCCGTCTTGTTGTCTTCGGTTGAGGGCGGGAATCGGGGTTTCTTGGAGGCCAAGCAACATACGGAGGGACAGTTTCATGAGTGGATGGGGATCTACGCGGGAGGTACTCATTATCCAATCTCCCAAGAAGCCTTGACCAGAGGAGATCATTATTTAAAGTTTACCAGAGAGTTTCCTAAAAAAAAGAATGCAGAGACATGGACAAGGATGATCCTCTCGCTTTGTTACCAACTCTCAATTGAACCAGACGATGTCGATCACTACTTTATGACCCAGATCAACATCAATAGTATATATGAGACGATGGATAACCTGAACGTAGAACGTCAGAAGGCTTACACCATCATGGAAATGTATGCATACACCGGTGCTGCATGCATCCCAATGGCCTTGGACGATGCTGCAAAGAACGGCAAGTTGAAGGAAAATGATCTAATCTTCTTGATTACCTCAGGAGGAGGCCTATCTTTTGCCGCTGCCGCATTCCGCTATTGATGTGTGAATGGGTCCCTTGCATTGAAAGTAAAAAGTAAAGAAGAGTAAAAGGGGACAGATTTATTTTTCATTTTTCACAACTTATCAGGGCAAATCAACCTGATAATCAATGGTTTGGCGCCACGGCGCCGCCTTCTGTGCTGTTTCCTTTCTGGAGGAAAGAAAATGATTGATGCAAGCATTTCTTACTGTTCGACGATCCCCGCATTCGCAATCCTCTGTGCCTGGCCGATCGGGACCATCGCGGCTGAGGTGAGCGTCTACGCGCCCGGAGGTGTTAGATCAGCATTACAGGGTGCGGCGGCAGCGTTTGAACGCGATACCGGTCACACAATCAAGTTCACATTCGGCACGGGAGGCGGAATTCAAAAACAAGTGGCCTCCGGTGCGCCAGCCGACGTGGCTGTTCTTCCATCGAAAGGAGCCACCGAGCTTGAAAAGAGTGGACTCGTCGCACCTGGTTCTCGCTTGGAAGTCGGGAGTGTCGGTATAGGCGTGGGAATCAGGAGAGGGGCGCCTCGGCCCAGGATCGCGACAGTAGATGAGTTTAAAGATGCACTTCTCGCGGCAAAATCGATCACGTACGCCGACCCCGCGCGTGGCGGTACTTCGGGTACCTACTTCGCGACCGTGGTACTTCCTCGTCTGGGTATTGTGGAACAGATGCGAACCAAAACGACGCTGACAGGCGTCGGTGAAGAAGCCGTCATGCGTGTCGCTAACGGGGAGTCGGAGCTTGTAGTGGTTCAATCAAGTGAGATTACCGCTGTGCGGGGCGCCGAACTTGTCGGTCCGCTTCCAAAAAGCATTCAGAGCGAGATTCCGTATGCCGCCGTGGTGTTGAAGGCAAGCAAATCCGCTGAGACAGCAAATGCTTTCGTGCGATATCTGGTTACTCCGCCCGGGAGAGCAGCGTTCAGGGCCGCGGGGTTTGAGCCTCCTTCTGAACGCTAGCTGAGTAAGTATAAAAGTAGACAGGTTTATTTTTCACATAACCCGGTGAGCTTTCACGTTTGGTAAAGTATAGAGGTGAGGGAAGAGTAGATACAAAATAGCCCTTTAGGGATGAATGGTCAGACCCAATCGGAAGGTGATTTTAAATCGGACAGGAGGTAAAACCACCAAAATGAGCAAAGAGATTGAAAAAGATATGGGAATTTATTTAAAGCCCACTTTTACCATAGAGGCAAATCACAAAAAGATTATTGAAACTGCCAGGAATGTGACAAAGGGCTGTTTGAGTAATAAAGATAAAGCGGTAAAACTGTTTTATTTTGTAAGGGATTCTATTCCGTATAATCTCTACATGGTCTCTGTGTTTGTTGAGGACTTAAAGGCATCCAGAGTACTGGAGTGGGGGAAAGGGTACTGCGTTCAGAAAGCAGTTCTTCTTACCGCCCTTGGGAGAGCCGCGGATATCCCAAGCCGGTTGATCTTTGCCAGTATCAGAAATCATAGGATACCTGCACACATTGTTCAATGGATGGGGAGTAATGTTTTCCCCAGACATGGGTATAATCAATTCTTTTTAAGTGGAAAGTGGGTAAGCGCTGCCGCAACTTTTGACAAAAATCTATGTGAGAAGAACGGACTGCCCTGTGTAGAATTTGATGGAGAAAAGGATGCAATTTTATCGGACAAGGATTTGGAGGGGAGACCCTATATAGAATATGTTGAGAAATTTCCTCCCACGGAGGACCTTCCCTTTGATTGGATTGCCGAAGTGATTTCAAAGCGAGTTGGGCCGGATAAGCGATCGTGGCCGCAAAAAAAGACATAATCAATCAAGCTCTTAGAACTGGAAGGATTGAGAAGGTCGGACAAAGCTGACTAATTGGAATACGGAAAAAGGTGATTAGATCTTGCTTTTTGCCGTCATGCGTGTCAGGTCGGTCTCAAAATTGCGTCAAGAGTGGCAAAAACAAGACCTCGTGCTATGTAAATACCAGGGTGTTAAATCGCTCATCTAATAAGTTGGAAATAGATTTTGAGAACATTGAGGTATAATCAGGAAATAATCGAGGGCGTGGTTATGGGAAACGAAGAGAAGGTTATATATTCAATCAATATTGAAGATGTTCAAAATGTTGCGGATGAAAGATTAGATAGACATCTCAATAAAGAAGAATTGAAACGAGTTGAAGACAAGATAGGTAACCATATCGATTGGTACGGCATAATATCCGATATTATTGATGGTATGATAACATCGAAGATAAGACCAGACTACCCTTGAACTGAACAGCGAGCGCATTATTCTACGAATTACTTCGTTCCCCGCAGCTTGAGACTGTGTCGCAATTTCTCTCTTTGTCATTTCGAGTAAAGCGAGAAATCTTAATCCTTAATAAATCTGACATGTTAAGATTCCTCACATTCGTTCGGAATGACAGTTCACCCTATTATGACACAGTCTCCTTGCGGCGGGGAGCTTCAAATATTTTTTCTTTATTTCCGTTCTCTTGTTTTCCATTCCTGGGATCACTGTGTACTTGCCCGCAAAACGAGCATTTGAACCGACCACCTTGTAACGACCGATACTTAGTGCATGAACTTTTCGAATAACATGTGATTATAATTGACAATATGTCATCATAATGTTAGTAATTAACGCGGTTGGTCCGAATATTTAAACTTAACCCTTCTTATGCATTTCGATGATATAGATTTTTCAGTTTCTTAATAGTTGTGTGGTTTATAAATTGTCTCATTGGTCTATTCAAATAGAGGTAATGGCAAATCATTTTCTAATAAATTTGTTAGTCAGGACGCTCGCAGGTTCAAGCCCGTTACACCAACAGTGGGAGATAGAGTATGAATTACACCATAACCCCTCACGATGAGGGGAGATATATCATTCACAAAGTTAAAGGTGAAATTAACAGGCAGATTGTGATGCCGCAGACCCTGGAGGTCCATGCTCTTGCGAAAAAACGGGGTATTAGCCGGTTCCTCCTGGATATGACCGAAGCGACAAATACGGATTCGGTCACGGATAGTTACGAATTTGCTTATTCTGACCTGTTCAATACGGAAGGAATAGACAAGAAGGTGGTTGTGGTAATATTGGTCAGCCCGGATGACCACTCGCATGACTTTATTGAAACGGTGCTCAGAAACGCTGGCTTTAATGTTAGGATATTCAGAGACCCTGACCAAGCAAGATTGTTCCTTGCAAGGAAGTGATCTCTTAACCTTTATGTGCCTTAACCTGTGGGGAAAACTTCTCTTGGGATATGACAATATCCAGTATTGACAGGGAACATTTTAAAGAGGAGTGGTCAGACCTGCCCTTCCCTCATTTGTACTTTATCTGTATACCCTTGTTGTTCCAATGATCTTATCAATAGGAGCTCCCCGCAGCTTGCTGCGAGGAGCGTCAATGTGTTACAAACCTTCCTTTTTGATAAAATCCTTCACGGACAATATATCGTAATCTTCATTAAAGCAGACAGCCATTCCGTCTGCTCCGGACCTTAACACTTGTCCGGTGACAATTATGACATCCCCTTTATCGGCATCACCCAAGTCTTGTGCTTCTTTATTCAGAAGAAAAATTTCTATTTTAATCTCCGTACCTTCATGTAAAGGCTGTTTTGTACCAATAAAAACTCCTCCGGCAGACACGTTTTTAGTCTGAAAAACCAGTTTATCATTTTTATCCCCCGGGGAAAGTATCTTAATTCTGATAGGAGCTTCGATATTAAATCTTTCAAATTTTCTCTTGTCATTCATAATCATATGCGCGGAAGGGCAATTGATTTAACTCATATAACTAAGAGCTTAGATTAAATCTAAAATAGCAGTTTAATGCGATAATAACAACATGTAAATTTAATGGAATTGATATTCCTCATTACTTACCGACGGAACAGCAATTTTTCCGAATGCCGTCTTTATCGTTATTTCCTTGCCAGGCTTGCCCGGTAAGAGTTTCTACGCAAAGTAAAAATTGCCCCTCACGATACAAGGTTTTGAAGATAGCCTCATACCCCCCAAAAAAATAACGGGGTATCTCCCCTTTTTGATTTTTCAACGCATTATTGCTTGACATTTATCTCGATGTTGATGTAAATTGCTGCATTCTGGGATTATTTATTTAGAGATTAGATGTAAATATTGGAGAAAGGGTCTATGGAATTCTGGCGGGTTCCACTTGACGTGGATCAAGTACATGCTGCTCGGGGTGAAATACACATCCTTGAAGACCGATGTAAGGGATGTGGATACTGTATAGAGTTTTGTCCCCGGCAGGTGCTGGGGGTTTCTACGAAGTTTAATAAGAAGGGGTATCATCCTCCAGTAGTAAAGAAAGCCGATGCCTGTGTGAACTGTCATTATTGTGAAATCATTTGTCCGGAGTTCGCCATTTATTCCGTCAAGGTTCCCAATAACCGGGACGTGCAAGAACGGTAAGAATCCCTGTGAATTGAACAACGAGCGCGTCATTAGTCGAATTACTTCAATCAGGAGAGCCGGATTTTAGGACAGCACCATAAAAAGAATTGAGACGGGGGGTGGAATGGAAAAAACAATCCTCATCACAGGTGAGCATTATATCACGGGCGATGTTGCCTGCGCGGAAGGGGCGCTGGCGGCGGGATGCCGTTTCTTCGGTGGGTATCCCATAACTCCTGCTACAGAGATAGCCGAGCATATGTCTGAAAGGCTTCCGGGGGTTGGGGGAACATTTATTCAAATGGAAGACGAAATTGCCGCTATTAGTTCTGTGCTTGGTGCTTCTTGGGCAGGCGTTAAAAGTATGACTGCTACTTCCGGGCCGGGTTTCAGCCTCATGATGGAAAATATCGGGCTAGGAATCTGCACGGAAACCCCCTGTGTGGTCGTTGATGTGCAGCGGGGTGGGCCGTCCACAGGTCTTCCGACCCAGGGCGCTCAGGCGGATATGATGCAGGCGCGATGGGGGTCTCATGGTGACTATGAGATAATCGCGCTGGCGCCGTCTTCCCCCCAGGATATGTTTTATCAGACGATTACCGCGTTTAACCTGAGTGAAACCTACCGCTTGCCTGTATTGATTATGAGTGATGAGATGATCGGGCATATGAGCGAAAAGGTAATCATACCCAGGTCAAAAGATATTACCATACGGTCCAGACCCAGACCAAAAGGACGAAAAGATCGATTTAAACTTTTCGAACCCGGACCAAATGGAGTCGCGCCCATGCCTTCGGCGGGAGAAGGGTTTAACGTGCATGTTTCCGGTCTCACTCACGATGAAAGGGGTTATCCGGCTTTAACCGTGGAGGGACAGGAAGAAATGATGGCAAGGCTCACGAATAAGATTCTAAGAAACCTGGATGATATTATTCAGACTGAAAAATATTATCTGGATGATGCTGAAATTGTTGTTGTTTCTTATGGCGTTTCCGCTCGAACCAGCATGGCCGCGGTTGATATGGCCAGAGAGCTGGGAATTAAAGCGGGACTTTTACGGCTTGTTACTGTATGGCCTTTCCCAGCGGATCAGATTCGAAAACTGGCTGAGAGGGTGAAAGGATTCGTGACGGTGGAGATTAATCTGGGGCAGATCCATCTGGAAGTTGAGCGAGCCGCTTGCGGCAGAGCGCCTTCCTTTCTGGTCGGACATCCGGGAGGTACAATAATTTCTCCGGACAGGGTTCTCAAGATATTGAAGGAGGCCTTTTAATTATGTCTGTAAACTTGAAAAAGGTCGACAAAAAATCGGAACATCCGCTCGATTATCTTCTTCGGAAAGATCTTATTCCTCATATTTGGTGTCCCGGGTGCGGGATAGGGACGGCTTTTTCTTCATGTCTTAACGCTATAAAAGACAGCGGTGTTGATACCTCGAAGATGGTTATGGTTTCCGGAATCGGCTGCTCGGGACGTGCCGCCGGTTATGTTAATCTGGATTCCTTTCATACAACGCATGGAAGGGCAATTCCTTTCGCGACAGGAATGAAAATCGCCAACCCGGAACTGAATATACTGGTATTCAGCGGTGACGGTGATCTGTTCGCGATTGGCGGGAATCATTTTATCCATGCCGCGAGGCGCAATGTCGATATTACGGTTGTCTGCATCAACAATTTAAATTACGGCATGACCGGCGGGCAGGTGGCGGCGACCACGCCGCATATGGCTAGGACAACAACGACCTCCGCGGGAAATCCGGATACTCCTTTTAATTTGCCGCTCATGGCCATCGCCTCCGGAGCAACCTATGTGGCCAGATGGACCACATTACACACGCGGGAATTTACAGACTCCGTGGAAGAAGCACTGTTAAAGAAGGGATTTTCCTTTATAGAGGTTCTTTCTCCCTGTCCTATCAATTATGGCCGGCGTAATAAATTAAAGCTGATGGATATGCTCAAGATATACCAGGAGAAAACTATTATAAAAAATGAGGCGTCTCCGTTTGAGCTGGATATAGATATGGAGAAAGGAATTATCCTTGGTAAATTTATCGATTTGGATCGAAAAACGTGGCTGGAAAAGTATGGGAAACTCTATCGATCTGCTGATTCTTAAAAAATGTTAACTTAGGGTTTTAATTCATGACTGATGAACGGAATCAAGAAAAAATGCAAAAGGAAATTATCATAACGGGATTTGGAGGTCAGGGAGTTATCTTAGCCGGCCGTATCCTTGGAAAAGCGGCTGCTTTAGGTGATAAGAGAGAGAGTACCCTTGTTCAGTCTTACGGGCCCGAGTCACGAGGCGGAGCATGCAACGCCCAGGTTATTATTTCAGATAATGTCATACATTATCCTTACATAAAAGATCCTGATATCTTAGTGTGTATGTCCCAGGGTGGCTATGACAAATTCATAGGACAGTTGAAACCCGATGGAGTTTTGCTGGTTGATGAGGATCTGGTTCGGCCGCGCGGGGCCAAAAACTTTTATTCTGTTCCGGCTACTCGCATTGCCGAGGAACTGGGACAGAAGATGATGGCCAATATCATAATGATAGGGTTTTTAACGGCTATTACAAAAACTATATCTCCCGAAGCGGCGCGGGATACCATCGCGGAGTCGGTGCCCGGGGGAACGGAAGAAATGAACATCATGGCCTTTAACAAGGGCTGGGATTCCGGTCTTGCCACGCTCAAGGGGCGTGAGAAAAAGGCCTCCGGACGAACAGGGACTCTTTCATGACGCGATCGAAAGACAGACTTCATAAAGTTATTGTTATCGGTGCTACACCGGCCGGCATATCGGCGACCAATAAATTGGGAGAACTGGGAATCCCGGTGACACTTGTTGATAAAGATTGTGATCTGAATCTCAAGTTATCCCGGGATGAGTGGAAGCTCAAGACCGGTCTGCCGCTGAACTATGCCCATAGGCCCGGACTTATCCGGATTTTAAGGAATTACGCTATTCAATGTATCATGCCTGCCGAAATAACTTCGATCAAACACGCTTCTCAGGGATTTCGGGTACGCATTAACAAAATACAGACATTTGTTGATCCGGATCGATGCACGCTTTGCGGCCGATGCGTTGAGATCTGCCCGGTTTCTGTTTCTGAGACGGAAAAAGCCGTTAAAATCAACAGTCGGCAGAGTCTTCCCGGACGGGCGATTATCGACAAGCGACGCCGGCCGCTTTGTCAGGAAAGCTGTCCTCTGGGTGTTAATGTTCAGGGCTATATTGCGCTGACCAAAGCCGGCAGGTATCGGGACGCGCTGGAATTGATCAGAAAGGATAATGTTTTACCCGGCATCTGCGGGCGTGTTTGCACCCGTCCCTGTGAAGAATCATGTCTGAGAGGCGACCTTGATGAGCCTGTCTCCATTCGTGATATCAAAAGATTTTTAGCGGATTATGAGATTTCTCATCCGGGAGAAGTAAGATCCCCTGATATCTGTACCGAAAAGACAGAGACAATCGCCGTTATAGGTTCGGGGCCCGCCGGTCTCGCCGCCGCTGCGGATCTCGCCCGGCAGGGATATCAGGTCACTGTTTTTGAAAAGAATGAAATGGCGGGCGGCATGCTTCGATACATAGTCGGGCCGCATCGCCTTCCCAGAGATATTCTTGACATCGAAATTGAATATATCAGAAAGCTGGGAGTAAAATTTGTTACCGGTCATACCGTTGATTTTGATCATGACCTGAAGAAAATTAGAGAAGATTTTAATGCTGTCATCTTGGCTGTCGGAACATGGGCGGACGAAAAGCCCGGTGTGCCGGGGGAAGATCTGGCAGGGATTGAAGGATCTTTGCCTTTTTTGGAAAAAGTTTGCCGGGGTGAAATAAGGGAACTGAAAGGGAATATAGCCGTTATCGGCGGCGGCAACTCGGCAATTGATGTCGCCCGTGCTCTTGTTCGCCTTGGGGCATCTCCCACTATACTGTATCGTCGGCGAAAACAGGACATGCCTGCCGATCCGGTAGAAATAGCCGCCGCGCGGGATGAAGGCGTTACCATTAAGGATTGCACGCAGGTTGTTGCCTTCAAGGGGAAAAATGGAAAGCTGGATCGACTGCAATGTATGTCAACCCAACCCGGGGAGCCTGACGCCCGAGGTATTCCAAAGCCTGTGGTTATTCCCGGGCAAGAAGCATTTGAACTGAAATTTGACAGGGTCTTTGTCGCGATCGGTCAAACGGGAAACTTCAACGGCAGTTTTGATAAAATTGGATTCAAGATTACCGGCAAAAATTTAATTATGGCGGATGAATCCATGCGTACCAGCCTTGAAGGCGTTTATGCGTCCGGAGACGCGGTTTCAGGTCCTTCTTCAGTAGTTGAAGCAATGGCATCGGGAAAAGCAACTGCCCGTTCAGTACACAGTGATATTTCTGGAGAGCACAGATGGGACACGCATACCGTTAGACCGGAAACCAAAGAATTCCCGGTTATATCTGCGGATATTCCCTCTGAATTTCGACCCGCAATGCCTGAAAGACAGCCTGCCGTTCGAAAAGAAGATTTTTCGGAAGTTGCTCTGGGCTTGAATGAATCTCAAGTGTTGTTGGAATCAGGGCGCTGCCTTCAATGCGGGGTCTGTGCCGAGTGTCTTGAGTGTGTTGAGGTATGTGATGCGATCAAAGCAGTCAATCACAAAGAGATACCTGAAAAGATAATTGACAATGCCGGTGTGCTCATCATCGCGGACCCGGAGATTGCGCCGCGGATCAGGGGAGAGGATGTTATCAGGGCGTATGGCCCCAGCGCTTCCAAGACTGATGTTTATGCTATGATTGTGCGCGGTTTTGCGGCCGCGGCAAAGGCCATGACTCTTCTTAAAGGGACCAGTCAGAGGCCAAGAGGTCACGGGATATCGTTTGCGCCTCCCGATCCGGGTCTTTCTCCGGATATTCGTTTGGGAATTTTCGTATGCAGGTGTAACGATTCCCTCGGGTGGCTTGATGTTATGAGTGAATACGTGAACGGATTGAATGACCTGGCAGATGTGGTTCACGCTGAAGAAATTTCTTCTGCCTGTACTCCGGAGGGATCTACAAAGATATTAAGAACCATTCGCGAAAAAGGCATAACCCGCATGGTTTTAGCTTCCTGTGTGTGCTGCCCGATGAATTTTGCGTGCAGTGCGTGTACAGACCAGAGAAGCAGGCTGAAACATTCCGTCTTTACCGGATCAGGGGTAAGCCGCGCTATGTTTGAAACCTGTAATTTAAGAGGAGAAGTTCTGTCTTTGATAGGTAGGGATCCTTCTCTGGCATTAAGCAGATTCTCTGGATTGATCGATCGGTCTGTCAGACGCGCAAGAGTTTTAAAATCCCTTCCTGTGCTTGCGAGGAACTATAATTTTACTACTGCGGTGATTGGAAAGTCTGAAGCCGCGGTTACCAGTGTTTTCACGCTTGCGGAAGCGGGTCTGGAAGTATTCTGGTTTGGATCACCGGAAACACCTGTGCCTGAACAACTGAGTCGTCCGAATGTTCACATTTTTAGCCGGTCTTCCGTTGAGGGCTTGAGTGGAACTCTCGGTAATTTCAACGTATCTGTTAAATCTAATGGATTTAGGCAAACCCTTCGGGTGGGAACAGTTATCCTCGACGAAAAGTCGAGAAAGGCGATTCAATATATACAGGCTGGAGGCATATCAAGTAGGATTAAAGCGGTTTATCAACAGCAAGGTGTCCCGGGCATATCCTTTTTTTATCCCGGAGCTACCTCCTTAACAGGTCTTTTTTTGGCAGATCCGCCCGGGATAAATGTTTCTAATAGAAGAAAGGGAATGGCTGCTGCGATTCTGGCAGCTACTGTGATGCCCCGTGGCCCTCGTCAGAGCAAAGGATTTACCGTTGTGATAGATGAAACATTGTGCCGTGGTTGCGGTAGATGCTTGCGAATGTGTCCATATATGGCTGTTTCTCTGAAAAAAAATGCCGTTGGTGGATGGTGTGCGTCGGTGGATGAAGCACTGTGCAAAGGATGCGGAAACTGCATTTCCGTTTGTCCCACTAATGCCGCCGACAGTCCATATAGAAGCCAGAAGTTTCTTGAACAAATGCTTGAAGAGTTATTATAGAATTTAAGGACTATAAGGAAAAAATGGATAATTTCAATATTATCTTATTCATGTGCAACTGGGGACCGCATTCCGCATTTCAAACACTTCAGGATCAGGGGACTGAAATACCTCCTGAGATAAGAATGGTTCGAATACCCTGTACCGGAAGAATCAGCAAAGCTTTACTTTTTAAAGCTTTTGAAAAAGGAGCTGATGGAGTAGCGCTCGTTGGGTGTGACCCCGGAACATGCAGATATGGAAGCGGAACTGCTACTGCCCATGATAATACGGCAGACACACGGGAAATTCTTGAATGTTTGGGTTTGGGAAAAGATCGCCTTTGTTGGGCAACCTTTTTACCCGATGAATCAGATAAATTGCTGCAGTTTCTTGTAGATTTTACAGATCAAATAAAACGGTTGGGAAAAAGTCCGGTGGTCCCGGCCGGAGAGGTTCAGGAAGAAGTAGTAAGCGGGGAATCAGTAGCCGATATTGTTTCTTTTCATAATGTATTTGCGTGCCAGGATTGCGGAAAATGCACGTCTGCCTGCTCTCTGGCTGTGGCTGGAAAACCGTTTTCTCCCCGTGCTCTGGCGACTTCTATAATAGCGGGTGATATTGATTCTCCTTCAGTACAGGATAATGTCTTCGCATGCCTGACTTGCGGGCTCTGTTATGATCGATGTCCTTCCGCCATCAATTTCCCGGGGTTTATCAGGGATATCCGGGCATTTATACAGAAAAGAAAAGGAGATACCCATCCGGTTCACGGGGGATTTTTCCATTCTCTTATGAGAGCGATGACATCTCCCGGACTGACCGCGAAACGCTGGGACTGGCTTCCCGAGGATATTGACATTGATAGTGAAAGCAATGTCCTTTTTTGGGGCGGATGCGCGACGTATTTTGACATATTTTTCAGAAAACATCTCGGTGTTGAAACCAGAAATATCCTGGTAGACAGTCTTCGCCTCCTCAATTTTTTTGATATTCAGCCTGCGCTGCTTCACGATGAGAGGTGTTGCGGACATGATCTCCTCTGGTCCGGCGACCGGGATAATTACAAAAAGCTCGGTGCCTTAAACGTGGAAATGATTCGAGACCTCGGAGTTGAGGAAGTTATTACCGCCTGTCCGGAATGTTACCGGACGCTATCACACGACTATCGAAAGCAGGGCATAGAATTAAATGTCAAGGTAACGCACCTTTATGACTTCCTGGAAAAAGAAATTGCAAAGGGCGCCGTGGATTTCAAAAAAATTGACAAAAAATTAACCTTTCAGGATCCGTGTCGCCTGAGCCGATTTGAACAGAGGGCGGAATTACCACGAACGCTTATCGGTTATCTCAAAGCCGTCAGTTTCCAGGAAATGCAGAACAGTGGAAATTCCGCGATATGCTGCGGAAACTGCGCGTGGACCGGATGTGATTCTTTCAGTAAAACACTTCAGGTGAAGCGTCTGAAGCAGGCGCATGATACGGGAAGTGATTTTCTGGTCACTGCCTGTCCGAAATGTCAGATTCATCTCAGATGTGCCATGGAAGACCCTTTTAGGGGAGAGGAACTTGAGATTGAAATGATAGACCTGGCAAGTCTTATTGCCGGTTCTATATACTGGAAGTAATTGTTTTGGCAGGTAAGAGCTGCCGTATAAAAGGAATGAAGATGGAAACAAATAATCCCGCAAAAATTTCAACCGCCGTCACACAGGAAACGCGTATTGGCGTGTATGTATGTCACTGCGGTCTGAATATCGGCCAGTCAGTGGACTGCCGGAAAGTGGCCGAAATAGCATCGAGACTTGACGATGTTATGGTTTCAAAAGATATTACCTATGCCTGTTCCGAACCCGGGCAGCAGGAGATCAAAGACGATATCATTGAACATCGGTTAGACCGGATTGTGGTAGCCTCCTGCTCACCAAGACTTCACGAACCCACCTTTCGCCAGATGATACAGTCCGTTGGTCTCAACCCTTATCTTTTTGAAATGGCCAATCTACGTGAACAGTGCAGCTGGGTTCATATGCATGAGCCCGAAGCCGCCACGCGGAAGGCGGTCGATCTGGTGAAAATGGCTGTTTCACGGGTGCGCCTGCTGTGGCCACTCACCGAGCAGACGCTACCACTTACAAAACGGACGATGGTCATAGGAGGAGGTGTTGCCGGTATTCAAGCCGCCCTTGATCTCGCGGACAGTGATTATGAAGTGATCCTCGTGGAGAAAAAACCGTCTATCGGCGGTATTATGGCACAGCTTGACAAGACTTTTCCCACCATGGACTGTTCTATTTGAATTCTCGGACCGAAGATGACGGATGTCGGTCGACATCCCCGGATAAAGCTTCTCACCATGAGCGAGGTTGTGGATGTTAAAGGTTACGTCGGTAACTTTAATGTTCGGATTGTTAAGAAGGCGCGCTACGTAAACGAAGATCAATGCACGGCATGTGGAGAATGCGCGAAGGTTTGTCCGGTAGTTCGTCCGGATGAGTTTGATATCGGGCTTTCTTCACGCAAAGCGATTTATTCACCCTTTCCCCAGGCCGTACCTTCCGCTTATGTAATCAATATCAATGAGTGCCTCGGCCACACTCCTTCGGTATGTTCCAAATGCGTCGAGGCCTGTGATAAAGGCTGTATTGATTTTAACATGTCCGATGAAGAGTTTATTGAAAAGGTTGGCTCTATTATTGTGGCAACCGGTCTGGAGCCTTATAATCCCACCGAGCTTGATGAATATGGATATGTAAGATTTGAAAATGTCCTCACAAGCATGGAGTTTGAGCGTCTTGTTAATGCCGGAGGCCCTTCCCAGGGAGAGCTGATACGTCCCACAGACAGAAAACGGCCGACATCCATCGGTTTTATTCAGTGTGTCGGTTCCCGTTCTGCAAGCAAAGGCAACAGTTATTGTTCGAATATTTGCTGTATGAATACCGTAAAGAGCACCCTCATACTTAAAGAGCATTATCCGGAAATGGACATAAAGGTATTCTATATAGATATTCGCGCGTTCGGGAAAGGTTTCGAAGAACTTTATATGAGAAGCCGCAGATTGGGGGTTCATTACCTGAGGAGTCTGCCGGGTAATGTGGAGGAGCTGCCGGATAAACGTCTTAGAGTCGCGGTTGAAAATACAATGACGGGGAAACTTGATGTTTATGATCTGGATATGCTTGTATTGGCGCAGGGTATTGAGCCGGCATCAGGCACAAGAAGAATTCAGGAAATGCTGGGGCTTCAACTGACTTCCGACGGATTCTTCCTGGAAGCTCACCCGAAACTGCAGCCTGTGGACGCGGCTACGCGGGGCATTTTTTACTGCGGATGCGCGGAAGGTCCGAAGGACATCAAGGATAGCGTTACCCAGGCTTCCGCGGCAGCCGCACGCGCTATAAGGCTGATGCACAAAGGCGAAATCACCTCGGAGCCGATTACCTCCGAAGTAATTTCCGAGCAGTGTAAGTCCTGTGGAATATGCGCGGAGGTATGCCCTTACAACGCGATTACCGTTGATGTTAAGAAAAAGACCCCGGCGGTCGTAAATACGGCGGCGTGCGCCGGTTGCGGCACGTGTGCCGCGGAATGTCCCTTCGGGGCAATCATCATGAACCATTTTGCGGATGGCCAGATCACCAGTCAGATCGATGCCATGCTCGAAGAAGGGGCTAAAGAGAAAATTCTGGCATTTGCCTGCAACTGGTGTTCATATGCGGGGGCGGATTACGCCGGCGTCTCGCGTCTTCAATATCCCGCCAACGTTCGTCTTATAAGGACCATGTGTTCAGGCCGCGTTGATGAAAAATTCATCTGGCATGGCTTCCTTAAGGGTGCCCCGATTATTCTTGTCAGCGGATGTCATATAGGCGACTGTCACTATATTGATGCGAACCATTGGACTGAAAAAAGGATCGGGAAAATCCATAAAAGGATGGAAAAATTCGGCATCCGCCCGGAACGGCTCCAGCTCGCGTGGATTAGTGCGGCTGAAGGTGTCCGGTTTGCGGAGGTAATGGAAGAGATGGAAAAACTCCGCCA
>CAZZBF010000045.1:0-21272 GCA_964652795.1 uncultured Syntrophales bacterium | reverse complement strand
ACGTTCGGAAGGGATAACCGCTGAAAGCATCTAAGCGGGAAGCCCACCTCAAGATAAGATATCCCTTTCGATGGAGACATCGAAACTGAAGACCCCTCAGAGACTATGAGGTTGATAGGTCAGATGTGTAAGCACAGTAATGTGTTGAGCTTACTGATACTAATCGGTCGTGAGGCTTGACCATAAATTATTTTTCATATGTTTATTGTTTTTGTTAACATTCATATATGCAATTGTAATGATACAGATCAGAGAGTTTTTCGGTGGCTATGGCGGAGAGGAAACACCCGTTCCCATCCCGAACACGGAAGTTAAGCTCTCCAGCGCCGATGGTACTGCATGGGTGACTGTGTGGGAGAGTAGGACGCCGCCGAAATTAAATTTGCCCCTTCATATATGTGGAGGGGCTTTTTTATTGAGGTCTGTCCGTAATGTCCTGTTCTGTAAGCATCTGTTAATGGTCTGAGAATTAAATTGAACTGAACAACAAACGCAAACGCCGTTGCATGCTGCAAAGAGCTTCAATCAGGAAGTAACGGCTGCTATAGTCATAAATTAGGCGTAACTCTCCGCCTCGCTCGGAAAGATGGCCAAATTCAAACAATTTCTTTACTTTACAAGAAATATTTCCCTGTGCTATATCTATTAGGAATAGGAAACCGGAGATCAGGTATAACAATTTAGAAAGCAATAATAGCGTCATTTACAGACAGCTTAATTTTGTATGCCGAATTAAACGTTAAGTTAATTTTGATGCACTTGCAAAAAGTCTGTTTTCTTCGCTCAGAACCATTTTGGGGATTCTGTTATTGCCCGGCTAAAAATCTAAAAATGGTGCTTGCGAACTTCAAATAATTAGATTTTCTTAACGCCGGTCACTACCAGCATCTTTTTCCCCAAATGCTTCGATTACTCGCGTTGTTCTTTGAACTCGCTCTTAAAAGATTTTTTACGAACTTGTAATTTTTGGTTTCTGAAATCTTTTTTATGATTTGTGGTCACGGGTTATGTGTGTTAATTATGAATACTACAACTCTTTGATAGGAGATGCGGCTAATGTCAGGTCATTCTAAATGGAGTACGATAAAGAGAAAAAAAGGTGCTGCAGATGCGAAACGTGGGAAGATATTCTCAAAAATTATAAAAGAGATAACCCTTGCGGCAAGACTTGGAGGTGGTGATCCGGAAGGAAATGCAAGGCTCAGACAAGCTGTCATGATGGCAAAGACAGAAAACATGCCGAAGGATAATATAGAGAGGGCAATTAAGAAGGGCGCGGGTGAAATTGGTGGTCCTGCATCATACGAAGAAATCATTTATGAAGGCTATGGCCCCGGCGGGGTAGCCGTATTGCTCGAGGTTATGACTGATAATAAAAAAAGAGCTGTATCAGAAATAAGGCATGTGTTTTCAAAATATGGTGGGAATCTTGGAGAAAATGGGTGTGTGTCCTGGATATTTGAAAAAAAAGGAAACATCATATTTGACAAAAAAGAGACAGATGAAGATGCTTTAATGGAACTTGTTCTAGAGGCTGGTGGTGATGATATAATAGAGCAAGAAAGTGAATATGAAGTTATCACCGATCCGGATTCGTTTGAGAGTGTTAAAGAGGCTATTGATAATGCAGGTTTTAAGTATGTGCTGGCGCAACTGAGCATGGTTTCTAAGAACACCGTGAAGTTGGATGGCAAGCAGGCTGAACAGATGCTCAGGCTTATGGAGAAGATGGAAGACTGTGATGATGTTCAGAATGTCTATGCCAATTTTGATATTCCCGATGAAATAATGGATAAGTTGGATCAGCAGAATTAGAGTTTTAGATGGTTATGCAAGGCTTTCAAAAGTTTACTTTAAGGGCGAAAAATTGGTAATTTTAGGGGTTGATCCGGGCATCAATATTACAGGGTACGGTGTTGTTGAAAAAGGAAGGGACAGGATTACGGGTATTGTATATGGTGAAATAAAGCGGGTAAAAGGCGATATCCTATCGAAGTGTTTGGCGAGAATATATGATAATTTGATGGAGGTTTTAAAAAGCTCGACACCTGATGCCATAGCCATGGAGGATGTCTTCTATGGCAAGAATGTTAAAAGTCTTGTAAAGCAGGCACAGGTCAGAGGGGTAGTAATGCTGGCAAGTTTTCACAGTAGTGTTCCGATTTATGAGTATACTCCTCTTGAAGTGAAAAAAGCGGTTGTTGGTTATGGCCGGGCGGAAAAAAAACAGGTTCAACAAATGGTAAAAGCCATATTGAATCTTTCGGAATTGCCACCGGTGGATGCCTCGGATGCTTTAGCTATTGCAATCTGTCATTCAAATTTTTTAAAGGCGGTGCCCACCTAAATGATTGCCAAAATAAACGGGTTGTTGTTATATAAATCCTTTGACTATACGATAGTTGATGTTAATGGAGTGGGATATCGAGTGTTTGTTCCATTAAGCACTTTTTATGAACTTCCGGATACAGGTAAGCCGGTTACATTGAACATCTATACACATTTTAAGGCGGATTCAATCGGGCTTTTTGGCTTTAATACCGCTGAGGAAATGGATATTTTTAAATTATTGATTTTGGTGACAGGTATAGGTCCCAGACTTGCTGTGAACATACTTTCAGGTATTTCCGTGGTAGAATTGTCTAAGGCCATTTCTACCGGGAATCTCAGCAGACTAATGATTATCCCCGGTGTGGGGAAAAAAATGGCTGAAAGAATGATACTTGAGCTTAAGGAAAAGGTTTTAAAACCAAGACCGGAAGGAGTGATATCTGCCGCTGATGATCAAGGAATCTCCAAAAAAATGATTGAAGAAGATGCTTTATCTGCGCTGGTAAATCTTGGCTACAAAAGAAATACTGCTAAAAACGCTCTGGAAAAGGTGATAAGTAAGTTTTCGGAAGAATTGACTTTCGAAATTCTTTTAAAGGAAGCGCTGAAAAATTTATCTTATCGAAAGGCTACCTAAATTAGGAATGGTTAAAGTGCCTGAAATTAAGGATCTTAACCAGCTAACTTTAGCTCACTTTAGGCGATTAATTTGATAGTTATGGAACATTCTGTAGTGAATCCGGTAAAATTTGAGAATGAAAATGGGTATGAACGGTCACTGCGTCCCAAAAATCTTGTTGAGTTTGTCGGACAGAAAAAAATAAAAGAAAACCTTTCCATATTCATTGAGGCCGCAAGAAGAAGACGTGAAGCCCTTGATCATGTTCTGCTTTATGGTCCTCCCGGACTGGGGAAGACTACATTAGCTTATATTGTGGCCGAAGAAATGGGAGTTGATATTAAAGTTACCTCGGGACCTGTTATAGAACGCCCGGGAGACTTGGCCGCAATCCTTACAAATCTTCACGAACATGATATTCTGTTTATCGATGAAATTCATAGGCTTTCCCATGTTGTAGAGGAAATTCTATACCCTGCGATGGAGGACTACCATATCGATATTCTAATCGGCCAGGGACCTTCGGCACGTTCAATGAAGCTGGAGATTCCTAAGTTTACTCTGATGGGTGCAACTACCAGAGCAGGACTTCTTACGTCGCCACTTCGTGATCGCTTCGGCATAAGTTTCCGACTTGAATTTTATACACCTTCCGAACTTTCAATTATTGTTAAAAGATCGGCTGATATATTGTCTGTGAGGCTTGATGATGAAGGGGCTTATGAAATAGCTGGCCGGTCGCGGGGCACTCCCCGCATAGCGAACCGTCTTCTTAAAAGAGTAAGAGATTTCGCTGAAGTCAGAGCGGATGGCTTAATTAACAAAAAAGTTGCCATTGATGCTTTGGAAATGCTCGCAGTTGATCATAGGGGATTTGACCACATGGACCGGAAGATATTATTAACATTGATCGATAAATTTAATGGTGGCCCCGCGGGAATTGATAATCTGTCATCCGCGATAGGTGAGGAAAGAGATACTATTGAAGACGTCTATGAACCATACCTTATTCAGGAGGGGTACCTTCACAGGACAACAAGGGGGAGGGTAGCCACGAAAATTGCGTATGATCATTTTGGAAAAGAGTGGGGGGATAGAGATCAACAACAGTTATTTAAATAAATTTTAGGATTTAAAGTTTGAAACCATATAAACGTTTATAAATACTTGAAGCTTTCAACTGGATTTTCGCATGAAAATTTTACTCCATGTTTGCTGCGGTCCCTGTACAATATACCCGCTGAAGATATTGAGAGAGGGTGGTCATAATGTTTTGGGGTTCTTTTATAACCCTAACATTCATCCTTATCTTGAATATAAAAAAAGGCTTGATACTTTTAAAGATTATGCTGCCAGTGAAGGTTTGAAGATTATTTTGAGTGAAGAGTATCAGATGGAAGAGTTTTTAAGAAGTGTGGTTTTTAGAGAAGATAACAGGTGCAGGTATTGTTATTATTCGCGCTTGGAAAATACGGTACTTATTGCTAAAAGAGGGAAAATGGAAGGTTTTACAACAACGCTTCTCTATAGCAAATTTCAAGATCACGAGATGATCAAAAACATCGGAGAGAGTTTGTCTAAGAAACATGGAATTCCATTCTTCTATCAGGATTTTCGTGAAGGATGGAAGAAGGGGATTCAAATATCTAAGGATTTGGGTATGTACAGACAACAATATTGTGGATGTATCTACAGCGAAAAAGAAAGATTCAGTAATAAGTAATAAACATAGTGTCTTCTTATTTCCTTTCAAAGTGTGTCTTTTAAGACACACATAACGAGAGTAAAATACTTTTATTCTTTTCCCGTTATCAATGGCATATAGTAAAATATCCGGAAATTTAACAGTTTATGGCCGTTACGCTGTTTGGGTGTGATTATAATTTGAGCTGGTATGATTATTGCTGTACTTTTAAATAGATAGATAGAAAAAAGCGTCAATAATTCAAATTTCCCCGGGTTTTCCAATTTAAAAGTAAAACGTATTTACAAGGAAGTGTTATGCGTTTGCAGAGAACGGTAAAAAGCGAAATAGGATGTAAAAGTGTGGGTTTACACTCAGGCAGAAAAGTTAACATGACAATAAAACCTGCCGAGGTTGATGAAGGTATAATCTTTGTTCGTAAAGATTTATCAGAAAACAATATAGTAAAAGCAGAGTTGAAAAGTGTGTGTGATACAACACTGGCAACTACTTTGGGTGTAAATGGGACAATGGTTTCGACGGTTGAGCATTTGCTCTCTGCTTTTAACGGTATGGGTGTGGACAATGCTGTTGTTGAAATAGACTCACCTGAAATTCCTATTATGGATGGAAGTGCCCTGCCTTTTGTTAATTTGTTGAAGAGTGTCGGAACAGTGGCTCAGGGAAAATGTAAGAAATTACTGGTCGTAAAGGAGATGGTATCTGTAAAGGATGGAGAGTGCTGGGCAGTGCTTATGCCGTCACCGGAATTTAAAATTACTTACGAAATTGAATTTGAGCATCCGCTGATCGGCGAGCAATTATATCATATGGTTTTTTCTGATATTGAATATGAACAAAATATTTGCGCGGCGCGAACCTTTGGATTTTTAAAAGATGTTGAGTACCTTCAGGCAAAAGGATTGGCTCTCGGAGGTTCTTTGAAAAATGCGGTTGTCCTGGATGATGAAAAAATTATTAATAAAGAAGGACTCAGATTTTCTGACGAATTTGTAAAACATAAGATTCTCGATGCCATCGGTGATCTGTCTCTTTTGGGTATGCCGATTATAGGTCATTTTGTAGCTTATAAATCGGGACACAGGTTGAATAATTTGCTTCTTACAGAACTTTTAGCAAACGAAGAAAACTGGAAGATAGTAAATTATTTGGATAAGGAAGAAGAAAGAGAAGAAACAATTAATGCTCCCACTTTTAGTGTTCTGGATGCAATTCCCTTCCAGAGTAATTCTCAGTAAGTTTAAAATGCTGCCAGAGAATTTTACTCAGATTGCTTTCCCCAAATAGCGCTTGCTTTTTAGTTCCTAGTTTCTTAACATACTCTGATATACAATTGGTATAAGACCTTTTAAAAACCGGTAAATATGGTTTTGAGAGCGGATAGAGATTTTTAGGTGAACTATCAAAGCTTTATCCCTCAAGGTGCGGAGTAGTTTTTAAATATAAGGAACAATTCTTTTACATCTGTTTGCTGTGCCTGCGTGTATTTTCTTGATCGAAACGTATTCAATTGAATCTTCCCGCAGCAAGCTGCAGTGAGCTCCTACTATTAAGGAAATATATTGATTTCATTTGCTCGCTAACCCCGCCACAAGCAGCGGGGAATGAAGTAATTCGAAGAATAATGCACTCGCTATTCAGTTCGAAGAATAATGTGTTCGCTGTTCAGTTCAAAGTTAACGTGGATGGAAGTTTGGCAGGTATTCTTTTCAAAGAAGTTCTTTTCAAAAGTCTGATTGTAAGGAGTTTAATGTTGAAAAAAATTTTTCTGCCAGTATTGTTAGCATATTTCATCTTAATTCTCGTTCCTGTCAGATCTTATTGTATTGAAGCGAGAGTAACGGATTTTTTAGTTACTAATACCGTTGATGATGTGCTGGTTTACTTCAGAGTGACTAACTGTTTTACAGAAGATATGGAAAAGGCTGTCTTGGCAGGTATACCCACTACTTTCACTTTTTTGTTGGAATTATACAAGGAACGGAGATACTGGTTTGATAAAAAAGAGTACCGCCGGGAGGTAAAGCACACTATTAAGTATGATAATGTAAAAAAGATCTTTTATGTTTCGCTTGCCGAAAATGGAGAAAAACCGATGGCGTTCAATGATTTTGATGAAGCAAAGAGGGCCATGGCAGAGCTGAACGGTGTGCCTATTGTCCCTTTAAAACTGCTAAAAAGGGACGGACAATACTATATAAGAGCGAAAGCACAGTTGGACAAGGTAAATCTACCTTTGCACATGGAATATATTTTATTTTTTGTTTCCATGTGGGATTTCGAAACAGATTGGTATAAACAGGGATTTGTCTATTAATGGATATCAAGGAATCAAAAAGGCGTCGCAGGGAACGGGTTATAATTGCCGCGACCATAGTTATTATAATAATTCTTACCTTTGTTGAAAGTCATCTTTCCCAAACGGAGACACTTCTGCCTGTTTCAAATGATGTATTGATCTTTGGTCTTATCAACATAAATATTATCTTGGCCCTTTTTCTCGTATTTTTAATTATGAGGAACATTGTCAAGCTTGTTTTTGAACGAAAAAGAGGTGTTCTCGGTTCTAAGCTCCGGACTAAACTAGTCGTGGCCTTTGTGAGTCTGTCTTTGATTCCTACCGTGGTTCTATTTCTGGTTTCAATTAATTTTCTTTCTTACAGCATAGATAACTGGTTTAACATTAAAATAGGCGGCGCTCTCAATCAATCCCTGGAAGTTGCCCAGACTTATTATCAACAGTCTGCTGATAGTGTGAAATATTTTGCGAAGCAGATCAGTTCCGATATTTCAAGGAATAAATTGTACGAAAAAGATAAAAGAGATTATCTTAAAACCCTGATGGAACAGAGACAGAAAAGTTTCAAACTGGGATTGATAGAAATATATTTTGATAGTCAGAAAGAGAAATTACTTGTCAAAAGTCCGGACAATCCGGATATCGCATCGATAAAACTTTCTCCCAAGATTCTGGAAGATGTATATATGGGAAAGGAGGTTTCAACAGTACAGTCCACGGCTGTCGGTGATTTTATAAGTGCCATGGCTCCGATATATTCCAATCTCACCCCGAAAGAAGTTATAGGGGTCGTTATTACGAGTATTTATATTAGTAAGGGGCTCGTTGATAAAATGGCCGTCATTTCTAAAACATCTGAAGAATACAGACAGTTCAAACTTCTAAAAACTCCGATAAAATCGAGTTATATTGTTACTTTTTCGATTGTAACACTTTTGATTATTTTTTCCGCTACCTGGTTTGGTCTTTTCCTGGCTAAGGGGATTACAGTTCCTATCCAGGATCTGGCAGAGGCGACTGAAGAAATAGCTAAAGGGAACCTTGGCCATCAAATAGATGTTGTAGCCGATGGAGAAATAGGGGTTCTAGTCGATGCCTTCAATCAGATGACTAAAGACCTGAAAGCGAGTAATGAAAGTTTGGGGCAGGCTAATATAGATCTTGAACAGCGTAGAAAATATATGGAAACGGTTCTCCGTAATGTTTCGGCAGGTGTTATTTCTATAGACAGAGATGGGGTAATAACTACCATAAACAGTGTTGCTGAAAAAATGCTGGATATAAAAACCCAGAAGGTGCTGAACAGGAAATATGAAGATGTGCTGAAAACTGAGCATAAGGTTCTGGTAAATGATTTTCTGGAAGAAATGAGGAAGACCGAAAGCGGGTTTAAGGAGAAACAGATACAATTGATGCTCAGGGACAGGGTGCTTACGGTTCTGGTAGCCGCCGCAACATTGAAAGATGATGAAGATAACTATATGGGTATGGTGGTCGTGTTTGAGGATTTAACGCAGGTAAAGAAAGCCGAAAGAGTAGCGGCATGGCGGGAGATTGCGAGGAGAATAGCTCATGAGATAAAAAATCCTTTAACGCCTGTTCAGCTCTCCGCCCAGAGATTGCAGAAAAAATATGGCGACAAACTGGGCGATGATGGGACTGTGTTTCGGGAATGTACAGGAACGATAATAAATCAGGTGGAGGTTCTAAAGAGTTTGGTCAATGAGTTCTCCCGGTTCGCAAGAATGCCTGTTACCAAACTTTCTCCAGGTAACCTGGATGAGGTTATAGCGGATTCCATAACTCTCTTTCAGGATGCCCACAAAGGTATATCATTTGATTTTCAAAATGGTTCCAATATACCTATACTGAATTTCGATTCGGAAAAGATAAAGAGAGTTATGGTTAATCTTTTAGATAATGCAGTCTCGGCGGTTAATGAAAACGGAAAAGTTGAAATTAAAACCTCATATGATCGAGTGTATCGTAAGGTCATGGTGCAGGTTATTGATAATGGCTGTGGTATACCCCCGGGTGATAAGATGAAGTTATTTGAACCATATTTTTCCACAAAGAAGTCGGGGACAGGTCTTGGTCTTGCTATAGTAAGTTCAATTATATCAGATCATAACGGTACTGTTAGTGTAAGGGATAATAGTCCGAAAGGAACAATAGTAACATTTGAATTGCCGATTGCTTAAAGTAAGACGGCCGAGGAAAGTATGTATAAAACAATATTAGTTGTGGATGATGAAGAAAGTATATGTCAATCGCTAAAAGGAATTCTTGCCGATGAAGGCTATGAAGTTTTGATTGCGAAGAGCGGAGAGGAATCCCTCAAAATCATAGAGGACGAACTGCCTGATCTTGTTCTTCTTGATATCTGGCTTCCGGGAATCGATGGGATTGAAACACTCAAGATTATTAAGTCAGATTATCCACATATACAGGTGGTTATGATGTCGGGACACGGAACAATAGAAACTGCCGTAAAATCAACAAAGTTGGGGGCATTTGACTTTATTGAAAAACCGCTTTATCTCGATAAAGTGATGCTGATTGTAAATCATGCTTTGGATCTGGTTCGCCTCGAAGCTGAAAATAAATTATTAAAACAAAAATTCGCTCAGGATTATGAACTTACGGGAAGCAGCAAATCCGTTAGAGAATTAAAAGAATTGATCGAAATTATTGCTCCTACCAATGCCTGGATATTGATAATGGGAGAAAATGGTACCGGGAAGGAACTCGTCGCGAGGTCAATACACAGGCAGAGCAAAAGATCGCAAAAACCTTTTGTTGAAGTTAATTGTGCCGCTATACCGGAAGAATTGATAGAAAGCGAACTTTTTGGACATGAAAAAGGGGCATTTACAGGAGCCACGGAAAAAAAGAGGGGTAAGTTTGAGTTGGCGCATGAAGGCACTATGTTTTTAGACGAAGTGGCGGATATGAGCCTGAAAGCCCAGGCAAAGATTCTTAGAATTCTTCAGGAGAAGAAAATTGCGCGAGTTGGGGGAACAAAGGTTATTGAAACTAATGTTCGCGTACTGGCCGCAACAAACAAGAATCTTGAAAAAGAAATGGAAGAAGAAAGGTTCAGGCAGGATCTCTTCTATAGGTTAAATGTTATTCCTATTAGAATTCCTCCCTTGAGGGATAGAAAAGAAGACATTCCTCTTCTGGCAGATCATTTTTTGAAAGAGTTTTCACTAAAGGAAAGTTCGAATAAAAAAACCATTACGGAAGACGCGCTGGAAATATTGATGGATCACGACTGGCCGGGAAATGTTCGAGAGCTGAAAAATGTTATCGACCGACTTGTTATAACTGTCCCGTCCGATATTATTTCCGGTGACGATACACCTTTTTTGTTGAAGCAGGATCGGGGTGTAAAGCTGGACAATGCATTTTTTTCTTTAGATTCGTTAAAGATGGCAAAGATGGAATTTGAAAAGAGGTTTATTGCGGAAAAGCTTCGAGAAAATGATGGAAATGTTTCAAAAACAGCCGAATTGATCGATTTAGAGAGGAGCAATCTACATAGAAAAATTAAAAACTATGGTTTGGAGGTAAAAAACGAATAGTTGCCACTGTCATAAATCAAAGAGCGAATATAGAAATATTAAGGGCCGATAATGTCATCGGCCCCTGGTCGACCTGACCCAACAGCTATTTTTTTGTAAGATTATCATTAATTTTGTCATGCAGGAGTTGAGATGAAAGTTTGTTTCCCAAAAGACCCACGCGTATGGCCACGGTAGTCACATCTTTTGCCTTATATTTGACTGAAATGTGAACTTTCTCACCGTCTATGATGGCATCAATCGTCCCCTGGCTTATTTCTTTGTATGGTTCTACTTCGATACCATGTCGGTCCGCTACAACTTTCTCACAGGCAACCCAAACCTTGTCAAAGGAAGAGTAATAGTCTGTAACCATCTCACCCTTTACATAAAAGTAAGTTCCGGAACCTGCACCACCGGCCGCTACACCCGCTACAAGAGGAGCACAGCCTGAAATCATAAAAATAGCCGCTATAAAAAGTAAAAACCAAGCTTGTTTAAACATTATCTCCCCCTATTTTAATTATTCTTCATCCTTTTTTTCTTCCCCAAAGTCTTTAAGGTTTGTGGCAAGGGTTTTCAGCCGTTCATCAACAAGGAAATTTACCGTGTTTTCGGGACATTTAGAATCTTCACCGATTTCTCCCGCTTCGATACCGGTCAGGATGGTGATACCTTCATCTATCGTGTTCACGGGATATATGTGAAATTTTCCTTCGGAGACAGATTGTACGACATTTTTTCTTAGCATAAGATCGGGAATATTTAACGCGGGGATTATTACTCCCTGTGTTCCTGAAAGTCCTTTGGACCTGCAGACATCATAAAACCCTTCTATCTTCTGATTTACGCCCCCTATCGGCTGAATTTCTCCCTTCTGGTTTACGGAGCCTGTAACCGCTATATCCTGCCTTATAGGAAGATTTGAAAGACTCGACAGAATCGCGTAGATTTCTGTTGATGAAGCGCTGTCTCCATCCACTCCCCCATAAGACTGTTCGAAACATATGCTGGCACTCATAGTCAGTGGTTTATCTTGAGCGTATTTCCTTCTGAAGTATCCTTCGAGAATCAGCATTCCCTTGTCATAAGTCTTGCCTGAAAGTTTCGCTTCCCTCTCTATATTGATAATGCCGGCTTTCCCCATGGATGTTTCCGCAGTAATCTTTGAAGGTTTTCCGAAGGAATAGTCCCCCATATCATGGACAGATAGGCCGTTTACTTGGCCTACTTTCTCTCCGTCAATATCTATCATAATCGTTCCATCTTCAATCATTTCCTGGATCTTGTCTTCGATGAGGCTTACCCGCTCTATTTTTTCAGTGTAAGCAATGTCAACATATTTATCCGTGACGACAGTGCTTCCTCCCTTTTTTGCCCAGTAACTTGCTTCCCGTACAAGATCCGCCACATCACTGAATCTTGTGGATAATTTCTTTTGTTTACTCGTTAATTTAACCCCAAACTCAATGATTGCCGCCACTGCCCTTTTATCAAACTGGAGCAGATTTTCCTCCTCGATGATCATTTTAATGAAATTGGTATAGCGAGCTATATTTTCTTTTGTCTTGGGCATTTCTGTGTCGAAATGAGCCTTTGTCTTAAATATTTTTTTAAAGTCTTCTTCTAAATTGTAAAGAAGGTGGTAAAGCTGATCGTCTCCTGCCATTATGACCTTGACGTCCAAGGGGATTGATTCCGGTTTTAAAGCGGTAGGCGCTATGCTGAACGGATCATGGGGTTGCATGATTAAGAGCCTGTTTTTGAGTGTTCTTTTGAGGAATGCCCATACCCCCGGTTCAATCAAAGCCTCTAACGCGTTAAAGACAATGTATCCGCCGTTGGCCCGCAGGAGAGAACCGGCCTTGATCCGGGTGAAATTTGTTCTCCAGAAACCCGATCTGTCAACTTCCCTCTCCACTGTACCGAACAAATTTTTGTACGTGGGGGCCGCTTCAATAATTACAGGGAGCTTATCGGTTTGAGAGTTGTCAACCAGGACGTTGACTTCATACTCAATAGGTTCTTCTTTCTGTTTTGAAGGGAAGGGGATTGCTATCATTTGTTGTTGCTGTTGCTGTTCTTCAAATTTTTCTTCAAACTGCTTGAGATTTGAGAGAATATGTTCCTGAACCTCATCCAAATAATTCTCAAGTTTTTCATTATTACTGTCGTATTTGATTTTTATATCCGAAATAATTCCGCTTACCACGGGAAGACCGTATTTGTATTCAAGAGAAGCGGTTTCTGTGAGGATTTCTTTTTCAATCTGCCGTGTTTCCCTCATAAGAACGTCAAGTTCAATTCTGTAGTCGCGCAGCTTTTCTTTTATTTTTTCAAGGGCCTCTTTGTCAAATTTATCTTGTTGTACAAGGTCTTCTAATTGCTTGATCAGGATCGGTTTCCCTTCATAAATAGGTGCGATATCCTGTTTTGTGTAAGGTCCGATTTGAAATTGCACCAGCTGCATGTTTTCCTTTGAAAGCTTTTCGCTGAACTCCTTTACAAGTTCTTTCTGTTTTGTTCTGTAATTGCTTACAATCTGTTCAGACTCCTTTTTGAATTCCTCACTCTCAAAAATTAGAGGGATGTCCTTTTTAAGGTGCGAGATAAGTTCACTTATGTCATCTTTAAGTTTTCTGCCCATTCCCGCGGGAAGCATTATGAATCTGGGCATATCAGGATTCTTGAAATTATTCACATAACAGATGTCATCGGGGATTTTCTTTTTGAGTTCGAGTTGATTCAGCAGGTTTTTTATTGTGGATGTCTTTCCGGTTCCTGTCAGACCTGAGGCATATATGTTGTAACCTGGACTATCTATTTCAAGCCCCATGCTGATTGATTTTATCGCTCTATCCTGTCCGATGATTTGCCTTCTGTATTCACACTCTTCGGTGCTTTCGAAACCGAGGGATTCAGGATTGCATTTCCATCTTAATGTTTCCGCTGGAACTTCTTTAAAACCGGGCAGTTTACTCATTTTTCTCCTGATAAACGTATAACGTTCTTATTTTTATGATAATATAATTTATACTTTCTGAATTGTCCATATTTTTATTTTAAGTAAAAATGTTTTATGGTACAAAAACATTCCTGATCCTAAGAGTATATAAAAAGGAACAGATGTCGTATGATGATAAAAAAACAGTACGGATAACCCTAAGCAACTTCCCTTTGCTGAAGTGAAGTCGAGAAAATTTTCAGATGAAAAAGATTTTTATAATAGTTAACCTCCTTATATTTCTCCTTTTTCCCGGTTTTCTTTATCCGTTTGAATCCGGTATCGTTAAAAATGATGGTCAGGTAAGTATCAGATCCGAATATCGCAGCCTATATCAGGGGGAAATTGTAAAGATTACCCTGCGATCTCCCGGCCTTTCCTCCGCAAAAGCCCGTTTTAACGGAAAAGATTACAGGTTTATTCCTGCCGGAGATTCGTCGACATATTTGCTCCTTATGGAACTGGGGCTCAATATTAAACCTGATATTCATAATTTGGACGTTCACATTGAGCTTGCGGACGGTCGAACAAAGGATTTTTCTTTTGAGATTCCCGTTAAAAAAGGAAAATTCCGTTTGAAAAGAATAAAAATCGATAAACGATTCATAAGTCCGCCTCCCGAAGCACGGGAAAGGATATTAAGGGAAGTAAAACTCACCAGGGCTATTTATCGGGAGTTTACGCCTCATTGGCTGGGTAACGGTAAATTTATCGTTCCCGTGAAGGAAAGAATTAATAAAAATTTCGGAGAAAGAAGAATATTTAATGATGGCTTTTGCTCTCGTCACAGGGGTGTTGATATACCATGTTTGACAGGAGTACCTGTTAAGGCTTCAAATTCAGGAAAAGTCGTCCTGACCCGTGACCTTTATTTTTCCGGCAATACGGTTATCATTAATCACGGCCTCGGATTATTTTCCATATATTGCCATCTGTCAAAAATCTGCGTTAAAGAAAAAGAGTTGGTAGAAAAAGGCAGGATTATCGGTTACGTTGGATCGACAGGCCGGTCTACCGGTTCCCATCTGCACTGGGGATTCAGGCTCTTTGACGGTTATGTTGATCCTCTGTCAGTTGTTTATCTGTCTTTCTAATTGTTTGAACTGAACAGCGAGCGCATTATTCTTCGAATTACTTCGTTCCTCGCAGCTTGCTGCGGGGAGCTTCAATTTTCGCTTATCATAAGGTGATGCGGGGAAAGATATCTATTTATGCCTCAAACTATCGGTGTCAGCCGATAACAGGTTAATCTTCGTCCAGTGCGGCAAATTCCTTAAGAAGTTTTTCCTGCTTTTTGTTTATGTTGGTCGGTATCTTTACCATAACCTGAACAATCTGGTCTCCCCTTCCCAGGCCTCTAAGGTGGGGGAACCCCTTTCCCTTGAGTCGAAAGAGTTTTCCGTTTTGAGTTCCCTTCGATATTTTAATTTTTTCAGTGCCTTCTATGGTCGGTACTTCAATGTTTGCTCCCAGGGTGGCCTGGACAATGGAAATAGACACCTGGCATCGTATGTCATTACCATCCCTTTCGAAAAATTGATGTGATTCTACATAAATAAAAACATATAGATCTCCGGTCGGTCCACCGAATTCTCCTTCTTCTCCTTCCCCTCTGAGTCTCAGCCGGGAACCCGTTTCCACACCGGGGGGTATTTTCAGATGAACCGATTTTTTCGCTTTCGCGCTGCCGGTTCCCATACAAGCCTCGCAGGGATTCTTTATTATACTTCCTTTGCCCCGGCACTGGGGACAGGTAGAGCTTATACTGAAAAATCCGCTGGTCTTGGTGACCTGGCCTCTACCTCCGCAGTGAGGGCAAGTTTCCGGAGCGGTTCCCGGCGCTGTCCCTCTACCTTCGCACTCACTGCACCTGACGAATTTTTCTATTTCAATGTCAACGGCTTTTCCGAAAGCGGCATCCATGAAGGAAATGGACAGGTCGTAACGGAGATCGGCTCCCGCGCGGGCGGCTGTCCTCGATCTTCTTCCATTGCTGAAACCAAAGATGTCTTCAAATATGTCACCAAAACTTGAAAATATGTCTTCAAATCCGGTAAAACCCCTGAATCCGGTTCCGCTAAGTCCCTCGTGACCATATCTGTCATATATTTGTCTCTTTTCTCCGTTTCGCAGTACTTCGTAAGCCTCCGCTGCCTCTTTAAACTTCTCCTCAGCATCTTTATCTCCCGGGTTTCTGTCCGGGTGATATTTCATGGCCAATTGCCTGTAACTTCTTTTTATTTCGTCTTCAGAAGAAGTTCTCTCCACACCAAGAATTTCGTAATAATCATTTCGTATCATTCGGCTTGCTGTTTACCTTCTGAGGGTAAAAGTCCTTTTATTTTGTCCACCATGGTTTTATTCCCACCCTTTTCAAAGGCGTGGATGGCAAAAGTATATTTTTTCAGCTCCAACGCTTTTTTGCCTATTGTATTCCATTCTTCACCGGAGGCGTCAGTATTAAGGGCGTTCAGAATATGCTGAAACTCAAAAACATCCCCATCTTCTATTGCTAGCTCTTTAATTTTTTTCAGACCTTCAATATGGTTAGCCTTTTGATAAAAATCGATGGCATCGGATATTCTTTCTGCATCGAGGTACTTGTCTCCATAATCTGCGAGTGCTGACGGAGATGTGTTATCCCTGTACAGAATTTTCTGTTTTTCCTTGTAATCGGGCAGCTTAGCTTTTGCCACTATGTTCTTACCTTTAAGTTGCGCGCAATATGTTTAAAGACGTACCTCTACACCTTAAAGATAATAACCCGCTCCTCCTGTGTCAAGGTTTGGAGAGATTTTATTTGGTAAGACGCCTCAGGGCTTCCTCATACTTCTCTTTTGTTTTTTTAACGATCTCCGGAGGAAGTTGCGGGGCAGGAGGGGTTTTATCCCATTTGATAGAGATTAGATAGTCTCTCAGGAATTGCTTGTCGAAGCTTTTCGGGGACTTTCCTTCCTCGTACGTGTCTTTGGGCCAGAACCTTGACGAGTCGGGCGTGAGGAGTTCGTCGATCAAAATAAGTTTATCTTCAATCATTCCGAATTCCATTTTAGTATCAGCGATGATTATTCCTTCCCGCTCGGCAATTTTCGATGCCCTCTCATAGATATTCACACAGACTTCGATTATTTTCGCGGTAATCTCACGGCCGATTATGTCTTCCATTTTTCCCTTCGTGATTGGAATGTCATGTTTGCCTTCCAGTGCCTTGGTGGATGGGGTAAAGATCGGTTCGGGGAGCCTGGCGGATTCCTTCAATCCGTTCGGAAGCTTTATCCCTGAAATGGTGTTATCCCGGCAGTAATCTTTCCAGCCGGAACCGCTCAGATATCTTCGCACAACGCATTCCACGGGGAGTGGCCTGGCCTTTTTTACAAGCATGCTTCTTCCACGTAGGGTATCCGTGTAAGGAAGGCATTCTTCAGGAAATTCATTCGTGTCTGTTGAAATAAGGTGGTTGTCAATTATATCTTCTGTCTTTTTAAACCAGAAGGCGGACATGAAAGTTAATATTTCCCCTTTGCCCGGGATAGGGTTCGGCATAATAAAATCGAAAGCGGATATTCTGTCTGTAGCTACTATAAGGAGGTGGTTGTTAAATTCATATATATCCCTCACCTTGCCTCTGTTTAACAGCTTCAATTCTGGGAAATCTGTTGAGGTTAAACCAGTCTTTTCCATGAAATAATTCCTTATTCTAAATTTCAAGTTTATCTCAAGTATGGGTTGTTCTTCTTCTCATTTCCTATCGTGGAAGTAGGCGTCCTTCCGTAGTTATGCCCCGACAGTACCACAGTTTCATCAGGGAGGGTGAGCAGTTTTTCTTTGATTGAAATAAGCATGGTTTCCCATGATCCACCGGGAAGGTCTGTTCTTCCAACTCCTTCTACAAAAAGGGTATCTCCGGTCAGGACATATCCTTTAGTGTAAAGAGCTATTCCTCCCGGGGAGTGTCCCGGCGTGTGAATTACCCTGAGGTTTACCTTTCCTGCGGTGATAGTATCTCCATCCTTAACGGTAATATCCGCTGGCGGGGACGATTTGGTCCGGAACATTCTGAATATCAGAGAAGGCGTGGAAGTCAGCATTTCGGCATCATCTTCGTGGATGATAATTTCCGCGCCTGTTTTATCTTTCATATCAGCATTTCCGGCGATATGATCGACGTGGCCGTGGGTGTTGACTATGTATTTAATTTTTATGTTGTTGTCTTCAGCCTCCGAAATGATACGATCAGTCTCCGCGGCGGGATCAACAACCAGCCCCTCTCCGTTCTCTTTGTCACCAATAATATAGGCAAATACTGACATGTGACCCACCTGTAACTGTTTAATAAACATGCGTAACCCCTTTAATAGATTATAAAACCGTACCCTTTTTAAACCACAGGAAATCCTGATAACTTTTTTTTGAGTGAAAGTCAAATTGTTTTAAGCGGGTGTCAAAGAATGGAGATAGACAATCCGGACAATATGTGGGGAAAGCGATTTAACTTTCGGAACGGATGACAGAAACCCTTGCCCCGCTTCGGACGCTTCTGATTTCCTTGTTCCTTCCCCGCAGCTTGCTGCGGGGAGCTTCAATATCTCGCTTTCTTTATCTCACGTCAGTGTACGGTTGGCGGAAAACCGGCACGGATGACACGGCACGTCATTATCGCCGTTATTTCCTGTGCTTTCTTATGTTGTCCTTGACAGACAACGGTGCTTTTTTATAACATATGCAACCCGCCGAAGATTTAATGTCTTGCCTTGGCTGAAACTGGACCTTACGAAATGGTCTCATCAATACAGGAGCGGTTATCAGAGTGACAGCTAAAAAAAAACGCGGCCCGGTAAAACCCGCCGATAATGACAACATAAATCGTTCGCGCCGCGATGCCGAATCAGCCGCGAAAGATCTCAGGGAAAACCAGCTTGAGCAGATAAGAAGACTGACGCGCATAGGAGCGGCGTTGTCAGCTGAACATAATATAGATCGATTGCTCGAGATGATTATGGACGAAGCCAAGAGATTCACCAATGCCGATGGCGGCACTCTCTATGTTATGAGTGATGACGAGAAAAAACTTCACTTCGCGATTGTTCAGAACCATTCGTTGGGCGTAAGGATGGGTGGAACAGCCGGAGAGATAACATGGTCGCCCGTCGAATTATATCACAGCGATAATTCTCTCAATTATTCCAATGTGTCATCATACGCGGCCCTTTCAGGTGAGACCGTTAATATATCCGATGTCTATCATGCTGAAAAATTTAACTTTGAAGGAACACGCCGGTTTGATTCGGAAACAGGTTACCGCTCGCAGTCAATGTTGGTTATCCCTATGCGAAATCATGAGGATGATATTATAGGAGTTCTCCAGTTGTTAAACGCGAGGGATGATGCGACCGGCGAAAATGTGTCATTTTCTCGTGAATCACAGGAGCTGATCGAATCGCTGGCGTCACAGGCGGCAATAGCCCTCACCAATAGACGTCTTATTAAAGACTTGCATAATCTGTTTGACTCTTTCGTCAAGACAATAGCAACGGCTATCGATGAGAAATCGCCCTACACGGGTGATCACGGCCGCCGCGTGGTCAAGCTGACAATGATGATCGCTGAAAAGATTAACCGCGCGAAAAAAGGCCGTTTTAAAGATATCTCCTTTAATAAAAACGAGCTGGATGAGCTTAGAATAGCCGCGTGGCTCCATGACGTGGGTAAAGTGGCTGTGCCGGAATATGTCATGGACAAGTCGGCAAAATTGGCGACGGTTAATGACCGGATTGAATTGCTTAAGACGCGCTTTGAAATTTTAAAACGGGATATTGAAATTGATTCTCTCAAAAAAAAGATTGCACAGAGTGGTTATTCAGGCATAGATGTCCCTTTCCCGGTTCAGGACAGGGAAATGAAAAAACTGGAAGAGGACTACGAGTTTCTCGTTTCAGTCAATACGGCCGATGAATACATGTCGGACGAGAATGTGGAGAGGGTTAAAGAAATCGCAAAGAAGAAATGGATGATGGAAGGGCGCAAACAGGCGCTTCTCAGTGATGATGAAATAGAAAATCTCGTCATCAGAAAAGGGACGCTGACAGATAACGAAAGAACCGTGATGAATAATCATGCCGCCATCACGTACAAAATGCTGTCCCAGATGCCGTTTCCCAAGAAATTGAAAAATGTGCCCGGTTACGCGAGCTCTCATCATGAATTTTTGAGCGGGGAAGGGTATCCCCGGGGATTGAAAGGAGACGAAATATCTCTACAAACACGGATACTTACTCTGGCAGATGTTTTCGAGGCATTGACGGCAAGCGACCGACCATATCGAAAAGGAAACACCCTGTCTCAAGCTCTTAAAATCCTTGGATTTATGGTGAAGGACAATCAACTTGATCCTGATATTTACGATCTGTTTGTGAATGAAAAAATCTACATGGAGTACGCGAAAAAAGAACTTACCCCCTCTCAGATTGATGAAATAAAGATTCAGGAAGCGCTGAAATGAGCCGATCAGCCGTTCATTTTTAAATTCTTTTTTACCTTTCCATCGTTTTCCACACCGGGAAGCCCCACCCTGTGGGCGGGGAGATTTACTTTACTTGTCATGGATGTCCCCGGAACTATGACGCACCCATTATAACAGACATTTGTAAAATTATATGCTTGAATTACGTGAGACGCCATATGCAAAGCATTGCCAGGTGGGGATGTCGAGTTAATAAAGCCGTATGTAATTTTTGATTTGATATTTTTGTTCGTGATATGATGGGTTAGATGTCTTAAACTGTTGATTAATGCCGTCCATCGGTAGCAGCAGCTATATTTTGCGAACCTGCCAGGTATTTTCTTTCTTTTCAGTTTATTGTTTCCGAATGGAAAGTATTGTTACTTCTTTCTCCGGTTTGCCTGTACTGGGATCGACGGCGACGCTGCCGATTTTATCTACGACATCCATGCCTTCGATTACCTCACCGAAAACCGTATGTTTTCCCGTCAGCCATGGCGTATCAACGAGATTAATAAAAAACTGCGAGCCGTTTGTGTTGGGGCCGGAATTGGCCATGGCGATAACCCCTCTCTTCGGTGGGTGGGATTTGAGTTTTGTGTTATATCGATATCCCATATTGATGTAAGCATCCTGGAGGGTTAGATTAAATAATTTATCCTTCACCTCTTCGATGCGTTCATCCAGTTCCCGCTGAGACGAAATACCCATGGATTTGTAAAGGGGAGCCATGACGATTCGGGTGAAGTCCTCTTGAGTGCGTATGAGAAGCCAAGGATGTGTCCGCTTCTCTGCATCAAAGATATTGATCTTATTCAATCCGAGGTGCTCGGCATTAATTTCATCCTCGAAGGTGTAGCCGGGTGAGCCGCTTCCCGTACCGAGGGGGCAGCCTCCCTGAATCATAAAATCCTTTATTACGCGGTGAAATGTCAGATTATCGTAAAATGGTTTTTTGACCTTCCGGCCGGTTTTGGAATCTGTAAACTCCTTTTTCCCTTCAGCAAGGTCGATGAAATTGGCCACAGTTTCGGGTGCCTCCAGAGCAAATAATTTTACCGAGATTTCTCCCATAGATGTTTTGATGATGACGACGGGATCACGGTCTCCCGCCAGGACTGTTGCGGCGGGGATAAAAGACAGAATCAGGAGTACGGTCAATAATCTTTTCATAAATACCTCCTTCCAGACGCCGTTTGGGCTCACCAAGATACTATGCTGGAATTGTTTGTCAAGATTTTTCTATATT
>CAZZBF010000044.1:7847-21419 GCA_964652795.1 uncultured Syntrophales bacterium | reverse complement strand
ATATAATTTTTCGAAGCGCAAAACATTTTTTCGACAGTTCTAAATCTCGCTTTACTGCAAATCCAAAACTCGCTCCTCAAAATCAAATTTTCAAACTCTATGCGTTATGTGGAGGTTGTGCAAAGCTCTCACTTATTTTGCGCTCCAGTCTTCGAGTTCCGCCCCCTGATACTCCTCCTGCTGAATGGTTAGATCCATATTGATGACAAGCCCGGAATGTTTTTTGACTTCTCCGCCTTCGCTCAGCTTAAGGTGGCGTTCCCGTCCCGCTCGTACATCCTCCAATGCTTTCTTGAGCGCTGCTCCAACAGCGTTGCTCCTATCTATCTGTCCGGGGTTAAATTCCGGAGGAATGCCATCCTCGGCGATGTCTTCGGCAAAATGCGCGAGCTGTTTCATCTTTTCCATGGCCTGATCCATGATCTTCCAGCCGACTATTCCATCCTGTTGAAAAACCCAGGAAATGCGCAGGTGCTGCAGCATCTCCGTGTATTTACTTGTAACCTCCGCCTGCAACTTATCTAACAGCTCCTTGGGCAGTTCACTTTTTTCCCCCGGAAGGCCGGATGCCTCTTCCGGACTTAACTTGTCCAGTTTTCGCTGAAACTTTCTTGCATGAATGGCCGATTCCCATGCTTCTCTTTGGAGGACACGTCTGATATGGGGATCATCAACTTTATCCGCTTCTCCGCCGTAATGAGGGATCAGTTTCTTCTCGTATTCGATATAGGATTTGAGTATCGTGGCCCTGCTGGTCGGATCATGGGGATACGGAGCGGGAGTGAAATTGGGTTCTCCCCCAAGCTTGCCTATGATCATACCCAGCCAGTGCATATGCCACATTTCTTCCCTGGTAATGGAAATGAGACTCGCACCCAGAGGTGTGTCTTCCCCTTCCATGTAACCGTGAACAAGATAGCGTATGATTGCAGCATGCTCGTCCGCGAGATCCCTGTTTAACATGTCAATCAGTGCTTGCTTTTCCATTAATGACCTCCCTGTACTAATCTGGGAACATTTTTCCTTACTGACGTTCTACGTGATGGACATTACGCTTTCCACAGGCGATGGATATTGCAATATTCACGAAGTGTCACATCTCCTTTCACCTCAACATCAAAAGTGGCTTCGGGCGCGTCTCCGGGTTTTAAGAACTGGCGGTAAACTTTCCCGTCAGTGATTATTTCGATAAGTTCTATATAGTGTTTCTCCTCCATGGGATGGGCAACGTTGCCCACTTTCACTTTAGTACCGCTCGCGGTTTTTTCCACTACGGGGACATGCTTTTCCTTGGCGGCGTCCACAGTGTTCTCAGTTTCGAGCTTCATGGGCTGGTTGCAGCACACAAGCTCTCCTACCCCCTCGTGTAGCACCTCTACGACGTTTCCGCAAACTTCGCATTTGTAAATCTGGAGCTTTTTTGTCATGTTTATTTCCCCCTTTTCTTAATTTCTTCTATATCTTCCTGAAGAGCTTGAAGATCTTCTTCGTGTTCTACCTCGTCCGCGAGAATCTGGAGTACGATATTGTAAGTAACCGGATCTTTATCTTTAGTTAATTTAAGTAATTGATTATATACGTCAATCGCGCATTGTTCTCCCTTTATATTTTGTTTTAAGATTGCTTTTACGGAAGGGTCTTCCGGGGCATCATATCCGCAATTTGTCATCTTGTACCAATCTTCCGGTTTCAGGATTGGTATCCCTCCAAGTTGCATTATCCGTGTCGTGAGCATTTGGGAATGTCTCAATTCATCGGCGGCATGCTCTGTAAGTTCGGCGGCAACCGCTTCTTTCATGGGTCCCTTGACCACCTGCGCGCCTACCCAGTACTGATAGTATGCCAGCCACTCATCCGCGAACGCCTTGTTGAGCAACTCTATAAGTTTCTTTACGTTCATGCCGACTATTTCTCTTCCTCTTGTTCCCATTTTTGTGTCCTCCTTTCCGGATTTAAACTCTAATTTTCAAACAATATTAAGTTCTTTGTGTTTGTTTAATATTTTATCTGCCAATCCATCCAGTGCCTTGAAATCCTCTTCTTTTGGGAATCCTTTCGCGATAACGGGGTCGAGTATTTCCGCCTTTAAATTCGGGATAATTCCCGTAATCTGCTCTACCATCTTGCCGCCCCAGCCGTAGGAGCCGATGATCGACGCGAATTTCGTCTTTGGCCTCAGGGCGTTGGCGAGAAAAGCCGCGTAGACAACATTCGGATGCGGGCCAGCAAGGACTGTCGGCGAGCCGATTACGACCGTCGCCGCGTCAACCAGGGATATCGCCAGCTGACCGATATCGGTTTTGGTCAGATTGAACTGTTTTACCGTAATGCCTCTTTCAATCAGGGCCTCCACAAAATAGTCTACCATCTTTCGTGTGCTGTCATGCATCGAGATGTAAGGGATAACCACCTCATTCTTCACGTTGTCGGAAACCCAGTCACGATAGGCTTCGACAATAAAGGCCGGCTTGTCATATGCCGGGCCGTGACTCGGTGCGGTGATCTCTATCTCAAGATTCTTTATCTTTTCCAGGTTTTTCCTGATAATTGCCCTGAACGGCATCATAATCTCGGCATAGAACCTCTTGGCCGATTCGTAGACTCTTCCTTCATCGGTGACAAACAGGTCGCTCGTTGCCAGGTGGGAAGCGAAAAAATCGCAGGAAAAAAGAATTTTATCCTCCCTTAAATATGTTACCATCGTTTCCGGCCAGTGTACCCACGGCGCGTGAATGAACTCCAGCGTCTTTTCTCCTAATGATAGAGTCTCCCCGTCCTCGACCGTTAAAAACTTATCCCCGGGGATCAAAAGGAGCGCCATAAGCAAATCTTTGCATTTTAGTGTGCAGACAACCCGGGCGTCCGGATAAAGATCGAGCGCCTTCGGTAACGTTCCGGAGTGATCCTGCTCGGCGTGATTGGCAACGATGTAGTCGATATGTTCAATTCCGAGCCGGCTGAGATTTTTTATCAGAACATCCGTCATGGACGGGTCCACAGTATCTATCAGTACCGTTTTTTCTCCGTCCTTTATTAAGAAAGCGTTATAGCTTGTGCCGTCGGGGAGCGGGATAAGTTCATCAAACAATCTTCTATCCCAATCAATTGCACCGACGGAATAGATATTCGGTTTTAATTGACGTGGAGCATTCATTTTTCAAGCCTCTTTCTATTTTTTTGCCCGAGCCTTAAATCTCAAGTCCTCGGCAAGTTTTTTTATTTCATCCAGATCTTTCGTCATGGCGGCCCATCCATACCAGTAAGCGTAATCCGGATTGGCATGAAAAACTCCCTGATATGTCCTCATTCTGTCTTTCAAGTACATCTTGAGCAGCACCTGTTCGATGTAGGAACCACCGGTTTGATAAAAATGCAGAAAGTCGGGATAGGCATATGAGTAATGCGCCGGTTTCTTCAAAATGCCGTCTTTGTAAAGATCAGCCACGACATTAATGGCATCTGCCATTAAACGGTCGGCCTTTTTAATCATCTGATCGCCTTTTTCAAGTTCTTCCCCGGCATATTTTCCGGAATGGCACTTTTTACAGGTTTTTATCATCTCTTTCCGTTCGGCCTGCCAGTCCTCTTCGGTCAGCCGTACCATGTCGATCGCTTTAACGGCATCCAGCCGGGCGGTCGGTTTGCCGTCCGGATCAAGTACTCCCAGAGCTTTTAAAATCACAGTTCGGTCTTCCGCCCACTGTTTGTCCTCGGGCATGGGCAGCCTTACCGCCAAAAATCCCCAGGCCACTTTATTTGTATGGGTCCCATTGGGCAGATGACAGAACTGGCAGGTGGGAGCGGCCGCGTCTTTCGGCAATCTTCCAATCTCTTTCATGGCATATCTTTCCCCGTGTTTGGAGCTGTCATACATCTCCCACTGGGGGTGGTCGAACCCCATATGACATGTCTGGCACGCTTTTGGGTCCTGCGCCTCTTTCTTGGAAAAAGTATGCCGTGTATGGCATTCATCGCAGGAATTTGTCCGGTAAATATGGCCTTTTTCGCGCAACTCTTTTTTTTGCGCCTCCGACTTTATTCCCATATTATGGCATCCGCCGCACCCTTTCCCCCCTTCCATCAGTTCGTCAGGTTCCATGTGGGTGACAGGAAGGGCATTCAGGGATGTCCAGCCAAAGTTATGTTTTCCTTTGGAAAATTGTTCGAATTGTTCCGAATGACATTCTGAACAGGTGACCTCGGTAGGCATCTCGGCCAGGTGGACGGTCTTTCTGCTCTTGTGTTTGGAGCCATGGCAGACAGGACAGGCCACATCGTTATTACTATGTTCACTGGCCTGCCAATCTTTGACCAGCAAAGGTGTTACCGAGCGGTGGCAACTAATGCAGACTTTTCCGTCTTCGGTAAAAGCGGTGTTTGGCACGAGTAAAAAAACCATCAGGAAAGCGGAAATAAAGATAACGGGTTTTTTCATAATAACCTCTCTTTCTTTTCAGTCCACTTTTTCAAAATCACTTTTAGCGGCCCCGCATACGGGACATACCCAATCGTCGGGAATATCTTCGAAGGGTGTTCCGGGAGCGATTCCGCCATCCGGGTCTCCTTTTTCAGGGTCGTAAATATATCCGCAGATTTCACACTTGTATTTCGGCATACCTTCCATCTTTTTTTCCTCCCTTTTTTCGTCTTCAATGTAAGTTGGAGCGGTTTTAGGGGTGGTTCCCCCTTTTATCTGGTGATAATAAGCGTAAGTCATCGGCTCGCCCTGTTTAATTACTTCGGCTGCCACGGCATCGCCGATGAACAGGGTATGCGTGCTCATCTCCAGCCGGTTGATTACTTTTGCCTCCACGTAGGCCAACGTATTGTCTAAAATAATCGGGACCTTCGTTTCACCCAGTTTGTAATTGACACCGCTGAATTTGTCTATATCCCTGCCGGATTTAAATCCAAAGTTGCCCACCAGGTTTAAAGGGGCATCCTTGGCCAGAATTGATACACCGAATACGCCGCTATCGGAAATGTACTCATGGGTAAGGTTTTCTCTGTTGATGGAGACGGCAATGGTGCGGGGAGAAGAGGTTACTTGAAAAACAGTATCCGCGGTCTGTCCGTTAATTTTATCTCCCTTGTGTGAAGTAACGATATAAAGACCATAGGTGATATTGCGAAAAGCTTTATTATCCATAATGTTCTCCTTTCCGTGTATCTACTTTATGAGAATTGGTAAGAGGATAAATCTTTCTTTAAAGACCCGCGATATATGCCAGAACCATTCGGTCCCGATCCTTACATTGAACTGAACAGCAAGCACATTATTCTTCGAACTGAATAGCGAGTGCATTCCCCGCTGCTTGCGGCGGGGAGATTCAATGTCCGCAGACTTTTTTATTGAGATAGAAGATCCCAATGCATCGGCTTTGCGTATTCGGCTGAGTCGGCGTCAGGAGATGCGCAGGTGAGGCCGCGGTTTCGTCGTCGGAAAGGAGCAGTCTTTTCAATGAATTGTGTGGTGAATAAAGCCTTACTTCTTGAAATCTAAGTTTTTATAAGAGCTATGGCCTTGAAATCAGTTCAATTTGTTAGCTGTTATAGTTTCCTCAGTTGTTGGATGGGTGCGGTTTAAAAATTCCTTGAACCGCTTCACAATGTATTATCACTGCCCCGTTTTTTTTGTTTAACCGGGGCAGCTTTTTCTTTCGGATACGCGTTATCTATAATTATAGTACGATATATATTCCAAGTCAAAAATAAAATGAAACAATTCATTTTTTGCCGATTGCGGGATAATTTCTTAAAAATGCGTCGAGGCCGTCTTCATAGCGCTTCCCGGATGTCATAAATCCATCGTTGTGGGTGCCTGTAATTTCAACAAATTTCTTCGGTTCCCGTGCGGCGTCGAATAACCGGCGGCCGTGTTTGAATGGTATCATGTCGTCGTTTATGCTGTGGATGACGAGAATGGGACAGTTAATCCGTTTTATGTATTCGCCGGTGTTGTAATCGAAACGGGCAAGCAGTCTGGCCGGCAAATAAGGATAAAGATCGGCCGCTATATCGGGGACCGAGGTGAAAGAAGATTCAATAATAAGGGCTTTCGGAGTATTATTCTGTGCCAGCCAGGCGGCAATTGCCCCGCCGAGCGACCGGCCGAAGAAAATGACTTCTTTCGGGGGCACATCCCGTTTCTCCGTCAGGTAGCGCCACGCCGCCTCCGCGTCGAGATAGGTTCCCTTCTCGGTAGGTTTTCCCGAACTTTTTCCGTAGCCCCGGTAATCGAAAATAAACGTGCTGAAACCGAGACGGTGGAAAATATGTATCGACTCCATACGGTTGGAGATATTGCCGGCGTTGCCGTGAAAGAAGAGAACGACGCCCCGCGGGTTTTCAGCGGGGATAAACCAGCCGGAAAGCTTTACATTATCCGCTGTTTCGAAAGAGATTTCCTCGTATGAGAGCCCCGTCTGGTCAGGAGTTTCTAAAGAAGTCTTCTCCGGGAAATAGATAAAGTGGGGCTGCCCGACAAAAACGACGGCCATAAAGCCGAAATAGGCTAAGGCGGCTATTGAAATTATTGACCAGATCATACGCATAATAGAAAATAGATCAGACCTTGCTTTTTTACTGTCCTCGACGCTCTGTTGCCGCCCCGCGGATAATGGGACCCGATATAATCCCCGGCGCTTTTAGATTTGTATTTCCAACCTGACTAAGCCCCGTACATACCGCCTTTCTATGGAAAAGGAAGCGGGGTTTTTTATCCGGGGCAAAAACGGGCGCTATCCCTATTTTTCATGATAAATCGGTTTTAACTGGACCCGCCGGTTCTTCGCCCGTCCCTCCTTTGTTGTGTTGTCGGCAATGGGTCGTGTTAGGCCGTACCCGATAGCCCTCAGCCTTTCCGGGGCAATCCCGCTTGCGATGAAGTAGCTCTTAACCTCGTTGGCACGCTTTTCCGACAGGACCTGGTTGTATTCCGCCGTTCCAATGTCACACGTATGTCCTTGTATTTCTACAGTAATATCTTCCTGTTGATTCATGCAATCGATGGCTTCGTCCAGGATCGGGAAGTATTGGGGTTTGATATCCCATTTATCAAAATCGAATTCAAGTCCCTTACACACCCAGCACCCTACTTCATTGACCGGAGCGCCCTTCGGAGTCCGCGGGCATTGATCCCGGTCGTCGGGGACACCATCTCCATCGCTGTCCGGAACGACTGGAACCTCCGGTTCTTTAACGGGTGCTACCTCTTCTTCTTTAACGGCTATAACCTCTTTTTTCTTTTCACCGCCGAAATAAAACGTGAGCCCCACGGTGTACATCAGATTGTGATGGGTATTGCCGAAAGAAATTATGTGGCGGACATCACCCTGCAGGGCTATGGATTCGGTGAGAAAATATTTCAGGCCCGCTCCGTAATTGATCAGAGCGTTCGTATCGTCCTCTCCTCTGTCGATATCAAACGAGATGCCTCCGATGCCGGCGGCAAGGTACGGTACTAAATTCCCAAAGGGTGTAAAGTGATAAAGGCCGTTGAGGCGACCTAAATAGACGTTAGCGTCGCCCTTGTTTATCCTGGATTCCGTGTCAATATAATTAAAAACAGCCTCGGCCCCCCAGTGCGTGTCAAAATTATACCCGAGGCCCACACCATAGACAGGCTTGTGATCGAGGTTCTGATCACCTTCAAAGAGATACCCTCCAACCATAGGTGTCACGGAGTATGACCCGGCTTTTATTTCTGCCCCTGCATTCGAGGCAGTGCCGAGAAAAATCAGTAATAATCCGATGATAATAGCTGTTTTACCAATTTTCATTTTTTCCTCCTTTCTCTTGGCTCTTCTCTGAGGGTTTTCGCGCGCTTCGTGTGTCTCTTCCCTGGTCGATGCGGGCCGAATCAACGGGGTGCGACCCGGTCCGTATGATATGAATCTCTTTCCCTGATTGAAACGCGACTCTTTAAAATTACAAGTTATTAATAAAAAAACAGCGCAACCAAAACCTTGAGTGAGAAATATACTTTTCGTGTGTGATACTAAACGTTTGGGAATCAATTGACAGGATCAGGCCGTGAAACGGGTGAATACTTTTATATGATTGGTATTGCCCTCCTTCAAGCTTGAAAACATGACGACTTAACCGATGTTCTCATATAAAACTCCATAAAGTCAATCCTAATATTATATGCACGGTGACCGGTTGTTCAGATCGAATACTATGATGATCATGCAAGAGGGGCAACAGTCCATTGACGACTGAATAGACTTTCCGGATAGAATCTCCCGTGAATGGCATATGGCGAGCTTCAGTCAACAATCAATCTCCGGTGTCCCTGGCCCCTTTTTGACCGGGAGCACACCCGGGAGAGGTAAATGAAAAAAATATACGCTTTACCGGTAAGCCCCGTACCGGAACGGCGAGGCTTCCCGATACATTAATTCAATGAATCGTCCTTCCAGTATTTCGTTCCCTTCACTGTTGCCTGAAGGGCTAAACCGGTTTCCGTCAACTGATATATCGTCATATTACTGACCGTGGCCTCACCGCCGACAGCTCCTCCCTTGTCACTCGCCTTGGCCGCCGCGTCGGCCTGGGCTCCGAACGCCAATCCGTATTTGACAAAGTGGTTCATGGTTTCGGCGCTATGGAACACGAACACAAGACGAAAGTCTTTGGCGCCGAGACCCAAACCGACACCGACCTCTCCCATTCTCATGTACGTGTGTTTGCCTGTCCTGTTATTTATGACGACACCATATCCGCCGCCGACACCGGCAAAAATAATATAGACATTCATATTGCTGAATACGGCATACCCCGGGGCGCTGGCAATTTGCGCTTTAACGTCGGGCTTTACTTTATAGAGATCCGACAGCGTCTTGTTTTTCATATCGAGAATTGCCTGTTGCTTTTGTGCCTTCGGTTTATCGCCCATGGTAGCGCACCCCACGATCATAAACGCGAGTATTATACATAGTGCGACCGCTCTACGATTCATGTTTTACCTCCTTTTTTAGCATAACTCGTAATATACCGCTTTTAAAAATACCTTATACAGCGAAATGGTGTCAATTTGCAATGTGAATAAAGTAAAAAGGGAAGATAAACGCTGTTTGGGCCTTTCTACCGAATTTTTGTGCCTGCTGCCGCCCCGGCCTGTGGCAAACGTTTTTCCCAATTAGTTTAAAGATAAAAACCTTGACAATTCTAACACAAAGTGTATTTTTTCAGTCAGTTCAGGAAGATAGACGAATAATTTTAAAAGCGGTAAGTTTCATCCGGGAGTTTGCCGCGAGGTTTTACGGATGAATGTGACTAAGCTCAATAAAATCCTGTTTCGTTGTGTGTACTGGTTCAAGGCCCCGTGGGACGTGGGTGGTCCTCAGCCCGTCGTGAAAGAACTTGAGCGAAAAGGCCTAATTACTGGCCGGGTACTCGAAGTTGGCTGCGGCACGGGTGATACGGCGATCTTCCTCGCGCGAAAAGGCTACGCGGTAACGGGTATTGACTATTTGCCGAGAGCAATCGATCTGGCCCTGGCGAGAGCGAAGAGGACAGGCACGCGTGTACATTTTCGGGTGTTCGACGCGATGAAATTAGACCGGTTGCGTGAACGGTTCGATACCATAATCGATTTCGGACTTTTTCATAATCTGTCCGACAATGAAAGGGTACGCTATACATTTTCTCTGGGATCGGCGATGGAACCGGGCGGGATATTCCATATGCTCTGCTTCAGTGATTTACAGCCGGGGTTTATCGGCCCGCGCAGAATTTCAAGGGAGGAAATATACCGGACATTTTCCGACGGCTGGCGTATAGACTCGATACGAGAAACCAGATATAAAGCCTACTATCCGATCGGCGGCGCGCGCGCCTGGATCGCGTCCATTCGCAAAGTCTAAAAACGATAATAAACCAGCGGCGAAACACGCCGCACTGTGTGCGCGAATACCTTTACGACAACAAAAACCTTGACAAGCTCGTTGAAAAGTGTATTATTTTCAATCGGTTCACGAAGATAGAACAAGGCTTTAAAGAATATTAAGTTTCATCCAATCACGGTAAGAGGAGGGAGCCGTGAAGTGATCGAAAATACAACCCCATTTCTTGAAAAAAGAAGCGGGATTGTTTGTTTTATGGGAGCAGAAGAATAACATTGATGGAGGGCGGTCAGAATTACTGGGTAATATAAGTCAACCATAGACAGGTCTCCCTTTTGCCTACTACGTACCTTAATGGTTCAATATGATTAAGTGAAAATATATGGGATGTATAAAATGGCAAGATTAGATGATAAACAAATTAGATCCAGCTTAATTCAAAGACTGAAAAGCCAGATAGTAAAGCCAAAAGCTGTTATAGAAGAGCTCCGCGTTCATAATGGGAACGCCATTGCAGACGTAGTTGCTTTATATAAGGATGCACATTGCTTTGAAATAAAGGGTGATGGCGACAAAATTGAGCGCATTTTAAAACAAGGGCATTATTACAATTTGTCATTCAGAAAAATAACACTTGTAACAACAAGCAAACATTTGAAAAAAGCTTTATCAATTTCACCAGATTTTTGGGGAATCATAGTAGCCGAAAGCAACGATAACCAAATATCGTTGAAACATATTAGACGTGCTAAGGATAATTCAAGTTTTGACAAAAGCCTTGCTTTGATGACGCTATGGAAAAGTGAAATGCTAAACCTTTTATGTGCCCCGAATTCAAAAAATAAGAGTAGAGAATCGTTAGCACAAATTATTGCACAAAGTATAAAAAAGGAGGAGTTAAGCAACCAAATCAGCTCTTTGCTTTTTAATAGATATCAACAACAAAATTAGGCGGTATAGTCTTTAAGCATAAAGGTAATGTGAGCATTTACAGTAGGCTTAATTATGGTGGCTGGCATGATATACTTCCCTGTGCCGTTGCTTTTTTCATCCAAATATCGATCACCAAATGAATAATCTCTATCTCTAAAGAATCTTTTAGCAACAAGAATTGTAGCAAGATCAAAATATTGAGCGTACCCTCTTGGGTGTGTTTTTAATGCTCCACCTCTAATAACATACTGTTTGTCGTCAAAGGGATATAATATTTTTGGTGCTGTCACGTTTGGCATTGCTTCATCCAGGATATCTAAATCAGAGTAATTCGGACTAACAACTCCATAATCACCTAAAACAATATTGAATGATTCACCAATCTCTCTCCTTACACTTTTAAATATTCTAAGTTCGGTCCTCGGGAATTCAATCTCTCTTTCTGTAGGAATAATATCTCTAATCGATGCAGGAATAGATGAGCCAGTTATAATTAAATTCCTTATTGAATAAGCCCTTGAAAAGTCTCGCGAAAAAGAAATAATATTCGATGCTAAATTTTTCCAATTTTGGTTTAAGCAAACTCTACAGTCAAGAATGAGGTCAACATTCTCAAATGTTTCAAAAACATTACCTATGATACTGTCAATGTCGTCAGAAATGACATCGAAATTTTCAAAGTATTCAGGAACAAGTCGTAAAGCAAATACTTCAGAATCAATGACGCCGGTGTTTTTTGCGTTACATACTGCATCAATATGATCTTGGCAACGGTCAATCGAAACCACTGGAATAACAGGGCAATCACTAAAAGATTCAAGCAAGTATCCGTAATTGTTCATACCATCAATTTCCAGCCCTGAATCAACATCATAGTTGTCCAAATAAAAATTAGAAATATTACGTAAGTGTCTTTTTACACTAAGGACTTTTTTTTGCGTAGTTTCTTTAAAACTATCTTCACTGAATCCTTCTTTTTTTTGTGGAAAATCGAAGAAAGGAGTGATCGCTTCCTGTAACTCTTCTTCGAGTTCTTTAACTGCGAATATTTCCCCCTGTTTCAGTTTCAGAAAAGGAATGTAGTTATTCATCTCCAAAAATCTCCTTCCGGATATTTACTTTGTCGATGATTTTTCTATAAATATTATATGAGTTTGATTCTTTCTGAAGCATTCCTGCAACTATCGCAGGATGGACACCAATCTCTGAGGCAAAAGCAATAACAACATCGTCATTGAGGGTATATTTAGCCTTGCAGTTTCTCCATGCCGATCTTTCAACAAATGAATCTTTTGCCAATCTATTTGCCTGTATTTCTATAATGTTGGTTTCATCACCGTCTAAGTATAAGTCATCAAAAATGGGATTTATAAGATGATCGAAGTGGAGGCTTACATGTGCTAATTCATGCATTAATGTAAACCAGAAATTGTCTAACCGTGAATACCTGAAACTAATACCAATGACTGGGTGCCCTGACTCAAGTTTGAAAACAACACCATCCAGCTTCATGCTTGGCAGAGCCCTCTCATATATAAGAACGATTCCTTTTTCAGCTAATATGTCAGGCAGTCTTTGAATAACAGTTTCATCTGGGCTAAGTTTGGCAATATCCTTCAAGTTTCTTTTCTCTATACCATGAAACTCATCTATTTGATTTGCAGTTACCAAAAGCTTAGCAATTGTAGATACTCTTGTCTGCCAGGCTGAACAAAGCGCAACATTTGAAGCGTCTGACTTTCTAAAGAGGCCTCCCAGTGTATTGGAATGGATGTTCTGAAATAACGGAACCATTGATGCCAAGTCGTCCTTGGATGTCATCCAGCCCCTATTAATAAGCTCTGATTTAGGTAACGCTTCTAAAATTTCTCTAAATTTTTTGTAACTTTCATAGTAGGATTTCGCATCAGAAATTTGAGTTTCACTATGAATCACCTCAAAATCATCCCAATCATTTAAATGAAAAGATTTTTTTGTATTCATGATACCCCCAACATTTCAGTTGACTCATCCCTTGGCATTTCGAAATAAACCAAATTATCTTTATCTCTTTCAGGAAACTTTATCATACCAATTTTTTCATAGTAATTCTTAGACTGAGGCAAAGAATGTAATGCAAAGCCATATTGCAAGCCAAGCTCATTTACTGCGTAATTAAGTGCACATTTAATTAAGATAGTGCCAACACCTTTAAATTCTCTATTTGTTACTGGGGTCTCTCTATTCCAAGGTGCAACGGCAAGGAACTCGATATAAAGGCTTTTTTTTGAATAGTTCTGATTGCGAATCAATTCAAAAAACCCCATATGAAATGCTTGCCACTCCTGATCACAACGATAAGATGAAAACATATCCCATCCATGTGTGATTTCATATTCGAAAGATTTATCTTCGTGATTCAACAACTTTCCGGTTTCAATGACAGTATTTGAACCTTTGGGTTTAATCTCACCAGTAGCAATTTTTTGTCTCAACTCTTCTATATCCATACAACCACTCGCACTGTATCGCTATGAAACAGATTGACGATATTTTTATGTGCCCCAAATTTATTTAATTGTTTCTTCATAACACCAATAATTATTAATAATTAATTTTAAATATATAGCATATATAATATGTTATAGAGCATTGTATTTTTCTTATGCTTTGTTAAGGATCTCTTTATTAACATTCGTTCTTCTTTATCGTTTTCGAAAGTTTTTTGACATATAACCTTAGACATATATATAGTATAACCATAGACATACTTTTGTCAAGAAAAAAGTGTTGCTTAAGCGAACTTTTTGAA
>CAZZBF010000044.1:0-7837 GCA_964652795.1 uncultured Syntrophales bacterium | reverse complement strand
GTTAAAATGAGGTGACTGATTTGGAAGGATTGCGCGAAAAATTAAAAAAAGCTAGGAAATCTAAAAAATTGACACTTGAAAAACTTGCAGAAGCTGTTGGGTCAAGTAAAAGCTATATGTGGCAACTCGAAACAAGTCCAGATATTAAGCCATCCGCAGAGCTACTTGATAAATTAGCTAAAGCGTTAGACGTTACCATGAATTACCTTACAGATCCTGATATGAAAGAAATGGCGGAAGAACAAGAAGCTTTGGTGTTTTTTCGGAATTTTAAAGACTTAGATAAAACATCTAAAGAGATAATTAAACAACAAATTGAACTCCTTAAGAAGTTACAAAAGAAGGAGGACAAGGGTGTCAGGTCTTAACAGGCTGTTGAAAAACTCGGTTTTCAGATAAATCTGATCTATCTCATTGCCATCGGAATATGTGGGGTTGGGATATAAGTGAAATTGCATCTTAGATATTAGATATTGATAATAATGGGGTACAGATAAACCGGCCTAATAATAAAAAGTTCGGCGTAAAAGAAAAGGAATCATGGCACAAGCGACGACCTGTCGATTAAACGATCTGATGATTCATGTTAACGTGGCTTTGCATCTAAGGGATTTTGCCCGTGAGGAAGGGATCGGCCCGCCCGATTTTCGATGTAGCCAATGCAATGAGCCCGTGCGGCCGCACAAGGAAAGTGAAGACGGGGAAGCCCATTTCACACATCTGGAACATAATCCCAATTGCCCGCTGAGCGATCCGGCAAAATAGTAAAAGAGTCGTGAGGATGAAGGGGGTAAATCTCCGTTTACCTCATTTGTCCGAATAAGGTCTCAAACATTTCTTCACTTACTTGCGGGAATTGCTTCTCAGAAAGCAAACCTGATAAGGCCTCTCTTTTCCGTGGAATTTCTTAATCATTAAAATCAATATGTTAACCTAAGTTTTGACAATAATTCACAGGTGTGAATTTTTGTCTTGACAATTATTCATATCTGTGAATAATTGTCAGGCATGGAACGTTTGATTGGAACATACATCTTTGACCCTGTCATGACCGCGGGGAAAATGATTTTGTTGTCGGGACCCCGGCAGGTGGGCAAAACGACATTTGCACATATGTGGCTGGATTCGACAGGTACTGAAGGTACATACTTTAATTGGGATGATCTTTCGATAACGGTGGAATATAGAAGAAATCCAATGTACTTCAGGAATTTCATCGATGATAGATTTGAAAATAACCCCGTTCCGGTTGTTTTCGATGAGATTCATAAACATAGAAAGTGGAGGAACATTTTAAAGGGTCTCTATGATACGACAAAAGACAGGATGCAGCTTCTCGTGACCGGTTCCGGACGACTCGACTACTTTCAAAAATCGGGTGATTCTCTATTGGGTCGCTACTTTTCATATCAGATGTTTCCCGTAGGTCTTCCTGAAGCGACGGGTGATTTTTCACATATCATCGAAGCAAACGAAAATAAAAGAATTTTTACGGACGGGCATGAAAGTGCCGGTCTGTCCCGAAACGTAAAAACCGGAGGTCGGAGGGAAGCGCTTGACTTATTACTAAAATTCGGCGGATTTCCCGAACCGTTCCTGAAAGGTTCGGAAGAATTTCATCTTCGATGGCAGAAGGATTACAAAATCTTGATTGCCAGAGAAGAAATTCGTGATCTTTCACGGATACAAGATGTAAAAGGAATTGAAACGCTGTTAGAAATTCTGCCTACTAAAGTAGGCTCTCGTCTCAGCATACAATCATTACGAGAGGACCTCGGATATCATCATGTAACGTTGTCCAAATGGATCAACATATTGGAAAGCCTGTTTCTGGTGTTTACGATACGCCCATGGCATCGGAAAATAGCTCGGGCGATAAAGAAAGATAGGAAGCTCTATTTCTTCGACTGGTCGATGGTTAAGGATCAAGGAAGCAGATTTGAAAACCTGATTGCCGTGAGTCTCCTGCGAATGACGGCCCGTTTAACCGAGAAGGGTCTGGGAGAATATGAAGTCAGATATATCAGGGATCGGGAAAAGCGTGAGGTTGATTTTGTTCTGGTGAAGGGTAATGAACCGATTGCATTGTTTGAAGCACGTGAAGGGGGCAGGGATATCAATAAGCACGGGCGGTTTTTCAGCGAGAAGCTTGGTATTCCATTCTACCAAATTGTTAACCACGCCGATAAAGTCGAGGCTTTTCCCGGAAACTGCTATATTATACCGGCCGAAAATTTCCTTATGCTGACGGGATAAATCACGCTTGCGCTTGGGGGAAGCCCATTTCACACATCTGGAACATAATCCCAATTGCCCGCTGAGCGATCCGGCAAAATAGCAGAAGAGTCGTGAGGATGAAGGGGGCATAGTAATCAGGAAAAGCCCCCTGTTTGGATGCCTATTCCTTCCCCGGTTATCCTCTCTTTCCCATGAAGATAATGAGTGTTCCTTCGGCTGGCACAAAAGGTTACATGAAGGAAAATCCTGCGAGGCTTGAAGTGTTACCTTTCAAGCTCTTTCCTGACAGCCACCGCGAGGTCTTCTATGAGAAAAGGTTTTTTCAGGTAACTACCCGCTCCCAGCCGCTGTGCTTCCTGAACCCTGTCGGTTTCTGAAAAACCGCTGGCGATAATAGCCTTCTGTCCCGGTCGAATGGCGCATATCTTCTGATAGGTTTCAAGCCCGTCCATGCCCGGATCCATGATCATATCCAGTATGATCAGATCCGGCGAGTGGTCGCTCATATAGGCAACTGCTTCTTCCCCGCTCGAAAGGGCCTCCGCTTTATATCCCAATTTACTCAGCATCCTGACGATGATTTTGCGTTGCTCGGCAACATCGTCGACAACAAGAATGGATTCTCCCTTGCCGGCGTAGTCATGCAGATTAATCGATATTGATTTTTCCGGCGCGATTTCTCGAGTCACCGGAAAAAAGAGGGTGATGGTCGTTCCTTGAGCCGGGATGCTCTGAAGATCGATATAGCCACAGTGGTCCTTTACCGTCCCCCAGACAACCGCCATACCCAGACCGGTTCCGCTTCTCCCCATGACCTTTTTGGTGTAGAAGGGTTCAAAAATATGGTCTATGTCCTCCGAAGAAATGCCTATACCGGAATCGGAGATGGTGAGTGTGACATAATCCCCTTCTTTGACAGCATCATACCCGCTGATGGGTTGATCGATATACCGGTTACTCGTTGAGATGTTTATAATCCCTCCATGCGGCATGGCCTCAGCCGCGTTTGTTACAAGGTTCGTGATGCACTTGGTTAAATGGACCGGTGAACCCTTAATGTTGAAAAGCACCTTTTCGAGATCAACCTTTATTTCGGTTTCAGGATAGTAGCGGTTTAAGCTTTTGACCTCATTACTGTTCAAATATTCGGATATAAGGTTGTTCAGATTCACCACCTCGGTGATTGAGACTCCTCTGCGCGCCAGGGTAAGCAAATCTTGTACAATGGCGGCGGCCTTTTCTCCGGATTTCTTAATGGTTAAAATTGAATTCCTGATAGGGCTGTCGGGTTCCAGTTCCATGAGCAGCAACCCCGGATAACTGACCAGGCCGGACAACACGTTGTTGAGGTCGTGGGCGACACCCCCGGCGAGAGTTCCGATGGCCTCCATCTTTAGAGCACGCTGAAGCTGGACCTGAAGTTTTTGTGTCTCTTTTTCGGCCTGCCGCCGTTCCTCAATCTCAATCTTGAGCTGGGCATTGGATTCGGCGAGACTCGCGGTCCTTTCCGCCACTCTTTTTTCCAGTTCTTCGTTTTGGCTTTGGATTTTTTTTGTTAACAGTTTGTTCTCGGTAAAAATATTTTCAACGGCAGTAAACCAGGGTTTCCAGATAGGGGGCACATTTTGATGGTCGGAAAATGTGTCTTCCCTACTTTGGGCCATGATAAAATTAACAAGCTTTCCTGAAGGCACAATGAATTTCCGGTGCGTTATTATCATAATGGAAATTACCAGCAGGAGGAGTCCCGCCACAAGCATCACTGCCCCGAGACCGATGTGGTTGATAAACTCGTTCCAGACCGACGGCGTGGATTCGAAATAATAGGCCTGCCACGGGGCGTGCGATAATGTGGCACGCAACACATTATGTCCGTTTACATTGACGGCGCGGTTGGCGGGAATCTCTTTGATTGATCCCGTATCGTGCCGAAGACTTTCAGGTAAGGCTTCGCGAAAAGTCTTGGCCTTTTTGTCGCTGGATGTAACAAGGGATGGATAGGCCAGAACCTGATCGCGGTCATTTACCATCAGCATGATACCCCTTCCGAACCGGAAAATTTTGACCTGTTCATTGAAAAAATCAACGGTCAAATCGATCGCCACCGTTCCCAGAAACCGATCCCCGTCATATACGGGAGCCGCGCAGGTTGCCATGAGCCCCTTGCCGTATTCGTCGACATAAACTTCCGTCCAGAAGAGACTCCGCGAGGGATTATACTTGGGAGTGCCATGTGTATAAAATTCATGGGTGAAAAGTTCTCTTGAAAATCTGAATTTGCTGGAGGGAATCCAGGGGTAGATGTTGATGAAATTACGGGCCGATGTATAATAAGCCCAGGCCGCGTCTTTGATAGCGCTGGAAATGGCGCGGAACTGAGGATTCAGCTTAAGAGCCATGCAGATCTCGCGATTAAAGTCCTTATCCCGGGAAGTTAGAAACCCTTCCCCCGTCAGATTGCCGATAGACTCGCACGTAACCGGGAATCGGCAATTATCCAGGTGAAACCGGCTGTCCCCATCGGCATTCTGCAAATATTGGTACGAAAGGGGAAGGCTGATCCCGGTGGAAAGACGGCTTTCCAACAACTCGGATTCCGCTTGAATTCGGAGGCCTTCCACCCGCGTTGTCACACCGGCCAGGAAATTATCGATTTCCGAAATCTTTTCCTTGAAATTGTTAACCAGAACTTTTTTTTCATGTTCGGCGTTAAGATTGTACTGTTTCGCTATTACTATAAAAAAGGTGGCGACAAGGACCACAAAAACCAGCACCACATACATGGTATGCCGCGCATGAAGGCGAACCGCGTCGTCCTGTTTCGGGTTTTGGGTAAACATCTTTCTTTCTGTGTTCACTGAACTGAATAACCTGTGAAAATTATTTTTGTACCTCGAAAAATAACCAGCGCCTGCCTCGTTACATCCTGTCTACTCATTGTTGATGCTTTGTACGCGTCAACAACCGCGAAATAGAAACGCGCGTTACTTTAATATAATTTTAATCGGCAGAATCTTATGCAACCTTGAGCGCTCTTACGCGAGGAGAAGCCACACTTTGCCAAAAATACTGATTTAATTATGCAAGCCCGTCCGGTTATGAATGGATGTTTGCTTTATTCAAACGTCTTACACTTGTTTTCATTTTTAACTTCGTGTATGTATTTTTTTGGGTTTTTGTCCTTTGAACGGAGGAAATGATGCATTCGGAAAAGAAACTTGAAAATAAAACTGAAAAGGAACGTTCAAAAACCGCGAAGGTGACCTGTTTTAAATGTTCCAGCTTTTATATTACCCATGATTCCAATTTCCCTTATGGCTGCAAGGCTATGGGGTTCAAATCACGTGAACTTCCATTCGGTATTACGTTAAGATATTCCGGCATGGAGTGCCAGTTTTTTTCTCCGAAAAAGAAATAACTTAAGAAATCATGATCAGAACAAGTTTCGAAAAAGGGATGTACGTGAGAAGGGTTGACAACCCGAATCCGGCTGAAACAATAATCTACATTCACGGTCTGGGAGAATCAGGCTTCTGTTTTGAGGAACTTGTATCTGATTTACGGCTTCGGGACCTGTCACATCTGATTTTTGATCTTCCGGGTTATGGCAAGAGTCCGTGGCCGGAGCGGCCGCTGAGTCTCGGAGAACAGGCTGATTATATAGCTCAATGGATGAAGAGTAAAGAAATAGGCCGGGTGGTGGTTTTGGGGCATTCTATGGGCGGTGTTATAGGCCTGATGTTTTGTGAAAAGTATCCTGAAATTGCGAGGGCTTTCATCAATGTTGAAGGTAACATCTCCTTGGAAGACTGTAGTTTTAGCGGAAGGACGGTGAAATATTCATCTGAAGAGTTTTTTGAGCGGGGTATCGAGATAACCCGGGACATTATTTACCGCGACGGCCTGGACGAATATGTGCCTCGTTCCTATTATCAAAGTCTGGATATGTGTAATCCGAGGGCCTTTTACATGAACAGCGTGGAACTGGTCGAACTGTCCGGGACGGAAAAACCGGCAGTAAGACAAAGTACTCTAAACGTGCCCAATATCTATATTTTAGGGCATCCCCGCGGTACGGGGGAACACTCCCGGAATCTGATGACGGCGGCAGGAGTGGAATGGAAAGCGGTTGAAGATGCGGGTCACTGGGTGTTTATTGATCAGAAGGCGGCGTTTGTCGATGAAATGCTGAACTTTTTAAACCGTATTCCCCATGCCTGACCCCGAAGAGTCCGTTTCCCGCCTGCTTTGCCTCCGCCCGCCGTATCTTCGCCGGCTCGGCCTGATAGTTCTCCCCGGTTTTTACAGTAAGACGACAAGTTGGCACGAAACTTGATATTATTCAGGAGATATATTTCCTGATCTTAAGGTGCGTGTAATGAAAATTCCTTGTGATACCGGTTTTCAGTTACTTAAATCCGGTATATCTGCCGTGAAGAAGGATCGTACAGATGCGGGTCGAGTTGACGGCTTTGAACCGGGTAAATTTGACTCTCTGCTGGACGCTCAAATAAAGGTCACGCGTTTAGCGGAAGCTGTTCCCCTGGAGAAAGATATGCTTCAGCAGCTTATAAGAATAGTCCGGAAGCAGATGAATGATTATCTGACTTATTCGGTTTTCGAAGCTTTCGGCGGCTCCGGGTTCAGGGGGTCTTTGTTAGACAGGATAAATATTCCGCAGGGATCGTTAATTCCGGCATCAGCGTCAAAAAATCAACACCCTTCGCGAAAAGACCGAGATAATGAAAAAAATTTAAAGGATATTAATCATATTGTTGACACCGCTTCGAAAAAATACGGGGTTGATTCCGGTTTGGTGAAGGCTGTTATAAAGGCTGAAAGCGATTTTGATGCCGGTAGCACTTCTCACAAGGGGGCAATGGGACTCATGCAGCTTATGCCCGATACGGCTAAGGATCTGGGTGTCAAAGATCCATATAATCCGGTCGAAAATGTTATGGGGGGGACGCGTTATTTGAAAAGCCTGCTGGATCGGTATGATGGTGATATCAATCTGGCGCTTGCCGCTTACAATTGGGGGATGGGAAATGTGGAAAAGCATCCCGGCAGATTGCCTGAAGAAACTAAAATCTATATAGCCCGCGTAAACGAGTATCACAGTCAGGAGGTATCATAACGGAGGGGAATATACCTTGTTAGCGATTTTTTAAAAGTTCATCGATTGTGATGCCTATGTCTTTAGCAATTTGCCTGAGCAATATGGGTGATACGTCTCTGCCGGTGTGAAAGGGTACTGTGGTAAATCGGCCGTCGGGATGACGGAATTGCTTATGTGATCCTCTTTGGCGTACTTCAATAAATCCAAGATGTTTGAGTATAGTCGCTATTTCTTTCGGATTTAATACTGGTATCGAGCCCATCGCTATGCCACCACAACATTCTGCGTGCCTATAAATTCACCTTCAAGCTCAGGACTGCCATCTTCGAGGAGCATTTCGATTACTTCTTTTAAATTATCGTTTAATTCATCAAGAGTTTTTGCCTGGGAATGAGCGCCGGGAAATCCGGGCACGTACCCAACATAAAGCTCCGTATCATGACATTTTTCAATAATTGCCGTGTAAGTTTTCATTATATA
>CAZZBF010000043.1:0-21792 GCA_964652795.1 uncultured Syntrophales bacterium | reverse complement strand
CCGGCTAAAAATCTAAAACTCGTGCTTACGCACTCAAACAGTTAGATTTTCTTAATACCGGTCACTACCACCATCTTTTTCCCCGAATGCTTCAATTACTTGCGTTGTTCTTCGAACTCACTCGCAAAAGACTTTTTACGAGACTATCAAAAAGGAAAAGCTATCCAATCTTTGTAAGATTCTATTACATTTAATAGCTTTCTTGTTCTGTTGTTAAATTTTCTTTTTGTATATTTTTGTTGCCGAAGACGCCTTTCTCATATTGAAGGATGGAAAGAATAACCAGAGCGGCTGTTTCAACCTTCAAAACTAATCTGCCAAGACTCACTGACAGGAAACCGGTTCGGGAGGCCATTTCAATTTCTTCATTCGAGAATCCTCCCTCGGGTCCAACTATAAAAAAGAACTCGGTTACACCCTCGTATTGTTTGCTACGCAGTATTTCTTTGATGCTCGTGTTGGTCTCACCTTCCCAGAAGATTATTTTAAGAGTGTCCTCTTTCGGCCATTGCAAAGCCTCTTCGTAGGTAATTATATCTGTAATCTCTGGGATATTTTCTCTCCCGCACTTTCTGGATGCCTCGACAGCTATTTTCTGCCACCTGGGTATCTTTAGATGTTTTTTGTTTTCGGCTAAATTTGGTATCGATCTTGAGGATTTAAAAGGGATTATTCCGGTAACCCCGAGTTCGGAAGCTTTCTGGATAATAAAATCCATTTTATTTCCTTTCGGGAGTGCCTGTGCCAGAGTGATTTTTGTTGAGTTATCAACTTGAAATGGGGTTTTTTTGATGATTTCTATCGTTGCGCTTTTAACGGTAATATTTCTTATCGTGGATTCATACTCAAAACCCATTCCATCAAAGAGAATCAAAGGATTTTCCTTTTTTAGACGAAGGACGTTCTTTATATAATGTAGGTTTTTATGCCTTAATTCTACCGTACTTCCTTCATCCATTTTTTTAGGAAGATAAATTCTTGGTGTTGTCAATTTACCGTTCCCTCTTTTTTAGCAACTCCGTAAAAAATTGAAGCTCCCCGCAACAAGGAGACTGTGTCGCAATGCCTCTTTTTGTCATTTCGAGTAAAGCGAGAAATCTTAATCCTTAATAAATCTGACATGTTAAGATTCCTCACATTCGTTCGGAATGACAGTTCACCCTATTATGACACAGTCTCAAGCTGCGGGGAATCTCCTACTGTTAAGGCAATTTGTTAATTTTATTCGCTCGCTAACCCCTCAGCAAGCCGCGAGGAACGAAGTAATTCGGAGAATAATGCGCTCGCTGTTCAGTTCAATTTCTGCATTGCGCTACATCCTTCATCATTGCAGAGTACTATAAGTGTGCCTCATTCCTTAGGCGTTGCGCGCTTTCAACTTGGAGCTTTTTGCGAAGCCGTCTTTTTAAGGAGATAGCAAACCCATTCTTTTTCCGTGATGATACTGTGCAGGGAGATGTCGTCGGTTAAAAAGTATTCCTCTACAACTTTTCTGTCCTGGTCGATGATTCCTGACAGGACAAGATAGCCTCCGGTTTCGATCATAGATACTAGGTGGTCTCGGAGCGTTATCAGCGTTTTTGCCGTAAGGTTCGCCACAATCAGATTGAAAATATCATCATACATCGAGACATCTTTGTTGAATATGTTTATTCTGTCTTCCACTCCGTTAATGGCAATGTTTTTATATGCTATTTCAACGGCTTTTGGGTCAATATCCAGACAGACAACCTTTTGTGCCCCTAACTTAGCGCAGGATATACCGAGTATGCCGGTGCCGGTGCCGACATCAAGCACCCGCCATTTTTGAAAAGACCTATCTTTCAGTAGGATGCCTTCGATTGCTTCCATGCACATTCTTGTGGAAGGATGTTGACCCGTCCCGAATGCCATTCCCGGATCTATTTCAACGATAATATCGCGTCCGGTTGGTGTATATCTTTCCCATGTCGGCTTGACAATAATATTTTTACTGATTCGCAACGGTTTAAAATACTTTTTCCACTGTTCTTCCCAGTTCGGATCGGCAATCGTTTCAATTGCAAGGTCAGGTTTGGCTAATTTAGGAAATACTTCAGAAAGGCTGTCTATGTAAGCTTTCAGAGAAGCGATTCTGGTTTCTGTTGCAGTATCGGAGGGGAGATATGCCATCAATTCTTCCCGCCCGGTTGATTTGGCAAAACCGTTAGGAATGTCCGGTTCCGATGCCTCTTGAAAAACTCCCTGGGCGCCTATTTCCGTTATAAAATTTGATATAGGGTCAACCAGCCCAGGCGGTGAGGATACTGTAATTTTTATCCACTCATCTCTTTTGCTTTTTTCCGGCATTTTTGTCTCCTCTAATGATAATGTAGTAAAAAAGAGAAAAGTTTTATTTCAGGATGGTTGCCGATAAATTTCGATACAGGGAATATATCTTCTTTTTTATTATATTTCAAGTTAGAGTCTTGCTTGAATTTTGATGGCCTTCATGATAACACTCGTCGCATGAAATACTATCCGATATGCCTTAATATTTTTAAAAGAAAGTGTGTCGTTGTTGGCGGTGGAGATGTTGCGGAAAGAAAAGTAGCGAGGCTCCTTGAAGCCGGTGCCGATGTCGAAGTAGTGGGAAAGATTCTTACACAAACGCTGGAGACAATGAAGAGCGAAGGAAAAATAAGACATGTCGCCGCCGATTATCGGGAAGACTTTATCAATGAGGCTTTTTTAGTGATAGGGGCAACGGACAGGGATGATGTCAACGAGAAAATATATTTAGACGCGAGGAAAAAGGGAATAATAGTAAATATTGTTGACAGCCCTGATAGATGTGATTTTACTCTTCCTTCCGTTGTTCAGCAGGGTGATCTCCAGATAGCGATATCAACCGGTGGAAAAAGCCCGGCTCTTGCGAAGAAATTGAGAAAGAATATGCAGGGAAATTATGGGCCCGAGTATCGAATCCTCCTCGATATAATGGGTCAAGTAAGAGAAAAGGTTATCATTAGAGGGTATCCCTATGAAGAAAACAAAAAATTGTTTGAAGCTTTGCTAAACTCAAAGATACTTCAATCTATCAGAGAAAAGAACTGGAGTGAGGTAAGAAACATAATAAGTGATATCGTTGGCGAAGATATTGATCTTGAGTAAAGGAAAAAGAGATGGCGAGCAGGATAGAGATCGGCTTTAAGAAAAAAATAAAAGATGCCCTCGGCGAAAAGATTAAAAAAAGAATCATCGAGCATCTTCACCTTACTGTTGATGAGGTTAAGACGGTTGAAGTTTACACCATAGACGGTGATCTTAGTGAGGACAAACTTCAACAGATCGCAAAAGGCCCTCTTTCTGATCCGGTTATTCAGGACTACGCTGTTAACAGGGGACTTGCCGACAAATTTGACTGGATGATAGAGGTGGGATTCAGACCGGGCGTTACCGACAATGTAGGGAAAACTGCCAGGGAGTCCATCGAACTTCTGATCGGAGAAAAGATAAAAGGGGTTTATACCTCAAGGCAATATATAATTAATGGTAATATTATCAGGCATGACACGGAAAGAATAGCATCGGATCTCCTTGCCAATGAACTTATCGAGCGGTTTGAAATAGTAGACGGAAATGAATGGAACCGGAGAAAAGGAATGGTTCCCTATGTCCCGAAGGTAGTTGGGGAGGAGAGTCTAAGAACGGAAGAGATCGATCTGAATGTCAGCGACGGGAAACTGTTAGAGATAAGCAGTGAAATGATTCTTGCCCTGAATCTCGGTGAGATGAAGATAATACGGGATTATCTGGCCGATGAGCGTGTTTTGAAAGAAAGAGCAAAAGTTGGCCTCGGTAAAAAGATTACAGATGCCGAAATTGAGTGCCTCGCCCAGACCTGGTCTGAACACTGCAAACACAAGATATTTAACAGCCTTATAAATTATAAAGATGAGCATGGAACAATCACAGTTATTGATTCCCTGTTCGACAGTTATATCAAGGCCTCTACAAGAGAAATCAGGAATGACATGGGAGAAGGCGACTTTTGTCTTTCCGTCTTCGTTGACAATGCCGGTATTATAAGGTTCAATGATGTATACAACCTTGTCTTCAAGGTTGAAACACACAATTCCCCGTCAGCCCTTGATCCTTACGGCGGAGCGCTCACAGGAATTGTCGGGGTGAACAGGGACCCGTTCGGAACCGGCAAGGGGGCGAAACTCATCTTCAATACCGATATTTTCTGTTTCGCCTCGCCATTTTATCCAGAGTCGCTCCCGAAGAGAATACTCCATCCGAGACGCATTTACGAAGGCGTAAGAGAAGGAGTCGAGCACGGTGGAAACAAGAGCGGAATACCGACTGTAAACGGGTGTATCGTCTTTGACGACAGATACCTGGGGAAACCTCTGGTTTACTGCGGGACAGGCGGGATTATGCCTTCGGAAATTGCGGGGAAGCCAACCCATACTAAGGAGATTTTGCCGGGAGATCTCGTTGTCATGACAGGTGGAAGGATAGGGAAAGACGGAATACATGGAGCCACATTTTCATCAGAAGAACTGCATGAAGGGTCTCCTGTCACGGCAGTTCAGATCGGTGATCCCATAACCCAGAAGAAAATGACCGATTTTCTCCTGATTGCGAGAGACAACAACCTGTACAGATGCATAACAGACAACGGTGCCGGTGGTCTTTCCTCCTCAGTGGGGGAAACCGCCACTCTCTCCGGCGGCTGTGAAATCAATCTCAAAAAGGCTCCTTTGAAATATGCGGGACTTCAGCCCTGGGAAATTCTTATCTCGGAATCTCAGGAAAGGATGACACTGGCCGTAGACCCGAAAAAGATTGATGAATTTTTAAAACTTGCGGAAAAGATGGATGTGGAGGCAACCGTCGTCGGTACCTATACAAGTTCCGGGAAGTTCCATGTACTTTATGGAGATGATACAGTTGCCTATCTGGATATGGACTTTCTTCATGGAGGACTTCCACAGATGTGGTTGAACGCAAAATGGACACCGCCGCAACATGAAGAACCTGATTTTCCGGAACCGGAAGACATGGGCCGTTCCCTAAAAGAGATGCTTTCGAGATTAAATATATGCAGCAAGGAATCGGTCGTCAGACAGTACGATCATGAAGTACAGGGGGGGAGCGTCGTCAAGCCGCTGGTGGGTGTAGCTAATGATGGTCCAAGTGACGCGGCGGTAATCAGGCCGATACTGGATTCATTTGAAGGAGTTGTCGTTGCCAGCGGTATATGCCCCCGTTATAGTGATGTAGATACCTACCACATGGCCGCGTGTGCCATCGACGAAGCCGTCAGGAACACCATAGCCGTGGGCGGATCACTCGGCAGTATCGCCGGATTGGATAATTTCTGCTGGTGTGACCCTGTACAGTCTGAAAAGACACCGGATGGTGAATACAAGCTGGCACAGCTGGTCCGCGCAAATATGGCCCTTTACGATTACACAAAGGCCTATGGGGTTCCTTGCATCTCCGGCAAAGACAGCATGAAGAACGACTATCAGATAGGAAACACCAAAATATCTATTCCACCAACTCTTCTGTTTTCCACGATCGGAAAAATAGAAGACGTTAGAATGGCCGTAACCATGGACGCAAAACAGCCGGGCCATCTGGTCTATGTCTTAGGCGGAACATACAATGAACTTGGCGGTTCTGAATGGTTTGCCATGCATGGATACACCGGGAATAACGTCCCTAAAGTAAATGCGCAAAAAGCAAAGAAACTGTATAACGCGCTGAGCTTGGCGGTCAGGAAGAGACTTGTGGCTTCCTGTCACGATTGTTCCGACGGAGGACTGGGCGTTGCCCTTGCGGAAACCGCCTTCGCAGGCGGTCTCGGTATGTTTGTAAAGCTTGATCTTGTTCCGTCTGAGAGAATTAACAGAAATGACTATATACTCTTTTCCGAATCACAAAGCAGATTTGTGGTAACAATTTCCCCTTCGGCAAAGAATGAATTTGAAAAGCTTATGATGGACAGCACCGTAAGCAATATCGGGGAGATACTTTCCGATGGAATGTTTAGAGTAAGTGGAATCGAGGGAAACATAATAATAGAAGAAGACATCAGAAGGCTGAAAGAGGCGTGGCAAAGACCGCTTGATTTCTGAAAAGGAGGCACAGGCGTTGAAGCCCGATGCACGGGAGATTTAAAGGATGGCGCAAAAAGTAAAATCAGTTGTTATTACCGGTAACGGTACGAACTGTGAAATCGAAACAGCACATGCCTGCAGGCTCGCCGGTTCCGATGAAGTAGATGTCGTCCATATCAGCGAATTGTTGCATGGTGAGAAAAAACTCGACGATTATCATTTTCTTAATCTTGCCGGAGGGTTTCTTGATGGAGATGATCTGGGAGCGGCAAAAGCGGGGGCAAACCGGATTTTGAATGCGAAAATAAAGGACAAGAATGAAAGTCTTTATAACCAGTTCATTAAATTTATCAATGACGGAAAACTTATCCTGGGTGTCTGCAACGGATTTCAGCTCATGGTAAAGTTGGGTATTCTCCCGGGTTTTAAGGGAGATTACCTGAATCAGACAACCACCATTACCTTTAACGATTCAGGACGATTCGAAGACAGGTGGGTTTACCTTAAAATTAACGAAAAATCTCCTTGCGTGTTTACGAAAGGTCTCGGGTGTATGTACCTTCCGGTGAGACATGGTGAAGGAAAGTTCGTCACGGAAAGCGATGACGTACTCGACGGATTGCACGAATCCAATCTCATAGTAACACAGTACAGCGATGAGAAGTATAAGGGTGTGGCGATAAATTATCCTTTGAATCCCAATGGTTCAGTTGACGGTATCGCCGGCATATGTAATGAGACGGGGAGGCTTTTCGGTCTTATGCCCCACCCGGAGGCCTATCTTCACTATACCAATCATCCCCGGTGGACCAGAGAAAAACTTCCAGAAGAAGGGATGGGGCTTTCGATCTTCAAAAATGCGATAGACTTTATCAGGAAAAGCGATTTATAAAGTGCAAGATTCATAATATTTTCCTAAAAGTCGGAGATTATTCTTCGAATTACTTTGTTCCCCGCAGCTTGCTGCGGTAAGCTTCAATATTTATCGGTAAAAAGGGGTCGTGCTATGTCAAAAAGAAAACAAGTTTTTTTAGTGATCTTATCTTTAGGAATGATGTTTTTATTCAGCTGTGGTGGATTCCGTGGTTTCATAGAATATAACAAGGCCGGTATTATGCTCAGTCAGAAGAAATACGAAGAGGCCATACCGATTTACAAAGATTTTATTGCCAAACATCCCGACGTTGTCGATGCGAGGAGCAGGTTGGGATTTGCCTACTTAAAACTTGGACGCCTCGATGAGGCCATAACCCAGTTTGAAACGGCACTTAAAATGGAACCCGGCGATCCTTATTCTGTTCTGTATATGGGAATAGCATATTTGAATAAGAACGATTTCGGCAAGGCCATGGAAATTTGGCAGGGATACAGAAACACTGAACAACCGCTGGTTGAAAATGAAATCAAGCGTCAGCTGACCTTACTGCAGATTGCCGAGAGCCAGCGTGCTGTCAAGAATGTCTTGATGGAGGAAAAAAAACTTAAGACTGTTAAACCGGAAACAAATACGATAGCAGTCTGTTATTACAAGGACTTGTCGCCGGATAAAAGTCTGCGTGCCTTCCAGAAAGGTTTGGCAGCGATGGTAATTACGGATTTATCTAAGATTAAGTCTCTCAAAGTCATTGAACGTTTGCGGCTGCAGGCTCTTTTAGAGGAAATGAAACTCGGACAGACCGGCATCGTGGACGAGCGGACCGCACCCAGGGTGGGCAGATTACTGGGAACCGAGAATCTCTCCGTAGGAAGCCTGTCACTTGGAATTCAAGCAACCACTTCTCTCTCGTCTACAAGCCGGGCAAAAGTAAAGGGAACGGCCGTATGTGTTGCAAAAAAAGAGAAATTCTTTGAATTACCTTGTTGTATCATAAAGAATATGGCCAGAATCCTGGATGTCAAAATGACACCTGAAGAAATGAAAGCCGTTTGCGGCGTGCCGCACACAAAAAGTTATGAAGCCTTTATTTACTTTGGTGAAGCCTTGAATGCCCTTGATGCCGGTCACTGGCAGAAAGCCAAAGATTTGTTTGCAAAGGCTTTAAAAATAGATCCCAAATTTGACCTGGCCGGGGACGGTGCTGATTCTTGTCCCGGTGCCTCGTCACCCGGTATAGGTGCGCTTGGCACTATGAGCGCAGCTCAAATTGCCAACCAGGCAGAGAGTGCTATTAACACAGCCGAGGAAGCACAGGATTCGGCCGATGAAGACGCGGCTGAATCCGCAGGCGGCGGTGGGTGATAAGAGCATAGAGGAGTCAGGTAGACTCCATAAAAACCATAGGCTGTTTACATGTGGAAAGCCATTGCCATGAAAAGTTTTAAACTATTTGTTGTTGGGTTAGTCTTGGCAACTTTTTTACTGCCTGTAAGTGGAACCGGGGTCGAAAAAATTAAAGGAAAATCACGCCCGCCCCACTGGATCAGATTCCGAAAACGCTTGCCATTTTGCCCTTTGAAAATAATTCCGTGACCGATCCGGAACTCTATGCCCCCTTGACCAAGGGACTGTCAGCTATGCTCATCACGGACCTTAATAAAAGTGGATCCACACTCAAGCTTATAGAGCGCGGTAAGATACAATCTCTTTTAAAGGAGATCGCCCTTGGACAGACCGGCTGTGTGGACGAGTCTACGGCTATCAGGGCGGGCAATATACTTGGTGCCCAGACTATAGCATTCGGCTCATTCATCGTTTTGGGGAAAAAGGTGCGAATTGATACGCGAATTATAAGGGTAGAAACGAGCGAATTGATAATGGCTGAATCAATTGATGGCGATAGTGATGATTTTATGAGTTTGGAGAGGGGGCTGGCTGCAAAGATTGCCCGTTCTCTGAAAGTGGTCTTTCAGCCTGAAACTGCCACATCCGAAAGCGATATTAATGCGGCTCTCTATTTTTCCAGGGGACTGGATGCCCTGGATCGAGGTGACAGGGAGGAGGCCAAAATATTGTTTAAGAAAAGCATCGAACTTGATCCTGCCTACAAAAAGCAGGTCGATGGAGTGCGAGGCATAAACTGATGAATAAACGCATCCTATTAGTAGCAGTGTTGATAGTATCCCTTGCCTTTGCCACAGGTGCGGTTGCGGCGAACAAGGTTGTGGAAACGGAGGGCAGCAGTGTTTTTTCAAAGGAAGATGCTATACGGCAGGCGCAACGATCGGCTGTGGAACAGGCGATAGGCGTATTTATTCACTCCAGAACCGAGACGGAAAACTTCGTGCTCAAAAAAGATAAGATTATGGCGAGGACACAGGGCTACATTACACGATTTGATGTTCTGCAAGAAGGGAAAACAGGAGACCTGTACATGGCCACGATCAAAGCGGTGGTATCCCTGGACAAGATCAAAAACGATCTTTTGGCCATGAAAATTCTTTTGGACAGTATGGAGCGGCCAAATGTAATGGTTCTGATCGAAGAAGAATATATCGGTATGGACGATATGGGTGCCCGTTTTGCCGAAACGGAGATTTATTCCCTTCTTGCGGCTAAAGGATTTGATCTTGTGGACAAGGCCCAGCTGGAAAAGATCAGGGCTCTCGCCCAGACAAGACAGGCTTTGGCCGGAAACATTGATGCGGCCAAAAGTCTTGGGCTGCACACAGGTGCCCAGTATTTTATATTGGGTAAAGCCGTAGTTCAGGACATAGGCGAGGCTTATCCTGATTCCGGCATGAGGTCTCTTCAGGCCAGCCTGCAGGTCAGAGTCATCCAGATCCAGACCGGGCTTGTATTGGGATCTGTGGTGAAGAATGGGGTTGTGCCTCATATTAGCCCGCTGATGGGGGCTACCCGGGCTCTTCGAATTTCGGCCGGAAAGGCCGTAAATGAATATCTGGTGGACATTATCACAAACTCCTTTCAGGAATATCTCAATAATGGCGCGCCCATTAAGCTGCATATCACCGGCGTGAAAACTTTCCGGCAATACCAGCTGACTACCTCAACCATTGAAACCCTGGACAGGGTGGTTTCCAGCAAGAAGGAAGGATGGAGTAAAACCGGCGGCCTGCTTGAGCTGGATCTGCGCTTTAAAGGTACGAGCGAGGAATTGGCCAAACTTCTCGACGGCCTGAATTTGGGCAGTAATCACCTGACAGTAGTTCATCTCACACCGGACAGGGTTGACTGTAACATCCAATAATAACGATAAAAACATCGGTTTATAAATGTCACATTTGATTTTATGGGCCCGAAAGCGGAATAATGGTTTCTAAATCAATATATAAATGGGGAGAGAACTTGTGCGGAGAGAAAGATGGACCAGTAGACGGTATCTTATATTTGCGGCGATTGGATCTGCCATCGGTTTGGGTAATCTTTGGAGATTTCCCTACCTGAGTTATAAATACGGAGGCGGGGCATTTCTCATACCCTGGATGATTTGTCTTATTGTTATCGGTATTCCATGGCTCATGTTAGAGTTCGGTATGGGCAGGTACTTTCAGCAGTCTACTCCCGGTGTATTTGAAGGAATCGGAAAAAAGTGGGAATGGGTTGGATGGTGGGCGGTTCTCTGTGCTTTCTTGATAGATACTTACTATACCGTCGTAATGGCCTGGTCTTTATATTACGCCGGTGTTTCTCCCGGCCTGCCCTGGGGTGTGGGAAAAGCAGGAGCCGAGGGGGCCAAGCCGTACTTTTACGGAACGGTTTTAGGGCTTTCTTCGGGACCGGATGTGCTGGGCGGTGTGCAGTGGCCTCTGGTCGTACTACTGGCGCTTACCTGGCTAACCATATTTCTTGTCGTGTTTAAGGGAGCCGGGGTAATTGGTAAAGTAGCGCAGTGGGCGGTTATCGTTCCCTGGGTTTTGCTCGTTATCATACTTGTGAGAGGTCTCACCCTCCCCGGAGCGGTTGAAGGCCTCAACTATTACCTTACTCCGGACTTTGCCGCCCTGGGAAATCTCGATGTATGGTTTGCCGCGGTCAGTCAGATCGCGTTTACCCTTTCTCTCGGTATGGCCGGAATGTATGCCTATGGGAGTTTTATAGCGAAGAAAGCGGATGTGACCAATAATGCCTTCATAACATCTTTTTCCAATTGCGCCACCAGCTTCTTTGCCGGTTTTGCAGTGTTCAGCATTGTCGGATTTATAATGCAGTCTCTGGGAATTCCTGTTGATAAGGTTAGTACTTCAAGTATTGGTCTGGCCTTTATAACGTTTCCCGTAGCGATCTCCATGCTGCCGGCAACACAGGGAATTTTTGGTGTCCTTTTCTTCCTCTGTCTTTTCCTTCTCGGTTTGACATCAGCGTTCTTTCTCGCCTATGGCGGGGTAATCAGCCCTCTTATGGATAAATTCGGCATAAGCAGGATAAAGGCTACAGCAATGGTTACCGGTACAGCTTTTATTTTGGGTTTATTGTTTACTTCAAATGGAGGGCTTTACTGGTTGGATATAGTTGACAGGGCGGTTTCCTTCTACGGACTGCTTCTAACGGGAGTAATATCCACTATTATCGTTGGCTGGATATTTGGCGCTGAAAAGCTTAGACAACATTTGAATGAAACCTCGGACATCAAGGTCGGCAAGTGGTTCAATTTTATGATAAAGGTTGTTGTTCCGGCCGGGTTGCTTTTTGTTATAATTTACGGGGGTCTTGTGCCTGACATATCTAACCCTTACGGAGGATATCCCCTCTGGGCTTCTTCCATGATATGGATAATACCTGCAGTAACACTGGGGCTTAGCTTTATACTCCAGCGAATCAGGACAAGAAATCCCAGAAAGGCGAGCGAAAAATGACAACAGGCGCGATAGTTACAACAGTTGTTATGTGGCTGATATTTATAGGTGCGTTATCGTGGTGTTTTTCCCGTATGAAAGTAGGCAAGGGTCAGTGGAAAGATTGACGGAGAGCTTCACCTTGTGAGAATACGCCACGATGAGAACGAAAAGGGGAGGCTCTTCGGTATCGTATCCCACCAGGAAGCATATTTTCACTTCATCAATCATACCTTGTTAAGCAAGAAGATTAATACATGGAATTAAAAAATAATAAGTCCAGAGAACTCTGGATATCAAAGATTGGATTTATCTTTGCCGCGGCGGGTTCCGCAATCGGCCTGGGTAATCTTTGGAGGTTTCCATATGTTACGGGAATGCATGGAGGAGGAGCCTTCGTTCTGATTTATCTGCTGTCTATAATAGCGATAGGATTTCCAATCATGATGGCTGAGTTCGTAATCGGTCGAAGAACCCGGCGGAACCCCGTTGGGGCTTTTGCCGAACTTGGCAAAAAAAAAGGGTGGCAGCTGGTAGGATGGTTAGGCTTGGCGACCGGGTTTATTCTTCTCTCTTATTATTCCGTGGTGGGTGGGTGGATACTTGATTATTTGCTGAAATCTTTCCGGGGTTTATTTCACGGAAAATCTCCCTCCGAAATCAGCGGGATGTTTGATATGCTTATGAAAAACCCCATGCGACAGGTTTTCTTTCACGCGCTTTTCCTCGTCTCAGTCACATATATTGTCAGCAGAGGCATACATAAAGGAATTGAACTGTGGAATAAAATTTTAATGCCCCTGCTGTTTGGGATGCTGTTACTCCTTATGGTTAACTCTCTCTTTTCTTCCGGGGCAAGGGAGGGCTTGAAATTTCTTTTTTGCCCGGATTTTTCCAAGATTACCGCCGCTTCCATTCTGGAAGCTATGGGACAAGCATTTTTTTCCCTGAGCCTCGGACTGGGAACAATGATAACATATGGAAGTTATTTAAGACGAGATGTCAGTTTGATGAGTTCCGCGACGGAGATTTGCGCGTTGGATACAATGGTTGCCCTCGTGGGGGGAATAGTAATCTTCCCAATCGTTTTCACTTACGGTCTCGCGCCATCCGCCGGGCCGGGATTATTCTTTGTTACGCTCCCTGTGGTATTTTCCGTTCTTCCGGGAGGACGGATAGTTGCTTTCTTCTTCTTTCTTATCGTTACTTTCGCGGCGATTACCTCCGCGATCTCCATGCTTGAATTGGTGGTCTCTTACTTTATAGATGAAAGAAGGTGGACGCGAAAAAAAGCTTCAATTATTATGGGGTTTGCGATTTTCCTGTTTGGAGTCCCATCTGCTCTTTCCTTCAATATCCTCAAAGATGTAACGCTGATTAAGGAAATGAATATATTCAGTTTCCTTGATTTTCTTGTCACCAACTATATGCTCCCGATAGGTGGTTTGCTTATCGCTATCTTCTGCGGATGGTTTCTGTCACGAAAAGAGAGTCTGGATGAAATTAGAGTGTTGGGGGGAAATATCATTGTCTATCGATTTTGGAGATTCATTATAAGATATGTTACTCCTTTCGCCGTTTTTCTGGTCCTGTCCTGGAAAGCGGGCATTATTGCAATATAGGCAACTTCATGTTGGTACTTTTTCAACGGCCTCTTCGGGACCTGTTGCCCGAATGAAAGTCTCTTTACGCCTTTCAAAAGCTTAAGAAAATTGATATAGTCGCAAAGAATTTTTTGGTCAGAGTACTGAAAAGGAAAACGAATATGGACACACAAGAATGGAATCCCGGTCAACTACTTGAAATATCAGGAAACTACTGGGAATCTTGTACCCTTCATGCCGGTGTTAAACTCGATCTTTTTACGGCAATAGGCGGCAGTCAGCTCACAAACGAAGAGATCGCTCAAAAACTGAATGTTGATAAAAGAGGAGTAACAATGCTCCTCAATGCCTTTTCCGCCATGAACCTTCTCGTAAAGAAAGATGATAAATATTCTAATACTCCGGCCAGCGCGTCTTTTCTTTCTAAAGATTCTCCTCAGTACATTGGTTATATAATAATGCACCATCACCAGTTGATGGATTCATGGTTAAAGCTGAATCGGGCAGTTAAGACAGGCACTCCGGTCAGAACAAGAGCGTCATACAGCAGTAAAGAGTGGCGGGAGAATTTCCTTATGGGCATGTTTAACATGGCCATGAATCTTGCTCCCCGGCTGGTCAACATAATAGATCTTTCAAAACGGTGCCGGCTGTTAGACCTTGGCGGAGGGCCGGGAACCTATGCTATCCATTTCTGCCTTAAAAATCCAAAACTTAAAGCAACGGTTTATGATCTTCCAACTACAAGGTCTTTTGCCCGGCAGACAATTGAAAAATTCGGTCTTACCGGCCGTATAAATTTTATGGGAGGTAACTACGTAGAAGAAAGCATTGAAGGAGTATATGATGTGGCCTGGCTTTCTCACGTCTTCCACGGACAAGGGCCTGAAGACTGTCAAAAAATTATATTAAAAACTGTTTCTGCTTTGGAACCGGGAGGCATGATTATCATTCATGATTTCATTTTAAATAATACAATGGATGGCCCCCTTTTCCCCGCACTTTTTTCTCTCAACATGCTTCTGGGCACGGCTCATGGCCAATCCTATTCTGAAAAACATATCATGGACATGCTCGCCAGCGCCGGTGTAAAGAAAATCCGGCGCATCCCTTTTGAATCCTCAAATGATTCAGGAATTATTGCAGGCATAGTTTGATAACCGTTAATTACAGTAAGGGCAATAATGAGACATTCATTGAAAGTAGGATTTAGCTTTGGTTTAACCTCCGCAGTAATCACAACGCTCGGATTGATAGTTGGGTTGCACTCCGGCACGCACTCAAGGCTTGTAGTTATCGGCGGTATATTGACGATAGCCATAGCCGACGCATTTTCAGATGCACTGGGAATACATATTTCTGAAGAATCTGAAAACACACATTCTACGAAAGAAATATGGGAATCCACAATCGCAACCTTTTTATCAAAATTTTTCTTTGCTTCAACATTTGTTGTTCCTGTTTTGATATTTTCACTCACGACAGCGATTATCGTGAATATACTCTGGGGACTGTCTCTGCTGGGAATTTTCAGTTTCTACATGGCTAAAGAACAACAAGTAAAACCCTGGGGGGTAATCTCGGAGCATTTATTCATCGCATTGGTTGTCATCGTTATAACGCACTTCGTTGGTGTACTGGTCAGTTCAGCGTGCGGATAGGAACGAACGCGGTCAAAGCCGGTATCTTATTCTTCATAAACAATACCTTGCCCACAAATCCCGACGCAATAATTCCCGTACTAAAAGATTTACAACCCCAAACCATATTTTTGTATTGCTTTCAAACATGATTTAAAATAGTTTTTGCTCAGGCGAATATCGGTTTGTATGACAGTTCCTTATGAAAGCCTCTATTTTCTGATACTACAAAGAGGGTTAATTGATAATTTTTTGAGAAGTTCAGGAGATAAAAGATGAATAATTTATTGCACAAGGTCGAAACGGAAAAAGCGCCACAGGCTATCGGACCTTATTCTCAGGCGGTTTCGGCCGGGGAGTATTTATTTGTTTCCGGTCAGATTCCGATTAATCCTGCGACAGGAAAGCTGGTTGAGGGCGGAGTTGAAAAACAGGCCGGCCAGGTCCTGGATAATATAGAGGCAATTCTTAAGGCCTTCGGCATCGGTTTTGACAGGGTGGTTAAAAGTGAGGTTTACCTAAAAGACATAGGTGATTTTGGGGCTGTTAACGACGTGTACGCTTCAAGGTTTTCACACGAAACAAAACCTGCGAGACAGGCCATGCAAGTTGCTAAATTGCCGATGGATGCGCTGGTGGAAATTTCTTGTATCGCTTATACGGGAAAATAACGTCTTCGCTTTTCCGCCTGCCGGGGAGATAAAAAGATTGGATAAAAGTCCCAAGGCCATAAAGGGTATGTTTGACCGGATTGCCCCGACATATGACGCGCTCAACCACCTCCTTTCCCTTTTTATCGATATTAAATGGAGACGTAAGACACTGGACCGGCTCGGAATCAAAGAAGGGAATTTGATTCTCGATGTCGCGACCGGCACGGGTGATCTCGCTATGCTCGCATTGGGAGCAAATCGGGGCTGCCGCGTGGTGGGAATTGACCTGTCCGGTGAGATGCTCCGTCTCGCGGTAAAAAAGAAAGCCGGAAAGGGATACGACAAGCGGTATTTTCCCGTTGAGGGAGATGCCAGCGATATGCCGCTTAAGGAAGACTCCTTAGATCATGCCATGGTAGCATTCGGAATCAGAAATATGTCCGATGTCGAAAGTTTTTTCAGAGAGACAGGAAGGGTAATCAAAAAAGGCGGAAGATTAGCAATCCTTGAGCTTTCGGTTCCAAAAATACGCTTTGTCCGAAAGATATATCTTATATATCTGAAAAAGTTAATTCCCCTTATAGGAGGCGGCATTTCCGGGAAAACCGACACGTACAACTATTTAAGGGATTCTGTTATAGCTTTTCACGCACCGGTGGAGCTGGAGAAGATGCTGCGGGCAAATGATTTCAGGATTATTGAATCTTTGCCGCTCTGGTTTGGTATCTGCCATCTTTACGTCGCGGAAAATGAACGGAGTCTGCATGCATGACCCCCGGATGAATAACATGAAAGGAGACACGATTGAGAGATTTTTCAGGATATCACTCTGAATGGAATCTGGGCAGCCCCGGCGGATGGGACTATCAACGTATCACCCAGATTATCGGAAAGGAAGTCTGGACAAGAATTAACAAGATTTGTCCGGTTGGAATAGAACTGGATTTTGATCATCCCCTGTTATTTCCGGTGTACGGATTTGCTGAAATGCTGGTTGAGGCGCATCGTACCCGTGAGGGAAGCAACCCGGGGGCGATTGCGGTGGTGGCCGAAGAGGAAACACTGGAAAGTGTCGCGGAAAACAGAAACCTGGCCGAACTGCTCAGCTCTTTCAACGGAATTTCCGGGATATTGATATCGCCGCAGGAACTGGAACTGAAAAATGGGCGGGTATGCTGGCAAGGGGGGGCCGTTTCAGTAATTTTTATGGATTTCAATACTGACGTGCTCCTTGCTTTACACCGCAAGCACGGTTTAACCCCGCTTTTGCAGGCTGTTCGAGAAAAACGGGTTATTAACCCCAGGGGCACCGAACCCATTAACGTAAAGAGCATGTTTGAGGTCATCACCGGTTCCCGGCGTGACCTGTTTCATGCCGATATTGTGCGGCGGACCCCGTGGACGCGCCAATTCCTTCCGCGCCGGACCGAAGGGCCGGGAGGCGAAAAAATTGACGATCTGATCGAGTGGACACGCTCGCACTGGGAGGAACTGGTGCTGAAACCTGAAAGAGGTTATTCCGGGAAGGGAGTGATGGTCGGTAAGATCAACAACGATGCTGACAGAGCGGTGGATATAGCCTTGAAAGAAGGTAATTATATTGTTCAGGAGAAAATTCCTCTGGAGCTGTGGTCCGAAGATATACCCGCGTTGGATCCGGAAAAAGGACATATTTTTTTGGAATACTGCCAGACGGATTTCCGTTGTTTGATGGGAGATAAAGGCTTGTTCGGATTTTTGAGCCGGTTCGGCGGTGTGCCGACGAACGTGGGAAGCGGCGGCGGAGTTCAGCCGTTGGCCGTACTTCGGTCGAATATAAGTATGCGCGAGGCGGTGAATCGTATGAATGAGGCCATTTTGGGCATGGAATACGGAGACCTCTTTGAGGTTGTGGAGGCGCAGAAAAAGATGGCCGTAGAGCATGAGTTGACCTATTTGCTCGGTCCGATCAAGATCGCCTCGAGGCCGAGGCTGATTACCATACACCAGCTTGAATCTCTTAAAACCTATTGTGCCGACCTGTGGCTGGACTGCCTGACACTGGAAAAGATGTGGCTGTCCGGTGAGCTCGATCATATTGTAAATATCGAGGAAGAAGAGCTTGAAATCGCGCGCCTGCAGCCCTGGGGGGGTGCGCCTGCGGTCATTGCCTCGGATGGTCTGTTCAATTTTGGTGTCAATCGGAATGTATTATGAATATCAAAGTAGACGCTGACTGGTGGAAAAAAATGTTTGACGAGGTCTATCTCGTTACTGACGCCCGTTCGGTCTGCGACGAAGATATCACGTGCCGGGAGGTCGACCTCATTTTTGAACTGCTGCCGATCCTGCCTGAACACAGGATTCTGGATCTTTGCGGCGGCCACGGACGCCACAGCCTGGAATTGTGCGCGCGGGGTTTTACCGGGTGCACCCTTCTGGACTATTCCAGCTATCTTATTGAGCACGCCAGGGAGCATGCCGCAAAGCACAATTACAATATAGATTTTATACAGGGTGACGCGCGGAATACCGGACTCCCAGACGCGAGTTTTGACCACGTGATCATTATGGGCAATTCCTTAGGTTATATACCGGAACCTGCCGCCGACAAACAAATTTTAGACGAGGCGTACCGTATCCTCTCCCCTGATGGCTGGCTGCTGGTTGATGTGACTGATGGAACCGTAGTCAAGAAATTTTTCAATCCTAACGTGTGGCATGAGATTATTGAAGATATTGTGGTCTGCCGCCAGCGCGAAATGGAGGGGGATACTGTATTGGCCCGTGAGATTGTTCTGAGCAAAAAGACCGGATTGATTCGCGACTGCGCTTACTCCATACGTCTTTATGAATCCCGGGACCTTGTGTCATTACTGGAAACAGTCGGGTTTGAGAGAGTCAGAATGCATACCGATTTTTCCCCTCACCGTTATGAAGATGATTATGGTTTCATGAATCATCGCATGCTTGCCGTGGGTCAAAAATCCTGATTTCCTGATAAAAAGTTTTCTCAGGGAATCTCTTAACATTATCTTGCTGATTTTCCTGCATTATCTGTCGCAAACAATCCTTTGGGTTAAATTCCTGCCGGTCGGTGACATTTGTTTTAGAAATGTAGTTCCTGCATAAGTGTTCTGAATCCCTTTAAATAATCCGGGCTGAAAAAATCTTCCAAATTTTTCTTGCAATGCACAACATATGGTATTAGTATCAGAAAACGCTACAATATGTTGTGGAGAAATATCAAGTAAGTGGGGGGAAGTCTCATGCACAGCAAAATAAGAAAGAGGGATGGCAGGTATGTAAAGTTCAATGCCGACAAGATTACCAACGCCATAGCGAGTGCAGGAGCGGCAACCGGTGAATTCGATGATGTTAAGGTGCCGAGAAAGCTGACCCTGAAAGTCCTTAACCTGGCGGAAAAACTTTACGACGGAAAGGTGATGGGAGTCGAAGACGTACAGGATATTGTGGAAGAAGTTCTTCTGGACTCTCCGTACCGCAAGACAGCCAAGGCATATATAATCTACCGTGATCAGCACGCGAGACTTCGGGAAATAGCCAATAAGATGGAAGTCGACCTTGTTGATCAGTATCTGAAAAAGATCGACTGGAAGATTAACGAGAACAGTAATATGGATTATTCTCTGCAGGGATTGAATAACTACATCTCCTCAGAGGTAAGTAAGGTTTACTGGTTGAATGAAATTTATCCGCCGCAGATCAGAGCCGCGCACGCGGAGGGAGATTTTCACATTCATGATTTGAGCATACTTTCTGTTTACTGTGTAGGCTGGGACCTTTTTGACCTTTTAATGGAAGGATTTAAAGGTGTATCGGGAAAGGTAGAGAGCAAGCCGGCGAAACACCTCCGCAGCGCGCTTGGACAGATCGTCAACTTTTTCTATACTCTTCAAGGGGAAGCCGCGGGTGCTCAGGCCTTTTCAAATTTCGATACCCTTCTGGCGCCGTTCATCAGGTATGATGATTTGAGCTATAAAGAGGTCAAACAGGCCCTGCAGGAATTTATCTTTAATATTAATGTGCCGACAAGGGTTGGATTTCAAACGCCGTTTACAAACGTCACGCTGGACGTAACCGTTCCGGAATATTACGCGAATCAGAATGTGATAATCGGCGGTAAGATACAGAAAGAAACTTACCGGGATTTTCAGGAAGAGATGGATCATTTCAACAGGGCCTTTCTGGAAGTGATGGCGCAGGGAGACGCCAAGGGGAGGGTCTTCACCTTTCCTATTCCCACTTATAATATCACTAAAGATTTTGACTGGGAGAGCGAAAAACTGAAAGGTATCTGGCAGATGACAGCCAAATATGGTGTTCCCTATTTTTCTAACTTTATCAATTCGGACATGAATCCGGAAGACGCGAGGAGTATGTGCTGCAGATTGCGGATTGATAACCGAGAGCTTGAAAAGAGGGGCGGCGGTCTCTTCGGGTCGAATCCGCTGACCGGGTCTATCGGGGTGGTTACTATCAATATGCCGAGGATCGGTTATCTGAGCAAAACGGAAAATGAATTTATAATACAACTGGAAAAAGTAATGGAACTCGCCAAAGAGAGTCTGGAAATAAAAAGAAAAATTCTCGAAAAATTTACCGATGGGAATCTCTATCCTTACACGAAATATTATCTGAGAAGCGTAAAGGAACGTTTTAATGAATACTGGAAAAATCATTTTTCGACCATCGGTCTGGTGGGCATGAATGAAGGCTGTTTGAATCTGCTCGGAAAGAGTATCGGGGATGAAGAAGGACAGGGGTTTACACGGAGGGTTCTGGATTTCATGAGGGGGAAGTTGGTCCAGTTTCAGAAAGAGACGGGAAACAACTATAATCTTGAAGCGACTCCCGCTGAAGGGACATCCTTCAGCCTGGCAAAAATTGACAGGAAGAAATATCCCGACATAATATGCGCGAATGAGAATGGAAACGGAGGAGAAAGAGGCCCCGCGTTCTATACTAATTCTACTCAGTTGCCGGTGAATTTCACCGATGATATTTTCGAGGCGCTCGACCTGCAGGATAGTATACAGACAAAATACACGGGCGGGACTGTTTTTCACACATATGCCGGTGAACAGATCGATAATCCTGAAGCGGTTAAGGTGCTTGTTCGCAAAATCTGTGAAAAGTACCATTTACCCTATGTTACCTTTACCCCTACTTTCAGTGTTTGCCCGACTCACGGATATTTGGGCGGGGAACATGAAACGTGTTCTACGTGTGGAGAAGCATGTGAAATATATTCACGTGTGGTGGGCTACCTGCGTCCCGTGAAACAGTGGAACAAAGGGAAGCAGGAAGAGTTTAAGATTAGAAAGACATTCAATTTTTGAATATGAATATTGGTGGTCTGCAGAAAGTCTCTCTGATAGATTATCCGGAAAAGATATGTGCTGTCCTGTTTACTCAGGGGTGTAATTTCAGGTGTCCGTTCTGTCATAATCCGGAGCTTGTAGACCCGGCTCTTTACCATGATTGTATTCCGGAAGAAGAAATATTTTCCTTTCTGGAAAAAAGAAGGGGAATACTTGATGCGATAAGCATTTCAGGGGGTGAACCGACAATTCAGCCGGACCTGTTTGACTTTATTGAGCGCGTTAAGAGTATGAACTATCTGGTCAAGATAGACACGAACGGGTCGCTCCCTGAAGTGCTGAAAAAATTGATCGACCGGGGGCTTGTGGATTATATAGCTATGGATGTGAAAGCCCCTCTAAAGAGATATCCTGAAATTACAAAATCTAATATAAAGCCTTCCAGAATCAAACAAAGCATCAAAATGATTATGGATTCAGGTATAGAATATGAATTTCGTACGACGGTTGTAAAATCTCTTCTTAACAAAAATGATCTGCGAAAAATCGTGGGAACGATAAAAGACGCCCGCCGTTATGTCCTCCAGAAATTTGTCCCCTCAAAATCCCTTGATGAAAAACTTTTAAGTAAATCTATCTATTCAGATGAAGACTTCGAGGCCATGAAGGAGTACGTGAAAAAGTACGTCGGGCACGTGACCGTCCGATGATTTAAAAGGCAAGGTGTTACATCCCCCAATATT
>CAZZBF010000042.1:19012-22998 GCA_964652795.1 uncultured Syntrophales bacterium | reverse complement strand
AGGGAGGCTTATCAGGTTTCTCAGCCACTTTTCATCTCCAATTTATGGATTAAGCATACGGTTTCTGTCATAAGGGAACCCTTCCCCTTTAAAAATTCTGTAACATGACATTAGTTTTATTTTAACTATTGAACCTGATTTGAATATATCTACTTTCTCGGCACACTGCCGGGTCTGCATCTTCCGCCGGCAACACTTCCCGGTTTACACTGCCCGCCATATGCTACGCTTCCCGCCTGACATTCCTGCTTTGGAGATCCGCCTGCCTGGCATTTTGTCGCCGCGGCAACGCTCCCGGCCTGACATTGCCCTCCGGGAACACTTCCTGCTTTACACTGTTTACTACCCCCACCCAAATCCACGATTTCAGGAGGTTCATAGGGAGGCTTATCAGGTTTCTCAGCCACTTTTCATCTCCAATTTATGGATTAAGCTACACGGCTTCTGTCATAAGGGAACCCTTCCCCTTTAAAAATTCTGTAACATGACATTGGATCTATTTTAATTATCGAACCTGAAAGGTAATAGGATACGGCAGGACAGCCCCCGACACAGAAGGATTTGTATATGCACCCGTCACACTCTTCAATATCATTCAGTGATACAGATGACCTCATTCTCATATCATGAAAAACCTGCGACGACTGCCATATCTCCTTAAAATCTGTCTCTCTGATATTCCCGGCCTTTAAATCCCACAACCTGTCACAGGGAACGACCCAGCCATCCGGCCTGATAGTACATTTTTCTATTCCCCCTCCGCATCCAAAAAGATTATTTGTGGCGTCTTGACAATCTGCACCATATTTTCTTTCCAGATCTTCAAATCCTTCGAAAAAATCACCCATCTCCAGAATCATACCCGTAACGAAATTCCCATAATGATCCCTCAATTCTTTTACGTCTTTAGTTACCTCCCTTCTCTGGTAATTGGAAAGGGTAAGATTATTTAAATGGAGGGCCGCATTCCCAAGCGGCAGAAGCTCATTGAATTTTACGGATTCCAGACCAAGACTTTTGCCCAGTCTGACAATGTTTCCCGTGTCTTTATAATTATCTCTCGTAACCGTGGTATACGTCGAAACACTTTCATTATATTTCAGAAGATTCTTTATTCCGTCTATAGTGCGGTCAAAACTACCTTTACCCCTCAACTTTTCATGAATCTCGGCAGTGGACCCGTCGAGACTCACAAAAATGCTGTAGAGTTTTTTAAGCTCTGAAACCCTTTTCGACTTATCCTCATCGATTAGTATCCCGTTTGTATTCAAGCCATAGTGAAAATGATGACTTTCAATCTCTTCAAAAATTGCAAATATATCTTCTCTCATGAAGGGCTCGCCGCCGCTGATCCAGAGGGTAAACACCTTCATATCCGCGAGCTTTCTAATGAATTTGATCCACTCATCTTTTGTCAGATCAGTCTTAGAATTGCGTGTGGGAAAAACATTACAGTGCCCACACGCCAGGTTACACCGGTTTGTTACGGCTATGAATACATCCAATGGAGCGGACAGGAATCCCATCATCTAAAAATAATCCCACCTAAACAACGATCAACCCTTTTCTTTTAAGGGAATTCAGTGTTAAAACAACGTCCCTCATGCAGACATCTCTTTTCACATTAAAATCGCTTGTAATTTTATCTACTATATCATCTGTGCTCTTTTCCCCGGTACAGCAATTCCAGATAACAGCAGCCGTCTCATTCAACCTTAGTATATCCTTGTTGGTATCAGCGTTAGCAAGAAGAGTGCCTCCGCTATTCTTCCTGCATGAAATACCGGGATTTTTAACCGGAAACGCGCCCAATATCTCTTCGATCTCAGTCCATCTATACAACGCTTTAAGATCCTCATATACATTAAAAGGCAAAAAACTATCTATTTTAGGCAGCACAAACCCCACTCCAAGTGCCGTGAAAATAGAATTCCTTCTTGATTTTATCATGGTCACTCCCCTCTCACGCAGGAAATTCCTCTTCACGGTTCATACCTGCGGACCTAAGACAAATATTCTCTAACTTTTTTGACGATTAAGTTGTCTACGATCTGAGTCTTCGCGATAAATCCGGCTAAAAGGCTCATGTCGCATACATTATTGATCAACCGTGGAATTCCCTCCGAATACTTAAATACTTCATCTACAGCTTGTTGATCGAATATATTTCTTGTCGAACCAGCCGTTTGCAAACGAAATTCAACATATTGTTTAGTCTCATCAAAACTAAGTGGATTTAAATGATACCTGATGGCGATCCTCTGATCAAGCTGTTTAATGCTTTTTACAATACCCCTCAATTCCGGCTGCCCGAAAATAATCAGCGTAAGTAAGAATCTATCGTTTAACTGAAAATTTAAAAGCAAACGTATTTCTTCAAAGGTATCTCTGAAAATCAATTGAGCCTCATCTATTATCAGCAGGGTAATCTTATCCTGCTTCATATTTTCAAGCATTCTTTCATTTAACAAATCCAAAATATCCGATTTCGAATCGGTATCGGCGTGAATGCCGAATTGTTGCAGAACCTCCTTTAAAAAATCCAAGGGTTCGAAAGTCGGATTCGCCATAAGACCTATATCGAATTTCCCATTGTTAACTTGCTCCATAAAGACTTTACTCAAAGTCGTTTTCCCGCTGCCAATCTCCCCGGTAATCATAACTATGCCTTTATTCCCCTGCACTCCGTAAAGAAGCCGGGCCAGAGCCTCTTCGTGCTCGGATGAATAATACATGAAATCCGGATCCGGAACATTTTCAAAGGGAAATCTTTTAAGTCCCCAGTGTTCTAAATACATTCCTTAACTCTTTTAACGGCTATATATATCTCATTGACAAAGGTTTATATTTTGTTACTCTACCAGATAAGATTTTGATGTCAAATGAAAAAATACGGGAGGGGCTTGACAATGACAATCCGTAAATCGATGGAAAATTTATATTTGGTTGATTTAGATCAGCCTTTAGATGGGTTCCGAAATTTTATCAGCAGCTGGATATTAACCCCCGGTGATTTGACAATCTTAGTAGACCCCGGTCCTCGATCTTCTATTCCTGTTCTCGTACACGCGCTGAAAAAGCAACAGGTAAAAAAAATTGACTACATTCTATTAACTCATATTCATATTGACCATGCGGGGGGCGCAGGACTGCTTTTGGAACATTATCCGGATGCTAAAATCAACTGTCATCCCAAAGGCATTCGCCACATGGTCGACCCAACCAAATTGTGGGAAGGAACCCGGAAGATATTGGGTAATGTCGCGGAAGTATACGGTGAAATCGCGCCGATACCCGAAGACAATATTTTTTATAAAGATTGTATCGAAGAAGGAGAAACAATTATTAATGTATTGCAAACACCAGGCCACGCGCCCCATCATTTGTGTTATCAAGTTGATGACATCCTGTTCGCGGGAGAAGTTGCGGGTGTTAATTACCCGCTAAAAAATGATTTTTATCTTCGGATAGCAACACCACCGGTATTTAATTATGACATTTATCGAAATTCCCTGGAACAAGCTGCTGCTGCCGATATTTCACACATATGTTTCGGTCATTACGGACGCAGACAAGATATAGCAAATGTGTTTGATACAGCATTCGATCAATTAGATAACTGGCTTGCCACGGTAGAAAAGCATTATCTGGCCGGAAGTGAACCATTTGAAGAAATCGTCTTCGAGGAATTACTGAAAAATAACCGAGGAATGGCTCATTATTACTCTCTTCCCCGTGACGTACAGGATAGAGAAAAATATTTCTCTTTCAACAGTATCAGGGGCATGAGAGCGTATCTGGCGGAATAAAGCATAAAAAACTTCTTTTAAAAAGACCTTGACACAAAGAAATACTTTTAATATGTATTTTACACTGTATATCTAAGTCCTTTTGATAACATAAAGCATTTGCATGTGAATCAAAAAGGTACAGTAGAAGTTGGGTATGGACACAAACAATCTGAAATGCAAAAAAGTTGCACCATG
>CAZZBF010000042.1:17159-19002 GCA_964652795.1 uncultured Syntrophales bacterium | reverse complement strand
CTGTCATTGTGCAATCCGACTTTAGAAAATTTTGAGAAAGGAGGATAAGCGATGTCAGAAGGAAAGGTAAAATGGTTTAATGAGCGTAAAGGCTTTGGATTCATCGAGCAGGACGACGGTAGCGATGTATTTGTTCATTTTAGTGCTATTCAAAGCGACGGTTTTAAGACTTTGTATGAGGGCCAACGCGTGAGCTTCGATGTCAAGCAGGGCGAGAAGGGCCCGGCAGCGGAAAATGTGAAACTTCTGTAACATATCGGGGGTCGTGCCTCAGCTTTAAAAGAACGACCCCCTAAGTTTTTTTGCTTTTTAAAAAGTTATCTATCTCTTCAAAAACTTCCTCAACCGTTTCCACCCTTATGAAAATTCCTTCTTCCCCGATTTCAAATTCCGGGCAGTGGAGACCGACAACAGGGGTCCCGCTCTTCAATGCAACGGCTATTTCAGAGAGAGTGCCTGAACCACCTCTCAGCGCGATTATAAGATGCGGTGTTTTGGCATTGATTATGTTTCTGGCATCAGACATGCCGGTATAGATAGGAATATCAACAAATTTATTGGGATATCCTTTAAGAGGAAACTTCCTCTCACTGGGGAGTATGCCTATCACAAAGCCTCCGGCCCGATGTGCCCCTTCGGAAGCCGCCTCCATAATACCTCCCCCTCCTCCCGTAAGAAGAACATGACCTCTTCTGGCAATTCCTTCTCCAAGGTTATAGGCATCTTTCATAGCGGCGGGATCTCCCTTGTGGCTTCCCATAATTCCGACAATAAAGGGTTTTCGGTTAACTAAAAGTTTTGACATTTCCTATCCTCAACGCAGAAGATCTTTGCATAATGCCACATTGTCATTGCGAACAAAGTGAAGCAATCTCACAAGATATTGATAATTCGTAGCCACGTCGCTTCGCTCCTCGCAATGACCAAAATTACAGTTCCGCAAAGTTCTCAGCAGATTTTCAGGATGCGTTGATTATAGTAGAAAACTTGAAAGCAGTACAGAATTTCTTTTGTTGATATAAGTGTTTTTTTTTGTTAGTTTTCTTTTTCGCGCTCTTAATATGGTGACAGTGGGACAGGCTATTTTTTGATCGGAGGATGAATCTTGAAAAGTGACACAGCGTATCTAATGGAAAACGAAGAAGAAAGCATTCGGCTGGAGGTTAAGACGGCTTCGGAAGAGGTTAAGGAACAGGCCCTGTGGTGTGGCATAAAACCGGGGATTAGAGTGCTTGACGCAGGCTGCGGACCGGGGAAAACGACATCCGTCCTGTACGAAATGATACAGCCCGGCGGTAGCATAGTGGGCGTGGATTTTTCAGAAAAAAGAATAAATTATGCCGTAAAGCATTATGGAGGAAGATCCGGGCTTGATTTTCATGTGCATGACGTAAGGGATTCCCTGGATGATTTAGGTCAATTCGATATCATCTGGGTCCGCTTTGTGCTGGAATATTATCGTGCAGGAAGTCAAGACATTGTTAAAAACCTGAAATCTTCTCTCAAACCGGGTGGGTACCTTTGTCTCCTCGACCTTGATCATAATTGCCTCAATCATTACGAACTTCCATCCGGGATGATGGAAATTTTACCTGCACTGATGGCCAGATTAGACAAGGAGTATAACTTCGACACATACGCGGGCCGGAAATTGTATTCCTATCTTTATGACATGGGATTTGAAGATATCACGGTGCATCTCATGGCGCACCATTTAATCTACGGGAGAATAAGGGACGGGGACGCATTCAACTGGATGAAAAAAGTGGAGGTTGCCGCTGCGAAGCTCGGTGATCTATTTAATAATTATCCGGGCGGTTACGAAGCTTTCCGTACCGATTTT
>CAZZBF010000042.1:0-17149 GCA_964652795.1 uncultured Syntrophales bacterium | reverse complement strand
TCTTATCTTTTTTAGTAAGTCTGGTAACTGATATGGTTTTTTAATAAAACCTACGGCACCCTCTTTGAGCGTATTTTCTTCTTCAACGCTTGTCATAAAACCACTTGAAATGATAACCTTGGCCTCGGGGTCGATCTTTAGAAGCTCTGACAGGCATTTATATCCCCCCATGCCAGGCATAATTAAATCCAGTATAACCAGGTGGATCGCATTTTTCTCCTTCTTGAAGATTTCTATGGCCTTTTCTCCGCTTTCGGCCGTCAGAGTGGTGTAACCATAATAGGTTAATATACTTTGTCCAACCTCAAGAAGAGTTTCTTCGTCATCTACCAGCAAGATTGTTTCTTCGCCGACAAGTAATTCTTCCTTTTGCTCTGGTTTAGTTATCTCTTTTTCGTCTATTGCACTCAAGGAGGGAAAATATATCTTAAAAGTCGTCCCGTCACCGAGTTCACTTTCGCAAATGATATAACCTCCGTGATTTCTCACGATACCATAAACCACTGAAAGGCCAAGACCCGTTCCTTCGCCTACTGCCTTTGTCGTAAAAAACGGATCGAAGATATGTTCTAATGTTTCTTTATCCATTCCATAGCCTGTATCTGAAATGCTCATAAGAACATAACAGCCTGTTTTCATTTCAAAGTTACCCTGAGAATACCCTTCAGCTATCGTAGTGTTTTCTGTTTTGATATTTATTTTACCACCATCCGGCATGGCGTCCTTTGCGTTGACTACCAGATTCATTATGATCTGTTGAATCTGAACCGGATCAACACTTATGATATAAAGATCATTATCCATATCAAGTTCAATTGCTATCATTTTAGAAATGGTACTGCCAAGTAGATCACAAACCTTTCTGATTTCATTGTTGAGGATTATGGGTTTTAATTTGCTTTCCATCTTTCGGCTGAAAATCATAAGTTGTTGAATAAGGCCCTTAGCTCTTTCTGTCAAGTCACCGATATGGGAGAGGTATTTCCAGTCTGGATCGGTTTCTTTCTTTTCCATAATCAGTAGTTGATTATAACCAGCGAGAGCCTGAATAATGTTGTTAAAATCATGAGAGATGCCTCCGGTCAGTGTACCTACGGCTTCCATTTTCGATGCATGGCGGAGCTGAGCTTCCAGATTACGTTGTTTAGTGATGTCTTTCAAAGTTCCAACAAAGCCGGTCATGTTTCCTTCCGAATCAAAGTTCGAAGCATTATTCATCGTGAAAATCTGCTCGTATCCATCCTTATTTGAAATTACCACATTGACATTTTTGATTCTTTTCTTGTTATGGTTTATTCCATTTAAAAAGCTACCGAAGTTTGCGTTCCCATCTTCTTTCACAAAGTCTGTAAAACGTTTGCCGATAACCTCTTTTTTCCCGTGCCCGAGTATCTTTTCCCAGGCAGGATTTACGTATGTAAACAACCCATCTATTCCCAGTGTGTAAATGATGTCTGGAGCGTTATCACTGAGCGCCCTGAACCGTTCCTCACTTTCCCTGATTTTCCCGTAAGATTTCGCGTTGTTAATGCTAATCGCGATCTGAGTAGCTATTCCTGTCAAAAGACTCATATCGCTCTGGGTAAGTTTTCTTTTAGATTGGACATTATCAACCGCCAAGATTCCTTCAGAACGCTCTTCGTAGACTATCGGCACACAAATAAATGATTGACCTCCCATTCTTTTTGCAAATTCGAGACTTCTTTTCGAAAGATCTTTTTCAGTTTCCTTGATGTCGCTGACCAGAAAGGATTTTTGTCTTTTAAAGGCCACTACAAACTGCCCTTTAGACTCAGGGTTATCAAGACGAAACGCTGTTTGTCTCAATAATTCTTCCTCTGTGGGTTTATATCCAAAACCGGCGGTATAAAGGAGACGGGTTCTTTTTTTATTGGCAAGCATTATAATTCCTCTATCAAAATCGAGCCGTTTCTCCATCGTTTCCATTGTAACTTTGAGAAGTTTATCTATGTCCAAGATACTGGAGAAGGCCTGACCAAGCTCCTTGACAAGCAGGGCATTGTTGTAGCTACTCTCGGTCTGACTCAAAAGACTGCTTGCCAGATGACCCTGACTTTCGAGGTCTATCACCAACTCTTTTTTCTCCCGATATTCTGAATAACACGAGACAGCTGCCACAAGCAGGATGCATGACAGCATTGAGATCGACCAGTATCCCTTCGGCAAGGCAAAAAAGAGCATCAAATACAATGTGATGCTGGCAGGAATTATATAACTGCGGATCCGCTTCCATATAAAGGCCGGACTCTTTTCCCAGGTAATAATATAACGGCAGCAGTCCCCGCCTTTGTGTATGCATGTAGGATGCTCGACTGTAGCGAGTTTGTTTATAAACGGCTTTGCTATACCTTCAAATGACCCCCACCGATTCTTACATTGATAAAGTTTCTCTTCAACGTGCGGTTTAGGCTTAACAATAACTTCGACTCTATTGCTCTTAAGCTTTTTTACATTTAGCACGCAGGCGCGGCTCAGGTGGGGGTAGAGTCTTTCCAGCATCATATAGGCAGTCACTGGGGTGACAAACCCCCTGATATAGGGGAGAATGGCCCCTGCTGCCTTGGAGGTGCTTGCATAACGTCCAACTTCACGGGCAATGTCCGGGTTACTGGTCTTTTTGACCACAGCCTCCTGAAAGAGATCTACTTGCTGTTGATTGAACCAGTGACCCTGATCATCAAGCTGATAATCTGTAATCCCTGCATCATGAAGAATAGAATCAATATCAGCCTCAGGACAATATTTCTTTAGATATTCTGTGTAAGTTTTTGTTATTCTACTATTATACAATGGGCGCTTTTCTCATTTCTATCAAGTCTGGTTATATCGGACTAATACTCATAATTAAACCCGAATTTTCGTTGCACATGTTCCATGAGTTTTGCCATATAACGCATGTTTCCAATACATAGCTGATATTGTTTTTCGTAAGGTATATTCCTGACTCCAAGATAATCGGGAGGATAAATTAAAAGGGGTTCCCCGTCAAGGCGATAGGCATCTACAAGGTGACCCACGGCGAGGGAAAGCACTTCCCAGGGCAGCCCTTCCGGGTCGGTCACAATAGCGGTAATGCCGTTTAAAATTTCTGACAGATTCAATCCCAGATCCGATTTATTCACAATCAGAACAGCACTCAGGTTATTCCTGTGACTGAGAGAGAAGGCCTTAATTTTCCTTGTAAAACCGAGCCGTTCGTAAATCTTTTCAAGAGATCCATCTTGCGTGACACTCTGCCCAAGACCAAGGATATTTAGCAATAGACCTCCGGAATTATGGTTGTAAAACTGTTCCAACTCCTGCAGTGCAAAGGGAGATATTTCCTTCAATGACCACCCTTCCGGGAGAGGGGACAGTATGGACCCGACCGGACATATCAAGTAGGTAAAGAGGTCCAGCGAACAGCCCTTTGGATCATTCAGTTCCCTCGCAAAATCGCCAAAGGCAAGATTGGGGAATTCTTTTTGCGGCTGGAAATAAGCAATTACATAGTCCATTTTTGCTGAAGGCAGGTTATAGATGTCATGAAGGAAAATCATTAAAGCATGTAATACCTCAAGACCAGCGGGTCTTTTACCCATGCGCCTGGCGGCATGGTGATGTACCAACCAGGCCCGCTCATATGCCCTCACCATGGAGATGTGACCATAAATATGCCCGTCCTTCTCATAAGTAAAATGACGGGCAATCTCCGGATTATCCTGATAGAGTTTCCGATAGGTTTCCTTTAGTTTGTCTCGATGAGACTGTATTTGAATGTATTTCCTGGGATAAATAAAGCCGGTTTCGAAGAAGAACTCCCACAGGGCATCCATATCCACCTCCGTCGAGACACAAGCATGTGAATCTCTACTCATGCTCAGTAGGTGATTAAGACGGCTGTAAGTGTGGATGTCCATATCCAGAATGGCAATCCCCCAGCAAATTTTGTTTCTTTTTGTTTCATCCTGACGGCGATAGATCACCTGTGCCGTACACGCCATTTTCAAAGTGCCGGCATAGGTGATCACCATTTCGGGGATAATCATGCCCGGTATCAGCACACCTTTACCTTCCGTTTCAAAAACGGAAAATCCCGACGTGGAGATATCGAAAATTTCACGTTTGATCCTTTTTTTAAAAAGGGGGTGTTCGAAAACAACCACCGGTGGCGGCACTAGCCGCTGGCGGGGATTACGGATTTCCTCTTTTTTGAAACGGCTTATCTGATTATTCACGGGCGCCAGTACAATTTCTCTTTCTCGGTGACCTCTGGTCTGGCGAATAATGTCACACGGATCAGAGAAAACAATCTTTTTATCTTTATACAAATTAGTCACAACCTGGCGATCCGGATTTAACCATTTAAAGTAGTCAGAACTCACCCTGACGCGAAATTCATCGGAACTGAAATCTAACAGTTCACCGTTTGCCATAAAGCCCGCCTGACTCACCTCGGCCGTCACACCGCAGCAAACAAACCGTCGGCTTTGACGTTGGTTCAAAATATAGCCTGTTTGGAGTAACTGAACCGTACAACCTCCATTGTTGACATTCAGGAAACTTACGGGTGCCAGAATAATCGACTCACCGTCTATGATAATCAAGTATCGAAACTTATAGTCTGTCAGTCTCAGCTCTGAAGGCATTTCGTCCAACCACCTACAGGTTATTTCATCCCCCATGCAGGGCTCAGGTGCTGCCTTTAACAGGATGCCTTCTTCGTATTTTGGGTGGCTAAAATAGACAAAAATATGACCATTCATAAAGTGGATATGGTTGAAAATATTGATCAGTTTTTCTTGCTTTATCTTGTGTGAAGATTCGAGACAGTTAAGAAGTTCTTGGTGCCGGAACAACCACGGGGACAGCAGGATTTCCCTGTCAGCAGAAAATTTTTCTTTTTTTCCTCTTATATCCATTTTATTTTCAGCCCTGAAACAGCCACAACGTTTCCAACGATTTTCCAGTCAAAATTGAGGAATTTATTTATTGCCCGTTTCAAATCTTCTTATCGAAATACCATTATTTTTTAGAAATTTAGAAGGTTATCTGCTCTTTTTATTTGATATTTATTCAGTCCGGTTTGTAAGAGAGAAGGTGATGCTCTCCGAGTAAAAATTTAACGGCTAACTGATTTTCTGCCTGTTTGATTAGAAACGGAATATAACAGAAATCTCCTCCGTAGGGAATTTAAAAATATCTTTCCCTATATTTAACAATCAGCTAACAGGTTTTTACACTCATTCGTAACATAGACAAGCTTCACTAAAAGAAATGTATTTTTTGTGTATCAAACGGGTCAACAAATATCAATGCCATTTTTAATGGAACGAAGTAATGATTGTTTAGTAAAAAGTCCTTGTTTTAACTTGATAAATATCAAGTATAAAAATATAATAAGGCAAGGAAAGCTGACAGGAACAAAGTGATTTATGAATAAAATACGGATTTTAGCTTGGAACGAAAGAAACTAATAATATGAAGAAAAAGAAGGCAAGAATCCTAGTTGTTGAGGATGAGCAGGTTGTTGCCGAAGACATAGCAAGGATCTTGCGAAGTTTTGGATACGATGTCCCTGCTATTGTTTCTTCCGGTGAAGCTGCCGTTAAGATAGCAGAGGAAAAAATCCCTGATTTAGTATTGATGGACATCATGCTGGAAGGTGAACTGAATGGTATAGGAGCTGCCGGTCAGATATATTCCCGTTTTGGTATCCCCGTTGTTTATATTACCGCCTATGCGGACGACGAAAGGTTGGAAAAGGCAAAGCTGACGGGACCGTTCGGTTACATACTCAAACCGTTCGAGGGGAAAGAACTCTACAGCTCCGTTGAAATGGCGCTTTACAAATATAAAATGGAAAAGGCATTAGTAGAAAATGAAAGGCGCTATCGTCTGCTAGCCGAGAATATATCAGACGTGATCTGGACTATGGATCAGGATATGAGATTAACTTATATCAGCCCTTCTATTACCAATCTTACGGGCTATACGGTTGATGAGCGAATCAATCTGTCTTTAGATAAAGTGTTAACTCCCGCCTCTCTCGAACTTGTTTCCAAAGTTCTCAAAGAAGAATTAGCCATCGAGGCTTCAGGTTTACAAGATCCGTCTCGAGCGAGGGTAATGGAACTGGAAAAAGTACGCAAGAATGGTTCAACACTTTGGACAGAGGTAAAGGTTTCATTCATACGCTCCCGGGAAAACAGTTCGATTGCTTTTGTGGGGATAACGCGTGATATCACAGAACGCAGGCAGGCAAAAGAAGAACTGGAGCAAAGTTACGAAAAATTGAAAAACGTTCTTGATGGAACGATCAATGCTCTGGCGTCAGTGGTTGAAATGAGGGACCCCTATACTGCCGGACATCAGCAGCGGGTGGCCAAGCTTTCCTGTATTATTGCCAGAGAGCTTGGTTTTTCTGAGGATTATATTCAGAAGATCCGAATAGCTGCAATAATTCATGACATCGGCAAAATAAACATTCCTTCCGAAATCCTCAGCAAACCTTCTAAATTAATAAAAATTGAGTTTGATATGATAAAAACTCATCCGCAGGCGGGTCAATCTATTTTGATGCAGATAGAATTTCCCTGGCCAATTGCCCAGATCGTGCTTCAGCATCACGAAAGAATGGATGGTTCCGGATATCCTCAAGGTCTTAAAGGCGAGGATATTCTTTTTGAAGCAAGAATTATTGCGGTAGCTGATGTTGTTGAGGCTATGGCTTCTCACCGGCCTTACCGGCCTGCTAAGAAGATAGAAGATGCGTTGGAAGAAATCTCACTTAATAGAGGTATTCTTTATGATCCCCAAGTGGTTGATGCCGCGCTGAAACTTCTCACTCGGAAAGGGTTTACGTTCTATGAGGAATAAGGGAAAGTGAATCTCCACGCCCAAAGGAAGAGCTCCGGCGGGGTACCGGAAACAGTAAGCTTTTGCAAACAATATACTTTTCATATTATACCTCTTACCCCACCTGCAAGGGGTGGGGCTTGCTGATGCGCTCCCGATAACGAAAGCTATGGCTGGATTGTATATATTGAAGATAACACCCCATAAAGAGACTGTTTTTTTATAGGGTTGAGAAGAGTAAAATAAGAAGGTAAGACATGGGGAAGAAGAAGACAAGAATTTTAATCGTTGAGGACGAGGGGCTCGTTGCAGAAGATATAGCAAGGATTCTGAGAAATTTTGGGTATCATGTCCTTCCTATTATTTCTACCGGTGAGGAAGCTGTTAAGGTGGCTGAAAAAGAATTCCCTGATCTGGTGTTCATGGATATCATGCTGGAAGGCGATATGAATGGCATAGAAGCTGCCGGGCAGATATATTTCAGTTTGGATATTCCCGTTGTGTATCTTACTGCCTATGGAGACAAAGATGGGTTAAATAAGGCGAAGAAGACATGGCCGTTCGGTTACATACTCAAACCGTTCGAGGAGAGGGATTTGTATAACTCCGTTGAAATGGCGCTTTACAGACATAAAATGGAAAAGGCGCTGCGGGACAGTGAAGAGAAATATCGCAGCCTTGTAGAAAATATAAGTGAAGTAGTCTATTCGCTAGACGAAAATGCGGTTATAACCTATATAAGTCCCAATATTGAACCGATCAGCGGTTACAGTCCATCAGAGGTAATTGGTAAAAGATTGATCGAATTCATTGATGAAGAAGACTTTACCAGTCGTATCAATAAGATTAAGGAAATTATGTCCGAAAGGAATGAGACCGCTGATTTTCTGTTTCTGACCAAGTCCGGTGAAACTCGCTGGTTAAGAACTACCGGCAGGCCTATCTTAAAAGATAATTGTGTTATAGGAATGAGGGGAACCTTAATCGACATCACTGAACGCAAAAGGGTGGAGGAAGAACTCGTTTTTATGGCCACACATGATCAGCTTACCAGTCTATCGAATCGGGCTCTGTTCAATGATCGTCTTGCCGTGGAACTGGCCCGTACACGCCGAAATCCTAAAAAGCTGGCCGTAATGTTATTAGATCTGGATGAATTCAAAGAAATAAATGATACGTTGGGACATAGCTTTGGAGATAAGTTACTGAAAGCTATAGCTAAACGCTTAAGTGGACTGCTCCGGGAAAGCGATACCGTTGCCCGCATGGGGGGCGACGAATTTCTACTCCTGCTGTCTGAAGTTGTTCATGTAAACGATGTTGTCAATATTGCTCAGAAGATTATTGATGCAATTCGAAAACCGATTTCAGTTGATGGTCACAAACTCAACATTACCACCAGTTTAGGGATTGCTGTTTATCCTGAAGACGGGCGAGATGCAAACACCTTGATAAAAAACGCCGACATCGCCATGTACAACGTAAAGAAACATGGACGTAACGGTTATCACCTCTTCAGCTCAGACGTTGATAAAAAAGATGTTTAGCAACCAACTCTTTAAAAAAGCGCTCCCGAAGTAAGGGAGGCGGGGGGTCTAAAACTTCTTCCCTAATCTTCTTCTTTTTCTTCCAGTTTTACAAGTCGTTTTGTTTCATGAAGGAAGTAGCTTACTTTGTAGTCCATACCAAGATTTGAGTATTCCCTGGCCACTGTTTCAAAACGCTTTAGAGCAGCCTTATATTTTTTCATCTTGAAATAAAAATGTCCCACGTAGAACTCGTGTTCACCCAGTTTTTTCTTGCAATCTCTCAATTTCCTGTCAGCCATGATTGAAAATTTGCTTGATGGAAATCGTGAGATGAGTCTTTCAAATTCTTTTTTGGCTTTGAATGTTTCTGTTTGATCCCTGTCAAGGGAATACATCTGTTTATAATGACACATGCCGAGCTGGTACATAACATATGGCAGGTTCTCATTTGTTGGATGGAGGTTCATAAAATCATTATAGTACGTTTCGGCTTCCACATATTCTTTTTTACTAAAGAATGAATCGGCAATCCCTATCTCGGCCATTATCGCGTACTTGCTAAGGGGATACTCTTCTTTCAATCTTTGAAACGATTCTATCGCGTCCTGATAATCTCCGTCCTGATAACATGAAAAACCGTGTTGGTAGAGCCCCTCGGGCGTAGCGCGGGTTAAGCGGTGACTACCCCATAACGTAAAATGACATCCTGACAGAAAAGCTATTAAAACAATAATAGACAAGGATTTCGCGAAACGCATCTTGAATTTCCTTATATTAAACCCTTTTCGCTCCCGTTTGATAGATGGGCCAGCAAGGTTAAAGGAGCTTACAAACTTTTCTTTACAATACCTTCCAGATGATCCTTAGACGTAAGACCAACGATTGTATCCTGCAACTCGCTGTTTTTAAAGAGCATAAGAGTAGGAATGCCCCTTATGTCATACTTGGCAGCTGTCAAAGGGGCGTTATCCACATTCAGTTTTACAATCTTGGCCATGCCTTTATATTCTTCCGCGAGTTCTTCCACAATCGGTCCTATTGCATGACAGGGACCACACCACGGTGCCCAGAAATCGACCAGAGTCGGTTTTTCTGACTTAATTACTTCTTCTTCAAAATTACTGTCGTCTACATGTATTAAACTCATTTATTTTTCCTTCTTTCTAAGATTTTGAGAGCTCTTAAAAGTGTAACCGCTGGAAATTTAACAGTTTTGTAGTAATAATTCGGGGCTTTCACAGCCTTCACTTCAGAGAGTTTTAATATAGTTACTATGCCGAATAATGTCAAATGCTAAATCAATTTAAATTTCCCCGCAGTAAGCAACGGGAAATGCGCTCGTTTTTTAGTTCAAATTTAACAGGGACTGATGCCCTCATCTGTCTTAAATCCGGTTTTGACAGTAGACTGTTAATTTGATATTGATTGCTCGACACAGGTCAAATATTTACCGGGGAGGATTGAGTGAAACGCTTAGGAATTATTTCAAGCACGGACTTGGAAAAAAGTAAAACCTTCAAAAATCTGGAAAAGAAAACAATGGAAAATGAATTCGGAAAAGCCACTGTTCTCGTCTCCGATACTGTGGCTTATATACCGCGGCATGGAGGAGACCCAGAACACCACATCCTTCCACACCTGGTCAATCATCAGGCCAATTTGAAGGCATTGAAGAATCTTGGAGTTGAGGAAGTAATCAGCACTAATTCGACAGGCTCTCTGAAAAGGCATTTGAAACCCGGAATGTTCGTTGTACCGGATGATTTTATGGTGCTCTCCGGCGGACCAACCGTATTCGACAATAAACCAGTTCACATTACACCGATTTTATGTGAAGACGTACGGCATAGATGGCTTGAAGCGGCTCAGGAGTGTGGTATAGATGTCATAAATGGCGGCACCTACTGGCAAACTGCTGGTCCGAGGCTTGAAACCGTAGCTGAAATCAAGATGATGTCCATGTTTGCCGATCTGGTAGGAATGACAATGGGAAGCGAGGCAATAATAGCAAGGGAGCTGGATTTGCGTTATGCTTCTCTCTGCTCTGTTGATAACTATGGTCATGGCCTTGTAGAGGAGTCGTTGACTATGGAGGAGATATTGGAGGGCAGCCACAGTCACGCCAAAGTTGTGATAAAAATCATAAACAAATATCTGGAAAGGAATTTGAAATGAAATTTTCCAAACGGGGAGATAAGGGAGAGACAAGTCTTCTTGGAGGGCAGCGGATACCTAAATATGATCCGAGACCGGATACATACGGGACACTTGACGAAGCAAGTTCCACGCTCGGTGTGGCCAGGGCCATGACAGAAAACCAGAAAATCAAGGATATTATTCTTGATGTACAGAAAGACCTGCTTGTTATGGGGGCGGAGCTTTCCAGTTTCCCTGAAGATCTCGGTAAACTGACTCACAGGATAGATGAGAAAGATGTCAATCGCATAGAAAAAATCATAGATAAACTTCAAAATGATGTCGAACTGCCAAGAGAGTTTATATATCCTGGGAAAAGTGTTGTATCCGCCCAGATAGATGTGGCAAGAACAATTATAAGGAGAGCGGAAAGGAAGGCGGTACGGTTAAAAAAAGATGGGTTAATCAGTAGCGATATAATAACTAAATATCTCAACAGACTTGCTGACATGCTCTTTACCTTGGCCAGATTCGAAGAGAACACTTAAGCTTTTATAGTTTCGTAAAAAGTCTTTTCAGAGCGAGTTCGAAGAACAACGCAAGTAATAGAAGCATTTTGGTAAAAAGATGGTGGTAGTAACCGGCGTTAAGAAAATCTAACTGTCTGAGTGCGTTAGCACGATTTTTAAGTGTTTAGCCGGGCAATAACAGTATCCCCAAAATGGTTCTGAGTAAATAAAACTGATTTTTTACGAGAGAAGCTTTATGGAGACAGATTTACAATCTGTCCCGACATTTTAAAACGCTCCGAGCTGGCAAGTGGATATTTTAATTTTTAACGCTTCACATGCCCAAGAGACTTCCATTTTGGGAATATTAAATCTTTTGGCTATTTTCCAAGCAGTCGCACAGGGAAGGCGATTATTAGACAGTGCTTCAAGAATAGCCTCCTCAAGCTCGGCAGATACTTTCTCGGCCGGCTTGACAATCCTATTCTCAGGGGAATATCCGTAAAGACCCAATTGACATTTGTTTATACGTATTTCCAGAAGGTCGATGGTAATACCGACTTCAGCCGGCGGAACATCCAACTTGCCGGCAATTTTATGACCGGAGGCACATGATATTTTTCCATCCATAGTCTGTTGTTTTACAGCCTCGGCAATCATCTTGTTGAGTTTCTTGTCGGGCAGGTGTTTTGCGGCATAATTTCCAGCATCTTCGTGAGTCATAATTTCTCCTCTGATATTAAAAAATCGCACCAAGTCATGCCCAGTTAGCGTGTTATTTCGACCTGTTTGCTTATGTCATTCCGAATGAAACAACAAGTTGTCGGGATTTTTAAAAGAACAGTCAGTATTTCAAATAATGAAAGGGCTCTACTGCTGAAAGAGATTCAGTGTCCAGTGTTTCAAAACCTTTCTTTTTGAGTATTTCCTGAGTCTTTTCCAGTTGATCTACTTCAACGACAAATACCGCGTTCTTCCAACTCTCAATAACAAAACCGTAAGCATTTTCAACATTGATATCTTCGCCGGCAAGTACCTGAACAAGTTTATCCAGTCCACCCGGTTTATCATCAATAACAACGGCGATAACATCCTTTATGGAAACAGTCAAGCCTCCTTTTGATAAAACCTTGTGGGCGCGCTTAGGGTCATCCACTATGAGATTGATGATCCCGAAATCACCGGATGTGGATATTGTCGTGGCTCTTATATTTATTTTTTCTTTCGCAAGGAGACCGGTAACTTTTGCCAGCCTCCCGGGCTTGTTTTCCGCGAATATAGATATTTGATAGGCTGTCATATTATCACTCCTGTTTTAATCCTCCCTGTTATCTATGACCCGTATCGCTTTTCCTTCAGTTTTCGGAAGGCTGCCGGGTTCAACCAGTTCCACTCTGGGGGTTATAAGGATTTCGCTTTTTAGTTCCTCTAAAATTTTACGTCTCAAGTTTTCAAGCTGCTTTAAGTTTCCCGAAAAAAATTCTTTTTGCACCTCAACCCTGACTATCATGTTATCATTGAGCCCCTCCCTTACCAGAATAATCTGGAAGTCTGTTCCCACACCCGGTATCTCCATCAGTTTTCTATCTATCTGGATTGGAAAGATGTTTACCCCTTTAATAATCATCATATCATCGGTTCTACCCTTTATCCTCTCAATTTTCTTGTGGGTTCTGCCGCATTCGCAGGGTTCCGGGATTATTCTGGTCAAGTCACTCGTCCTGTATCTCAAAATAGGCATACCCTCTCTCATAAGCGTTGTAAGAACAAGCTCTCCTTCCTCACCATAGGGCAAAGGCTCCAGAGTATCGGGATCGATGACTTCCACAAAAAAGCTGTCCTCCCATATGTGCATTCCACTCTGAAAAGGGCATTCAAAGGCAACACCGGGCCCGTTCATTTCTGAAAGGCCATAGGAGTTATAGGCATTCAAATCATAAATTTTTTCAACTTTTCTTCTCATTTTTTCCGAATGTGGTTCTGCTCCGAGAAAGGCAATCTTCAAATTGATATCCGTTTGAGGATTAACACCCACTTCCTCAAAAACAGTGGAAAGATGTAGCGCGTAACTGGGTATGATATGAATGGCGGTCGTTCCGAAATCACGCATAAGCTGTATCTGTCGTTTGCTGTTTCCAGCACCCGAAGGTATAACCAGCGCGCCTATTTTCTCCGCTCCGTAGTGGAAACCGAGACCACCGGTAAAAAGTCCATACGTCATCATATTCTGAAATACATCGGTCTTTCTCATTCCTGTCATGTACATGGAGCGTGCCAGTAGATTGGTCCATACATCAATATCCCGCGCGGTATGAAATATCACCGTTGCCCTGCCGGTCGTCCCTGAAGATGAGTGCATCCTCACCAGTTCATCCCTGGGAACGGCCAGAAACCCATAAGGCCAGTGTTCTCTCAAATTATCCTTGGTAGTAAAGGGCACCTTTTCTATATCCTTCAGGGAAGTGAACTTATCAGGATCCAAGCCTATTTCACCAAACAATTGTCCGTAATAGGGAGATTTCTTTGCTCTTATTATGGTCTCCTGTAATTTCGTAAGCTGAAAAGCCTCCAATCTGTCCCGCGGCATTGTTTCATCTTCTTTTCCCCAATACATTATCAATCTCTCGCCTCCATGTTCTCGTTAAACCTCGAAAAAAGACCTTAACCCGGCATAAAATACATCTCCAGCTGATTTTCGGCCGGTTGTAATGCCCTCAAACGTTTAGCTTTATGGTTTTTACAGTCCAACTTAGAATTTATCAAGATAAATTTGCCTGTTATTAACGACTAATAAACAGGCCAATTGCAAGCAATATCGGGGTTATGACATTTATTATAACGTTCCTGCCCATATAAGGTATCAGCCTCGGTATATCGTCCGCGTATCTGGAAACACCTCTCACTGTGGGAACCGCAAGGAAAACAGAAGCAAGTGCCAAAAAGCCTTCCAGGGGAAGAGCTCCGGCTACGTAGCCGAAGATCACCGACATATACGTGGCCGTGAGAAACACCTTATAAATCTTCGCGCTGGCCTTTCTGCCTATTATAATAGGCAGATGCCTTCTTCCGACCCACTTATCCGCCTCAACATCCGGAAACTGGTTAAGGAGCAACAGATCGCTCACAAGGAAAAAGGGAACAAGGGATGCGACAAATGATGTCCATGAATACGAACCGGTGAGAACAAAGTCGGTACCCATAACCATCAACGGGCCAAAGCCCAGCCCGGGAGCAACCAAGCATAGAAAAGAGTTTCTGGTAATCAGCTCCGTGTAGGTAACAATAACAATAAGACCCACTGCTCCCAGGGGTAAAAGCCACAGCCCCCTGGCATATAGAAAGTACATACCTATAAGCGCTGTTATGGCCAGTGTTATAATACCTGTAATCAACGCAAAGTGGGCTTCTTCTGGATTTTTGGGAAGGGTTCCGCTGCCCCCGCTGAACAGGGTAGGTGTTGTTTTGAAGTCCAGCCCGCTCTTAAAGTCATGGTATTCGTTGAGAACATTTACGCTTATATGCGCCGAGATGGCGCCGATAAACGCTAATACAAGGTAATAGAGATTTATTGTACTTCCCGACCATGCGGCAGTAGCAACGCCCAGCATAACGCATGCCGGGGTTAATATGAGAAAGGGTAAGCGGAAGGGACCAAATATTACCATACTATTTACGTTGTTCATTATCAAAAATCTCCAATTGCTAATCTTCTTTTTCTTAGAACAGACTCTCCGACATAATTTTTATAACCTTTCTATAGATTCGGTCAAGTCCTTTCTTATCCACATGAAGCTCCCCGCCCACAGGGCAGAGCCTGCTTGGGTTAGTTCCAAGCCATGCCGGTTCACGACGCCGGACGTGTCTGGATTAACTTGCAATTGATTTTACTTTCAAATATGATAAAAATCATTGAAAAACCGCTTTGTTTTTCTAACACGAGGAGGTCAAAGTGATACAAGTAATTACTGAATCGAAAGTAGCCATCATCGGAGGCGGCAAAGTATGTAAGGAGATACTTAAGATTGTTTTAGGTCCGGTCTTCGGCAATGTAAAGCCGAATATTTTAGGTGTCTGTGATATCGATAATAAGGCAAAAGGGTTTTTGTATGCCAAAAAGAAAGGAATTTATACAACTAATGATTACAGAAAGATTTTAAAACTGAAAGAGTTGAACACGATTGTGGAATTAACAGGAAACGACCGCTTTTTGCAGAACCTGAGAAAAAAGAAACCCCGCGGCGTTAGATTGATAGACCATTTTGAGGCCATGTCTTTATGGGACTTCCTTCAGATAGAAGTGAAGAAAAAAAATATGGAAGAACAGCTATGTGAAAATGTTATAGGAACATATAATTTGGGGGACAAAGTATGCGAGGAAATAAACAGAAGTTTCAAACAATTCTCTGAGGAGCTCAGCGATATTGTAAGTGAGAGAACCAAACATCTTCAATCGGTGGAAAAAATGCTTGTGAGACGCGATCAAACGATTTCGCAAATTATTCAGGGAAGTACCGTCTCCACTTTTGTCATCGATGAACATCATGTTGTTACACACTGGAATAAGGCTTTGGAGAGATTGACCGATCAAAAAGCCGAAGACATTATCGGAACTAAAAATCAGTGGAAGGCATTCTATCCGGACGAGAGACCCTGCATGGCCGATCTTATCGTAGATGGAATAGACAGTAACGGAATAAAGGAATTTTACGGCGATAAAGCGTCTCCGTCGCTCCTTATCAGCGGGGGTTACGAGGCTGAAGATTTTTTCCCCAATGTGGGTGCTTCCGCTAAATGGCTATTATTTACGGCCGCGCCCCTCAGAGGACTCGACGGAAAGATTCGCGGTTCCATTGAAACTCTTTGGGATACCACTGAACAGAAAGAGGTAGAACGGAAAATTGTCGAATCATACCATGACATGAGAGTATCCGAAGAAAAGTACAGGACAATGTTTGATGCCGATCCCAATCCCATCATTATCGTCGATAAAAAAAACCTGGACATCCTCGACGTAAACGCGACCGCCGTGGAATGTTACGGATATTCGAGGAAAGAGTTCCTGGGAATGTCTTTTCCTGCTCTGGTACATCAGTCTGATAAGGAAATTGTGAAGGATTTGAATAGTATTACTCTCAATCACTCAAAATTCTATCCCAAGAAACTCCATACAAAGAAGGGCGGAAACCTTTTTTACGTTAATCTCCATGTACGTTCGGTTGTATTTATGGAGAAGGACTGTTTAATAGCTTCCACCCCCGATGTTACGGAAAATGTGGAAAAAGAAAACCTGCTGGTTCAGGCCAGCAAGATGGCGACTTTAGGCACAATGGTTTCAGGTATTGCCCACGAGCTCAATCAGCCCCTCAACGTAATTCAGGTCTGTTCCGATTATTTCATGAAAATAATCAGAAAGAATGAAGATATCAAAAAAGACGACTTATGTACTATGGCTGAAGAGATAGAAAGAAACGTCCAGAGGGCGGATCAGGTTATAAATCATATGAGGGATTTTGTCAGACAGTCGGAGGTCAAAAGTGAAAAGATAAATATAAACGCCCCAATCCTGGATGTTTTCAAGATACTCGGCCAGCAGTTGAGAGTACACAGGATAGAGGTAGAACTGGATTTGACCAAAGACCTGCATTCAATAATCGCGAATCACAACAGGCTGGAACAGGTATTTATGAATTTAATCACTAACGCCATGGACGCGCTCGACGAAAAGGACCTCCAGATGAAAAATCAGGAACTGCGGAAGATTTTAAAAATTAGGTCATTTGTAGAGAACGGCCGGGTAGTGGTGACGGTGTATGATAACGGAATAGGAATTCCCGAGGATATAAAGGATAAAATTTTCGAACCTTTCTTTACGACAAAAGAGGTGGGAAAAGGCGTGGGTCTCGGAACAAGTATAAGTTACGGTATTGTCAACGATTATAACGGTACCATTAAAGTCGAGAGCGAGGTAGGTAAAGGCACGACTTTCAAACTGTCTTTTCCCGCCGCGCCGTAAACTTTTCTTGAAAAAAAAGTTTCTTTGAAGTATTGTGGCCGGAATTAAAAACGGGCGGTTAACTCAGCGGGAGAGTGCTACCTTCACACGGTAGAAGTCACTGG
>CAZZBF010000041.1:24146-25767 GCA_964652795.1 uncultured Syntrophales bacterium | reverse complement strand
TAAGCATAGACACTTCAGGTGGCGCGCTTCACCGGAGAGGATACAGAGAGGAGACCGTTTCCGCGCCGATGCAGGAAACCGTCGCCGCCGCCATTATCCGATTCAGCGAATGGGACGGTTCCGTTCCTTTACATGATCCTTTCTGCGGTTCGGGAACCCTTTTGTGCGAAGCGCTCATGCGGTACAGCAATATTCCCGCGGGTGTTTTCAGAAATCTATTCGGTTTTGAATTTCTGCCCGATTTTGACGGCGCTGTCTGGAAGCAGGTAAAAAAAGAGGCCGACAGCCAGATTCGGGAACTGCCGAAAGGGCTGATTGCCGGCAGTGATGTGTCCGAAGAGGCTGTCAGAGCGGCGCGGACAAACCTGATGGGACTCCATTACGGAAATAACGTAAACATTGAAGTAACGGACTTTAGAAAGCTGCCCGCCCTTGAAGGTCATGTAATAGTAACCAATCCGCCTTACGGCATTCGAATTGGAGGAGACGAAAACCTTGAAGCGTTTTATAAAAATTTTGGTGATTTTCTGAAACAGAAATGCAAAGGCTCGGCCGCTTTTATTTATTTCGGAGAACGGGAATATATCAAAAAAATCGGTCTGAAAACATCATGGAAAAAGCCGCTCAAGGCCGGCGGGCTTGACGGCAGGCTGGTTAAATACGAGTTGTACTGAGAAAACCAAGAAGTCCTCTCCCTCATTTGAAAAATTATTTCTTTAATTTTTTATCTTTCAGTCCTCATTTAGTAAGTCGCACTCCTGACGCCGTGATTACTCCGGTAATGAGATGAAGCGGTGTCAGATCGAAGGCGGGGTAGCAGGCCTTGACATCCGGGCCGCTGATGGGAGTTCCCTGGAATTCAAGAACTTCCTGAGGGTTCCTCTCTTCTATGGGAATCTCTGTTGCCTTTTTGGTACGGCGATCAGGGCCGTCATATCCGAGAATATACATGGGAATGTCATAATACTTCGCGCAGATGGCAAGCTGGAGGGTTCCGATCTTGTTGGCTACCGTCCCATCCATCGCGATCCGGTCTGCTGCCGTGAAGACCTTATCAATCATACCCCGGGACATAAAGTGGGCTGCCATGTTGTCGGTAATAAGCGTCGTGTCCAGACCGAGCTGGCTCACCGACCACGCGGTAAGGCGCGCTCCCTGCAGGTAAGGCCTGGTTTCGGTACACATAACGCGTATCTCCTTGCCATTGTCCCTCGCGTACCGCAGCATGTATAGAAGACCGGAGCCGGCAAAACAGTGAGTCAGAACGGTATCCCCTGAGGAGAGCAGTGTCTCGGCGTGCCTGCCGGTGGCCTGGGAGGTTTCCCTTCGCCTGATGAGAACCTGATTGAGAAACTCCCGAATCACGACAGAATCCGGTTTCTTTCCCCTCCCCTTTTTGACCAGGTTAAGGGCTTTGTCCAACAGCGCGGCCAGATGAAAGCCCGTGGGACGGGTGGCTTTGAGCCTATCCGCCGCCTTTTGCAATTCTGCAATCTCCCGCGAGCCTCCCTTCCGCTCAAGTTCCTTAGCCGCTAAATACAGGCCGAACCCCGCTGTAACCGCGATACTCCCGGCACCCTGAACAACCATTTTTTCTATTGCCCCGGCAACTTCCTCGTGG
>CAZZBF010000041.1:0-24046 GCA_964652795.1 uncultured Syntrophales bacterium | reverse complement strand
TTAAGAGGAACTTAAAGGTGCCCAAAAGCAGAGAGGAAATCCTGGCACAGTACAACAAAGGCCTCGTCATGGTCTTCACCGGGGACGGTAAAGGGAAGACGACCGCGGCCCTCGGACAGGCCCTCAGGGCAATAGGACACGGTAACAGGGTATATCTGCTCCAGTTCATGAAGGGAAGAAAATATGGAGAACTGCTCGCCGCGGAGAAGTACCTGCCCGACCTGACGTTTCATCTGGCGGGTCTGGACAGTTTTGTAATGAGGGATAGTCCGGCTCCAATCGATATCGAACTGGCCAAACAGGGGTTGGATATTGCCAGAGAGGTCATCGGATCGAATGAGTATGACATGGTTATACTCGACGAGATTACCGTCGCCATAGACTTCGCGCTAATCCCGCTCAACGATGTTATTCAAATCATCAAAAATAAGCCTGCCAAAATGCACCTGATCCTGACCGGCAGATACGCCCCCGCTGAGATTGTGGAATTAGCTGATACGGTAAGTGAAATTAAAGAAATCAGGCATCATTATACAGCCGGCATAAAAGAGAAAGCCGGCATAGATTACTAATAAAAGGCCGTACATTATGAAAAGGAGGCAGCAAAAATGACCAAAGAAGAAAAGATCGAAGAAGTCCGACAGCGGGCAAGAAAAAATTTCAGTTTGGGTTACAACTGCGCTGAATGTGTATTGGAAGCAGTAACAGCCCTGATCGACACAGGATTGCCTGAAGATGTGAAAAAACTTGCTACAGGATTTGGCGGCGGCGTGGGGCTTTATGGAGATAGTTGCTGCGCGATTGTCGGCGCCGTCATGGCGGTAGGTGCCGTTCATGGAAGGAGTTCCCTGCCTGAAGGTGAAGGCAAGGAGGCAGCAAAGAAGGCAAAAGAGCAGCTTTATGGAAAACCCGGCCTTTACAGGTTGTTTAATCAGATCCCCAACAGGATTAAAGAAAAATATGATTCCACCCTTTGCCGCGATCTGACATCCGAATGGCACGACGACTGGCTCTGCCGTGAACATGCTCTTTATTGCCGTGAGATCATTACCGACGCGGCGGGGATTGCCGCCGAGCTTATACTATCGGAAAAAGATGAACTTGCCTCAAGACCATTTGGTGATAATGTGGAAAATGTAAAGTAAGGTCTGCTCCCTGGAAGGCTTTACAGAACGTACAAAAAGTGTCATTTTTACCATCGCCAAACATAAGCAGAGGAGACCTCAAAGATGAAAGTTTGTATAGTCGGCGGAGGCGGCGGTGCTAACAATGCCGCCAATGTAATCCGCTCTTTTGACAAAGACGCTCAAATCGATATCTTCACCATCAGGAATGAAATAGGATATATACCATGTGAAATTCCTTTTGTATTAAGAGGAATCGTCCCTTCATGGGAAGAAAGTTTTGCCTTCAGGGAAAAATTCTACCAGCAAAAAAATATAAGCGTTCATCTTAATACCGAGGTAACCGAGATCTTAAGGGAAAAAAAACGTCTGGTGGCCGGAAAAGATTCCTACGACTACGATAAGCTTATCCTAGACCTGGGAGGTTCCCCAACGGTTCCCCCGATTCCGGGCCTTGATGGCTGGAACGAACTGGTACTGAGCACCGACCTCCGACACGCGAGAGCCCTGGAGCAGGCTATTACCAAATACACAACCGCGGCGATAGTCGGTGCCGGGATGATCGGACTGGAAATAGCTGAAGTTTTGCTGGGAAAAAAATACAGTGCCGTCTACTGCTTGGACATTCTGGAAAACGCTCTCGGGCTGCTGCTGGATAAGGAAGTAGCCGATGTGCTTGAACAGCGAATAAAAGAACACGGAGCAGAACTGGTTCTGCCGGTCGGGATTGAGAATATAGCAACCCGGGAAGGCAAGAAGATAGTATCTCTTCCCGACCGGGAACTAAAAGTGGATTTTGTTCTTTTCGCCACCGGCTCCAGACCCAATGTGGATTTAGCCAGAAAGGCAGGAATCGAAATAGGAGAAACAGGGGCTGTTGCCGTAAATGAATACCTGCAAACCAGCGATCCCGATATTTACGCTATCGGTGATTGTATGGAAAATTCTGACGCGATCCGGGGCAGTAAAATACGGTACCAGACCGCAACCAATACGGCCCGCAGCGGCAAGATAGCCGCCACAAATTTAACGATGGGCAACGTTCTCCTTTATAAGGGAACGACTATGCCATTTATTACCGAAATTTTCGGCTATCAGGTCGGCGCTGTGGGGTTTACCGAAAAGTATGCCCGCGACAATGGGTTAGATGTGTGCACTTCCATAACGAAAACCGCTACCCGGCGGCGGCTGTTCGGAGGCAAGACCATACATATCAAGCTCATTGCCGATCGCGGCAGTCACACTCTGATAGGGGGCCAGGTTATTTCTGAAGAATTTGTGGCGGCCCAGATCGACAAACTGTCTGTAGCAATAGCGGAGAAAATTCCGGTAGAAAGACTGTCGCTTATCGATACCTGCTACTCGCCGCCGGTGAACACGGCGTACGCGCCTCTTACAATGGCGCTGGATAGCATACGGTGGTAGGAATTGGCGGGAATTATATTTTTACAGGTCACCTGTTATTTACTGAGTGATACTTCGGGACGTATAATTCCGGTTATCGCTTCCAGTCCGTCAATAATTCTGGGCGATGGATGATCTGCCAGGTCGCTTTCCAGTACATAAATCCTGTTATTTTTGACTGCCGGAATGTTTTTCCATCTCTTCCATTTATCCACTATCCGGGCGAAATCTTCTCCTTTCTTCATCGATGATACGATAATAATCTCCGGCTTTTTGATAATGATTTCTTCTATGCTGTAGCGGGGATATTTTGCCGTTTCTTCCCCTGATATATTTATTCCGCCCGCCAGTGTTATCAGCATATTATGCAGTGTGTCTCTCCCGACGGTAACAATGGGATCAATCCCCATCTGGTAAAAGATTCTCGGTTTTTTCAAACCAGCGGTTCGTGAAACAACGGCATTGACCCTCTCACGAAGGCTGTGAACCAGGTCTTTCGCCGCGTTATCTCTCCCCGTTATCCTGCCGATGTCCAGCACCATTTCGAATATCTCTTCCAGATTTGCCGGATTTATCATATATACGGGAAAACCGATTCTCTTCAGTTGTTCAATCATCTCTTTTTTGTTTCCGTCGGCGGTGCCTATGATCAGATCCGGATTAAGAGACACGACTTTTTCAAGAGAGACGTTGACAAAACTGCCTACGCGCGGTTTTGACCTGGCCGCCTCTGGGTAATCGCTGAACGTTGTTACACCGACAATTTCTTTATCAAGACCGAGTGCGAAAAGGGTCTCCGTTATGCTGGGCGCGAGGGACACTATACGCTTCGGTGATGAAGGAATGTTTACTTTTCTTCCAGTTTCGTCAGTGCATATATCTGCATAACCCCCCCGCGAGGAAAGAACAATTAACATTATCAAAAAAATTTTCATTCCGTACTTAGAAAAAACCTTTGGCATTGAGTCTCCCCTGCAAGAATATGTTTATTCTATATCGTACCTCCGGGTAAAATCCATCGGCCGTTGTCCAATCAAAATTTTTTGCGATAATTTGCTTTAAACGTGGGCAAGTATAAGGAAATGGGCATTGTGTGTCAAGGCAGATTAACTGCGATTGTTGAAGCATCAATAAACGAGAGTTTTGAAAAATATAATTCCCAAAACTTTGCTCATCTTTTGGTAAGTTTTGCAAAGCTCTCCAAACGTTCTACAGAAAATATTGAATCTACCCGCAGCAAGTTGCGGTGAACGAAGTAATCCGGAGAATTACGAACTTATTATTATTACAATCTTATTTTAATACCTCCGCTAATCTTTTAAGGCCATCGATTGGATCTCTTTTAAAATGGAAACGGATTACCTTACGTCCTCTATCTATGAGGGCCTGGCGGTCTCCGAGAGCCTGGGCGGCCTTGAGAACACCGAAGGTTATCGACGAATCGGATGATCCCGCTTCTTCGGGGATGGGCACGTCTCGACTATCGTTAGTAGTAAACTGTATAAAAAGTCCATGACCGGCATCGCCCTTATGCAGTTGACCGGTAGAGTGCAGGAAGCGGGGCCCGTAGCCGACTGTGGTTGCCAGCCGATATCGTTCACGCAGTGACGTGCGAAATATTTGCAATAATGCTCCCATCTCAGACGTTGGCTGCAGATATGCCTGAAGCGCTATATACGCTCCAGGTTTGGTCTTATCGAGAAAGGCCTCCAAAGCCGATTCCGGACTGTCCGCTTTTATCTCACCGTAGACAGCCATAACCTCCCCGTTAAAGGCAGATTTTTCATCGGGAAGTGATCCTTTTTCCCTATATTCATCCGCTATCTTGCGCGCGAGTATCTTAGATGTCTCCACATCCGGTTGATCAAAAGGATTGATACCCAAACGATAACCGGCCACAGCTGTTGCCATCTCCCACAGAAAAAATTGCCCGCCAATATCGTAGGTATCATGTAAAGATATATATAAAACGGGATGCCCGGCATTTTCCATGTCTTTTAGCAAACGATTGTTTGTCTCATCTCCATCAATACGAAGCGAGACGAAGAGGCGATCATCACCGTAGAAGGCAGGAGAGCCGGTACGCTCTCCGACCACCGGCAGGATTCCCTTACCCTCCTTGCCGGTACTCTCTGCGATAAGCTGCTCCACCCAATCACCAAAACTTACAATTCCAGGTGAGCTAATAATTGTTGCCTTATCCCTTCCAGCTTTAGCCAGTTCCCCCAATACCACGCCAAGCTTTCCTCCGTGGTTGCTGCCCGCGACAGGACAATTGGATGGCTCACAGTCGCGCATCATCGTTATTGCGCGCTCAAGCAAGGTTTGTATGTCCATGCCGATTAGTGCCGCCGGGACAAGTCCAAAGTAAGAAAGCGCTGAATAGCGGCCTCCGATATTCGGATCATTTAGAAAACATTCACGGAAGTGGCAGCGCCGGGCGAGTTCCGTAAGCGGACTGCCCGGGTCCGTGATGGCAATAAAGTTTTCTCCCGCCCGTTTCTCACCCAAAGAGTTCTTAACCCAGTTATAGAAAAATTTGAAAAACGAGAGAGTTTCAACCGTTGTGCCCGACTTGGTTGATACGATGAATAGGGTGCGGGCGGGATCGAGACATTCGGCATGGGCCAGTATCGCGCCGGGGTCGGTACTGTCGAGTACAGCTAAATTCAAATAACCTTTCTTCACACCGAATGTCTTTTGAAAAACCTCAGGGGCAAGGCTTGACCCTCCCATGCCGAGCAGCAGGACATCGGTATAACCATTATCACGGACATCATCGGCCAGCGCTTCGAGGCGCTTTATGTTACCAACCATTTTTTCAGGGGTGTTAAGCCAACCGAGACGATTCGTAATCTCTGCGGGTTCAGGTTTCCAAACGGTGTGATCGCGCGCCCATATGCGCGCCATTACCTTTTCATCTCTCAATTCGACAAGGGCATTTTCTATTTTAATTTGATATGAAGTCAACTTATGCGAAATATGCTGCCATCCGGTCATCAACTTTTCCTTATCAGTTCCTTTGCTGCCTGAACAACATGTTCGGCAGTAATGCCGAACTTCTCGAACAGGACCGAAGCGGGGGCGCTGGCACCGAAACTCTCCATACCCACTACCACACCCTCAAGACCAACATAGTGCTCCCATCCTAATTTAATCCCGGCTTCAACAGCAACCCGTAGCTTCACCGAGGCAGGCAATACAGTTTCCCTGTATTCAGCCGGCTGCCGATCGAAGATTTCCCAGCTTGGCAGTGAAACTAACCTTACGTCAAGACCTTCGTCGGCCAGTCTTTTGCCCGCTTCGAGAGCGATATGTGTTTCAGAACCGGTCCCGATCAGGATTACTTCAGGGGTATCCTGCCCCGACTGCCATAAAATGTAACCACCTCGTCGCAGACCATCCGCCGGAGCACATTCCGTCCGATCCAGCACCGGAATGTTTTGCCTTGTAAATATAACAGCGGTGGGGCCGGTACTATTCAGAAGACCCATCCGCCATGCTTCTACCGTTTCACCCGCGTCGGCCGGACGGATCACGGTCAGGTTGGGAACGGCCCGAAGATTCATGAGGTGTTCAACAGGCTGGTGTGTGGGGCCATCCTCACCCACGCCGATGCTGTCATGAGTGAAAATATAGATAACACGGGCTTCAGACATTGCCGCCAAGCGAACAGGGGGACGCATATAATCGGAAAACACCAGGAATGTCGCCGTGTAGGGAATGAACCCTCCGTGCATTGCCATGCCCGTGGTTATGGAACCCATCGCGTGCTCGCGCACCCCGAAATGCACGTTACGCCCACCATATCCCCACTCTCCGCCAACCGCCCCCTGGAGTCCTTCAGGTGAGCTATCAGGCGATTCAAAATCTCCGAAACCCTTAAGCCAGGATAAAGTTGACGGATTCAGATCGGCTGAACCGCCCATAACCTCCGGCATTCTTGGGGCGACGGCTTGCAGGACGGTCTCAGAGGCCTTGCGGGTCGAAATACCTTTTAAGTCCGCCTGAAAGGCGGGAAGTTCCGTGTCCCACCCGGCAGGAAGTTCACCGCTCATCCTTCGATTAAATTCCCGCGCTAATTCCGGAAAGTCATCCCTGTAACGCGCGAAACGATCTTCCCATTCAGCCTTGCCGCTTCTACCTTTAGCCAGAGCTTTCCTGAAATGTCCCAACACATCCTCAGGAATAAAGAAGTCCGGTTCAGAGGGCCAGCCTAAGTTTTTCTTGGCCGCGAGCAACTCATCCCTGCCAAGCGGTGAGCCATGGACTCCAAAGGTATCCTGTTTATTCGGGGCTCCACAGCCGATTACAGTGCGAACAAATATGAGTGAAGGTTTGGAAATCTCTTTTTTGGCGTTATTCAGAACAGCATCGATAGCGGCAATGTCATTACCATCATCGACTTTCTGTACATGCCACCCACAGGCCTCGAACCGCTTTTCCACATCTTCAGTAAAGGTAAGAGCGGTTGAGCCGGCCAGTGAAATACGGTTGTCGTCAAACAGTACGATCAATTTGCCGAGGGCAAGGTGTCCCGCCAGTGAACAGGCTTCAGACGCGACACCTTCCATGAGATCGCCGTCACCGGCGATAACATAGGTAAAGTGATCGACAATTCTATGGTCCGGCTGATTGTATCGCGCGGCGAGGTGCGCCTCGGCAAGAGCCATACCGACGGCATTACCGATTCCCTGGCCGAGAGGCCCCGTAGTAACCTCGACACCGGGCAGATGATGTCCTTCCGGGTGACCCGCTGTCCCGCTACCCCACTGCCGGAACGACTGTAACTCGGACAGCGGCAGATCGTAACCGGTAAGATGAAGAAGGGCGTACAGAAGCATTGATCCGTGGCCCGCCGAAAGAATAAAGCGATCACGATCTACCCATAGAGTATCCTCAGGGTTATGCTTCAAATGCTTTGTCCACAACACATAGGCCATTGCCGCGGCCCCCATCGGCATACCGGGGTGGCCGGAGCTGGCTTTCTGTATCGCATCAGCCGCTAAAAATCGGATAGTATTGATACATTGTTCATCAAGCGATGTTCGTTCATTCATTACAGCTCCTCTTTCAATCCACAAATAGCTTTTCTGTTGCAGAATTTCGCTTTATTTTTCCAGTGGTCGTCCGTTCATCAATTTAATAACGGAAAAGCCGGGAAAGTAATCTATAACATTAAGGCAGCCGAAGTCTTGCTCAATAGAAAAGAAATTTTTTAGATCAAGGTTCATGGCGTCCGCGAGGATTACCCTGTTGACTCCTCCGTGAGCAACCAGGACAACGTTTTTTCCGTGATGCGCGTCTAATATCTCCTTCAGGGCTGGAACTGCCCTCCCTGCCAGGTCCCCGATACTTTCCCCCTCCGGAATTCTGTAATCTACTATTCTCATTCTACGCTCATTCAGGGCGCCGGGAAATTGTTCTTCTACCTGATCGATGTTCAATCCCTCCCACAGACCAAAATCCAATTCCCTGAACGCGCCGCATTGCTTCGGAATCAAGCCGTGGGGTTCGGCGATTATCTTCGCGCCTCTTCTGGTGCGGATCAAGTCACTGGAATAGACGGCCGCAAGATTCTCATCTCTCAGTCTGACCGCCACCGCCTCCATCTGCCCTACTCCGAGTTCCGTTATATCAACGTCATTCTGACCATTACATGTCCCATCCAGATAATTCGTCACCTGGCCATGTCTTACTAAATATAATCTGGTATGAATATCCACATTTCCCCCTACCTGCTAATGTCGTGTCAATCAAGAAATGTCATTTCGACCGCAGGGAGAAATCTAAGATTTCTCAGTCGTGAAAACTCCTTCGAAATGACAGGGTATCGTTGACATATCACTAAGCGAAAAGTGCACAAATCATCAGAAGTATAATAACTTCGCTCAATTCACATGCCGCGCCCATAATATCTCCCGTTACGCCACCGATACGTCTTTTGAAAAAGAGACCAAGAAGAAGTGTCACGGCTGCTACAAGAAGCATTATAACCAATCCCTTTAGCTGAAACAGACCGACAAGTATGACTGCAGTTATAAGTGTTGAAATGACGTATTCTTTTCTCCCCGCAAACCGGGTAAACACAAGGGCTGTTCCGTTTCCGGATCTGGCATAACCGAAGCCGGACGCCAGCTGAACCGTCGACCACCTCCCCAAAACAGGCATTATCATAAGCGCCGTGTTTTTGATTTCAGCGGGAACCTCCATCAATGCGGACACCTTCAATATGAGAAGGAGTATCAGGCCGACGACCGCGAAGGAACCTATCTTGTTGTCCCTCATAATAGCGAGGATTTTTTCACGGTCTCTTCCCCCGGCCAGGCCGTCGATTGTATCCGCGAAACCATCTAAATGAAGAGCGCCCGAAAGGATTACCAGGGCTACGACGACAAGTATATCAACTAAAGGAGATGGAAGGAAAAGACTAAAGACAAACCTGACGGCTACGAGTGTCAAACCGATGAGGAAACCGACTACAGGGTAATAGGACATCGACCTTCCAAGATCTTCCCCTGTAATATCAAGACCTCTCGATACCCTGACTATGGTCAGAAACTGTAATGCCGCAAGAAATCCCTTCATCATTTAAGTGCCTTATCCACACCTGCCGATTCAAAGGTAGCCATTTTAGTCATGATTTTTACGGCGGCCTCGATTATAGACATCGCTATAGCCGCACCCGTCCCCTCTCCCAATCTCATATCCAAATCGAGAATCGGTTTTTGCCCCAAATGTTCAAGCATCCGTCTGTGTCCGGCTTCGGAAGAAAGATGCGAGCAGAAAAGGTATTCATTTATCGCGGGATTCAGGGCAACGGCTATCAGGGCGCCCGCCGAGGAAATAAACCCATCCACTACTACCGGTATCCGGTGAAAGGCGCAACCTATAATGAGCCCTGCTATCCCCCCTATCTCAAATCCACCCACTTTGGCCAGGACGTCTACAGCATCTTCAGGGTCCGGCCGATTCAGTTTTATGCCGCTTTCTATCACATCCGCCTTTTTCCGGAGTGCCCCGTCATCAATGCCCGTGCCCCGGCCGGTTACTTCCAATGCCGGCAGGCCGGTAAATACAGACAGGATCGCGCTGGAGGGAGTGGTGTTTCCTATACCCATTTCTCCCGTTCCGACGATATCCGCCCCTTTTTCGGCATATTCTTCGGCCAGATTAATACCGGCTTTTATTGACCGCAGGGCCTCATCGTAGGTCATGGCAGGGCCTCTGAAAAAATTCTTTGTCCCGTAGCCTATTTTATTGATAACAATACCTTCCGACGGTTCAAAATCGTGGGCAACGCCGATGTCCACAACGACCACCTCCGCCCCCACGTGGCCCGCGAGGACATTTATGGCAGCGCCTCCGGAAAGCATATTCAAAACCATCTGGATTGTCACCTCTCCCGGATAGGCGCTTACGCCTTCTTCCACGACACCATGGTCACCGGCGAAGGTAAATATCACCTTCTTATTGATGGATGGGTTCAGGTCTTCTCTGATTGCCGCGTACCTCCGGGCAATATCTTCCAGCTTGCCGAGGCTGCCGGGAGGTTTTGTCAAACTGTCGAGTTTTTGCTTTGCCTGCTTTAGATAATCTTCCTTCAATGGGTGAATGTTATTTAGCAGCTTCTGTATGTTTTTCAAAATTCCCCCCGATTAAATTTTGATGCATTAGTTAGTAAAAAGTCAGTTTCCTATTTTCTATCTTTTATATAGTCAAAGATATAACGATTGACATCCAAACTATCACTTTATCCTGACAGAGATACCGGAGATAAGGGCATAGACCTCGTCCGCTCTCTTAGCTGTCCTCTGATTGAGGAAACCGAGCTGGTCCCGGTATTGCCTTGCCAATTTATTTTCCGGGACTATCCCCATACCTACTTCATTGGAAACGATCACAATAGTTCCCTTAAATTCATCTATGCTCGAAAAGAAATCATCCATAATTCCTGATATCTTTCCATCCTGATCCGGATATTCAAGAAGAAGATTGGACATCCAGACCGTAAAACAATCAACAAGAACCGTATCATATGAGCCCTCCACCGATCTAAGCGCCCTTCCAAGATGAATCGGTTCCTCCAGAGTATCCCACCGGTTCCCCCTCTGCTCCCGGTGTTTTTCAATCCTCCGGCGCATCTCATCATCGAGGGCCTGTGCAGTGGCCAGGAACAGCCTTTTGCCTTCCAATTTTTCGGCCAGATCCTGGGCAAAATCACTCTTACCGCCCCTGGCCCCTCCTGTAATGAAAATAATCATATCTATTCCCTGAATTCAAACATAACCTTCTCATATGGTTCAAACATCATTTTATAAAGATCCATCGCGTAGCGGTCGGTCATTCCGCATATATAATCGACTATCACCTTTCGCTTTTCTCTCTCATCCTGTACCGTTTCGTAGCTGATCTTAAATGATTCCGGGAGCATTTCAGGTCTTTTTTCCAGATGCTCAAAAATCCTACGGATGATTAATTTCCCCTTCTCATTCATTATGCACACCTGCGGTTTTCTATATACGTTCTTCATGAGAAACTGCTGCAGCTTTTCGAAATCTTCCATATCTTTGGCCGACGCGGAAACTATCTTGGCATCAATTCCGCGGGCGTCATCTACAGACTTTATCTTATAATTTGTCAGGTTCTCAGTGGTTTTTTCTATGACGGCAATATTTGTTTTTTCTATCAGTGTTCTAACGAGAAGCCGTGCCTGTTTTGTCGTATCCAGGTCCTCAAACCCCCGATATCTTTCCCTGCACTTCGCGAGAACCCTGTCAACAAGTGGATTACCCAGATTCTTAATCTCTCCCATAGAAAGATATCCCGCGTTCAACGCGTCTTCAATATCATGCGCACAGTAGGCTAATGGATCGGCAATGTTGACTACCTGTACCTCCAGTGACGGCATCGGGAATTTTTTGAATTCCTCCGGGATGTCCGGATTATCGTGAATCGACTCATGGCATGCTATCCCTTCCCTCGTTTCGTAACAAAGATTAAGGCCGTCATAGTCCGGGTATCTCTTTTCCAGTATATCCACAACTCTCAGGCTTTGCAGGTTGTGCTCGAAACCTCCGTCATCCTTCACTATTTTATTGAGCGCTTCTTCACCGGCGTGGCCGAAAGGGGTATGGCCGAGATCATGCGCGTAAGATATTGCCTCACACAGGTCTTCATTCAATCTGAACGTTCTCGCTAAAGTTCTCGCGTGCTGGGCCACTTCAAGGGTATGGGTCAATCTGGTTCTGTAAAAATCGCCCTCGCTTATCAGGAATACCTGGGTTTTGTACTGAAGATCCTTGAATGCTTTTGAATAAAGTATCCTGTCTCGATCTCTCTGGAAACAGACTCTATAATCATCCTGTTCATCTCCGTGAAGAGTTCTCCCCTTACTCTGAGAACTCTTTGTCGCATACGGAGCCAAATTTTTCTCTTCTAATTTCTCAAGTCTTTTTCTAATGCTCATCTTCATGCTCCCGATATTTGACAGCCTCTGAAAAAACCATCACTCTTTACCACCATCGACCTCTTGCCTGGTAGGTCTCGATAAACTTCTCGATAGAGCGGTCGTAGGTCTTTTCCACATCATTTGGGAAAAAACAGGCCGGCAACTCACCCATCCGCCAATGATATTTTATACAGTCACAACAAATACCTTTTTTACTGCAGGGCTCATAACTACAGTTGCATTTCGCCTTGTTCCCTTCAACATTACATTCTCTCATCGTTTCCCCCTGAATATAGCCAAACAACTGACCAAATTATAAATAATATAACTTATCAACGTAAAAATTAAAAACCAACTATCTATGTTTTTTTAACTTATCTACCGGTATATTGACCCACGGCTTCTTTCAGTTTTTCAATGAGAATCAAATTCTGGTCATGTCTCTTCACGGCCACCCTAAAATAACGATCTCCCATATCCTGAAAGGTACTGCAATCTCTTATCAGTATCCCCTCCGGGGCTAAATGATCTCTGAGTTCCGTAGAGTTTAAAGTGATCCGGCTGTCCATGAAAACAAGAAGAAAGTTCGCCGCGCTCCCGTATGCTTTGAGGCCGGGGATTTCGTTTAAAGCATCCATTAAAAACTCTCTCTCATCCGTTACATATTGTATTGTATCCCTGATGTAGTCCGCATCAACAAGGGCTTTGACGATTGCTTTTTGTACCAGTGAGTTGACCGTCCAGGGCGGTTTATCTTCTTTTATTTTTTTGACGACCGGCGCGGAAGCCATTACATAACCCACCCTAAGACCCGGGATTCCGAAAAATTTTGTCATAGATCTCAGCACTATCAGATTGGAAAACCTGAAAATTTCTTCTTTAAGAGACTCATTCTCTACAAAATCTATAAAGGCTTCGTCAATAACCGCAAGCGCCCCGATTTCATCAGCACAGCTTAAAACTTTGCGCAACTTATCTTTTGGAGTTAAAACGCCGGTTGGATTTGCCGGATTGCAGAAATACATAATATCAAATCCTTCCTTCAAACGTTCGCAAAGACGATCAATATCCACTGAAAAGTTACTTTTACTTTCTGTTTCAAAATACGAAACGTCTGTCCCGACTACCCTGAGCCCCTTTTCATATTCACTGAAGGCGGGCGTGACAATAAGGGCCTTTTCGGTTTTAAATACAACCGGCATCCAGTAGATAAATTCGGTCGAGCCATTCCCCACAATTATAGAATCCTGACCTATACCGTGGTATTCCGACAATCCCGAAACAAGCTCAAAAGAATCAATATCGGGATAATTTAAGATGGAATCAAATTCTTTTGCTACCGATTCCCGCAAGCCGGTAGGATAACCGAGCGGGTTGATATTGGCACTGAAATCGATAATAGCGTCTTCGTCGATTCCGTATATTCTGGACATTTCATTGACGTTACCGCCATGGTCTCTTTTCATCGTTACACCATCCATAGAAAAATTATACAGGAAACGGCCATTAAAAAGAGGAGGCAAACATGATAAGCCAGGCTTTTTTCACGTCTTCTTTATCCGTTTCCTTTATCTTGTCGCCAATCGTGGGCTTGTCGGAAATTTCTCCGAAATATTGAATTTTACCGCCAAGTTGTATCGAAAGTGAACCTGCCACAGCGGCTTCCGGTATGCCGCTGTTCGGACTCGAGTGGTTGCGTCCATCCCTTCTCATGATTTTCCAGGAACCCTTCCAGTTGTACCTCAGAACAAATGAGACAATTACTATTAGAGCGCCGGTAAGTCGCGCCGGTATCCAGTTGAATATATCGTCCATTTTAGCGGAAAACCAGCCAATATCCCTGTACCTGTCGTTTTTATATCCAACCATCGAGTCGAGGGTGTTGACCGCCTTATAGGCCATCGCAAGCGGGACGCCGCCAATGGCTAGGTAAAAAAGAGGTGCAACGATACCATCCGAAAGGTTTTCAGACACTGTCTCGATAACAGCCCGGAGAACCCCCTTTTCATCGAGGTTTTCAGTATCCCTTCCCACGATTATCGAGAGGTTTTTTCTTGCCTCTTCGATATTCCCATGGTTCAAGGAATCAATAACGTCCTTACTCTGATCGTAAAGAGACCTTGTCGCCAGTGTGAGAGAACCGATCAGAACAGATATAATCGCGCCGAAAAAAGAGTTTATAATAAAACTCCCTTCCACTATCGCCAGAGTGACACAACAGGAAGGAATAACGACGGCAAACCACAGGATAATCCCGCCCCTCTTTTCACCGGCAAAACGCTTATTTTCTCCCCCGCAGATTTTTCTTTCCAGAAATTCTGTGAGCCTGCCCATTATCTCCACGGGATGCGGCAGCCAGCGGGGATCGCCGACGATAATGTCTACTATGTATGCTCCAAGAAAAGTTATCGCTGCCATCGCAGCTCCAAATTTAAACTATTAACAGGGCACGTTATCATTCCGATAATCATTTTCCCTGACAACAGGTGGAATGTCTTACCCTACTAATCCTTATATTTTCTCTAACTACCTGTTTAACCGTATTATTTTAGCAATCCAGCATATGAGAGAAATGGTTCCGCGTCAAGAGCAAAAGATGTTTTACGCCTCTTTTATAATTATTTTAACCTTTTTACCCAAAATATCGGGGGATTGCGACAAAATACATGATATTCTCTTTTCTTGACACGCGAGGATGTTTCACTCTATACTCCCCCTTCAAAAAGCCAAACAAATCAAACAGGCAAAAATTATGCTGTTCAAGCGTTTATTTAAACGCAAGAAAGAAAAAAAAGGGCCAAAACTGAAAAAGCGCTCCGATACCTACTATGGTTTTATTTATATGGGTCTGGCTATTGCTCTTCAGCCAATCCTTATCTTGGGACTGTTGGTAACTGTAGTGTTCGGCGGGAAAATTGTTTCTACGCCCTGGTGGATCTTTCTAATTACCTTCGTAGTAGTGATCGGTGGATGTACCTTCATATTCTATGGCATAAAGAACCAATTGAGAAAACTTCGGAAAGCTGTCAAAGAAATGAATTTATCCGATCGAAATTATGAAATAAATGTCATGGGCGGCGCTCTTACCATGCGAATCGAACAAAACCCAAACCGCCTTCTTGAAGCCCCACCTGAAGTATCAGCCGCCGACGCTATAACCATTGAAGCTGATACATTACAAAAAAATAAGACTAAATCAAGGTGACCTTTACTTGCTTATTTGTCCACCAACTCACATTCCGATATATCGACCCCATCAAATGATGCGAACGGATTTCAGTAGTATCAACCCAGGATCACCGGGATCCACACCGATTCCATAAAGTTTGCTGTTTTTACGTTTCATTTTTTCTTTCCGATAAATTTAACAAAATTCTCAACTACCCGTGGGTTGCTGCCGAAATGGAGGTGAACATAACTACCCAAGATATTCTTCTTCATATACCCTTCGTCCCGGATTTTTGATCCGGGCCTGTCACAAAGCTCATAGACAAGGGTTATCTCGTCGTGATCTACAATGGGGGCAATCTTTCCAGACGCTTCTTTAATTTCCGAATAGTGAAATTCATGTCCCCTTATTCTTTCACCCGGTGAACCAAAGGGACCGGATGATTTTAATGTAACTTCTCTGTAGCCGAGGGATTTCAGCCGATCAAGCATTGCTACCCTTACGGGAAATATTCCCGCCATGGGATAAAAGCCCCCTGATTTATTTTCAATACCCTCGGTGAGGTACATAAATCCTCCGCATTCGGCATAGATGGCAAGACCATTTTCACCCAACTGTCTGATTTCCCCCATGAGCTCCCTATTGTTAGAGAGTGTCTCCGCGAAGAGTTCCGGATATCCTCCTCCTAAATAGAGACCATCGATATCCGGCGGCAGAGAGCGATCGCGCAAGGGTGAAAAAAAGACCAGCTCTGCGCCATATTTTTCAAGAAGGTCAAAATTGTCCTGATAGTAAAAGCAAAATGCTTCATCCCTTGCGACCCCGATCCTGACGGAGGTTTTTTGACGCTCCTCCTGTTTCTGAAGGAACTCCGGAATATCGAGTTCTGGGAGGCTGTTCAACAGCATGTCCAGTTTCAGTGAATCTTCGATCAGATCAGCCAATTGATTTATGTAATCCGAAGAAAGGGGATTTTCATCTTGTGTGACGAGACCGAGGTGTCTTTCCGGTAAATTCAACCAACTCTCCCTTGCAAAGCCACCAACCAGAGGAATATTCACATAAGCTTCAAGGGCTTCACGGATAAATTGAAGATGAACATCGCTTCCCAGGCGGTTTAATACGACTCCCGCCCATTTCAATTTACTGTCGAAATTTTCGAAACCGTGGATCAGGGCTGCCGCACTTCGAGCCATACTCCGGACATCGACAACCAGAAGGACGGGGAGTGACAGCCACTTGACCATCTCGGCCGTCGAACCGGCCTCTGATTTGCCACCATACCCGTCGAAGAGACCCATCACACCTTCGACGACGGCCACGTCACAGGAAGAGCTGTTTTTGTAAAAAACATTCTGATCGTATTCTTTTGAGAGCATCCAGCCATCGAGATTTCGAGACGGTCGATCACAGATCTGCCTGTGGAATCCGGGATCTATGAAGTCAGGCCCTACTTTAAATGGAGCAACCTTCATCCCTCTTCTTTTAAGGGCTGCCATGAGTCCCATAGATATCGTGGTTTTGCCACAACCACTGTGTGTTCCCGCTACGACCAGTCCTTTCATCTCAATCCTGCAATCCTGTAAAAATTTCCCGTATCGATATTATTTTTTACAACCTCTGCCAGAGTATTATATCGTGCCTCCCCAAATTCCTGAAAGCTGAAAGAGGTATTTGTCTAATTCTGTTCTCCCCATGTATATTTCATAAACCCTCAGTTCATCTGTATTTTTGAAAAAGGGTTATTCCCCGTTGGAAACTAATTCACACTCCGATATATCGAGATAACAGCGCTGATCCCGGGTCACCTTTTCAGATTTCAAGATTTTTATTCTCTTCTTAAATATGGGACCCGAAACCACCAGCGTATGATATTCTCCGCCTTCTCCGGATATATCGACCCCATTAATTTCTGAAATATCCCTGATGAAATCACGATCAATTCCGCGTCCAAGCCATTCAGACCCCAACAAATCTTTTTTGGTCGCCACAACAATAGTTTCGAATCCGGCTCCTATCAACTCCTCTATCAGGTCTTCCCTTTTCTTTTCTCCCCACAGGGGCAGGACGGCCTCCATCCCCGATTCTCTACTGACCCTTTCCACCCATTCCCTGTGCTCTTCAAGGTCGATATCCCCGAAGATCCCCGCTACAACCCCTTTATCTTTCAAGCCGGCAAGCGCTTTTTTAAATTCTTCTTCGTAAGTTTCCCATGAACTTTTTGGCTGGACGATATGAAGCCCCATCGCCTCGGACTGCATTCGCAGGATACCTGTTCTGATACCGTGGGATCGGGAAACTTTACCATCTTCGGCAACCATGTTCAAGAGATGGGTAACTTGGAACTTTTCCTTTACCCTGTGATAAGAAAGCGCGGCATCCTTTCCCCCGCTCCATGAAACAAAAGCATTTATTTTTTTAACTTTTTTCATTAGGCAACATCTCCCAAAATCTTATAAAGAAAATTACTGACGTTATTCTTCTCTGAAGAATTGTTGATTTTATTCGCTTGCCGTTCAGTTCAAATCATCCTTTATGTATAATTATCATCATTACTAAATCTTTCCTGTCAATCTGTTTTCAGACGTGCTTTTCCGGTCAAGGCCTATTAGAATTTGCGGCAAGCAGGGCGGCTCCAATGGCACCATTTAGTTGAGGATTGTAGGCAACATATACATCCATCATCAGTTCATCTTCAAACGCGGAAACAAGACCGGGATTAAGCCCGCCGCCCCCTGCCAGAAGGACACCGGATTCCAATCCCGTTTTTCTTGCCATCTCGGAAATTCGTTTTGCCAGCGACCTGTGGACACCGGCAATAATATCCATTGGACTCTTTCCGCGAGCAAGTAGAGATATAACTTCTGATTCAGCAAATACCACACAGGTACTGTTAATCCGACACGGCGACTTCGACTCAAGCGAAAGGGAACCGATTTCCATAACCGAAAGTTCAAGAACGCGCGCTAAAGCCTCCAGAAAACGCCCCGTGCCCGCGGCACATTTATCATTCATAATAAAACTTTTTACTTCCCCCTTTTCGCTAATAACGATAACTTTACTGTCCTGCCCGCCGATGTCGATTATAGTCCGGATTCTTTCGCCTTCAGGCGCTGTCCACAAGGCACCGGCGGCATGAGCTTTTATTTCCGTTATATTTTTATGGGCAACGTCAATCTGTCTCCGGCTATAACCAGTCGACATAACGGTATTAATATCTTCAAGACAGATTTCTTTATCCCGGCATATTTCATTGAGCAAAATCTTTGCCGTACTCCGGACATCTACACCTGTGGGAGCAATTTTATACCCATGAATTTTCTTGTCGCTATCGATAAGAACCGCTTTAACGTATGTCGAACCGGCATCAATGCCCGCATACCATTTCATATCATAATCCTCTCTTCAAAGCCTTCGTCTTCTTAGTTACAAGCATCTCCACAAATGCCTCGATACGGGTTCTGAGTTGTTCTATATCTTCAGGATTATAATCCGTTTCAATTCTAAGTACAGGAACACCTTTTTCTCGTAAGGTTTTTTCCACACGAATCAATTCGAAATCATAAATGACACATCCTTTAAGTACGTGGTAAATAATCCCGTCAATTCCGAATTCTTCAGACATCTGCAGTAGCCTGTAAAGCCTGTCCTCGTTTGGCGCAAACGACGGGCACACACAGGGCATGAGATATCTGGCGGCAAGCCCGGCCATCATCCCCGTCATGGTTTTTTCAGTTACACCTACCGGATCATAAAGATAACGATCTCCCGTACACGATTCATCGGCAACGACGACGGCGTCCATCTCCTCAATAAGACAAGGTATTTTCCAGTTTGGAAAAACCGAAGGGCAACCCGCCAGCAGTATGCGGGGTATATTTTCTTCATAAACACTGAACCCATTTCTGCGCCTCGTTTCCAATTCATCATTTAACCCGGCCAGCGCACTTGTCCATTCAGGAACGGTATCATAACAATAAGCATTGAATACAAGCGCGGCTTCTCGCCCGGAAATTACCGGCATGGGCGATTTTTTAATTTCATAGAGCTTCCGGGCTTCGTATTGGGCCCTTCCAATCAATCTTATAGAAGCATCCAATTCTTTTCGCCCTATCTTCCTGCCGATAAAGCCTCTGCCCGTATATCTTTCGATATTTCTTTTTAATCCATACAGCTGCTGAAGCCATTTCCCTCTGGAATCTTCATTATCCTTGATATGCGGAACTTCGAGCATCCAGACCTCTTTGTTTCGGGAAAGTTCCTCCCCCATTTTCCTTTTCGCATCACAGGTGGTAGGAACGATAATAACATCACATATATCACAGGGAGAAGGATAACCGATAGACATTGAACCGAAAGACGCCTTTACCACCGGACACGTGTCACGGGGCACATATTCATCGCCGACGCAGGATGCCTCGTAACTGCCGCCCGAAAAGCGGACAGGTATCGCGCCGGCCGCGTAGATGATCTCTTCGGGAACCATCATGCAGTATATCCCAATTATCTTTTTGTTATCTGTATGCTGCTTGAAACGCTCGACCCACCGGTTCCTTACAAAAACATCCCGCATGAGATCGATAAAATAATTCAGATTATTTGGACGATCAGGACTTTCCTCCAATTCGGTAAGTACAATTTCCGAAGAGCCGGCAATTCCACGGGCGAAACGATCTGTTCGCTCCTGTAAACGATATCTATCTGCTTTTTCCTCAATTTTCTCATTCATCATAACTTTTCTTTATGGAAGATTATGTTTTCCGCGGAAAAATTCCCTGTTTGTGGACCTGTACACAGTCTTACCTAAAAAATCCACACTCAATACCCCGTCTTCAGGACAATTTTCAACGCAGCGCAAACACAGCGTACAATCACTAAAAGTTACATCCTCTTTCTCGCGTTCTTTGAATATCTGTTTGATTTCCATGGGACAAACATTATAACAAATTTCACACATGGTGCATTTCCGGCAGTCTTTCTTGAGCTTTATGAAGCTGATTTTTCTATATAAAGAGATAAGTAATCCCATGGGACAGTATGGACACCAGAACCGTCTTTTTGCCATAGCACCTATGATTGTGCCAATCGCAAGGCTGAGTCCAAGAACGGTCATGGTAATGGTCGTGGCGCTTTTAAAATTAACGGCCGTCTCACCGAGTTTGCCTACAATCAGAGGCATGATGTATCTTGCCGGACATAATTGACAAAAGGGCTGATGAAGATCACGCGCCACTTCAGGGGCAAAAAAAGGAAAAGCGAACCAGAGAGGAACCAGAAGAGCAATAAAAAGAAAGGCCCACTTGATCCACCGCAACCTGTCCCGGAGCCGCTCCGGAAAACTTATGTATCCAATGTGCAGCTTTCTCCGGATCAAATCCAGGACATCCTGAATAAATCCAAAAGGGCAAATCCAGCCGCACCAGGAACGTCCTAAAATAATCACCAATAGCGAGAAATAGAGGAAATGCACGCCAAGCGTTTTATATCGTACCCAGTCAGCCGTGGCCAGGTTAAATTGCAGGTTTAATAAAAAGCAATCTCCGCCCCTCAACTGCCCCACATACGGACATGCGAGTGTAGGAAGGAAAAATCCCAGAGAGATTCCGATTGTCCCACCCAAGAGCAAAACAAAAAATGAGACAATCTGTGTTGACCATCTCAGCTTGGTAATGTCCATAAATCAGTCCCTTTTGCTCCTGTAATTTTCAAACATAACCATGGTTGCCCGATTTCTTTGCTTTTTCCGGTAAACCGCACCTGCTGTGGCAATAACTATCAGAGCGGCTCCTAACATAGTCCACAGCAGAAAACCCTCGGATATACTGCGCGATTCGTGTCGTTCTTTACGGACGGTCATGGTTAAACTCGCGCAATGAAGTTCTTTTTTCAGGAAATCATGATAGACAACTACATACAGATATTCTTCCTTGTATTTGTTTTCACCCAAACTATCTATGGGAGTAATTTGAAACCTCCCCTGAGAATCGGTTAAAAGGGCCTTCCGCCATCCTCCTTCGCTCATCACCGTAATCTCTGCATTTGGCAGTGGTTTCCCTTGATAAATAACCTTCATTTCATATTCACGATTTCTTGTTTGAAAAGTACCCTCGTAAGAAACTTTCGGCCTTGAAATTAAGGGACCTATCTCGAGAGCAACTTTATCCGGGGCATTAAAAAAAACGCTTGGCTCACCCCCACTGACACCACCGTTTTTGCTATGAACAACAAACGATTTCGCGTAGAAATGAACTTTTTCCACTTTACCACCGAAACACGCATCCGTTCCTCCAGTTTCGGTATGACTGCCAACCAGATACCGCCCGTTTAAATCAAGATTCCGGGGTATCGTTACAACAAATTCATCGTTTTCCTCAGTAAAGAGCGCCCGTGAAAAAACGCCGTTAGGGTCTTTTACCCAGACTGTGGTTTTATTAAGGATTATTGACGAATCCAATTCGTTCTTGTTATTACCTTTTTGGGCTGAAGGAAACGTATCACAGCGCAACGCCAGTTTTTTAGCTTCCCCCATGGCAATCCTGCGGCGCTTCCTATCTTTGTTTCTTTTTTTCCAATCTACTTTGGCACAATCATAACCAAGAACATAAAGGCCCGCGTCTTTCAACTCCCACCATACGGGGTCGATGTGTGTCTTCGCGGCGCATACGGAAGGAACCGATAGACTTAAAAATAAAACGCATGAAAAACACAACCTTTTTAGCATAGCATCAATGTACTTATTGAATCTCCCCGCAGCAAGCAGCGGGGAACGAAGTAATTGAAGCTCCCCCGCAACTTGTTACGGGAGAGCTCCGACTGTTAAGGAAAATATTTATTTTTTATTCGCTCGCTAACCCCGCCGCAGGCAGTGGGGTTTGTGCTCGCTGTTCAGTTCAATCTCGAACGTTACACCCTTTCCGTTAAGTTAATCAATTAACGCTTCCCTCTAATTTTCTAATACGTCAACGCCTCCGCAGACTCTGCAGTGAAAAGCTCTCTGATTCATTCCGGCCCCGCAGCACCCGCATGTCTTTTCCTCTTTTTGGGGAACGGGAATCTCCCCAACCACCTCACAGTATATACGATAATAATAAAAATGTTCCTTGTTCCAGAATTTTACCGGAAACTTATTTTTCCCCTCTTCAAATTCTCCATCAGATACCTTTGATCTAACAATTTTTCTCAGTTCAGTCATGCCGGAACCGTATTCAAGAGGCCTCTTTTTCTGCCATAATATTTCCCGCGGCAGCACGCCCTCAAAAGCCTTCCGAAGTATCCATTTTCCCCAGGTTTTCCCATCCTCTTTTCTGATTTTAAGATCGAGATCAATTCCACGGCTGAAATCCATAAACTCTTTATCAAGAAAGGGCTGTTTTATGTCGACCCCTAAGGTTTCCCCTATTCTGTTTGAGCTGAACCGCATGTCGGAATGCATTCTGTCCAGATATTCCTGTAAGTTTTTCTTTTTTAATAAGAAGTCGTAGCCCGCGAATATCTCATCACTTCCGTCGCCGGTTATCATACTGCCGATACCAATATCTTTCGCGTATTTGATGCCCAGATATGCCGTGACATCGTTAGGCACGGCAGGGTCAAAACTTTTCAATATCGCGATTACTTCCGGAATTGCCGCAATAGCTTCTTCAGTCTTCACGATTTTATGGTGATGGTCAAGCTTGAGAGACTTTGCCACTTCGTCCGCGTAATATTGATCCTGACCATACAATTCAAGCCCAATAGAAACGGCTGTAGAGTTTTTTGAATAGGCTGCCACGAGCGAAGAATCCAATCCGCCGGAAAAGAGTATACCTTCAGCTCGATTTCTGCTCACCGACTCGGCAAATCTTCTTTTCAGCTCAGAACAAAGTTGTTTTTTATCTTTGTTCATTTTTTACCTTTCAATTCCAACCCGTGCCTTCACACCGCTTTGATAGTAATGTTTTATCTCTTTCATTTCCGTCACCAGGTCAGCTTCCGCGATAACCCGTGAATCCGCCATTCTGCCCGTAATTATCAGTTCGATATCCTCCGGCTTTGCCCGGATAAAATCGAGCAGATCCTCCACGGAAAAGAGATCATAATGGGTGGCAATATTGGCCTCATCGAGAATAATCACCCGGTATTCGCCTGAACACATGATCTCTCGTACTTCCTTGAGACCTTCCCGCGCGGCTTTAATATCCTTCTCGTCAGGGTTTCTTTTAATAAAACAGCTCCGGCCGTACTGTTTCAATGTAATAAAATCTGATAGTTTGTCCAGTATATCAATTTCGCTATACTTCATTCCCTTGACAAACTGGGCGATATATACCTTTAGGCCGGCGCCGGCCGCGCGCAGAGCGAGCCCCAGCGCCGCCGTTGTCTTTCCCTTGCCGTTGCCAGTATAAACCTGAACGTATCCCTTCATTGTTCCCCCTTGATGCGTACCCTTTTCGCCCCTGTCAAAACATTCGGACGTTGGAATGGAAACCATGTCGAATTAACAAAACACATAACTCAGTACTACTCTCCTGAAACTCAGGATTCATCCCCCAAAAATTATGGCTGCCTTCCCCCGGTTGGCATTCTTTATAAGGAGGTAGACTTTGCCAACCAGGGGAGACAGGGGATTATTATTTTTTTGTGTGATAGGAAAAAATCTTTCCTTCCCAGCATACACTGATATAATCTTGATGCGTTCATAAAAAGTGAAGCTCCCCGCCCACAGGGCGAGGCGGCTTCCCGGCAAGGAATCGGAGATAATGAGCTGTGGCGAATAATATGTTTATTTTATATTGCGCCCCCTTACGGGATGCGCCTCCGGTCCGTTTTCTTCGCTCAGAACCATTTTGGGGATGCTGTTATTGCCCGGCTAAAAATCTAAAACTCGTGCTTACGCACTCAAACAGTTAGATTTTCTTA
>CAZZBF010000040.1:8603-26869 GCA_964652795.1 uncultured Syntrophales bacterium | reverse complement strand
ATTGCCCGGCTAAAAATCTAAAACTCGTGCTTACGCACTCAAACAGTTAGATTTTTTAACGCCGGTTACTACCTGCATCTTGTTCCTAAAATGCTTAGATTCACTCAGAAAAGACTTTTTACGGACATGTTGAACCTTATGTTTAAAATTCATAATTAAGGAGGAATGCAAATTGACTGATTTAGCTCACGCAATGGGGCAGTTTGGTTTCGGCGGAGCCAGCGGAGGCAAAGGGGCTGACTTCCAGTTTATTATCGTGATGGCTATTATTTTTACCATATTCTTTTTTCTTCTAATCAGGCCCCAGCAGAAAAAACAGAAAGAGATGAAAGAAATGTTGAAAAATCTCAAACATGGAGACATGGTTGTAACCACCGGAGGATTGCACGGAAAAATAACCGGCATCACAGACAATATCATAACACTTGAGATATCTGACAAAGTTAGGGTAAAGATCTCAAAGTCATATATAGAAACAGTTACTCAGAAAGCAGATCAGAAAACAGATAAGTAGCTGGATAGCTATAAAGCCTAAAAGGGGTACAGGATGTTTGACAAAAATATCAAGGTAAGACTGGTTATTGCGTTGCTTGTCACTATCACAGCATTATTTTATCTAATTCCCTCTCTGAAACTGAATGTTCCATTCCTTCCGGAAAAGAAAATCCATTTGGGTCTTGATCTTCAGGGAGGCATGCACTTAGTTTTAGAAGTAGAAACCGAAAAAGCTGTTGAAAGCACTGCTGAAAGACTTTCAAACGATCTTAAGGAAACCCTCATGGACAAAAAGGTGCGGTTCAAACATTTAAAACGAACAAATGGTTCTATAATATCCGTCGACATTCCGGGAGGGGAAAACAGAAACGCGTTTGAAAATATCATTAAGGATTCCTTCCCCAACCTTGAAGTTGAATCTTCGAAAACAGCAGATGAAAACGATAAAGTCTTCCTGAAGATAAAAGAAAAACATGTCGATTACATAAAAAAGTTCGCGGTTGAACAGAGTCTTGAAACAATCAGAAATAGAGTCGACCAGTTTGGCGTGTCAGAACCCGAGATAATCCCCCAGGATAATGATCGTATCCTTATACAGCTTCCAGGAATAAAAGATTCGGTAAGAGCCAAAAATCTCATCGGCAAAACCGCTCTATTAGAATTCAAATTGCTGGATGAAGAACACCGCTTAGACGACGCCCTCAAGGGCAATATCCCGCCGGAAAGTGTTATAGCTTATGGTTACAGGGTTGACAAAGAAACAGGGCATCGTATCAAAATACCCTATCTTCTGAAGGCAAAGACTCTTCTCACGGGGGAATCTCTTGAGGATGCCCGGGTAAAAATCAGTGATCGGTTCGGTGAACCCTATGTTGCGTTGAAATTCAATTCTCAGGGCGCAAAAGATTTTGACAGGATAACCTCCGAAAATGTAAAAAAGCGTTTAGCGATTATTCTCGACGGTATTGTACATTCCGCTCCTGTCATACAGGAGAGAATATCCGGTGGCAATGCCCAGATAACCGGAACCTTTACCACAGAAGAGGCCCACGACCTGGCAATTGTTTTAAGGGCAGGAGCTCTGCCGGCCCCGGTAAGGATACTCGAGGAAAGGACAGTCGGACCTTCTCTGGGACAGGACTCGGTGGATCAGGGAATACTCTCCATTATTGTCGGGGGACTTCTGGTTATCCTGTTTATGATAATTTACTACAGGTTTTCCGGAACTATCGCCGATATTGCTCTCATTCTCAATATTATCATTATAATGGCCACATTGGCTGCCTTTCAGGCAACTCTGACCCTTCCCGGAATTGCGGGAATTGTTCTTGTTATAGGTATGGCCGTGGATGCCAATGTTTTGATTTTTGAGAGAATCCGGGAGGAGCTCCGCATGGGAAAGACGCCGAGAGCCGCTGTTTCGGGAGGATATTCCAAGGCATTTATAACAATTATAGATGCGAATATAACAACACTTATAGCGGCTGTTGTATTATTTCAATTCGGAACAGGACCGGTGAAGGGATTCGCTGTAACTCTGAGCGTCGGTATAATCGCCAGCATGTTTACCGCAATCTTTGTGACCAGAATTATCTATGACTATTTTATCTGGAATAAAAAGATCGAAAGAGTAAGTATATAAATTATGGAACTTATAAAACCTGACATAAATATCAATATTGTAGGCAAAATGAAGGGCGCAGTAATCTGCTCTCTTGCCGTAATAATAATAAGCATCGCATCCCTGATACTGCACGGAGGTCCCCGGCTAGGCATTGACTTTGCCGGAGGAACTTTGGTTCAGGTTAAGTTTAAAAAAGAGACAACCATCGACAAGATGAGAACCGCCCTGAAGAAGATTGATCTTGAAAACAGCGTGATCCAGCAATTCGGCTACAAAGACAACAATGAATTTCTTATAAGAACTGAAAAATCCACCGCTGATCTCAAAGGACTTTCCGGCGAAATCGAGGACGCATTGGCTTCCACATACGATAAAAATGAATTTGAGGTAAGAAGGGTTGAAATCGTTGGACCAAAGGTTGGCAAGGATTTAAGACAAAAGGGTATTAACGCTATGCTCATCGCAATGATAGGCATTCTTATCTATATTACCTGGAGGTTTGAATTCCGTTATGCTATTGGTGCAATCATCGCACTGACACACGATGTTCTGATTACCGTCGGGGTCTTCTCCCTTTTAGACAAGGAATTCACTCTCCCCATTATTGCGGCATTGTTAACAATAATAGGTTATTCCCTTAATGACACTATAGTCGTCTATGACAGGATCAGGGAAAATATCAGGAAATTCAGGAAAAAGGCTCTACGAGAGGTAGTAAATTCGAGTGTTAACCAGGTATTGAGCAGAACCATCCTTACCTCATTAACCACACTCCTTGTTGTTTTTGCACTGTTCTTCCTCGGTGGAGCAGTCATTCATGATTTCGCCTTTGCCTTACTCGTGGGAATACTGGTCGGAACCTATTCATCTGTTTTCGTCGCCAGTCCCACAGTTCTGGCCTGGGAAACCTTCAAGCCTTCAAAAAGAAAGAAGGGAAAATAAGTTGTCCCCTTTTGAAGTCGCAGGACTGACCATTTTTATTCTTGTTCTGTTTATAGGGATATTTTCCATTATATTCGGCTTCCCGGGAACAGTCATAATACTCATTGATACTGTTGCTTACTCACTGATAACAGGTTTTAAAATAATTGGCTGGAAAATAATAGCAGTACTTATCATCCTGTCACTCCTTGCGGAAACTATCGATTTATTGTTAGGAAGCGCGGGTGCAAAAAAGTTCGGATCATCTAAAAAGGGGATTGTGGCCTCACTAATCGGAGCAATTGCGGGCGCAATCCTAATGACCCCATTCCTCCTGGGATTGGGTGCGGTTATCGGCGCATTTCTGGGTGGTTTTACGGGGACATTTATAGTGGAGCTTATCGAGCAGAGACAACTGAAACCCGCCGTCAGGGCTGGTTACGGGACTCTAATTGGAAGAATTGCCGGGATATTCGCGAAAAGTTTTTTTGCTCTTGTTATGATAATTATAATTCTATCAACAATATATTCGTAATACAAAGCATATGTCGCGAGCGTGAAACAGCAGGAAAGACACGAGTTACACACTTCAAGGAACAAAACCATGAGCAGAAACAAGTCTAAAATTAAAGAATATTCTGAAGCTATAATAATCGCCATATTGATAGCGCTCTTTATTCGAACTTTTGTGGTACAGGCATTTAAGATACCCTCGGGTTCCATGAAACCCACCCTTCAGATTGGTGACCATATCCTGGTCAATAAGTTTATCTATGGAATAAAAATACCATACGTGAGAAAAACCCTAATCCCGATAACCGAACCGAAAAGAGGGGATATTATAGTTTTCATATATCCGGTTGATCGAACAAAAGACTTTATAAAGAGGGTCGTCGGAATCGGCGGAGATGTAATAGAGATAAAAAATAAAAAGATTTTTCTTAACGGCTCACCTTACGATGACACCCACGGGGTCTATACGGACAAATTAGTGCTACCTTTGTCAATACAGCCCCGCGATAATTTCGGGCCGGTAAAGGTTCCAGAGGGCTCCATATTCGTTATGGGAGACAACAGGGACCAGAGTTACGATAGTAGATTCTGGGGTTTTGTAAAATTGAAAGACGTTATGGGTAAGGCCTTCATTATATACTGGTCATGGAACGGTGACGATAGCAACGTCAGGTGGAACAGGTTTGGTAAAATTCTTCATTAAAACACTTGACTCTTCATACAATAATTGTTAGTGTTCTCTGAAATTAGAAACCATAAGAAAGCAGAACGAAACGGTTCCTGAAAACAGGGTTTATTCGTGCTCAATCTGCTAATACCCTTTTAATTTGATCCAGAGAGGTTGAAAAAGGATGATAAAGATAACCATTTTTTTAACAAGGAATTTATTCTATTTTTTAAAGCCTTCTCATACTCATGGGAAGGCTTTTTTCTTGAACTGAAAGGCACTCGCTAATCCTACTGCTTGAGGCGTGGTCAGCAAACGAATAAAATCAGCAATTTTCCTTAACAGTCGGAATTTTTCCGCAGCTTGTTGCGGGGAGCTTCAATAATTTTAAGGATAAGGAGATTAAAGGATGAAAGAAAGAAAGGTAGTGCTTGACGCAGAGGGAATTGACAGATCCCTGACAAGAATTGCCTATGAAATACTTGAAAAAAATAAAGGGGTAAAAGATCTGGTGCTGGTTGGGATCAGAACGGGCGGTGTATTCCTCGCGGAAAGGCTCCGTCAAAAGATCTCAATGATTGAAGAAGTTAATGTATCTGTGGGCATTTTAGACATTACACTATACCGTGATGATCTGTTAACAACTAATAAAAAACCAAAGCTGGGAAAAACAGACATTCCATTTTCACTGGATAACAAAAAAGTTGTTCTCGTCGATGATGTCCTTTTCACCGGAAGGACCATACGGGCGGCAATGGATGCACTCATAGATTTTGGCAGACCAAAACTCATCCAGCTCGCTACTCTCATCGACAGAGGCCACCGCGAACTTCCTATTAGAGCGGATTTTGTCGGTAAAAATCTTCCCTCATCTCTGTGGGAAGAAGTAAGTGTAAATCTCACAGAAACAAACGGAAAAGACGAGGTTGTTATTGAAGAAGGATAACAAAAAAGCTCCTAACGTAAACTGAAATAAAACACATTGACTGAGGTAAAACATGAAGTTAGCAAGCAAAGATGTTTTAGGTATCAAGGATCTTTCTGTAGATGAGATAAATCTTATCCTTGATACCGCGGAGTCCTTCATAGAAATCTCAACAAGAAAGATCAAAAAGGTTCCCACCCTCAGGGGGAAAACCCTTATCACACTTTTTTTTGAACCAAGCACCAGGACAAGAACGTCATTTGAAATCGCCGCGAAAAGGCTGAGCGCGGACACTGTCAGTATTTCTTCCACTACAAGCAGCGTGGTAAAGGGAGAAACCCTCATTGATACAGCCAGAAACTTAGAGGCTATGAACCCCGATATTATAGCAATGAGGCACAGTGCCGCGGGAGCGCCGCATATGCTGTCCAGACTGATCAAACAGTCTATAATTAATGCGGGAGACGGGGCTCATGAACATCCTACCCAGGCACTGCTTGATATGATGACCATCAAAGAGAAGAAAGGAAAAATTGCGGGCCTCAAGGTGGCTATCATAGGAGATATCGCCCACAGCAGGGTGGCCCGGTCCAACATCTACGGTCTCACTAAAATGGGAGCGGATGTAACGGTGGCCGGACCGATCATTATGATGCCCAGAGATATTGATAAAATGGGTGTCAGGGTTCATTATCATATAAAAGAAGCGATAAAAAACGCCGACATAATCATGATGTTGAGAATTCAGCTTGAAAGGCAGGGCGATAGTACATTCCCATCTCTTCGGGAGTACTCCAATTATTACTGTCTGAACGCTCAAAACATAAAACTGGCAAAGGATGACGTCCTTGTCATGCATCCGGGACCTATAAACAGGGGAGTGGAAATTGCCCCCGATATCGCCGACGGTTCCTACTCGGTTATTCTCGACCAGGTAACCAACGGTGTCGCGGTGAGAATGGCTCTTCTCTATCTGCTGGCGGGAGGTAAATGATGAATATTTTACTTAAAGGAGGAAGAGTTGTCGACCCTTCACAAAACATCGATGAAGAGACAGATCTATTGGTAAAAGAAGGGAAAATAGCACATATAGGTAAAGATATTGACAAAAACTCAATTTCCGATTCAGCATCGGAGACACTCAATCTTAAGGGAAAAATCGTCGTCCCGGGATTAATTGACATGCACACCCATCTACGGGAACCTGGCTTTGAATACAAGGAGACGATTCAGACAGGTTGCGAAGCTGCGGTGGCGGGAGGATTTACTTCAATCGCCTGCATGCCTAACACAAACCCGATCAACGATAATCGATCTATAACTGAATTTATAAGTCGAAAAGCGAATAAGTATAATTTGGCAAATGTTTATCCAATTGCAGCGATAAGCAAGGGATCTGAAGGGATTACCCTGACGGAATTCGGGGACTTAAAGGATGCCGGCGTTGTGGCATTTTCAGATGACGGGAGACCGGTAATGAACAGTGCTCTGATGAGGAAAGCGCTCGAATACGCCTTTTCCCTTGACATCCCTGTAATATCACACTGTGAGGATACTGCTTTATCTGCCGGTGGATTGATGAATGAAGGATTTGTATCCACAGAACTGGGACTTCAAGGAATCCCTAATATCGCGGAAGATATAATGGTAGCAAGAGACATAGCAATTGCCGATTACACGAACACTACCGTCCATATAGCCCATGTAAGCACAGCTGGAGCTATCAGATTGATAAGGGAGGCCAAAAAAAGGGGAATAAAAGTAACCGCGGAAACAGCCCCACACTATTTTTCTCTTACCGATGAGACCTTGAATAAATATGACACCTGTGCCAAGGTATACCCTCCTTTGAGAAGTGCGGATGACGTAGCGGCATTAAAAGAAGGACTTTCTGATGGTACCATAGACGCGATCGCAAGCGACCATGCTCCCCACTCCTCAATAGAAAAGGAAGTGGAATTTGAATATGCCTCTTCAGGAATGATAGGACTGGAAACTTCTCTCTCTCTCAGCCTTAAACTGGTTACAGAGGGAATCCTCACTATGGACCAGCTCATCCTGAAGATGAGCACAAACCCCGCCGGGATCCTCAGGATACCAAAGGGAACACTTAAGATAGGCTCAGATGCCGATATTACGGTAATCGACGTAGAACGGGATTGGACAGTAGATATTGATATGTTCCGATCAAAAAGCAAAAATTCTCCCTTCAACGGCTGGAAGCTTAAAGGCATGGCAATAATTACCATCATGGGTGGAGATATAAAGTACAGAGTGTAACGATGACAGAAGAGAAACCAGAACAGATAAAATATCTTCAACAGCTAAAAGAGTGGATTGAACTTAAAAGGGAATTTGATATTCTTGACCTTTTCTCGATACTACATCCGGCTGATATTGCCGATCTGATCGACAACCTGAAAGAGGAAGAAAAAATCCATCTCTTCGCACTGCTGGATATTGAAAAGGCCTCCGATGTCATCCTGGAATTGAGCGAGGTTTCAAGAGAGCAGATACTCGAAGAGATTTCCGACAAAAAACTGACCGAGATCATCGATGAAATGGAGTCGGATGATGCCGCCGATATTATCGCCGATCTCCCCGCCGAGCAGGCCAAAGCTGTCCTTGAGGGAATTGAGCCTGAAGACTCCGAAGACGTTAAAAAACTCCTGAAATATGAAGAAGACACAGCCGGCGGTATCATGCAGTCCGAGCTGGTCTACGTAGATAAAGATAGCATAATCCGGGATGCCATACAGGCTGTCATCAAGGAATCGGAATCGGAAGAAATTGAAAATATTTACAATGTGTTCGTTGTGGAGGAAGGAAACAGGCTGGTCGGAACAGTCCCACTCCAAAGACTCATAACCGCCAAATCGAACACCCTGATATATAAATGCATGGATGAAAATATACCGAGCGTTAATGTCGATGTTGATCAGGAAGAGGTTGCCAGGATGTTTGAAAAATACGACCTCGTTTCTCTTCCTGTCGTTGACCATGCGAACAGACTGGTGGGAAGGATAACCGTCGATGATATTGTTGATGTTATGGAAGAAGAAACGTCAGAAGATATTTTCAGAATAGCCGGTCTGGGTGAAGATGACAGTGTTTTCAATAAACCTATCCAATCCATAAAGAAAAGACTGCCATGGCTTTATCTAAATCTCATGACGGCACTTGTCTCCGTCTTTGTGATCGGATTCTTTGAAGATACCATCAAAGTAATGGTAGCTCTCGCCGTGTTCATGCCGGTGGTAGCGGGTCTCGGAGGAAATGCGGGAAGCCAGACTCTTACTATTATAGTAAGGGGACTTGCCCTTGGTGAGCTAACATTTGAAACCTCGAAAAAAGCCCTCTATAAGGAAACCCTCGTCGGCATCGTAAACGGTGTATGTGTCGGAATAGTCATCGGTATCATCGCATATGTCTGGAAGGGTATCCCCATATTGGGAGTTGTTCTGGGAATGGCAATGGTAATCAATGTTTTCGTTGGCACATTAGCGGGAACATTAATCCCTCTGAGTTTGAAATGGTTGAAGTTGGATCCGGCCCTAGGCTCCCACATCTTTGTTACGGCTTTTACAGACGCTTTCGGATTTCTTTCCTTCCTCGGTCTGGCTACCATCTTTATAAAATTATTAATGTAATTTAGCTATGATCCCTAAGCACAGCAAAAAGGCTTCCGCAATTGTTCTTAGCTCTCTCGACTACGGGGAGTCTGACAGGATCATTACTTTTTATACAAATGACTTCGGTAAGCTTACCGGTATCGCAAAAGGAGCCCGGCGCAGCAGGAAAAGATTCCCGAACGCTCTTGAATTATTTTCCTGTTCAGACATTCTTTTCTCTGAAAGGAACAGCGGCGGACTGAGACTGATTGAAAGCTGTCATGTAACAAACCACTACTCCGGCATACGATCCGATCTGGAAAAAACTCTTGTTGCCTCCTATTTCATTGATCTTACCGCTCAGTTCACATCCGAAAGCGAAAAAAACCAAAGGTTGTTTCAATTGCTACAAGACTTCCTTGAGATCATCGACACCAGAAACTATTCGGAGGTAATTACACGGCTTTTCGAGTTACACCTGCTTAAACTTAAGGGATTTGAACCGGTTTTAGACAGGTGTACCGCCTGCAAGACACCTATTAACGAAATAGAAAGCGAGTATCGCGCCGGATCCCTGCTGTTCAGCTTAAACAGGGGTGGAATAAAATGTCCTAAATGCAACTCAGACAACAAACCTTCTCTGCCCATCTCTATCGGGACCATCATGACACTCCTAATGGGCAAGAAGATGGATATCAGCAAGATTCACCGATTGACCCTCTCGACCCAAGCGGCAGAAGAAAGCAAAAAAGTCCTTGTCAGTTTTATTCAGCACCTTCTTGGAAAAAATTTAAGATCTTTAGATGTTATCAATAAAATCGAGAGAATGAGCCTTTGAGAGGAATATGACATTATGACATTTGACGAAATTTTAAAGACAAGACGGTCTGTCCGATCGTACAATCCAAAACTCGTCAAAGAGGAAGATATAAGGGCAATATGCGAGGCGGCCAGACTTGCTCCTTCCGCTCACAACAGTCAGACCTGGCGCTTCGTCGCAGTAACGGAACGGAATCGTATCGAAAAAATCTGCAATGAAGCTATGCTCCCTATCATACGCAACAGCTGGATGAAAACCGCTCCCCTGCTCATCGTTGGCTGTTCAAAACTGGATTTTGTAACAAATAAAGTAGGAAGCTTCGTCACCGGCATTGAATATTATCAGATTGATCTGGGAATAGCCATGGAACATATGGTACTTAAAGCGACTGATCTTGGTCTCGGTACCTGCTGGATAGGCTGGTTCAATGAAAAAAAGGTTAAAGAGATTCTTGAAATACCAAAAAACATAAAAGTCTTGGCCCTCCTGACCGTCGGGTATCCTAAAACTGCCACCATCATAAAGGAAAAAAAGAGAAAGCCTCTTGAGGAAATACTATACAGGGAAAAGTGGAGCGCGGTTTGAAGAAAACAATTTTTTGAGCTTTGTCTTATCCATATTAGTTTTAAAAGTAAGTGCACTCTCTGCCGATTCAAATTACAAATAACAAGGAGCGAACTATGATAAAAGTAACGTGTCTGGGTGGTGCCGGATCAGTAACGGGATCCAGTTATCTCGTTGAAAATTCACAGGGCAAAAAGGTTCTGGTTGACTGTGGCCTTTTTCAGGGCGGAAAGCAGATAGAACAGCGCAACTGGCAAGACTGGGGTTTTAATCCAGGAGAAATAAAAACCCTCTTTCTGACACACGCTCATATTGACCACAGCGGAAGGATACCGAAGCTGGTAAAGGATGGTTTTCGCGGAAAGATAATAACTTCCCCTCCTACAGCGGAACTATGTGAAATAATGCTCCTTGACTCAGCCCATGTTCAGGAAATGGATGCCGAATGGCAGACTCGAAAAAACAACAGGCAGGGTAAAAAAGGAGTTCTTCCCCTTTATACGACAAATGACGCCGAGGAAAGCCTCCGGTATCTCTCTCCCGTGGAAAGAGACCAGATTATAAAAGTTGAACCAGGAATAACGGCACGTCTCAGAAACGCAGGACATATTCTTGGTTCTTCTATTGTGGAATTGTGGTTAGAGGATGAAGAGAACAAAGAGATAAAAATCGTTTTTTCCGGAGATCTTGGCAGACAAGATCAATTAATTGTCAAAGACCCATATGAAATTTGTGCCACGGATTATCTTTTCGTTGAATCTACTTATGGTAACCGCCTGCATCGTTCATTTGAGGACAGTAAAGAAGAGCTCTTGGATGCTATCAAGTACGCCGTGTCAAATGGAGAAAAAGTTATCATTCCGGCCTTCGCTCTGGAAAGGGCGCAGGAAATACTTTACCTCCTTGGTGAATTTTACCGTGACGGCTCTCTCCCCGTTATACCCATTTACCTGGACAGCCCTCTGGCCATCAAAGCCACGCAAATCTTTCGTAAAAACAAAAAGTATTATGATGAAGAGGCGAGAGCCATTGTGGAACAAGGTTTTGATCCTTTTGATATGCCAAATCTGTATTTTACCCCCACAACTGAAGGATCTATTGCCATTAACAAAAAGACCGGCTCCGCAATTATCATCTCCGCAAGCGGGATGTGTACGGCGGGCCGCATTAAGCATCACCTCAAGCACAACCTGTGGCGCTCCGGAGCGAGTATTATAATCGTAGGATTTCAAGCTCAGGGGACTACGGGAAGAAAGATAGTAGACGGAGAAAAATCAGTTAAGATCTTCAGAGAAAATGTTTCTGTAAAGGCGAAAGTTTTTACAATCGGAGGATTTTCCGCGCATGCAGATCAAAAAGGTCTTCTAGAGTGGGTAGGTCATTTCGCTAAGTCCCGGCCAAAGGTTTTTGCAGTTCACGGAGAACCCACGGCAAGTGAAGAACTGTCCAGAGTAATTCATGAAAAATTTGATATGGAGGTCCATGTTCCCGAGTGGAAAGAATGCCTTATGTTTGAAGCCAGGGAGGCGGTTCAGAAAACAACGCTCGATGAGGTGCAGCCGACTGATATGAATCATACTATTCTGGAAAAGATACTTACCATGGAAAAAGAAATGAAAAGATTAAAAAACCGTCTCACGGAAAAAGGGGGGAAAGTGACAATCGGCAAAGATGACATAAACATAATCGAACATCTTCAGGAAGAGATCAAGAAAATTCTTCAGGAGTAAGGTTTCGAAATGGCTTCGCTCCACCAATTTTGACAAGTTCGTAAAAAGTCTTTTCGGAGCGAGTTCGAAGAACAACGCAAGTAATCGAAGCATTTTGGGAAAAAGATGCTGGTAGTGACCGGCGTTAAGAAAATCTAACTGTTTGAATGCGTAAGCACGAGTTTTAGGTTTTTAGCCGGGCAATAACAGCATTCCCAAAATGATTCTGAGCGAAGAAAACTGACCGGGAGCGCATCCCGCAAGGGGGCGCAATATAAAACAGACAGATTCCTCACCGGGAAGTTGCCTCGCCCTGTGGGCGGGGAGCTTCACTTTTTGCGAGTGCATCAATTTTTATAAAGTTAACGAGGTGATAAATTATGTATGAGAAACAGTATGTTGTTGATGACCTTACAAAAAATGATACATGGAGAATGTTTAACATAATGGCTGAATTTGTGGAAGGTTTTGATGCCCTCCCTCATGTATATCCGGCTGTAACCATTTTTGGGTCAGCCCGATCCCATTCCAACAGTACAAACTATAAAACCACGGAAGAGGTGGCCCGGCTACTGGTAAAAAACGGGTTTAATATTATTTCCGGTGGCGGACCCGGCGTTATGGAGGCGGCCAATAAAGGGGCTTCTGAGGCCGGCGGTAAATCAGTAGGCCTCCACATTCATCTTCCCAGCGAGCAGAAACCCAATAAGTACGCTAACGTCCGGCTCGATTTTAAATACTTTTTCGTAAGAAAGGTCATGTTTGTAAAATATGCCGTGGCTTATATCATCATGCCCGGAGGTTTCGGAACTCTTGACGAACTTTTTGAAGCCCTCACTTTGATTCAGACCAAAAGAATAAAACCTTTTCCTGTCATTCTTATAAACTCCGCATACTGGAAAGGCCTCAGTGACTGGATAAAAAAAACCTTGATCGGGGCAAAACATATATCGAAATCAGACATTGATCTTTTGAGAGTTGTGGACACCCCTGAGGAAGCTGTTGACATCATAAAGAAAACAGTAATAGTTTAATTGAGGGACGCCTCTCATATTTGCTTGACATGATTTTTCCGTAATGATACTCCTTCCAAGTTAAATGAACAAATGCGGCGGTACCCCGTATCTAACAAAGGAGGAAAAAGTGACCTTTCAGGAATTGATATTAGCCCTTGAAAAATACTGGGACGACAAGGGATGTATTATACAGCAGCCTTACGATATTGAGGTCGGGGCAGGAACTTTTAATCCTGCAACCTTTCTCAGAGCCCTCGGCCCGGAACCGTGGAATGTCGCTTATGTCGAACCTTCCCGAAGACCCACGGACGGCAGGTACGGAGAAAATCCTAACAGACTCCAGCACTACTACCAGTATCAGGTTATAATGAAGCCGTCACCGTTTGATATACAGGAACTTTACCTTGACTCCCTTAAAAGCTTCGGCATAGATCCTCTCGATCATGACATCCGCTTTGTGGAAGATGACTGGGAATCTCCAACACTGGGTGCCTGGGGTTTAGGGTGGGAGGTCTGGCTTGACGGAATGGAAATAACCCAGTTCACTTATTTCCAGCAGGTTGGAGGAATAGACCTGGATCCTATATGCGCTGAATTAACCTACGGAATTGAGCGAATCGCCATGTATCTTCAGGAGATTGACAATGTATACGACCTGGAATGGACAAGGGGCGTAAAATATGGAGATGTTCACCATCAGGGAGAAGTTGAATTCTCCATCTATAATTTTGAAGAAGCTGATACCGAGATGTCAAGAAAGCTTTTCGATATGTATGAGGCGGAATCCATAAAAATGGCCGATAAGAATCTGGTACTTCCCACTTATGATTACTGTCTCAAGTGTTCACACATCTTCAATATCCTGGACGCACGAGGTGCAATAAGCGTTAACGAGCGTACCAGTTATATCGGCAGGGTAAGAAACCTGGCAAGGCTCAGCGCTGAAGGATATCTCAAGCAAAGGGAAAAAATGGGATATCCCCTTATGGGAAAATGGAAGTAATTAATTCGGCACTAACATATATGAGGAATAAAACATTAAAGGGAACAGGGGTATAAAGGGAAAGAAAAAACAGGGTTATTAGTTCAATAAATCTTATTTATCAACTAATTGAACTATTTACATTGGAGAATTTAACAGATGGGTAAAGAACTTCTATTAGAAATAGGAACTGAAGAGATCCCCGCCGCTTTTTTGCCGAAGGCTCTCAATGACATGGACAGGATCATTCAAAATGAATTTTCCGAAAACAAGATCAGGCACGGGAAGCTCAAAACAATGGGCACGCCGAGAAGACTTTTCCTGCATGTGGCCGATGTGGCGGAAAGGCAGGAAGATCAGATCATAGAAAAGCTCGGCCCGGCCAAAAGAGTCGCGTTTGACGAAAATGGAAATCCAACAAAGGCCGCCATCGGCTTCGCCAGAGGGCAGGGCATAGACATATCTGAAACTGAAACAATAACAACAGAAAAGGGCGAATACATCTGCGCCAGAAAAAAAATTGCAGGGGAAGAAACAAAGAGCATACTCCCCGATCTTCTGGTTAAATTTATAACATCCATTCCTTTTCAAAAGTCCATGCGGTGGTCAAACCTGGATATGCGATTTGCGCGGCCGATTCACTGGATACTCGCCATTTTTGAAGGAGAGATTATTCCATTTAAAATCGAAAACATATCGAGCGGCAACATGTCACGCGGACATCGTTTTATGAGTCCACAGCCCTTCGAAGTCAAAAGCTTTGATGAATATATAAAGAAAACAAAAGAAAATTTCATTATCGTTGATCCGGAGGAACGAAAAGAAATCATACTGGAAGGGGCAACACAGGCCGCCCATGATGTGTCGGGAAATATACTTGAAAACGATGACCTTTTGGAAGAGGTAACTTTTCTCGTAGAATATCCTTCGATTGTCAGGGGAAGTTTTGAAAAAGAATATTTAGAGCTTCCAAAAGAAGTTCTCACTACCTCTATGATGTCACATCAGAAATACTTCCCCGTTACAGGTGAAAAGGGCGATCTGTTACCCTATTTTATTACGATCAATAATACCGTGGCGAGAAACCCTGCCGCCGTAGCCGCCGGAAATGAAAAAGTCATTCGCGCACGTCTTGCTGATGCCCGATTCTTCTTCGAAGAAGACCAGAAGATCCCACTGGAAGAAAAACTGGAAGAACTTAAGAACGTTGTTTTTCACAGTCAGCTCGGAACTTCTTATGAAAAGGTCGTGCAATTCAGAGAACTTGCCGAATACATAACGGGCAAAATAAACCCTGACATAAAGGACGCGGTATACCGGGCAGCCACACTCTGCAAGGCCGACCTGGAAATGCAAATGATCTATGAATTCCCGGAACTGCAGGGAATAATGGGTAGAGAATATGCCCTTATTCAGGGTGAAGATCCCATTGTCTCAAAGGCTATTTATGAACACTACCTTCCAACAGCAGCAGGAGGTGATCTCCCGGAAACAGACGAGGGAGCTATTGTAAGTATTGCCGACAAACTGGATACGATTGTCGGATTTTTCGGCATCAATTTAATCCCGACAGGAACCGCCGACCCTTATGCTCTCCGAAGACAGGCACTCGGAATAATTAACATTATCCTGCAAAAGCGATACTCCCTCTCTTTAGGTGATCTGATCGACAAGAGTATCTCCGTCTTTGGCAACAAGCTGAAGAGGAAACCCGAAGAGATCAAATCAGATGTTATGGAGTTCTTCAAGGGAAGGTTTCAAAACCAGCTAATCTCGCAGGGACATCCTTACGACGTTGTTGATGCAGTTCTATCGGTAGATACCGGCGATATAGTAAGGGCATACAGAAGAATTGAAGCGATGAGAAAATTTAAGTCTCATCCTGACTTTGAACCGCTGGCAATCGCCTTTAAGCGCGCGGGTAACATAATAAAGGGGTTTACAGGCGGTTCTGTCGACACTTCGCTTTTCGATACGGATGAAGAAAAAATCCTCCACGATACTTTCCTTGAAATTAAGGAGAAGGCAAACGCTCATATTGATAATGAAAATTATCAAGATGCCCTGATTGAAATGGCCCGACTGAGAAAACCGGTAGATGGTTTTTTTGATACTGTTCTCGTCATGGCTAAAGATGAAAAGGTGAAATTCAACAGGCTTTCTCTCTTGGAAGAAATTTCTAAGCTCTTCCACAGGGTCGCGGACTTTTCCAAAATAGTGACTGGTTAGCGTTTACGTCCCGAATATTCTATAATAGATACTACGATGGTAATTAGAAAAACCTGAATAACGAGTAGTATGCCGTCAATGGGTCTCGCGTACCGGAGGGTAATGGCACTGATGCCAAGTGTCGCACACAAGAAATAAACAAAGAAAACAGCTTTTCTTCTGTCACCAAGAAGAACACACAGTCTGTGATGAATATGGTCGGTACCTACATAATCAATCCATTCCTTTACTGTCTTAACTTTACCTGTCACGATTCTTTCTACTGTTATATATGTCATATCGTATATTAACACCCAGAATATCAGAACCGGAGCTGAAAACGATACGATTCTACTGTTATCGGCCCAATTTCCCTTAATGGCCAGGGCGGCCAGAACAAATCCTATAAAGGTGCTGCCCGTGTCACCTAAGTATATGGAGGCAGGATTTTTTAATCCCAGATTGAACGGCAGAAAACCGAGACAGCTTCCCGCCATTGCAATTGCAATCCATCCCATGAATGGCTGCTCAGTCTGATACGCTACAATTCCCATGAATATAGCAATAATAGTAGCTATACCCGCTGCAAGACCATCCATGCCGTCGATGAAATTCATCGCATTCGTCAGCCCCACGATCCAGATAATAGTAAATAATACATTTAACAGATACCCCCATACCGTGTTTATGGGAAACAAATTTAGCACAACTCCAAAATAAACCATGAATAGGACAGCACAAATCTGGACAAACAGCTTTATTCTTGCCGGGATCTCTTTCCAATCATCCACTAGGCTGATCATGGCGACAATGAAGCTTCCCAAAAGTAACACGACCATTTTCCTGTCAAGGATCATATTGGACAAAAGGGCTGTATTGAAAGCAATTAAAATTGCAAGACCTCCCAGGAGGGGTGTATTCTTTTCATGTATCTTTCTCCCCCCCGGGATATCAACAATTTCCAGCTTAAGAGCTATCATTCTCATGATCGGTGTCAAGACTGCCGAAAGGGAAAGTGAAAAGAACAGTATGTAAAGCCACCTGATTCCAACTTCAATAAAATAACTTCTTGAAAATGGGAGTAAAAGTACTGTTAAGGCAAAAATGGCACCATACCATGTTATACGTCTGCATGAAGTTTCCAGCAAAACAAACCCCCTTATCTCTTCAACTTTTCGATAACAGATTCTTCACAGCATCAATGATTTTTTTCACCTCGTCATCACTCAAGGAAGGGTAAATGGGTATTGACACCGCTTGTTGAAAAATTTCGTCTGTAACCGGAAACCCTGACATTCCCAAGAACTTATGCAGCGGCTTGAAGACCGGTCTCCTGCAATCGATCCCCTTTTCTCGCATCTCTTCCATAAATCCTAAATGGTTCCGTTCAAGTAGCACATATCTGTAATAAATATGCTCCCGTCCTTCAGGAACAGCTGGAATCGGAAACGCCATCTCTTCCAACACCTTGTTATAGAGACCGGCAATTTCCTTTCTCCTTTCAATAAAGGAAGAAAGTTTTTTAAGCTGACTTATTCCAAGCGCAGCCTGAATATCCGTCATCTTGTAATTATACCTGACGGAATAGCTCTCCTTCTCATCATAATCCCTCATATCCCTGACAGCTCCGATAAGGCCATCGTCATTACAGAGAACCATCCCTCCCTCTCCGGCAGAAAGCATCTTTGTTGCGTAGAAAGAAAATATCGAGAGAGCTCCAAAACCTCCGGTATAATTACCTTTGTATTCGCTTCCTATAGACTGGGCACAATCCTCAATGACAGGAATTCCAAGCGATATTATCTCATCAATATCTGCCGGAAGGCCAAACATGTGAGGAATTATGATCGCTTTTGTCCCTTTTGTTATTTTCTTCTTCAGATCTTCAGAACTTATATTAAATGTAGACCTGTCTATATCGGCGACAACCGGAACGGCATCCACATACAAAACAGCATTGAGAAGAGCGGAACAGACATAACTCGGAACAATTACCTCGTCACCCCTGCCTATTCCAAGGGCGATAAGAGAAAGATGAAGCGCGGCCGTACCGGAACTGACAGCAACACCATCTTTAAGACCGATAAAAGAAGATATGTCCTTTTCAAATTCAACAACCTTCTCACCCTGGACAAGATGACCTGATTTCAGAACATCCATAACAGTTTTATAATCATCCTGATCCAGAGTTGGCTTTGAATGTGAAATCAT
>CAZZBF010000040.1:0-8503 GCA_964652795.1 uncultured Syntrophales bacterium | reverse complement strand
AACACTCTTCCCTGAATTCCTCTGAATACGGCCGTTGATCTCGCAATATCCACTATTGATAACCCTTCAATATGGGTCTTTGTAACCTGAGATTCGTGAGCCAGAAGGGACTCAATCTTACCGTCTATCGTATCCCTTATATCAACAAACACGGACGGAGAAAAATTTTGCGTGGTTGGAACCTCGTAGAAAAGAACATTTTTTGTATATCTCGAAGCCGAAATCGCGGCTCTGCACAGCGACCTGTGGTCCTGATGGCTGTCATCACCGTAACTGATTAAAAAGAAATCCGGCTCTATTTTCTTCATAACTTCTTCGATATCGGAAACCAGCTTGTTCATATTAGGTGATAACTCGGTATCTTCATACCCGCCCCAGATAAGATCCCTGGCCTTCATGATTTCCGCGGATTTGACCTGCTCAGCCTTTCTTGTTTCTCTATCTCCCCCTTTTTCACCCGTCGTCATGACCATAAGATACAGATCGCAGCCCGCATTGGTACACTTCAAAAGACTGCCGGCACAGCCGATTTCTATATCATCGGGATGGGCTCCTACGGCAAGAATTTTCATGATTTCCCCCTCAATATCCCAAGACTTTTTTCTCCGTGATTGTAAATTAAATCAATAACTGACATAAACGGTTCAAAATCACCAAAAAGCTGATTGTAAACGGGATGTTTGTATTCCTGAAAAATAACATTAACTCCCTCGTGGGAATATTTTTCCATATTCATATATCCCTTCCCCCCGCCTCCTGCCAGATAAACATCCGCATCAAAATGTTTTGTCAGGGCAATGAGCCTATCATCGGGTTCTTCAGGAAATTCCCCAAGTTCAGAGGCAATATACATCGGTGTCGTAATACCCATCAACTCCGCAAGCTTTTTTACAACATATATATTCAATTGAGATATGTACTGCCACTCTAATGAAAATATCTCTTCAAAAAATTCTTCAAGGAAAGACCAGAAAGGAGCTCTTTTGTAGTTCGAGATAATCGCCTGCCGCTGTCGATGACGCCACTTGTCTTTATTGTTAATTTCCACCTCATTTATCAATTGGGGGAATTTGTACATGACGGGAACGGTCAGCCATTGCCATCCATTCGCGGTTTTGATCCTGTTCCTGTTCTGCCATTCATTCTTCTTAAATTGAACATCGTCGAGCAGGATAAAAATATCCGCCCTGTCAATCTTGTCGAAATAACCGAGCCAGGGCAGGTATTGCGGTTGATGTACCGAAACGATCATCTTTACCTCCTGCACCCACTCTACCTGTTAAATTTCACAAAGATTGGATTGGAAACAAGTTTTCCACACCCACACATGTCCATCCTGTAGTATACCTTCTCGCCGGGGTGAAAATATTTGTCTTCATAATCAATCCGCAAAGGCAAAGTCCCTTTAAAAATTTTAATCAATTCTCCCGATTTTATCAATCGAACTTTTACTTCACCTTTAGAAGTCCCATCTGCCGCAAGGGAAATATTAATCATGGGATTGCCTTTCAGTACGATTTCATCACCTGAAATTCCTTTAATTCCACCATCAAGCGAGCAAACAGAAAACTCTTCAAGCTTAACAATCCGGGGATAATTTCCCTGATAGGCATACATTTTCCCATTTTTCAAGGCTTCTAATACTTCCCTCTTAGTCTTTTCACGAACAAAAAAAATCGTCGGGAAATTCCCCAGTTTTTCTCCGGCTTCTCCTTCCTCGTGATAATCAGCCGTTGCTATCCCCCAGACAGGTCTGCTTCTTGTTCCTTTACAATACGCTTTCAAAATTCCATCCCACATATTACCGGGTTCAGTCACATTTATATTGTCCCCGTAAAGAGCGGCAAATCCCGTATAATTCTGAGATTCCTCCAGCACCTCCGGGTAAGAGGGCGTGTCAACATAAATCGGCCCCATTTTTCTGATGCCGGATTTTGTTTCCGGATAGTTCCAGAAGGTAAGCCCTCCTTTCGAATTTACATAATTTATAAGAAGCTGATACGGGGCTACCCCCTGTTTGCCGCTATACTGATCAAAGGAAGAGCTCCTGAAAGGATTGCTGTTAATAATAAAAGCAACACTTAAAATAAAAACAACTGTCCCTATTATCCTGTAAAATCCGCCCCACTTTATCAGAAAGATGGAAGCCACAAAAGGACACAGAAATAAAAAAATACCGGGGAGTACCATATCGATATATTCTACAGAAGTTCCGTTGTGTAAAATCGGAAGGTTTTCATAATCTTCCGGGTTCTCCATTCCTACGGTCAGAATGCGTTTCTCATGATCATGGGCGGTAAGATTATTTTTAAAATACGAACCCGTCCAGTAATAAAAAGCGGCAGTCTCCGAGCCCGGGATAACAATCATGTCAGGATATCTTTTCCGAACTTCTTTAATCGAATCCAGATAAGCCTTCGCGCCCTGTTTATTGATCGAGTTCAACTCAACTCTTTTTTTAATCAGCTTTCTGAACGGGAAAAGGCCGTATTCCATGACCATCCTGTCATGATCATTGATAATAACAACCTCAAATCCCCTTTCCTTTCCCATTTTTACAAGGGATTCTATATCATAAGCTCCGTCGCTGAACGTACTGCGAAGGTCAATCAAACCGGCAATCTGCTGATAATTAGCGCAAAAAGATTCCGTCGCGCAAATGGCAAAAAACATCATTACGAAGATTATACCCAGGGCCGCTCTTTTAAATAATCGAAACCTTTGTAAAATTGCGTTTTCGTGCATTGCGAACTCTCCACTCCGTCATCTCGAACGAATGTGAGAAATCTTGTTTTTTAGCCTATTGCATCGCAAAGATTTCTCGTCGTTTCACTCCTCGAAATGACAACACGACACCGCTAACTCCCGGTACAACCGCTCTATCTTCCGCACCATAGAATCGGCGCTATAGCTCACCGCCATTTTCTTTCCCTCGCGACCCATCGCTTTTCTCTTTTCTGAATTTTTCATCAAAAATTCCAGTTCGTCCGCGAGAGCCCTGGAATCAGCCGCCGGGACAAGAAGACCATTCCTGCCATGAATAACCAGATCGGATATTCCGCCAACATTACTTGCGACAACCGGTTTACCCAAAGCCATAGCTTCAACAAGCACCCGTCCCATCCCCTCATTGAGGGACGGAAGCACAAATACATCAAATACCGAGATTACCTCTGCCACATCAGACCGCCAACCGGTAAATTTTACATTTTTCTCTATACCCAACTCGGTGGTCATATTTTTGAGTTCATCCAAAAGTTCACCATCGCCCAAGAAGATAAAAGTTGTATCCGGCCTGGCATTTAAAATTTCCCTTGCCGCTTCGATCAAATATCTGTGCCCTTTTACAATTGTGAGTCTGCCCGCTGTGCCCACAACAAAGCAGTTTTCGGCTACGCCCAAATTTCTCTTTATTGCAATAATATCGACAGATTCGCTGAACAACTTAACAAGGTTCACACCACTGTGAATTGTTGAAAATTTACTTTCAGGAGCTATATTAAGCTTCAGGTGGTCTTTTTTTTCCTGTTCTGTCAGCGCGATAATCTTATCGGTTATAAAGGCTGTCATTTTTTCCAAAATGACAAAGACCAGCGTAGTCCATCTGTTGAAATATCCCCAGAATACGTGGCCGTGCGGCGTATGAATAACTACAGGGATTCGAGCAAAAAAAGCCGCCCATCTTCCCAGGATTCCCGCTTTTGAGGTATGGGTATGAACAATGCTCGGTTTTTCCTTTAGAAAAATTTTTATTATAGAGATAAAGGCTTTCAGGTCATTCAGCGGGGAAATCTTTCTAACCAGTTCGGAAACGGTTAATGTTCTGATCCCGAGCCTTTCAATATCGGCAAGGTTTTTTTCCGCCGCCCGGGCCTCACGCTCTCCCATTTCAGATTCCAGTGAAAGTCCTTTGATCAGGATAACGTCGTACTTTTCTTTATCAAGACCCACGACCGTCAAAAAGGTGTTTTCGGCAGATCCCCCTTTGTCAAATCGAGCAATGATATGCGCGACCTTTATCTTTCCCAATAACATTATCCTTCCATATAATTGGAATACCAGACCTGAAAGACTATCAAATTCCAGATTTGCCAAGAAGTGTCAGAACGGTTCTTAATAAGACTGTCAATTAACTTTTCAACAACATCATAATTGAAAATCCCCTGTTTAACAACCGTTTCCCTCGATAGACATTCGTCAATCAAATATCTCAAGTCAGACTTAAGCCACTTGCTGATCGGCATTTCAAATCCCCACTTAGGTCTGTTATGTAAAGACAGGGGAAGAATCTCTTTAAAGGTTTCGATGAGAATATGCTTCCCTCTCCCTTTTCTGAACTTCCGATCACCGCTAATGGTGAAGGCCATCTCACAAACTCTGTGGTCAAGAAAGGGAACTCTGACCTCCAGGGAATTGAGCATACTCATGATGTCCACTTTTTTCAGCATATCCCCTGGAAGTGACGACTTCACATCCGCGTAAAGCATCCTATTAATTTTATCATCGTTTCTTTCGTTTAATCGTTCCGATAAAAGTTTCTTCCCCAGATCATGATCTATACTCTCGGACCCTGTAACGATACTTTCTCTTAACTCCCTTGAAAATATCTCGTTCCACGCAAAAAACCGCTCCTCGAAGACAGCGCTCTTCGCTCCTCTGAAAAACTTCTTCGCCCTTCTTATATAATCGTGAAATTTGTTGTCTCTTGAATCCGGTAAAGAAAAAAACAACGGCTCTATAATGTTTTCTCTGAAAGCTAAAGGAATCAAACGATACCGCGAATACCATTCTTCTCCCGCATACATCCTGTATCCGGCAAACAGCTCATCTCCACCGTCACCGGAGAGAGCAACCTTGACATCATTGACCGTCTCCCTTGACACGACAAACATCGGAACCGCTGAAGAATCGGCAAACGGTTCATCAAAAGAGTCAAGGACTTGAGGGATGGCATCAATAACATCCTGCGAGCCAAGCTTGATTTCATGATGATCGGTATTATTCAAGGCGGCCACTTCCCTGGCATACGCGGTCTCATCAAACATCGGCATATCTTTATACCCTATTGAATAGGTCTTTACCGGTTGCCTGGAATTCCTGGCCATGAGTCCGACGATAATGCTTGAATCAATGCCGCCGCTCAAAAACGCGCCCAAAGGGACATCCGCAATCATCCGTACCCTCACCGCCTCTTCCAAGAGCTCAAACAGCTCTTTCTTTTGAGTGGTAAAATCTTTCTGGCCGGTTCCAGCATCGCAACTGTCAATTTTCCAGTACTGTTTTTCCTCTATTTCCCCTTTACGGAAAATCAGAACGTGTCCCGGCTTTACCTTTTTAAGGTTTTCAAATATCGTATACGGGGCAGGTATAAAATTAAACGTAAGGTAAAGACCGAGAGCGTTCCAGTCTATCTGTCTTATCACATCCGGATCTTCAAGTATCGCTCTCATCTCCGAGGCAAAGATTAAGGATCCCTCGTCTCTATAATAAACGAGGGGTTTAATGCCGAGTCGATCCCTGCACAGGAAAAGCATCCGAGATCTCTCGTCCCATATGACAAAGGCAAACATACCGGCAAGCCTGCTTACCCCTTCGATCCCCTCTTCTTCATAAAGGTGGATAATAACCTCGGAATCGGTCTGTGAATTGAAGCGGTGTCCTTTCTCTTTAAGCTCGGTTCTCAAAGACCGGAAATTGTATATTTCCCCATTGAAGATCATCCAGACAGTCTTGTCCTCGTTTGACATCGGCTGACGACCGGCTTCGGATAAATCAATGATACTGAGTCTTCGATGCCCCAGGCCTACGCTTAAATCCGGCTGGTGATTCAGATAGACACCGTCGTCGTCCGGTCCGCGATGAGTAAGAACAGAAGTCATCTTACGAAGCAAACCTTCTCCCACGGGTCTACCATCTGTTGTCAACTTTCCGCAAATTCCGCACATTAATACTTACCGTTTACAGTCGTTGGTTCACAGTTCACAGTTTCTTCAATGAACTATGCAACGACTGAAGCATTTTGGATATTGATTTTAATTCTTGAATTAATTCTTTTGAATCTAAATCACAAAATATATTAACTTCCCTCGATATGTAAATTTGTGTTCTCAACTCGGCAGCCGAGCCTATTGCAATATTTATAAACCTCTGAAAATCCGGAATGCTCTTTCTTTCACTTCCTTCAGCAATATTTGATGGAATAGATATAGATGAGCGGAGCATCTGATCCTTCATCCCATAATCACGGCAATCTCTTAACAACTCATAAAGACGTACCGACAATCTGCAAGATTTTTTCCAAACTTCTAAATCTTCAAAAGAAGAACCCATAATCTCCTCTAACTCCCACTTTATTTAACTGCAAACCGACAACTGACAACTGTAAACACTTACTTGTTTTCCCTAATCCGATCTAAGGTTTCTGATACTCGATGGGCTAATCTGTCAATCTTATATTTGCGAATATATTTCCAGGAACGTTTATCCTTGAAGAAAAGATATGTATTAGAAATCTTTGTAAGAAAAATATTATGGTCATCGTCATCGATTTGTATTCTTCCGATACCTGCCAAACTGGGTCGCCGATTTGTAGGACACTGCGTAAAAACCGCCTGAAACCCCTGAATCTTCAGAAAATCCCATAAGGGTTTTTTAAGAACTCCTTCCCTGAACGCGCAAAATTGAATATCGCTATTTAATTTCTTTCTCATTATTTTGATGGAACCTGAAACGCTTTCCCTAATGGATTGCTCATCATATTGTGTCTTGATCCCACGGCCTTCATAGGCCAAAAGGCCTACGCACATCCCGCTTTTCACAATTTTATCGACTTCGTCCCAGTTCAAACATGCTACTGTTATACCACCTATTGTCCTCTCGTTACCAATGTACTCAGGAATGATGAAAAATGTCGCTTGGAAACCATGGCTCTTCAAAACGGGAACCACGTCTGTGTAAGCATCTCGATAGCCGCCATCAATTGTAATCGCAATAGATTTGGGCGGCAATTTGATACGCCCGGTAAAATGATCCAGTGCCATGCTCAACGACACAACATTATATCCATTCTCTGAAAGAAAACCCATCTGCCGTTTGAACGGTTCAGGTTGAAGTCCATCCTCCATCGCATCCGCCGGATAATGGCCGATATTATGATAGAGTAAAACTGGTATTTCCTTCATGACATTCACCTAATGCCATCTTTGCAATCAGACTTTCCAGAGAATTGACATTTTTCTCCCAGGAATAATTCTCCTCCACAAATAACCTGCATTGACAAGAAACATCTTGCCGGAGTCTTGGATCATCCCTAAGTTCCCCACAGGTTTCAATAATCAATTCAGCCATTGACCTTGGCTTAGTATCTTTGAAGAGATATTTAGAATTAAACCTGGTCAAAATTTCAACTGTCCCGCCTACCGGCGTTCCCAAAACGGGAACACCTGACGCCAGCGCTTCCAGGATAATTAATCCAAATCCTTCTAATTCCAGAGTGGGAAGAACAAAAATATCGGTCATTCGATAAAAATCGGGAAGTTCCGCTTCCGGGATAAAACCAGTAAATTTTACGCAATTTTCAATTCCCAATTCTTCAGTTAATGAAATAAGGGCATTTTTCAGTGGCCCATCTCCACCCAAAACAAGATAAATGTCAGGTACTGTTTTAATTACATCTTTGAAGGCATATATTAGATTTTCCAACCCCATTCTGGGCACCAAATTCCTTACTGTAAATAACATCATTTTTTCTTGAGGCATATTTAAATACTTTCTTATTTCAGTTCTATCTGTGGCTGGAAAGAATCGTTCAAGATCAACTCCTCCCGAAATAATTGTAATCTTCTCGGAAGGAATCTCATAGACACGTTGTAATTTCTCTCTGGTAAACCGGCTCAAAACAACTACTACGTCGGATTTACGCAAAACTGTTTTTTCTATAAACTTCCTTGCCTGAATATTCAGAAAATATAGAATCTTTCTTATAATATTTTTAGGCCTTGGATTTCTCGATTGAAACTCCTCAAATGAAAGAGAGTGGCATGTGTATACTTTCGTTATATTCCTGCCGGCGGGAGAACGGATAACTCCAAATGCGGAAAAGGGTTGATGAAAATTGATACAGTCAAAGGAATACTGATTCTGAAGTGCTTCAAACAGTTTTTTACAGTTTGATAAAGTAGATTTGATATAAGAAAAGCCATTGTTTTGATCAAGATCATATCTCCATTCATCAACACCATGAATGATTTCATGATCAGAATTATGCTCAGATAATTTACGGGTCAGGATATGAACATTATGTCCTCTCTTTTGCAATCGAGTGCTCTGCTCAAAAAGAACCCTTTCTGCTCCACCGATTACCTCAGCAATCGAAACATCAGATACGAACAAAATATTCAAGATTCAGCCCTCTTTACCCCAACGGTTCGGCAAAATCTTGCCGATCATAGAGAAAATATTTTAAGATTAGGAAAATATGTTCACTTAAATCTTCTGCTTTTCC
>CAZZBF010000039.1:14347-27041 GCA_964652795.1 uncultured Syntrophales bacterium | reverse complement strand
CGCTCCGAAAAGACTTTTTGCGAACTTGTCATTCTTTTACTATATCAATTATCATTTTTTCGATATTATCAAGGCTCACAGTTTCCTGTGTCCCTTTTTTCATATTCCTCAATTCAGCCTTCTTTTCCCGTATTTCCTTTTCACCAAGAATCAGCGTATAGTGACTGTTAAATTTATTTGACCGCCTCATCTGGCTTTTGAGGCTTTTTCCCGAATAATCCATTTCTGTTCTGATTCCCAGCATTCGGAGGCGGTTGCCGAGCGAGTAGGCGAATTCCCGGGCTTCATCACCCAGGGCGGCAATGAAAAGATTAGGGTGAGTTGCAAATTCTTCATCTTTCATCGGCAGCAATGAAATCAAGCGTTCAATGCCGATCGCGAAGCCTATTCCCGGGATCTCCGGTCCGCCAAGCTCCTTGATAAGCCTGTCGTATCTTCCTCCTCCTGCTATGGCGTTTTGTGCCCCGAGTAATTCCGTCGTGACTTCAAAAGCCGTCCTGGTGTAATAATCAAGACCTCGAACCATTTTTGCGTTAATTTCAAAGGGTATATCAAAAACCTTAAGGTATTCCTTGACCTTATCAAAATGATTTTGACATTCGGGGCAGATGTAATCGAGCAATTTGGGCGCATTGGATATGATTTCGCGGCAACCTTCCATTTTACAGTCAAAAACCCTGAGCGGGTTGGCGTCGAGACGCCTGAGACAGTCTTTACAAAGATCATCTTTTTTGTTCCGAAGAAAACTTAATATCTCCTCTCGAAATAAGGGACGGCATTCGGGACATCCCAGTGAATTTATCTCAAGACCCAAGCCGGAGAGTTGAACACTCTTCAAAAAACAGATCAGCATGAGAATAAGTTCCGCGTCAACACGAGAATCATCCTGGCCTATGAGTTCGACGTTTATCTGGTGAAACTGTCTGAATCTTCCCTTCTGGGGTCTTTCACGCCTGAACATAGGACCTATGGTAAAAAGCTTTGCCACGGGGTCCGCGGTATGCATGTTATGTTGTAGATATGCCCGTATGACCGATGCCGTTGCTTCCGGACGGAGCGTCAGATAATCCCCTCCGAGGTCTTTGAATGTATACATCTCTTTTTCGACGATGTCTGTGGTTTCCCCAATACCTCTTTTGAATAGGTCGGTCTTCTCGAGAATCGGCACCTTTATCTCACTTAGACCGAAATTTTTAAATATTTCCCGGGCTCTTTCCTCGACATACTGCCATTTCCCCGTTTCTTCCGGCAATATATCCTTGAACCCTCTGACGGCAGTAATAACTTCCATAGATTAAAGACCTTTTTGGAATTGAAAATAAAATTTATAAAACTTTATACAGTTTTATGGTGCTTATGCAAGCCTTGTTTTTAATGCAGGGACAGATAACATACAACCCCCTTCAAACGCAACAAGAAATAAGTAAGCTATCAGCGTTCAGCATTCATTTATCAGCCTTTGTACCTTACTGTTTTTTAGTACGTTTCCGACCAGAGGATAACCAACTATCAAGGAATAAAAAGGACAAACCAAAAATTGTTTTAGCTAATATCTAAATGCTTACTTTTTAAATACATTTATCGAGATATCATGGCCATCCGTTATTATTGTAACCGCCCCATTTCTATCTGTCCTGAAAATCCGTGAGCCGATGATTTTATATCTTTCCAGCACGTCCGGATGGGGGTGGCCAAAGATATTAGCGCCGCAGCTAATGACAACAATTTCAGGGCGAACCCTGTTAAGAAACGGGGGTGTACTTGATGTAAATCCTCCGTGGTGGGGAGCCATGAGAACATCGCTTTTGAGGTCAGCGTTCGAGATTACGAGACGTGACTCGGTTGGTCCTGATATATCTGCCGGCAAGAGAAAACTTACCTTTTCAAATGTGAGTTTCATGACCAGGGAATTATTATTGACTACGTCAAATCTCTGAATGTAGTTTCCGTATTTTATGATGGGTTTTTCCGGGTTTAATATTTTTACGGCAATCTTGCCTATTTTTTTTTCGGGTGTATCCTTGCTGACAATCCTGTGAACTATCCGTCTCTTTTCTATTGTTTCGATAAAATTTTTATAAGACCTGGTGTCGGCGGTTTCACCATTTGACCAGACTTCTCCCACGTCGAAATTATCCAGAATATATATCAGACCGTTTAAGTGATCCGACTGAGGGTGAGTAAGGACAACCACGTCCACTTTCTTTATCCTCTCGTGCCATAAAAACGGGGCAACAACGTATCTTCCGACATCAAAGCTTTCATCGTAAAAACCTCCACCATCAACAAGCATCTTTGCACCTTCTGGAAATTCAACAAGCGTAGAACTCCCCTGTCCCACATCTATAAACGTTGTTTTGAGATGCCCCGCGTTTACCCTTCTTATCTGGAGGTAGATCCCATCTGCGACAAAGAACATAATAAGAAGAAGAAAAGCGATCATGAAACCGCCGTATTTCATCCACCCCATTTTTAAAGGAAGGTCAGTAGGGTTTCCCCTTTTTGAAAAAATGGAGATGGAAGTGTTGTTTTCGTTCCTGGAATCTATCAGCTTCAACGTTGTTATTAGAAGGAGATAATAGGCTGTTATTTCTATCAGAGTTGGTGTGGTGATAAAAAAGGATGAAAATGGCAATGTTGCCAAAAAATTAACGATCGAGATGGAAATACCGACAAAAAAAGATGAAATCTTAATTAACAAAACGGCAACTGAAGTAGACACCGGGGCGGTCACTATAGTCGCCATGCCGAGCGGAAGGACGATAAAACCTATAATCGGTATTATTAATATATTTGAAAAAAGGGTGACTGTTGATATTCTATTAAAATAAAAAGCAATCAGCGGTATAGTGCCGAGTATCGCGCTGAGTGACGTGACAATGAGAAAAAATATACTTAATCGAGCTTTTTTAAGGCAGGATTTCCCATCAGGGTTTCCTTTGGGAATCAGAGAAGACAGCCGCGGAGCAATAAACAGGATAGCCGCCACCGCGGTAAAGGAAAGCTGAAAGGAAATATCAAAGAGCGAACCAGGTGAAATGACAAGTATTACGAAGGCTGCAAGTGCCAGGGTATTAAACAATTCTCTTTCCCTGCCGCAGAGTATTGCAACTAAAAAAGTCAGTATCATTATGGTGGCTCTTACCGTTGAGATGCCGAAACCCGCAATGAATGCGTAAATAATTATAGGAATGAAGGCAAAAATGACCGAAACTTTGAGAATGTTAAATCTTAAAAGGAGATATTCCGAAGATTTCATACTGAATCTGATAATAATAATTGAGAAAAATGCTATTATCCCGATGTGAAGTCCCGATATTGCCAGCACATGGGACATTCCGGTTCGGTTAAAACTTTCATGGATATCTTTCGGGATTTCTTTCTTTTCTCCGAGGATCAATGCCTTTAAGACTTTACTCTGCGGATAAGGTGACGCCCCTTCGATAAGCTTTCTGAGACTGGTCCTGAATTTTTCAAGTTTTAATTTAAGTAAATTCCCCCGATTTTCCCTTATTACCACGATGCCTGAATGATTATCCACGAATCCTCGAACCCGGATGCCTCTGTAACCGAGATATTTTTTATAATCAAATCCACCGGGGTTATTGAAATTATGTGGTGTTTTAAGCCGGGTTACTGCCCTTATCAGATCACCATATTTGACCACTCTTTGACCACTATTAACAGAAAGCATAATTTTTCCTTCAACCGGAATGATTAGGCCGTCTTTTATAATCTTATTTGTTGTAACGACAAGATTAAGCCTGTTATTTGATAGAACAGGATTTTGTGAGATTATTCCTTCGATTGCAACTTTGTCTTTGCTGTTAGCGTAGACGCATATATTCATAGGTATAGTATGAGGATAAAGAAGAAAGTTTATGTTGAGAATACCGAGGGAAAATAACGATATAAAAAGGCAACCCATAATAATTTTTTTCCGCTTTTTGATTATCGCAAGCAGAAGTATAAAAAGAGAAATTAAAAGAGATATGGCTACGAACGTGTGGGGCACGTAAGTGAAGTTGCCAACGATTATCCCGGCCATCAGGAAAATAAGAAAGGAAATCAAGGGTCTTTGCATGGTATTTTTGAATGGATTTAATTTTCGAAGTATTATAGCATTAATATCAAAAGAAACCTTCGAAAAATATCCCACTTTTACGTAGAAACCAATATCCACGTAGGTTTCAGAACATTCTGATCAATATGAAAGATAATTTACTGGATATAAGATTCCGGTGGTTAATGTTTCTCAGGGTTGTAATTGTTACCTTTTTGCTCGGTATCGCAGCCTTTATACAGTTCAAGGGAACAGAATCACTGCCTGGAACATCAATCGCCTCGCTTTACATTATTATATTAATAACCTATTTTCTTTCATTTTTATATGTTTTACTTATAAAGAGAATCAAAAGTCTCAAATGGAATATCTATCTACAAAGCCTTGCCGATATTGTACTTATAACGGGACTCGTCTATACAACAGGTGGAATCGAGAGTGTTTACTCTGTCTTTTATCCCCTGGTCATCATGTATTCAGTTCTGTTTCTGACAAGAGAAGGGGTTATTATTCTTGCCTCCGTAAGCATTATACTCTACGGCACATTAATCGACCTGGAATATTTCGGATTTATCCACCCAATATATCCCTTTAACTTTGATTACAATTACAGCGCAGGGTATGTGTTTTCGAGAATCTTTATTCACATTGTATTCTTTTATATCGTAGCATTCCTTGCAAGCTTTGCTGTTAAACAGGAAAAGCAGGTGAGAACACTCCTGGCGGAAAAAGAGAGTGATTTTGACCAACTCGACCTATTTCACAAAAGTATAATCGAATCGCTTGACACAGGTATTTTAACAATTGACCACCAGGAAAACATAAAATCTTTTAACAGGGGAGCTGAAGAAATTACCAATCTTTCATGTTCTGAAGTTATAAACAAAAAAATTGGCAGTATTTTTCCTAACTTTCCCAAGACAAAAAATAACGGAAGCAATGCAAGTAATTATGAGAACATTGTAAACAGATTTGAGATGAAAGTCCTGGGTAAAATATTGGGTTGTTCTATTTATCCACTTATTGACAGCAGCAGACAAAAAATCGGTAAGATTCTGATCTTTCAGGACCTGACGACCATCAAAGAGATGGAGCGTCAGGTTGAAAAAAATAAAAGGCTTGCCCTTATCGGGGAAATGGCGGCGAGTCTTGCCCACGAAATCAGAAATCCTCTCGCATCAATCGGAGGATCCATTCAGGTGTTGGAAAGAGGCCTTGATCTGAGTGAAACTGACAGGAAACTTATGCAAATAATCCTGAGGGGAAAGGATCAACTTGAAAATTTTATGAAAGGTTTTCTTTTACTCGCTCGACCGAATCCGACCAAGCGTGAAGATGTTGATATTGAAATTCTTTTAGATGACATTCTTGAATCTGTTCGCCACAGTCCTGATTGGGTTGGTAACATTGAAGTAAGAAGGAATTCACGTAATCAGACAAGCATTTATGGAAACATAGCGGAAATAAGACAGGCACTGTTAAACCTGATATTGAACGCTGTTCAGTCGATGCCGAACGGGGGCAAGCTGGAACTGAAAACCAGACCGGTTTCTTTTAAAGGCAGACAATATCTTGAAATACAGGTCAATGATAGTGGGTGCGGAATTGAAGAAGATATTGACAGAATATTTGAACCATTTTACACAACCAGGGAAAAAGGAACAGGGCTTGGTCTGGCGATCGTTAACAGAATTGTCGAGAGCCATGAGGGAGTTATTAATATTAATAGCAAGCCGGGAGAAGGAACAGTCTGTACGGTTTTGCTGCCCCAGGAAAGTAACTCATAACTTTAGTTCCTCAAATACAGCAGCCCTCAACACATATATAATTTATCGAGACATTTAATTTTGGCATTTTCGTATATAAAGGAGGTAGTGAATGGCAACGATTCTTGTCGTGGATGACGACAGAGGAATGAGGGAATTCCTTGATATAATGTTGATGAGAGAAGGATACGAAGTCAAAAGTGCCTGTGACGGGAAAGAAGCGCTAACTCTTTGCGGAAAGCATAAGTTCGATCTGGTAGTCACGGATTTGAAAATGCCAAAGGTAGACGGGATTGATTTTTTGAAGGGTATCAAGGAAATATCTCCCGAAACCATGGTTATTTTAATCACCGCCTATGCCTCAGGAGAAACCGCCGTTGCCGCAATGAAGGAAGGGGCATACGATTATCTTGAGAAAAACTTTGATATTGAGGATCTGAAGGGTATAATTCGCGACGCGTTAAAGAAAAAAGGTGTCAAAAAAAAAGAAGCGCAGTTCATGAAAAGTGTGGAAGATGCTGTAAGTTTTGGAAATCTGATAGGGAAGAGCAGGGAAATGCTCGAAGTCTATTCACTCATCAAGAAAGTGGCGGGGACCACGGCAAATGTTCTTATTACCGGTGAAAGTGGAACAGGAAAGGAGCTTGTGGCCAGAGCTATTCACGATAACAGTCCCAGAAAAAATATGCCGCTTGTTGTTATAAACTGTGGCGGAATACCTGAAGCACTCCTCGAGAGTGAACTATTCGGCCACGTTAAAGGATCTTTTACCGGTGCTTATTCCGATAAAGCCGGCCTTTTCGAAAATGCCGGCGGCGGAACTATCTTCCTCGATGAAATTGCTGAATTACCTCTTGTTCTTCAGGTGAAACTTCTAAGAGTCCTCCAGGAAAAAACGTTTAGAAGGGTAGGGGGACAGAAAGACATCAAAGTAGATGTAAGGATTATATCGGCAACAAATCAGAATCTAAAACAGAAGGTTGAAGACGGGAGTTTCAGGGAAGATCTCTATTATCGGCTCAATGTAGTTCTAATAAATCTTCCTCCTTTGAGGGATAGGAAGGAAGACATTCCCGTTTTGACGGAATATTTTATCGAGAAATATTCCAAAAAATTCGGAAAGGAAATTAAAAAGATTTCCTCCTATGCGATGGAACTTCTGATGGAATACAAGTTTCCCGGTAACGTGAGGGAACTCGAAAATATTATTGAAAGAAGCGCCGCTCTTGAGACGAGCAATATTATCCTGCCCGAAAATCTTGACATTTCAGAAAACGGAAAAACCTATGAGGTCATCTCTTGGAATACTGACATACCTGATAAGGGCATTAGCCTGAGTGATGAGATGGAAAAAATTGAAAGAGAATTAATAAAAAAAGCTCTTGAAAAAGCAAATGGTTCAAAAACAAAGGCCGCCAAGTATCTCAATATAAGTTTTGATTCTTTGCGTTACAGGCTTGAAAAACTTGATATCCCGTAATCCTGTGAAAATCCCCACAATCTGGTCAAAATAACCAGTCTTTGGTCATAACTTCAAAACGTCAATCATATATTCTTAAATTTTTCATCTATAAAATATTGTAATTAAAGGGTATTTCGCTTAGTAACCGGTTGTTTGCAATCTAAAAACAATTTGGCACGTTAATTGCTCTTTATACTCACCAAACGGATATCCAAGAAGTTTAAATGTTAAACGAGTTAAACCAGAAAAAGGAGGCATATTATGTTGATGAAATTTAATAAAAAAAGTGGACAGAAGGGTTTCACACTAATCGAGCTGATGATCGTTATCGCGATTATCGGAATCTTGGCCGCGATTGCCATCCCGCAGTTTTCGGCGTACAGGGCAAGAGGTTATATAGCGGCAACCAAGGCTGATGTAAAAAACTGCTATACAGCTGTTCAGGCTTATATAGCCGACAATCCCAGTGCCACTCTGACTGGTGAGACAATCGCAGGTGGAGCTACCGGAGCTGTAGGTACCGAAGTTACGACGGCAAAGACAAGCCCGGGTGTAACGATAGTCATAGCTGCCGATGGCGGTGTTACGGGTACACATACAAATTTGAATGGCTCATATGTAGTGGATACGAACGGCAACATAACAACCGACACTTTGGCCGCGCCGTAACGGAAAATCAAAAAGAGATTATCCAGTCGCGGCGGTTTGCTGAGACAAGAAAAAGGGGGCTATTTAGCCCCCTTTTTCTTGTTTATTTATTCAGTTTGTTAAAGTCTTACGGCTTGAACTGAACAGCGAGTGCATTATTCTCCGAATTACTTTGTTCCCCGCAACTTATTGCGGGGAGCTTCAATATTTACTTTCCTGCCACGGATCACTCTTCCTTTTAAAAATATGATACTTGCAATCCCGTCCGGTATTTTTTAGACTCTATATAAAAATTCCCTCAAGGCAGTAGTAAAATGTATCGTTATGTTGACGAGTATTTAAATTTCCTCGCTGTTGAAAAAGGTGTTTCTCTTAATACCCTGGAGGCCTACAGCAGGGATTTAGTCAGGCATGTAGAATTCGCACAGGACGCGGGGATTAAAGCTGTTAAAGATATTAACTCCGACGATGTAATCGTCTATTTAGGAAATTTGAGAAAAAGCGGCCTGACAGCAAACTCCGTCAATAGAGGGCTCGCGGCCCTCAGGGGATTCTATAAATACCTTATTCGCGAAAACATTATCGCTGAAAATCCTGTAGCGAATATTGAACTGGCAAGGGTCTGGATGCGGCTGCCCGATACTTTGAGTATGGAGGAAATGAATCTTCTTCTCAGGCAGCCGGACACAAAGACTTTTTCCGGCATAAGGGATAAAGCAATGCTGGAACTCATGTACGCAACCGGAATTCGTGTTTCAGAATTGATTTCGTTGACCATAAACAACATCAACTGGCAGGTGGGATATCTTATCACAATCGGTAAGGGTAATAAGGAAAGGATTGTTCCGATAGGCAAAGCCGCTATCGACTCTCTGAACCGATATGTCATGGATATAAGACAGAAATTTTTAAAAGAAAACACAACAAATATTCTTTTCCTTAACAGATATGGAAGGGGTCTTACGAGGCAGGGGTTCTGGAAGATCTTGAAAAAATATGTTAATAAAGCAGGATTGCAGAAAAAGGTGCATCCTCACACATTCAGGCATTCTTTTGCGACTCATCTTTTGGAAGGGGGAGCAGATCTCCGCTCCGTCCAGGTAATGCTTGGACACGCGGATATATCAACAACTCAAATTTATACTCATATTACCAGAGAACGATTGAAGAAGATTCACAAGAAATATCATCCCAGAGGGTAAGAGTGGTAGATTACTACAAATCCGAAATAAATAAAGAAAGCCAGAATAAAAAACAGAAGGGAAGAAAACCCTTTTATGTTTTGGTTATACTTGCCGTTACGGTGATATTGTTCGCCGGCGGAGTATTTTTTGCTCATTTCTATAAGGCAAAACTTGATAATTTAATATTATACACCTCTAAAATGAAAAGAATATTTCTTTCCACCGTGCTGGGACATGAACCGAAATTTTATTATCTGGACGTTGAAAAAAACGGGAAGGACTATAAATTAACAAAAGATGACGTCTTCGAAATTTCCTACCGTGATGAATTTGTCATAAAAAGTGTCTCTTCCGATTCTCTCTTTGGCAGGGGAATCACCGTCGATGTTGAAGGAATAGGAGACAAAAATGACTTTAGAATATTGCTAAAAGGTATTGAATTAGTTGATAAATTAACAACAGTAAAGAAGCGGAATTCGGCTGTCAAGGATTATAAAATTGACGTAAGGTATCATGATAACAACATTGCGTCGATTCCTATAAGGGTAGAGATTACGCCACAGGATTGGTTGAGATTCGCCAGAATGTCCGAAAATGAAGATTCTCAGATTGATTATCTGAAACGGGCAATAAATATGAATAAAAAGGACGTCGGCGTTCGCAAGATGCTTGCACGGGTTTACGTTCGTAAAGAAATGCAAGACAAGGCAATTTCTCAGTATCAGGATATCCTGAAGCTAAAACCGAACGATCTGGAGGCGCTTGCCGGGTTATCGAGGTGCTATATAAAAAAGAAAGAGTACAGCAGGTCACTACCGATTTACAGAAGAATCATCCGGCGAAATCCCAAGGACGCTTCAGCATATGCCAACATTGCCTTCGCTTATGGAAAATTAGGAAGATGGAATAACGCTATCGCGAACTATAATGCGTCAATACGGCTGAACCCAAAAAACGCTATGGTGTATTATAATCTGGCAAAAGCGTATGAAAAAACAGGCAAAAGTGAGAATGCCGTTGAACAGTACAAACGTGTTTTAAAGATGATACCGGGCGACGTCAATGTGATGACTGCTCTGGCCGGTGCTTATTTGAGTTTGGAAAACTACGATGAGTCGATAACATTATTTAGAAAAGTTATAAAAAAACAACCCCGAAATGCGTCGGCATACGCGAATATCGGGCTAGCCTACGGAGGAAAAGGCTTATGGAAGAAAGAGGTGGCAAATTACAGGAAGGCCATATCGCTGAACCCGAAAGATCCTGTGATTCATTTTAATCTGGCCACAGCCTATGAAAAGAAAAAAAGTTACCGAAATGCGGCAGCCGAATACAGAGCGGTGCTGAAGATAAACCCTGATGACACCGATGCCATGAACGGGCTGGCGACTTGTTATCTCGGGGATAAAAAATACAGCAGCGCTATTAAACTCTATGAAAAGATTGTAAAGATTTCATCCAAGAACAGTTCAGTATATGCCGGTCTCGGATTCGCGTATGGACAGACAAAAAAATATAAACAGGCTACTAAAAACTATGAAAAGGCGCTCAAATATGGTTATCATCCGACTCTGGAAGAATTAAACGTTCTTGCCGGATATTATCTGAAAAATAAAGATTATAGCAGCGCTATCAAAACCTATGAAAAGATGTCTAAACTGGCTCCGAAAAAGGCGGAAATTTACTCAGGCCTTGCTCATATTTACAGTCTTAAGGGTAATACCGACAAAGAAATTGAATATTACAAAAAATCATTAGGTTTAGACCAGGAGGACTATATGGCGTATCTTAATCTGGCTGGTGCTTATGAAAGGAAAAAGATGTACGAAGATGCCCTCAGGGAATACACCAGCGCGTATCAACTTAATCCCGATTCGAATAAAGCTGCCAGGAAAATACCGGAGATGAGGATAAAAATATTACAGCAAAAGTATCAAAATTGAGAAGCTTTTGAAAATGTAATGCGGCCATTTGGGGCTGTAGTTAGAGGAAAAATCAATGAAGCAAATAATTTTACAAGATTTCGTTATTGGAAACGGAAAGCCTTTTGTGCTTATTGCCGGACCCTGTGTAATTGAAAGTCAAAAAGAAACCATAAATATAGCAATATTTCTTAAGAAAGTTGCGGGTGATCTTGGCATACCATTAATATTCAAGGCATCCTATGACAAGGCAAACCGGACTTCCATAAATTCTTACAGGGGACCCGGTTTGACAAAGGGACTTCAGATTCTGAAGCACATCAAGGAAGAGTTAAAAATTCCCGTTCTTTCTGATGTCCATCGTTTTGAGGAAATTGAAGATAGCTCGCTGGTGCTGGATGTAATGCAGATCCCGGCGTTTCTCTGTCGGCAGACGGACTTCGTAAAGGAAATTGCCCGGAGCGGGAGGATAATAAACATAAAAAAGGGACAGTTTCTCGCACCCTGGGACGTGTCTAACATACTGAAAAAGGTTTCATCTACAGGAAATGAAAACATTATGATTACGGAAAGAGGTACAAGTTTTGGTTATAATAATCTTGTTTCCGACTTTCGTTCTATTCCCATGATGAGAAAGATGGGATACCCCGTTATTTTCGACGCCACTCACAGCGTACAGCTTCCCGGCGGTTTGGGCAATGCCTCAGGTGGACAGAGAGACATGGTGCCATATCTTTCAAGGGCCGCGGTTGCTGTTGGAATAGACGGCCTGTTTTTAGAGGTTCATCCAGACCCTGAACGTGCGCTCTGCGATGGCCCTAATTCTCTTTATCTTGACGTTCTTCCGGATCTTCTTAGTACTTTAAAGGAAATAGACGGGACAGTTAAAAAAAGCGCAATTTAACAGAGGCACTGAGGAGAAACCAGATGTTGGATATCTGAATGCCGATGCAGGCAAAATTTTATCGAGTATCGGTGTGGAGAATATTAACAAGAAAGGTAAATGATGAATAAATCTCTCACTCTTAATGAAAATTTATTAAAAAAAATCAGACGCATCAAACTTTTAATTCTGGACGTGGACGGAGTTCTGACTGATGGAAGAATAATTGTTGATGATCTTGGAAATGAAACAAAGAATTTTGATGTCAAGGACGGGCATGGGCTCAGGCTTCTGATAAGATACGGCATTGACGTTGTACTCTTGACCGGCAGAAAGTCAAAAGTGGTGGAACATCGCGCTAAAGAACTTGAAATCAATGAAGTTTATCAAAACGCTAAAAATAAGGTTAAGGTTTTGGAAGATATCCTCCGGAAGAGAAATATTGACGGTGATAATGTTGCTTATGTTGGCGATGATATAGTGGACGTTCCCGTTTTCTTGAAGGTGGGCTTCTCCGTGGCTGTGGCCGATGCGGTAATTCACGCAAGGGAGGCAGCCGATTACATTACTGAAAAAAGGGGAGGAAGAGGCGCCATCAGAGAGATATGCGAGATAATTCTCAAAGCGCAGGGAAAATGGGGAGAAATTATCTCTAAATACAACCTTAATAATTGACATCCCCTCTTTACTTGTCTCGAATAGAGTGATACATTGAAGCAAAATAAATGCCAGTTATAAACAAATGTTAAAAACATTTTTTAAATCG
>CAZZBF010000039.1:0-14337 GCA_964652795.1 uncultured Syntrophales bacterium | reverse complement strand
AAGCTCGTTTTTTTTGATAACATCAGGGTAAAACTTCTTATGTCCGACGACAGGACTTTTGTAATGACAGGAAAAACCGGTCGGTTTCACACGGACACAAAAGACATTGAAATATTTGACGATGTCGAAGTGACATCAGATAAAGGTGATCGTTTTACAACAGACTATCTTAATTACTCCGCTTCCGAAAAGAAGGTATCTACCGACAAACGTGTTACAATGAAAAACCCGCAAATTGAAATAAGCGGAATCGGGATGACCATTTCGATGAAGAATGAAAAAGTCACGCTACTGTCCAAGGTAAACGCAGTTATAAAATAGACCCGGAATTGAATCTTCCCCTCAGTAAGCTGCGGGGAACGAAGTAATTCAAAGAATAATGTGTTCGCTGTTTGGTTCGGCTGTTAGCCATCAGCTTTTAGTTAAAGCGTCAAAGGAAATTAAATATAATATGAAAAGGAAATTTTTTGTTGTATTGCTTGTCGTACTTTTATTTGTTTCTGTTCCAAAAATTTCCGTCAGCGACAATCAGCCGGAAAAGGAAAACAAAGATAAAAAGAGTGCGCCGATACTGATTGTTTCCGATCGCCTTGACGCATATAATGATATAGGCCTTGTCGTGTTTTCCGGAAATGTTGTAGCAACCCAGGAAGACAAAACCATAAAATCGGATAAATTATTTCTGCACTACAAAAAGAGGGAAGGGGAATCTGCAAAAATAGGTTCTAAAAACATCATAAAAGCTGGAGAACTGGAAAAAGCCGAGGCGAAAGGAAATGTCATAATAACACAGGGCGAAAAAATTGTTACCGGTGAAAATGCTGTTTTTTATAACGACTCACAAAAAGCTGTTGTAACCGGTAACCCTGTTATGAAAGATGGAGATAATATAATCAAAGGCGAGAAGATAATTGTTTTGCTGGAGGAAAATAGAGGTATAGTAGAAAGTACTCCAGGCAGCCGGGTAACGGCAACAATTTATCCGAAAGAAACGGAAGGTAAAAAAAAATAGGGTCTGTTCCTTCTCGCAATGACCGGAAAAATAATTACGCAAACCTTTTCGGGCATACTGCCGGTATGCTTGATTGTAATCGTGGATCATGGTAATTTATGGAAAAACTTTCAGCAAAAGGATTAGTAAAAATTTATGGTGGCAGACGGGTAGTAAATGAGATTAACCTGGAAATTAACCCCGGAGAGGTAGTCGGTCTTCTGGGACCCAACGGTGCCGGGAAAACAACAACTTTTTATATGATGTTGGGTCTTATTCAACCTGATGAAGGAAACATTGCACTTAATGGGGAAGATATCAGCGCATATCCCATGTACATCAGAGCGAGGAAGGGTATAAACTATTTACCCCAAGAGCCGTCAATATTCAGGAAGCTCACCGTTGAAGAAAATATAATGGCAATCCTTGAAACACTCGCGGTGGATAAAGATGAGAGGACAAACAGGCTAAGGGAACTTCTTGAAGAATTGGACATCTCTCATCTCAGCAAAAACAAGGCTTACTCACTCTCCGGCGGGGAGCGAAGAAGGGTGGAAATTACGAGGGCACTTGTAACATCTCCCAAATATATGCTTCTTGACGAACCCTTTGCAGGTATTGACCCTCTCGCGGTGGCAGATATTCAGGAAATAATACGCAAACTTAAATTAAAGAAAATCGGCATAATAGTATCTGATCATAATGTCAGGGAAACTCTTTCGGTTTGCGACAGGGCATATATAGTAAATGAGGGCACTATACTGGTTGAAGGTTATCCGGATTATATCGCCAACAGCGAAATCGCAAGGAAGATTTATCTCGGAGATGATTTTCAACTATAATAAATTTTAGCGCTTAAATCGAGCAGAGAAAAAAATGGCCTTTGAACTCAAACAAAGCCTTAAGCTGACTCAGCAGCTGATAATGACACCGCAGCTGCAACAGGCAATCAAGCTACTTCAGCTCTCGAGAATAGAACTGGTTGATATGGTCAATCAGGAAATGGAGGAAAATCCCCTGCTCGAAGAGGGAGCTGCCGATGAAAGTCTTGAAAGCGAGGCGGCGCCTGAGATTGATGATATAAAAACCTTGGACAGAACAGAAGAAATTACGGGGGAAGGTGACGGTAAAGAAGATTTTGATTGGGACAGTTATCTTGAAGATTATGGTTCCACAGGAGGAATATATAACTGGGAGGATGCGGGTGCCCCATCTTGGGATAATACATTAACAAAGACAACCTCTCTGACCGATCACCTGATGTGGCAGCTCAATCTTTCACACTTTTCAGATTCTGAAAAACTGATTGGTGAGCAGATCATAGGAAATCTTGACGTTAACGGTTATTTGACCGCGCCTCTGGATGAAATTTTTCAGCGAGAATCAGTTGATATAAATTTTGCTGAACAGATTCTTAAAAAAATCCAGGGCTTTGATCCTCCCGGCATTGCCGCAAGAGATCTGAAGGAATGTCTTCTCATTCAAGCGGCTCTCATCGGTGTTTCAAGTCCGCTTATAGAAACAATTATAAAAAAACATTTACATGATCTTGAAACAAAAAATTATGTCAATATTGCCAAGAAACTTAAAATTCAGCTCTCTGATGTATTGAAAGCCGTCCCTGTGATAAGCAACATGAATCCCAAGCCGGGACTCCCATACAATGAAGAGCGATCTCAGTATATTATTCCTGACGTATTTGTTTTCAAGATGGGTGATGATTATAGAATAGCCTTGAATGACGATGGTCTGCCGAGGCTTAGAATAAGCAATTTTTATAGAGAAATTCTTGGGGGCATAAACGAGAATTCAGGAACAACCAACTGTAAAACATACATTAAAGAAAAATTGCAATCCGCCACATGGCTTATTAAAAGTATACAACAGCGGCAAAAAACGATTTATGGAGTAACAGAAAGTATCGTAAAATTTCAAAAAGATTTTTTTGACAAGGGAATTGATTATTTGAAACCGCTGGTTCTGAGGGATGTGGCCGATGATATAGAAATGCATGAGTCAACAATAAGCAGAGTGACTACTAATAAGTACATGCATAGCCCAAGAGGAATATTTGAGTTAAAATATTTCTTTAACAGCAGTATAAACAGGACAAGCGGTGATCCCGTAGCGTCGGAGAGCGTCAAGGAAAGAATAAAAAAAGTGATCAGCAAAGAAGATCAGACTAAACCATTTAGCGACAGTCGAATTGTTGAAATTATGAACATTCAGGGTATATCCATAGCGAGAAGAACCGTAGCTAAATACAGAGAAATGATGGGTATTCTTCCATCCTCAAAGAGAAAAAAATATTTTTAACGGTTTTCAGAAAAATCCGCTATGTCGTAGTCTTGCACTGCATCGCTCGCCCCGTCAAGTTCTCGCTGTGCGAGACTGCAAAGCCGGGTTAATAGAACAAGTTACTCCGGCATATTAAAAATCCCGGTTATTCCCAAATATTCGCGCGCTTTGCATCTGGAACTCTCTGCTTCGCTTTCTTAAGTTCAGCTTTTTATGATTGAATTATTGTTATAAGTAAAAAATTGATTGACTTTTTGCTTTGACTTAAATACATGTGAGCGCTTAACGGTCAGATAGTTGGCTGTTGAATGCTCATAATTTATGTAACAGGAGGAATTATCTATGCAGATCTCCGTAACCGTTAAAAATACAGAATCGGAAGTTTGGTTCAAGGACTATATAGAAGAGAGATTGGAAAAACTGAAAAAATATATAGATACACCGGTAGAGGCTCGTGTTGTTCTTTCCGTGGAAAAATTCCGAAATGTGGCTGAGGTCACTTTATTAGCCGGAGGGGTAAACATAAATGGCAAAGAAGAAGCAAAAGACATGCAACTTGCCATTGACAGTGTTGTGGAAAAGATTGAACGTCAGATGAAAAAACATAAGGGAAAAATAAGAGACCGTAAAACCGGTGTCTACAAAAACAAAGATATAAATCCAATTGGATCAACATCTGAAGACTATGAAGATTTAGGGGAAGACTCAGAACACTCAAAAGTGGTAGAAATAAGAAAAGTGGTGCTGAATCCGATGTCTGTTGAAGATGCTATTATGGAGATAGAATCTTCTAAAAACAGATTCATCCTTTACAGGAATTTTTCATCCGAAAAGGTTAATGTTATATACCGGCGAGAGGATGGAAACTATGTTCTGATAGAAGCTCTCAGTTGAAGTAAGAGGTAGATTACATGAATATCGCAAATATGTTTAAAAAAGAATTTATAATTGAAGAATTAAAATCAACAACAAGACGGGAAGTTCTTACGGAATTGTCTCAAATATTTTCACTTGCTCATATTAAAGTTGATTACGATAATATGGTTGAAGTATTACTTGAAAGGGAAAAACTGGGAAGTACCGGTATAGGCGGTGGAATCGCAATACCTCATGGGAAACTTGCCGGTCTTGAAAATCTCATAGTTTCTTTTGGAAGAAGTAAGGACGGAATAGATTTCGATTCTATGGATGGCAAGCCTGTTCACATTTTTTTCTTATTGATGGCACCGGAAAATTCAGCCGGTCAGCACCTTAAGGCACTGGCAAGAATATCGCGTATGCTCAAAGATGACTCCTTCAAAGACGATCTTATAAATGCAACATCCGTAGAAAGTTTATACAGGATAATCATAGAAAAAGATAAAGCTTGTTAGAAAAAACCTATGAATAATTTGCGTGTTGTAATAATAACCGGGCTTTCTGGTTCAGGTAAGAGTACAGCACTTCGAACACTGGAAGATATCGGGTTTTTCTGTGTGGATAATCTGCCAGTTGTTCTTCTTCCTAAATTCCTTGAAATACAGGCCGCCTCTTCGGATGAAATATCAGAAATCGCGCTGGTCATGGATTTAAGGCAAAAATTTTTCCTCGAAAAGTATACCGACATATTCCGCCGGTTAAAAGAGAAACAATACAAAATTGAGATATTATTTCTTGACGCGAGTGATGATGCCCTTTTACGGAGATTCAGAGAAACGAGGAGGGCGCATCCTCTCTCTGAAAAAGGTTCTGTCATCGATGGTATAATGCTGGAGAGAAATAAATTATCATCACTAAAAGAGATGGCGGATAAGGTTATTGAAACGTCATCATATAATGTCCATCAGCTAAAAGACGCTATTCAGAGATATTATCTTGCTCCTTCCGCTATTAAAAGGCCGGTAATTAATTTAATTTCATTCGGATATCACTATGGCCTGCCTCTAGACGCGGATATTGTTTTAGATGTCAGGTTTCTTCCCAATCCTTATTTCGTGGAGAGCTTAAAAGGTTTCGATGGTAATAATAATAAAGTTCAAGATTATATTATGGAATTTAAAGAAAGCAAAACGTTTCTCCAAAAGTTATTTAAATTAATGGCATATATAATGCCTCTCTATAAAAAGGAAGGGAAAGCAAATATCAATATCGCTCTTGGATGTACCGGAGGAAAACATCGATCTGTTGTAATGGTGAATGAACTGGGAAAACATTTCTTAAACAGGGATTATATCGCAAATATAAAACACAGGGATATAAATAGAAGTTAAAGAGACTGTAGACAGTAGTCAGGAATCAGGAGTCAGAATAGGTTTGATTGGGTTTTTTCATTCTGACTCCTGACTTCTGTCTACTGATAATTGAGTTTTCTCTCCACATTATCTCTTATCCAGTGAGGATCCCACCATTCCTGGGGATCAACGAATTTGTTTCCAATTAACATACTGAAGTGCAGATGGTCTCCGCCGGCGAGACCCGACGTGTCAGTATTTCCTATCAACTCGCCTTTTGTTACTTTCTGATTTTCCTTGACCTTTATCATTTCCAAGTGGGCATAAAGACTGAACAAACCTAAGCCGTGATCGATTATTATTGTATTACCGTAAATGCCTATGTTACCGGCGAAAACTACTATACCGTCATTTGATGCAACAACCCCGGCATGCTTTACAGAGGCAAGGTCAATCCCCATATGAACACTCTTACCGGCGATCTTACCTTTATAATAATAAATCCTTTTGTTACCGAACCGAGATGTTGTAGCGGCTTTCTCCATTCTTAGAAAAGATCCCTGCCAGAGTTGCTTGTTTTCTGATTTTCCACAGATCGACTGAATTGTTTTAAAATTATCATGTCGCATCTGTTCGTTAACGTACTGGAAGGTTTCCAATAGCGTCACTTCACTTAAATTACTGTTTGATTGCTGGAATTCAGGCATCTTATGCTTAAGGAAGCTCTCTGATATAGTTATTTTTTCCGTACGGAATTTTTTGTTCCTTATATAGCACGGAAGAATTTTTAACGATTGATTTCCCGCGCCGTCTTTAGCGACGACACCTATCGCGGTATTTCTTTTTTTTGCATTAATTGGAAACGCAAAATACGCTATGTAATAAGGTTTACCAGCAATATTAATAGGATATCCCGGGAAGAAATCATCTCCGACATTAACACCGTTTTTAATAACCTTTTCAGATACACCATAAATCGCAACACATGAACCGCCAGGATTTATATTGTGAGCTGAACTCAGCAGATATATACGAGGCGGGATTGTGTCAATAATTACCTTGATATCGAGGGAGGCTTTGTTTTTGCGAAGAGAATAGTCAACTGCCGCTATGCTAATAATGGCCTCTCCCTCGTGCAATTTCAACTTTTTAGGTTCTATTTCTATATTAAAAGTTTTTTCTTTTATTCCTTTTGAGGGAAAATCTTCAGAATAGAGTGTGTGCTTTACCCCTTTCTGGGAAATTATTACAACAACATTTCTAAGCCCTCTCTTTTTATCCGTGGCAGTAATGTCAATCAATTCTTTGGGGCCGATTGTGTCAATGGATTGACTCAACTTTAGCACGGGATTTTCACCCTCATAACAGGTGCTGAAAAACCACCAGCACCCAATAAATATAAGTATTACAACGGTAATAATCAGGTATTGCTTGGCATTTTTCATCTAATATTTCTCCTCAAAAGCATACTGTAAAGATAAAGAACAAGACGTAAAATTTGATCCGTCATCTACAGGGTTCAGATGGCAAATTTAAATAGAAATTTCCTTTTTCGCGGGGGAAGTATAGAGTGAATGCTTTTTTGCGTCAAGAAAAAGTGAGCATAAAATGTCTTACGCTCGATTGGAAAGCCGCAAAAAACTCCCTAAATATTTGAAAAATAGGTCATTCGCCTCCATGGGCTACTAAATCGGGTGCCCAGTATTCCACTGAGGGATGTATGTGTAGAAGACCGCACTCCTGCCCGACCTCGAAGATCAACAAGAATGCAAAAAGGACAAACATGACCATTCCCAACAATTGCATCTTTGACGATACCGACTGCTTGATAACGATAATGCTGGGAAGTATACCGAAAAGAATGACAATGCCCACTCCGCCGACAATATCAATAGCTTTGAGAAAGATATCAGGATAAATCACTGAAATTGTCAGGGGAGGTAAAAAAGCGAGAATAATTGTCAGGATTCTACTCTTTTTATTGAAAAAGTTTTCCGTTAGATCATCAACAAACCCCATTAGCCCGATACCGTTGGCCATATAAGATGTGGTAATGGCCAGCAATGCAAAGACCATCGACCCCGTAACGAATAAATGGGATTGTATGATCCGGGAGAGCGGTATGGTAGCAGGAAGATTCTGCTTAAAGGCATCAAGTAGACTACCGGCGCCCCCGGTCAGAGGCAGGGCACCAACGCCGACCTGTATCCAGAGGGCATTCATTACAAACCCCATTATCATTCCCAGTAGCATGGCCTTCCAGATGACAGTATTATCCCATTTCAGGTCGTGACATATGGTAGGGATGATATTATGAAAGTGAAAGGCTGTAACAATAATCGGAGCCGCTGCCGGCAAATATGACCAGTCCGTATAGGCAAAGCGGCTCACCACGACATACTTCTCACCCTGAAACATAATTGTGGCAAAGGAAAGAAAAAGTACCATCATGATTAGGGTGTTATATTTTCTGACAATGCTGATGTCCATCACGGTCATACCAGTGACAACAATAAAAAAGGCCGCCATTACCATGAAGGCTGGTACAGTAATATGGAAGAGATTTTTTATAATCGTTGTCCCTCCCGTCAGATAGGCAGTAAGAAGACCATACAGGATAAGCAGATTTGCCAGAACAGCTATCCATTTTCCCATATTTCCCAAATATTTCTGGTACAAACTGGGATAATTAAAGGTCGATTTGCGTTGGCGGGAGGCCTCACCTCCCAGGACAACCGCCGTAAAAAACATAGCACTTCCGATAATGATCATTCCCACAAGCGATGGGATAAAACCGGATAATCCGGTATTGATGGGAAGAGCCAGAATACCAGCTCCAATGAGATTTCCTGTAATCAGGAAGGCAACTGTCAATATTAATCCCGGAGGCACTTTCTCATTCATTGTGATCCAACCCCAGCAGAAAAAGTAATTTTAACACCGTACCAGCAATGCCAGCCCGCCCCGGGATGTTTCCCGGTACTTTTCATTCATATCACGACCCGTTTCGGCCATTGCCCTGATAACTTTGTCAAGATCGATCATATGAAATTCCGTTTTCTCGGTACCGGCTATCAAAGCGGCCGTGTAGGCCTTCACTGCACCCATGGCGTTCCGTTCAATACAGGGAACCTGTACATACCCTCCAACGGGGTCGCAGGTCATGCCCAGGTGGTGTTCGAGAGCCGTTTCCGCCGCATTTTCCATAATATCAAAGCGGGACGTACGAGCGTAAGCCAACATGGCGGCTGCCATGCTCGATGCCACTCCCACTTCTCCCTGGCATCCGACCTCCGCGCCGGCCACGCTGGCGTTTTTTTTAGCTAGAAAACCCACAACGGTGGCAGCCAGGAAGCTGCGGACAATATCGTCGAGTGGTAAGCGCAGGTGGTGTTTCATTGTGTAAACAATACTTGCCATCACCCCCGCCGCACCGCATGTAGGAGCGGTTACAACCTGGTGGCCTGCGGCGTTTTCTTCCGCGGCAGCGAACGCATAGGCGCTCAAGTAAATTAGAAAACGATCGGGAATCTTCGGCTGGTTCTTCGCATTATTAAAAAGAACCGATGCTTTGCGATGCAAACCCAGAGGACCCGGAAGAATTCCTTCGCGTTCAATTCCCTCTTCGACGGCAGACTCCATGACCGTGATGATACGAATTATATTTTCCCGAATATGGTGACTGTTCATTCCCGTAATAGCTGTCTCGTTCTCCATGATCAGCTCATGTAAAGGAAGGTTCCGCGCACCCAAGATTTTTTTTAGCTCATTAGCCGTTTTATAGGAATATACCGGAACCCCCCTTGCGGGTGGATTCCATCCTTTCCATTGCAGAAAACCGCCACCAACGGAATAATATTCCTTTTCAAAAAGAACTTTCTTCTGTCCCATCAACCTGATGATTAGAGTATTGCTAAAGGGATAGTTATGGTCTCCGTTGTCCCAGACAATATTTTTTCCCGTGAGTTTTACTTCATGATCTTTCATATCAATCCGGTACAGGGTATCACCATCTGCAAAAAGACCGTCAAGAAAATCAGACTCGCAGGTATGGGGATGTTGTCCCATAAGTCCTGCTAATACCGCCCGGTCCGTGCCATGACCCTTACCGGTAGCACTGAGAGAGCCGTAGAGGGTGATCTCTACGTTTTCGGCCTTCTTTTTAACTTCAGCGGGCAGAGCAATCATTTCCTGCAGGAAGTCATGCCCTGCTTTCATGGGAGCGATAGTGTGAGAACTCGACGGACCCAAACCGATCTCAAAAAGATCAAAGATTGATGTTGCAATGCCTTCGTTCATGATCTTTCCCCGCTATTCTTGCAGGAGTAAATTAATTGAAAGTCTTATGAAACCCCGCAAGAATATATAAGAAAAAAGCGATTGTCACGAACTATTTATCAAATCTTGAAGTTCCCCGCAACAAGTTGCGGGGAACGAAGTAATTCGAAGAATAATGCGCTCGCTGTTCAGTTTACTCGTAAAAGACTTTTTACGAATAAATTATGTCTTGACTGACACAGAATAGTGATTATTTTAACACCAAAGGAAAATAAGCCTAAAAGGAGGAAAATATAATGGCTAAAATGTTAAGTCTCATCCCGAGGACAAACGTAATGTTCCCGATGAGGGATGTGTTTGATAGGCTTTTCGAGGATATAAGTATGACGTCACTTGTGAATGACGATAAATCTTTCGTGCCGGTTTTCGATATTTCTGAAAATGAAAAAGAGTTTTCAGTTGTCGCCGAATTACCGGGTATCGACGAAAAAGACATCGAAGTCACCCTGTTGGACGGTATTCTGACTGTCAAAGGTGAGAAGAAACAGGAAGCGGAAGATAAGGAAGAAACCTATCATCGTATTGAAAGACGTTACGGTTCATTCCTGAGAAGCTTCAGGGTTTCCGATAAGATCAAAATTGACGAAATCGACGCTGTATTTAAGGATGGCTTACTCAGATTGACTTTACCCAAATCCGGGGAAAGCGAAGTAACAAAAATCAAAATTAAACACTAACGCGTCAACCCTTATTATCACTTAGCTAACATAGAAAAATGCCGCTCAAGATTATAATAATCATGGGCGGCATTTTTTGTTGCGGGCAAGCTTCAATCATAGACGGTTTTATTATAAAATTAATTGAATCTGCCCGCAGCAAGCTGCGAGGAATGTGTTCGCTGTTCAGTTCATAGAAAATAATGTTCCCATGATGAAAACGTGTATTGAGGAAAGCGTTGACAAAGATACAGCTTTCCTTTATAGCTGCGTCATTATAATCTTTCTCAATACAAACTAAGTCGGATTGGAATAGAAAATGTCAAAATTGGAAAGAACAAAAACTTATCTCTACACCGGTGTCCCTTATGCCGGAAAAAGTGTATAAAAATGGAATCAATTTCGCAATCTTTCATATTGAAAGAGTTAAAAGAAAACATAGGATTCATTACTTTTAACAACCCCGAAAAGAACAATGCGTTAAACGCCAGAATGCTCAAAGAAATGCTCGCCGCACTGGATTATTTTAAAAACGCAAAGGTCACCGTGGTTATCATCCGGGCACAAAAAGGCGTGAAAGTATGGTCTTCAGGGTACGATATCTCCGAGCTTCCAAAGGCGCACAGGGAACCCTTGGGATATGAAAATCCCCTTGAAGTTTTATTACGGACTGTCGAGGAATATCCCGGCCCCGTTATCGCCATGGTACAGGGAAGTGTCTGGGGCGGAGCCTGTGACCTTGCCATTACCTGTGATATGATAATCGGCGATCCCACCTGCACTTTTGCCATCACACCGGCCAAAATAGGAATAGCGTATAACGCTTCGGGTATTCTTCATTTCATAAACAGGGTGGGTATGAACATCGCGAAAGAAATGTTTTTTTCCTCATTGCCCCTCGATGCTCATCGTGCGGAACGTTGCGGAATACTAAACCATCTGGTTTCGACGGAGTCTATCGAAAGTTTTACATTAGATCTGGCACAAAAAATTGCCTGCCGATCCACACTCTCGATTACCGTAATGAAAGAACAGTTCAGGATACTATCCGAAGCTCATCCCATTAGTCCCTACGCATTCGAAAGAATACAGTCACTCAGAAGAAACGTTTATAACAGCCATGATTATGAAGAAGGCATCAGGGCATTTCTCGAAAAACGCAAACCTGATTTTAAGGGCAAGTAACAATACAGAGTTATCAGTCAATTTTGACCGGCGAAAACTCGTAGACTTTTTCTCCTGTTTGAAAAACGGCCCTCTCTTCTTCGTTTATTGTAAGTTTGCCTTCTATCATACGGCGGCGGCCAAATTCAAAGAAGAGAACCTGGTGGGTAGGAACATCTTTCTCATCTAAGTTTTTATAGTACTGTTCTTTTTCGTCCGGTGTAATTTCCCTGAAAACTAACTTCTGGCATTTTTTCTGTTCTTCCCGGTCACCCTGGCGGATGATGACCCGATAACTACCGTGAAACGTGACGGGCATTTTGATTTCCATAGTTCTAATTCCCTTTCGAAAACTTAAATGCACTGCAACAGTGGATGCATAACATTACGTACTTTAATTGTCCAACTAATCGTTAAACCGGTTATTTTGATAGAAACTCATCCTGATTATTGAGGATAGCTCATCTAATATTGCTTTAAAGAACTTGAAAAGTATTGCTCAATAGCTGTAAATTGGTTATAACTCATCTTGATAGAATTTGATAATTGAAAAAGATCACGAGGCGGGGATGAATTTTAAATATAAAATGCTCATAAACGGGAAATGGCTGCCAAGCCGAAATGTTATTAAAATCAGAAATCCCTATAATAATGAAATTATCGGAACGATGCCTCTGGCAAATTCCGATCAGGTTAATGCCGCGATACAATCGGCTTATGATTCCCGCGAGATAATGGCCGCAATGCCGGCACATCAGCGTGCTGAAATTCTCGAAAAAACGGCTGCCCTGATTGAACAGAGAAAAGAAGAATTTATCCTTGCTATCATCAGAGAAGCGGGGAAAGCGCGAAAATGGGCAACGATTGAAGTAACCAGAGCAGGAGAAAACTGTAAATTCGCGGCGGAAGAGGCCAAACGCATTCATGGGGAAACAGTACCTATGGACGCTTCTATCGGATCGGAAAATCGCTTTGGTTTATGGGTTCGGGAACCGGTTGGAGTTGTGGCGGCTATTTCACCATTCAATTTTCCCTTGAATCTGGTAATCCACAAAGTAGCGCCCGCGATCGCCTCCGGAAACACCGTGGTGTTAAAACCCGCGTCCAATACGCCCGGCGCGTCCCAGTTACTCGGGGAAGTATTGTTGGAAGCAGGCCTGCCCCCGACGGCACTCAACATTATTTACGGACCCGGGAGAACAACCGGTGAATTAATTGTAAAAGACGAACGTGTTGCCAAAATAACCTTTACCGGCAGTCCACCTGTTGGAAGGAGAATTAAAGCCCTTTCAGGTTTAAAAAAAGTTACTCTTGAACTCGGTTCCAATTCCGGTACTATTGTGGATGAATCAGCTGAGATTGACCTGGCCGTCTCCAGATGCTTGATGGGAAGTTTTTCATATAGCGGACAGGTATGTATATCTGTACAGAGAATTTATCTGCATGAAAATATCGCAGAAGAATTTACCGATAAATTCGTTAAAGGCACACAAAACCTGGTTATTGGTGACCCGATGGAACCAAATACCGATATAGGACCCATGATCTCCGAAAGTGAAGCCGAACGCGCGGAAGCATGGATACATGAAGCAGTCACTCAGGGAGCAAAAATCCTCAGGGGTGGAAAACGTAACGGCAGTCTGTTGGAGCCCGTGGTGCTCGGCGATGTGATTCATAATATGCAGGTGATCTGTAAAGAAATATTTGCACCTGTAGTGTCTATCGTAAAATTTAAAAATTTTGAGCAGGCACTGCAAATGCTGGATGATTCGATCTACGGCCTACAGGCCGGGATTTTCACTCAAAACATCTCCCGCGCCTTTCGGGCAATCAAACGAATAAATGTCGGCGGCGTGATTATCAATGATGTCCCGACATACCGGGTAGATCAGATGCCGTACGGAGGAAATAAAGAAAGCGGGCTGGGAAGGGAAGGAGCAAGGTTTGCGATTGAGGAGATGACGACGCTTAAAATGATTTGTTTCAATCTATAAAATATAATTATTCCATATATTTATTTGAGATAGAACTTAACAGAGGGGATATATAAATGACAACGAGGAACATTGGGTCGCTGGTATGCGTGATTACTCTACCGCTAATTGGATTGGCTTTCTTATCTTTATTCCAGTTTCGTAACTTTGCTCTCTTTACCATTTTCAGTGTGCTCGCTGCCGCATCGCCTTCATTTTTTCTGATTATTTGCCGTCCGAGATGTATTAACTGCGGCAAACCTCTTATCGGGTGGAGGGAGGCTTTTGCTAACTACGAAGGTTACAACATCTGTCCGGACTGTAAGGAAACCGTTTCAAGTGATGGATAGCACTCGTGTTATCAGACTGAGAAACTGAAATTTGGAGAAACTAACGGCCATATTCATATCTTCTTTTATCATCGCCATGTCGGGTGCGATGATGCCCGGACCGGTCCTTACCGTAACGATTAGCGAGAGCACACGGAGAGGGTTTTATGCCGGTCCGATGATTGTTCTCGGCCATGGCATTCTTGAAATATCACTGCTCGCGCTCCTGATTTTGGGATTTGCAAATTTTATAAATAATCCTAAAGTATTAGGGTTTGCGGGTATTGCGGGGGGTTGTGTTCTTTTTTGGATGTCTTTCGACAGGCTGAAAGGAATACAGCAATTAAAGCTCGATCTTACCCCCGGGAAAAGCGCCTG
>CAZZBF010000038.1:0-27567 GCA_964652795.1 uncultured Syntrophales bacterium | reverse complement strand
ATTACCATCATATTCAATCTTTTTTACACCACTAAATGGGGGAAAATGTTATGAAAAAGGTTGTTTGGATATTCGTGGTATTGTTTGTAGCTTTGTCGTTCAATGTTTGTTGGGCATGGCAGGATTCTCTTGGTAATGAACAATCGAAACAGGATTTTCACGAAAGCCCCCCCACACTTAGACCAGACGCCTATGGCCCAGGCATTCACAGTAATAGTTATGGTGAAGCAATAGAGCTTGTGCCTGACGGAGCTTTTGCCCCCGGTGAAACGCTTAAAATCAAACCAGACGCCTATGGCCCAGGGATACACATGGACCAATACGGTCGCCCCGTCAGGGAAGTACCTTATAGATAATTAGAGGAATTACCGATGAGCATTGATTCTCTTCTCACTTTCAGTAAAAAAGAAAAAGCCGTAATTACGATATGAGTAATCGCTGTGTTGCTATTGGGGATATACCCCCCGTGGTGTAGAACAATAGATAATTCCAGCGTTCGCTCTGAAAATTTTGCAGGTCATTATCTCTTACTTGATCCACCCACCTCCCACAGGTCCTCTTTAGGCTACGACATAAACTACCGGATGCTGTTCTTGGAGTGGTTTTTAATCATTATTGTAACTATCTATGCCATCAGTTGCATTCGAAGAAGAGAACGATATGGAACAATAAAAAAACTTGAAAAAAGTGTATCTAAAGACAAATTGCCAGAAAAGTAAGTAGAGACTGCCAAAAAGCCCCCCTCTTTTACACGGGAATATATAAGGGAAGAATCTAAGAAGCAAACAGATCACAGCACGGATGCAAAGTACTTCATTGATAAATATTCAAAAAAATAAGTGAACCTGATATTTTATTTTTCAGAAAGGAGACGTTTTATGCCTAGTAAGAATATAAAATTGCTGTTCATTCTGGCTCTCATAGGCATTATAATGGGTTGTGTGTCAAGTACATCTTTTCAAAAGTGGGACGGCCCTAATGAATTTACTGGAGCCGGCGGCAGCTATTTTACAAAAGATGGGATTGATATTTACACCCTTGGCGAACCGAATAAAAAGTTTTCAATAATAGGTACTATCAATCACAATATGCTCGCTCCCGGAGAGGTGATAGCGTTGTTTAGTGATTCGTTGGCATACTCTAATCTCGCAAAAGAAGCAAAAAAACAAGGTGGAGATGCGGTGATTATACTTAATTCAAAAAGCAAGATTGTTAGCTTTTCTGGTCAAGGAACGACAGCTTCATCCAAAACCCAGGCAGTGGTTATCAAATACATAAGACAGCGCGATGCATCGCCCGCTTCTGAATTAGTGGATAAAGCCAAGGCTTTTTGGAAAAACGGGAAATATACAGATCCAGACAAGGCATTAGAATATTTAAACAAGGCGATTAGTCTGGATTCAAATTACGCTGATGCCTATGGCAACCGAGGGCTTGCCTGGGATGACAAAGGCAATTATGACAAAGCCATATCGGATTACAATAAAGCCATAGAATTAAGCCCAGGAAACGCTAAAGCCTATTGCAACCGAGGGGTCATTTGGCATGACAAAGGCAATTATGACAAGGCTATATCGGATTTTAATAAAGCCATAGAATTAAATCCAGGAGAAGCCCCTGCCTATTACAACCGAGGGATCACCTGGGGGAAAAAGGGCAATTATGACAAAGCTATATTAGATTTTAATAAAGCCATTGAATTAAACCCAAAATACGCTAATGCCTATCACGACCGAGGGGTTGCTTGGTATTACAAAGGCAATTATGACAAGGCTGTATTGGATTATAACGATTATCTAAAAATAAAAGGCAACAAAGATGGAATTGCTGACCAGGTAAGACAAGAAATAAGAAATTTAGGATATACTCCAAAATATTGAAGTTTACATAACCTTAAATCCAAGATGCCGGAAATTTTCAATTGAAGGGCAGCTTGATGCGCAATAAGTAAATTCTATTTTGGTCATAACAAATCACAACCAAACTGCTGTGCAGCTAATGTTAAAGAAAAATGGTTCGCATGTTCGGCTTCTTCTCGCAACCAGTAATATGTTTTCCAGTGCATACCCTTCGGCTTGTTGGGAAATGGCTCCCACAAATCATCACCGCCGCCAAGACGCTGTCTGATCGCCCTTACTTTCTCCATTAGCCGTTCGTAACGCTGTACCTGCTGGCTGGCTTGAGCACGTGCCCATAAAGCGTCTTCTATGACCTTCCAGCCAACCAACCTTAGGCATTTGTTTGCCTCCTATTGTAAAAGGTTAATAAAAATTAACACTTATTGACACCATCAACACTAAGCGCAACCGCTTAAAATAGACGCTCTCAGGCAGTCATTTTATTCTGGAAACTCCGCAAAAATACAATCGCTCAAGAACCCACCTCTTGCGAAGGTTAAACAAAGTGCGTCTGCCCTGTCTGGTGATCGCTTTAGAAGTTCTCTCATGGTCGCCTTTTTCATTATGCGGACTTTACCATTCACGACCTCATAGGTCGGTGCTTGAAGCTCTTCAATCAACAATTCATCCGGTGGCAGCATTGCCCCTGTGTCAGTTCGTAGCCATTCCCTGCACGCCCACCATAGCTGGTCACGTAATATCTGAAATTCTCCCAGCTCCGTTTTTTCGGTAGGTGAAGATGCAACTTTAATGGGAGTAGCAAGGCAACCGCCCCTTTGCATATGCGGGGCCACGCCTGCGCCTACTCCAGTCGCGTCAACATTTGCAACCGAGACCCTCCGGTTTTTATACTCAGATATAGCCCTGTCTCCTGTGATAACTGTATCGACTCCGCCCCAGGAGACAAGCTTTTCGACATACCCGCCATATCTGAAGCAGGCGCAATTAGCATCTGACCCAAATTCCCCGATATCAAGGCCCATAGTAGCGCTGGTATGTTCAGGAGGTCTCTCCCCATGTTCCAAAACATAAGCGTCCCACCTTGACCTGGCCTTAGCAATCCATTCCTTGCTGATTAATTGGGTGCTTCCCTGGGCCGGATATTGTCCTAAAACCATGTAACTGAAGGCAGGTTCCATAATTTTGTAATGGCCTGGCCTTAAGGGAGGATATTCCTGCCCGCTTTGACTCCTTGCTGTCTTACCCTTCAGGAATGTAGGAAGGTCGAAACATTCACTGTCAAACCGTTCACCATCTGCCAACGGTCGGCACCACTCATTTAGGCGCCTGATGGTGGTTTCTCTGGTCACGGCGCCGGGGATGATATCCTTTCCGCTGATTACATTTGGATGATTGAAGGCCGACAGCTTAACCACATTAGCCCTTCCATTCCTGATCATGCGATAGGCTTCCCCTACCTCTGCCCTGGGGTTGAACATAACCAACAATCTGGCATGTCCTCCACTCATACAAGACTCAATCCCCCTATATACCTCATCAGGGATTGCGTCTCCTTCGTCCAGGATAAAGAGCAAGTGAGGACTATGCTTGCCTGAAAACTTTGCTTCACGCTGCGCCGCACTGCCCGACATTGGAATTGTAACACCTGTCAGGAAAGATTGTGCTGATCTTGATATATGGAGGTTTGTGACGGCATCGCTTTTGAATAGGTCAGGATGCCTCTCAACATTACCGCCGATTTCACCCCATAATAACTTTTTTAGATTTGACTCTGGAGGGGCCGCTGCTGTGTAGATTTGGCTATCAGAAAAAACCTTGTACCACCAAACGGCTATCCTGGCGGCTGCATGGGTCTTTCCTACTGCGTTAGAGCTTTGTGCAACAGTGACAGGGTGGTCCCGAACCGAATCCATCAAACCCTTGACTTCATCGGTGAAGGTCTCACACAGGATGTTTTCGCCGAATCCGACAGGGTCGCTCTGATAAACGCTGAAGGATTTGCAAATGTCTTGTTCGCTGAACTCCTGATCAATCGAATTTAATAGCTGATCGTATAGCTCGCCTTTGATTGAGCTTACTAATGATTTTGTTTCTAACATCTGGTTCTACTTCTCCGATTGCTGTTAATACCTCGGTTTGAAACTCCTCAACGGCCTTCATATCGTACAAGGTTTGAAAGATTTCCAACTGTAGCTTTAATTGGCCCCGAATCTCGGCCATAGCCTTTATTGCCAGCTCACGGGGATCTTTAAATTTAAAATCTTTGACGAACTCTTCCTTATCGCCAACCCGTACCTTTTTTGTAGTTACCTGAGATTCTAAAACCTGGAGGGCTTCATTGTCGCCCCGGTTCCATCTCATGAGCAGGTCAAGAATTTCGTTTGCATCGGTGTTGATCTTCTGGAGCTGGCCGATAGCGTCAAGGTTCTTGCCAACGACTCTGTGGGCATTTTCAAGGGCCACGCTTTTAACAACGGCAACATTCAACTCACTCTTTGCCTTGCTTATAGCCCCCTCAGTAACGCCGAATACTTGAGCACATTCACGTTGTGTTTTACCTGCGCTAAGCATTCGATTTAATTTAACTCTGTCTATCTTTGGTTTGGGCATTGGTTAAGTCCAGGTTAAGATGGTTAAGTTTTATTCAAGCCTCTAATTCAGTTCAGCCTTAGCCGTCCGTTCCCATTCATAGGCAGTCAGTTGAAAGTCTTTCAGGCTTGCTTCACCTTTCAAGACAGCCTGTCTTACTGCTTTCAGCCGTTGATCCGGTATCAACCCCCCGCTTTCATAAGCCTCTCGTACCTTCTCCACACTCCCCTGATATATTGCATCCATGACCTGTATAAGGCTTTCCTGTCTGGCTTCCGGTGTGCCTTGAGGGTATGGGTTGTGGTAAATAACGTTCTGTAATTCGGCCATGATGTCCTGCTTGTGTTCTCTTATAAATTCCACAATCTCAGGCGTTACATTTTCACTGGGTGCAACTCGGAGTTTGTCTCCGGCAATCCATATTGTTAAACCTTGCTTTTGTAGGAACTCAAAGCTCAACATAGTTAACTACCTCCCCTTTTTTCTTTTGAACACCCTCTGCCCTGTTTTCAACCGTCACAACGTCACATTCCTTTACTGACGTGGGTCTCCGAAGATTTACAACCGTAACATCACTTGATTGTGTTACGCTTTGAAATCCCCGCAATCCCTTTACTGACACAGGTTGTGACGTTGTGACGGTTTGAATAGGGGGGTTAGGAGGCAAATATCTTTCAAAGACTTCAACAAACTGTTCCAGGGTATAGCCTTTAGCCGTCTCGCCAGCTATTCGTATTGTTTTTGAAAGTATCCGAAACGGCCTCAAGAGGCGTGCAAGACTGTTTTGTGTGATAGGTTTACCTCTTTGCCAATCGCCCCAGGGATGGTCTTCAATTGCAATCAACCTTTCAACAAGCTCTTTAGAACTAATTTTATTCAGCCCATCCAAAATCCCCTTTATGTCCCGCAACAAGGTTTGTTTTGTGGTGTCCTCATCTGATACCTGCTCGATAGCAAGCATTGCTGTGCGTGCTCTGCTCAGCCACTCTCCCTCTGCAAGTTTCGCAATACTAAGTAGTGGTAACCAGTTGTCAGCTGCTCTATCATTGCCGGTTTCCGGTATTGCAGGTGAAATACTTTTCAAGGGTTCGGTGTTATCAATCGCCCAACGTTTAATCATACGCCGTAAATTCAAATGTTCATCATCAAAACCAATTGATACCTTCGTCACCTTCTCCGAAGTGATCTTTCGTTTCATTTTTACCGAGATAGACCTGTCTCGTATAGTGTCCGGCAAGTCGCCAATCAGTGATATAGCCTTAGGCCCCCAGGTAGAAAAACGCTCGACTTCTAATATGTTTGGATTCGTGCGGATTACGAAGGCGGATTTTCGGGTGTGGCCGCTATTGACTATCCCTCTCAATTCATCATTGTCTTTCAGGAAGGTATCTGCTTCATCAATAAGCAAGCAAGGTCTGTGCTTCTCAATTGTTCTGAAAACAGCGGAAGGTGTTATATTTGACGCTAACAACGGTTTGTTTGTAAGACCGGCAAGAACTTCAATAAGGGTCGTTTTTCCGCAACGTTTTTCCGGTGACGTAACGGTAAGTATGGGCAGAATCCTGAAAGAATCATAACAATAGGTTAAAACTATCCACAACGTCCCCGCAACAACGGCAGACGGGTCTAAAACAACATGTGCTTTTATGGTATCGTGTAAAGAATGGAGAATCTCGCAGCCGTTTACGGGTGTTTCCCAGGGGTCAACATCTTCGGTGATTGACTTTTTTTCTGATTGCTTTTCTCCCTGACTTTTGGATTGTTTCTCACGTTTTTTCACATCTGAAAACAGATTGTGTTTAAGTGGTATCCTTTTCAGCTTTTCAAATTCTTTAATACTATGCTTGCATAAGTAATCATCAAGCTTACCCAAGCTTTCAGACATAGGTAAGCAGACAACGGAAACATTCGCACCCCTTTGCTCAAGCATTGTCCCCAAACGATAGACAGCTTGTTTTACCTCTATCTTTTTCTGAAAGTCTGAATCCGGTACAAGCTCAACTTTTCTATCAATCCACTCAATAGAATTAAAATCATCGATCAATTGAGGTTTGTTGTTGCTGTCCTTAACAGCGAAATTCCAGATACCACCCAAGGCAATACAGTTAAGGCCTTCCTGCATCGCCTTTAGTGCCTTCTTCTCTCCTTCGGTTATTAAGATAACCTCTCCATCAGGATCAAAACCGGATGGCCGGTAAAGGTGAAGGCCGGAGTCTTTAGGCTGAAAATATTTCTGCGCTCGGGGTTCGCCTTTTTTCTGGTATGGCGGGAATAGCTTGTATCGGGTAAAATCCGTCCCCGGGTAGGGAAAGGCCAGCATTGAGGAAATAGGCGCATCCCAGCCCATAATCTTATTGATCTCCTTGGGCGGAACGGTATAAATGCCAGCCGCTTCAATAGTCTTGTCAGACAGTCCGGACTTCGCCAAGTCTTCTTTGTGGTCAGGGTGTAGGTTCATCTCCCACCCTCCGGCAGCGAGTCACTCGTGAGCACAGGGTTACGCCTGAACCATTCCTCAAAGTCCCGCACCATATAAAAACACTTGCGTGAGATTTTATAGTACCTCGGCCCCACCTTCTGATGTCTCCAGTTCGCCAAAGTGCCGACTGGTATCCCGTAAACTTGTTCGGCCTCTATGGGTGTCATGGCCCGTTTGGGCAGCTCCAGGTTTTTGTAACTTCTCTTAGTCATCAAAAATTACCTCCTTAAATTTTCCCTTCCCTCAGTTATGTGGAAAGGGAAAATAGGGAGGTGCGCTTATTTTCTTGGGTGTTTACGATAGCTTGAACAAGGGGGGGTTAAAAGGATAAAGAAACAACAGGTAAAGTGTGGTTAAATAGAAAAGAAAAAGGCGTGTTTTTTAAAAGAAATTTATCAAATTGTGTTTTTATACTGAAGATAGTCACGAAAATGGCCAGCCTCCACCTCGGTGTTAAATTCTGACAGGGGCTTTTCTCTCCAGTTTAATTTAACCTGATCCTGGTCGATATATCGTAGCGCATCAGAGCAGGTTTCAATACAATCAGGATAGTTACCTTTGTCGGGGCATGAGGCACAAATCCCATCAAACGTTTCTTTGCTGACTTTAGAAAATTTCTCTCGTATAATATCGGGGTCATGCTTTTTGTTCTGACTTCTCTCGTATGCCTTATAAAAGCCGTGTTTAGCCGTGTCCGCCGTGATATTAAGCTCCTTGGCTATTTCCGCAAAACTGATATGTTCCTTTTTCAGCTTCCATATTTTTAGTTGCTGCCTGGCCTCTTTTCTCTTCCGGCTTTTGTCTATCTCCCAGGAAGAATAAGGCTTTAAAAGTTTAAAGATCCCTTTTCTTAACGGGTTTGGTAACCTTTGCAACTTTCTAAAAAAGGAGGTAGCTCTTGCTCTTTTATGGTACTCCCGTTCCACGCTCAAAAATCTCTTAAATTCTTTCTCTAAAGCTTTTGGTGACCTCCGTAAATCAACCAACAGAAGCCTTTGATATGGTTGCGGTGTGACATCATACATCTGGTCTGACCCTTCAGGATGGCCACGTACTATGACTTGTGTAATGCCATGGCCGACCAGTGTTATACAGAGCGGTAAAATGTCACTGAGTTCTTTGTCTTTATCTATGTCGACTTCCGGGTCGAGAAGCCTCAGTAAAACGCCATGAGCGGCCGCAGAGAATAGGTTTGATAAACTGGTTGGGAAAAAGCCTGATGGGAAAAGCCATGTTGTCTTTTTCTCAAATTTTTCAGAGTCACCTTCGAACTTGAAACTGCGTTTGAATTCTTCAAACCTCTGTTGGTACTCGAAGTTTTCTTTTAAAAATGCCAATCTTAATTCCACGTTTTTTGCTTCTTCCTCAAGCTGCTTCCATTTACCCGGTTCTTTGTCTTTTATTTCTTCTCCAACCTGCTTCCATAATTCCGATTCTACGTCTTTTGGTCCTTCCCAAAACTGCTTCCAAAATCTCATGTCGCCACCTCTGCCAAACTCGAAACTGCGTTTGAATTCTTCAAACCTCTGTTGGAAACGTTTTGCTCTTAGGTCGTTTGTGTCTTCCATTGTCTGATCCTCTCCAGACTCCTCAAAGTTAATCCGGGGAAGCGGTGAGGAATACCCCGGTTTGTCGGCCCGCGTAGCCTATTCCTGGATATATGAAAGCCTATCTCTTATACACATCTCCCCGGTAATCAGCCTTGAAAACAAAAAGCTCTTCCCGGGTTGATTTAAAAAGGATTCTTATGTCGCTGACTCTTAGCCGGAATTCTTTGGGAAAAGAAAGGCAACTGCTCTATCGAAAAAGCATGTTTGTTCATCTTAACCCTTCCTCTTGCATTGTTACTACCGCCCCGTTCCTCTTTCCATTAAAGACTTTTTCTAAATTCAATGTTGCTTTCCTTTTCTGGTCCGGCATCAGGTGTGCATATTTCGTCGTCATGGCAAGGCTCTTATGTCCAAGAAGTTCTTTTATGGTAAGAATCGGTTCACCCTGCAGGGCAAGCCATGATGCAAAGGTATGTCTTAAACTGTGAAAGGTTATTCTCTGCCTGCGGTCTGTTATGCCTTCGTTAAAGCCCAGCCCCTCTATTGCTCCATGAAACGACTTGGACACAGCGTTGACCTTATTCCCGTTCCTGTCCTTGAAGATATACTCATTCGGTGAAATCGGCACATGCTTAAGAAGCATCTCTTTAATGGCTTTGGTCATGTATGCCTTGCGTGTCTCTTTGTTCTTTGGGTCTGCGATGTTTATCAGTTCGTTCTCAAAGTCTAAGTCCTGTCCCTTTATATTAAATATCTCGCCCGCTCTCAGTCCACAGTGTAGGCTTAATAAGGTCATGTCATGCAACTGTCTGGAAGTCCCGGACAGTTCAGTTAAAAGCAAATCAGCCTCTGCATGTAATAAAAAACGTTGCCTCTGGTTTTGTATGGTTGGCATCTTAACGCCCTTGATGGGGTTCTCACCTTTATACATCCCCCACAGGACAGCCTTGTTAAACATCTCCCTGAAAACAATCAGGACGTGTTTCACTGTTTGCGGTGCCAGGTCCTCTTGCATAAGGTTGGCTTTCAGTCTTTCAAGATCGAAAGAAGATATCTCGTTTAACTTCTTATTATCAAAATATGGACTCAGATAATTTCTGTATCTGCTTTCCTCATCTCTACCATTGCGGGTCTTATTCTGCTCAGCCCAATCAAGGTATTTAGCAGCCACATCCTTAAAGTAAGGCGCTTTCTTTTTATGCTTTGGTAGTTCCTCACCATGCCTTATAGCTTGCAACCTTTCAGCCCTTATCTGGCTTGCCAGCTTTGCCGTGTATCCTTCGCTTGACCAGCCTGCCTTTTCCCATATCAACTTGCCGTCAAGCTTATAGGCAATATCAAAGCAAATATCCGGCTTACCGTTATGGTTTTTTGCACTTGATAATCGCTCATAAATACCTGTATGTTTCGTGACAGCTCTTTTCATTGTTCGATCCTCCTGACCGCTTTATTGCAACTTATTGAAGTCCGTACGGTCTCGCTCTGCTAACCTATAGCTAACCTTTACTTTCATAGTCAGTGATTTTCCGTGAAGATGCTTCTCTTTAAAACCTTTGTAAGTATCTTAAATTGAATATTAAATTATGTCAAGTGATATTTAGTTATGAAGTGTGAAAAAGGGTTAAAAACGGACTACGAATCCGAAGGTCGAAGGTTCGAATCCTTCTGGGCGTGCCAGTTAAAACATATAGGGTTAATTTCGGCGGTCAGCTTTTCACACAGTTCAGCAGTTTTTATTTCCCTATTTTAATGCCCTTATCGGTAAAGAGGTTTTTTACCCCGGCCCTTACCAGGGCCGGTTTGAGAAGAAGTTGATATTTTTTTGTCCCTCTCGCGTCAACAAAGGTATTATCGAAGGTCAAATCGCTCTTTTTTAAAACTCTTATACTGGTATCCATCAGTATGATGTGATAGTTCAGCGCGCCGAAGGCAAAAACCCCCGCGATAACAAGTATTGATAATATTTTTTTCATAATAACCTCAAATGAAGATTTTATATTTTTGAACGCTTCCTCCCTTGATAAGCTGTAGCTTGGTTCCGTTTTCATCGATTTATTTTGAATAAAATGTTCCGCCCGGGAAATTGCCTGCTACAAATTAATGCTCCGAATAAGCCTGGAGACTACCATGACCGGTTATTATAAGCAATGTCATGAAAAATCTATAAGAATATAACCCGTGGCACGATTACCCCGGATTTACGAGATCTTTCCTTGACCTTTGTCAATATAGCTTATATGAACAGGTGTGTGGGTCTACACCAAAGTATTAGAGAAATAAGAAAACTTCCTGTAACAGAAAAGGGTTTTTATTGATTGATGAAAGAAATACTGTTTTTAATAGAGATATGACGGGGACTGAAAAGAAAAGACCGTTGGGGGCTGAAAATGACAGAAAAAATGGATTCCGGTGAAGTGGCCAATTTTAAAGCATTATTGTTGACAAATGCAATTCAGCTGGATGCGCTTGCTGAATTACTTATAGAGAAGGGAATCATTAAAGAAAAAGAATTTTTAGACAGGCTTAAGAAAGTTCAAGCTGAATATCAAGAGTATGAAAAGCCTGAAAAACAAGGGTAGAGATTGTTTACTTGTCCCGTGGCGCCTTTTCCCACGGCATACGCTGAGATTCAATTTGTGAGCGTGGATATTCACCGCTCCTTTCCTATTTGAAAGGCCGCGGCGATCGGTTCTCCGAGACGATGGTATTTACTTGTGCCGGGAATATAAATGAGTGGATCGATCTTTTTCGTGTCGGTCTCCCCTTGGATCATGCAGCTATCGTCGATATACGTTTCAGTAATTTCACCAATCACAAGAATATGGCTCCCCATGTCGAGGTAATGGATAACCTTGCATTCATGGTTAACCGGAGATTCCCTGATAAGAGGAGCTGTTTTCAGTGTTCCGTAAAATACTCTGAAGGTTTGAGATTTATCGTTCTCCTTGCCGGAATAAAGGCCGCAGTAGTCGGTTTCTTTAACCATATCAGAGGAAGGAACATTGATGGAAAACGTCTCATTGCTTCTAATTCCTACCAGTGTGTGTCGGTTTTTGCGTATGGCGACGGAAACCGCCGGCGGTTTCTGTGATGCTATCCCGCACCAGGCCGCTGTCATGAAGTTTGCTTTTTCATTTACATTAGCGCCTACCAGGACGGCTGGCATTGGATAGAGCAATGTCTGTGGACCACATTTGATCTTTTCCATTTTGTTTCTCCTTATTTTTTGCGTTCGCTTGCTGTTCGGTTCAATGAGTACTAAATGATTAATACCAAAGCTTCGATAAAAAATCCATTCCTGAGACGGGATTTATAAAAATTCCCGGGAAAATAAAAAGACAAGAAGGGGAGGGCAACGATAGGATGTAAGATCCTTATATTATTGGTATTTTGCAAAAAGTAAAATTTGGCGTGCAATTTTTTTGCTTTATGGTAAAAGTAGGCGTCATGACGCCGGGGCTTTGAGAATCTATCAGGATATTGGTTTTTAAATGATGAAAAACAATAAAAAATTGGCCGGGAGGGTGTATGGATCAGCAGATGTTGAGTGAATACTTCAAAAAATGCTTTCTTGCCGTGGATGGTCTCTGGTTTATGATGCTGGAGAAAACGGATTCATTCGATAAAGCCCTTGAGGTTGATAGTATGGTATGGAAAGTGCTGCCTAAGATTCAGGCCAGAAAGATAAAAGAGTTATTTGAGGTGGAAACTGCCACCGAGGAAGATTTGATAAGTGCCCTCAAATTCAAGATGGACGCGGAAGATTTCGTGAGCGAGTTCCTAATGAAAGACGCGCAGATTAATATTACCATAAAGGAATGTCCCTGGTTCACTTTATTAAAAAAATCAAAGCGAGAGCACCTCGCGGGAAAGATTGGTGAGTCGATATGTACTGTAGAGTATGGTATCTTTGCCAGGGAATTTATGAAAGATATCGATTTCGAGGTAACTTCACGGCTTTGTATGGGAAGCGAGGTTTGTTCATTCATCTTTAAAAAAGGTATCAGCAGGGAAAAACTTTAAAAATGAACAACAATCTTCTTGCCAGGGTTATTCGTAGCAGATATATGCACCTTTTCATGGGCATTGTTTTATTAGTAACTGGTCTCTGTGAGGTTTTTCAAGATTTAACCAAGGATGTCTTTGGAGTAAGAATTCGAGTTCATCACGGTATTATAATCTACGGACTTTATCAGATAATAAACGCTTTAATTTCAATTATTCAGGGACATCAATATATATTATCAGATGAAAATGATGAGATAGACTGAGATGAAAAGAAAGGTGAAAGAATGAGCAACAATAAAGAAATGGCGGTGGCGCTGTTTAAAAAGGGATTTTCCTGTTCTCAGGCGATTTTGTCATCTTTCGCTGAGGAACTGGGTCTTGATAAAAATACAGCCTTTAAAATCGCCGACAGTTTCAGCGGTGGTATGGGACGAATGGCTTTCACCTGTGGTTCGGTTACAGGGGCGTTCATGGTAATTGGATTAAAATATGGCAGGACATCGGCTTCAGATCAAAAGGCGAAACAAAAGACAACGGAACTTGTTAGGGAATTTGCCGAAAAATTCAAAGAACGTAATCAATTTATCGACTGTAAAGAACTGCTGAATTGTGATATCAGCACAGCCGAAGGGGCCGAGTACGCTAAAGAACATAACATTATAAAGGAAATATGTCCTAAATTTGTTGCCGATTCCGCTGACATTCTCAAGGAAATCCTATTAACATGAAGGGGGTTTTTTGAGCAGATAGCGCTGAAGCAAAATTATGTCATGTACATTTCCTTCTCCCTTTGCCAGTCTGTCCATTGCTTCAGCGGCTAATTGGGCATTGGTTTTTGCTTCTGGTTTCTCCCTTTTACCGTCTTTTACTAAATCGATGTCAGATTGTTTAAGATCGGTATCTTTTTCGTTTTTATTGTCCATATTTCTAACCACTGAATATTACTCTCTTGGCAGCTTTGTACAACTCCCTCGAGACTTTTGAAAATATAATTCTTCGGAGCTCAAAATATTTTTTCGATTTTTCTAAATTATATCAATTTTGTTAGACCTTTAAAAGTCGGAAAGTGAACTGAACAGCGAGCGCATTATTCTGCGAATTACTTCGTTCCTCGCGGCTTGCTGCGGGGAACTTCAATTTTGCGGTTTTAATTTTTTCGTTAATTATGATATGCGATATCAGTTTCCGGTAGGGTAGGGGGAAGAAGAGAACTATATGTTTGAAAAAATTTTCAAGCTCAGGGAACGTGGTACGGATGTTAAGACCGAAATTATGGCGGGAACCGCCACTTTTTTGACTATGTCCTATATTATAGTGGTCAATCCGGCGATTTTGTCAAAAACGGGGATGCCGTTTACCGGAGTTCTTTTCGCAACGGTCCTAGTCTGCGCGTTCAGCTCGATTGCTATGGGACTGTATGCTAATCTCCCGTACGGTGTCGCGCCCGGAATGGGTATCAATGCCTTTTTTACGTTTACTCTTGTTCTCGGAATGGGTGTAAGGTGGGAAACTGCGCTCGGTGCCGTATTTATTTCCGGAATAATCTTTATCGTCTTATCGGTAACCGGGGTTCGGACAGAAATTATAAATGCTATTCCCAGTTCACTCCGCTACGGAGTTGCCGTTGGAATCGGGATTTTTCTGGCATTAATCGGCCTTGAAAGTGTCGGATTTATCGTTCCAAATAAGGCAACCGTCGTGGCTTTCGGCAATATTAACGTGGCTATAATTATCTTTTTGGTCGGATTGACCTTGACCTCGATTCTGGTTATTAAAAATATCCGTGGGGCACTTATTGCCGGAATTACAATAACTTCACTGATTGCGTTAATTGTTTCTGTTATAGGTACGTCGACAGGATGGCTGGCTAAACCGATCATCTCAATGCCAAAAGGTTTTTTTGCTTTACCGTCGCTTGACGTTTTTTTGAAACTGGACATTGCCGGGGCATTGACTTTCGGGATGATTTTACCCGTTTTCACACTTCTTTTTACTGATATGTTTGATTCAATTTCGACGTTTCTAGGCGTTGCCGAGGTTTCCGGTCTCATTGATGAAAACGGTCAGCCGATAAATGTCGAAAAGGCACTATTAACAGACGCGTTTTCAACAACTATTTCAGGCCTTTTTGGATCTTCTTCGGGTACGACTTATATAGAATCGGCCGCCGGGGTGGAAGAGGGCGGCCGTACCGGTTTGACAGCCGTTATTATCGGGCTGCTCTTTTTACCGTTTATGTTTCTATCGCCCCTGCTCTCTTTTATTCCAGCCATGGCTACCGCCCCCGTTCTTGTTCTCGTTGGAGTCTTCATGACCCAGCCTTTAATGAAAATTAACTGGAAAGACTTTGAAGAGGCAATTCCATCATTTCTTGCCGTTATACTGATACCTCTCACGTACAGCATTACACAGGGAATTATCTGGGGGTTTTTGATGCACACGATTATTAAGGTTTTTCTCGGGAAGGGGAGAGAAATTCATTGGATGCTTTATATAATTGATGTGTTTGCAATCCTTTCTCTGGTCTCACCGCTAATGTGATCTGTTTTGTATGTGCGCCTCTGGTTTAGTTCGCAAGGTTTTTAAAGGGGAACTTAATTGTTGAACCGGGAATTTTTAAAATCCAGGGTAAAGTTTACATAACATATCTTATCAGACGTTATGTTTTTTTGAAGTTTACATGCCGATATCGAGACTTTCACTGTTTTATGGGTTAATTCAGCTTTTGAGAAATCGTTGGGAAATCAAGGAAGAATTTTTAGAGCCCTTCTTCGGATAGTTTTTTTATTAGTTCGGTTTGGTGATCTGTCAGTTTTTTAGGAACAGCAGTTGTGATTTTAACGTATTGATCCCCTTTTCCTTTTCCATTCAGTTGAGGAATACCGTAACCTTTCATTCTTATTTTTGTATTATTTTGAGTTCCGGGTGCGATTTTTATTCTTTTAGTTGATCCGTCGAGCGTCGGTACGTCAACGGATGTACCTAGTGTCGCCTCGGAGAATTTTATCGATTTTTCCGTGTATATGTCATTTCCATCCCTCGTAAAAGTCTGGTGTGGTGTTATTTCCATTTTAAGATACAGATCACCCGGCGGGCCGCCATTGATTCCGGGCAGACCCTTGCCCGTAAGTCTCAATTTTTTGCCCGAATTAATTCCGGGGGGTATCTTTATATTTATTGATTCTGTTTTTCCGCTTTTTTTCACGGAGAGTTTCTTTTCAGCGCCGAATGCCGATTCTTCAAGTGTTATCGATATGTTATACTCGAGATCTCCCCCTTTTTGAGGGACAGGCCTCCCGAAAGTTTCGCTCAATGGATCTGTTGATTTATAACTAAAATATTGGCTTCCTCTGCCGCCGCCCAGTCCACCAAAACCGAAACTTCTCAATATTTCATTAAGGTCGAATTCCCTGAAAATGTCTTCCTGGCTGAATCTCTGACTGAATGTGTCAGCTCCGAACGTATCGTATTCTTTGCGCTTTTGGGGATCGCTTAGAACGGCATAGGCTTCGCTTATCTTTTTAAATTTTTCTTCTGCCTTTTTGTCGTTAGGATTTCTGTCAGGATGGAATTTAAACGCAAGTTTCCTGTATGCTTTTTTGATTTCTTCAGCATCCGCGGCCTTCTCTATTCCTAATATCTTGTAATAATCTTCCGCCATATTCTTTTTTAAAATCGTTTTTTCCGTCGTTAACCTTTAAGCTATTAATTACTTTTCACTTGTCAAGGTTATTAATGCTATACCACCAAAAATCATTATTACTGACCGGATCGTAAAATCTATATTTATTTCGTACTTTTATGAGAGGCGCATAGTCCGTCTCGTTGTTTTCATGGATGATCCTGCCCGCTGTCATCATCAATCCAATGAAAAAACCGTGCTTTTTGATTACTTGAAGGCTGTACGCAGCGCATGTAGGATGCATCTGGCATCGGTCTCCGTCAACAGGAGATATATATTTACTAAATATTTCAACACCTTGAATTAATAAATAGGCCGGAAAAGATGGTGATGCCGTAATCTTTTCCTCCCGCGCCGGATTGTTAAAATTCCAGGGTGTAAATGAGTCGTTATTTCCGCCATAACAGGGACCGCTCAAGCCGATAAATACCATCAATATTATTATAATCCGTAAGTTCTTCATAGCTCGCCGTTTTAAATCCGCATTTGGAGCTTATAATTTCTATATTTTCAAATATCTTACGCTTAAAACCTAAAGCTTAAAATAAGATAATTGGATGATCCTTTATTATCATGGTAGTAAGAAAGAGAACTCTTGCTTCTAAGGTTTTCAAGGAACTCTTCTTCAACTCTTTTGTTATATTTATGAGCGCTGCTGACAGCGCTGTATATATTGCCGCTGTACCAACCGAGTTCGAAGAATGTGACTATGCCGCCTGCGACATACTCTTCATCATCAAAAAGTTCAACTGCCGCCCAAATAAATGCCCCATTAAGTAAAAAGGCAACGAGAGCGTCACGCGGTCTTTCCGTGTATAAATGGCCTGCGCCCGGTACTATAGCGGCAAGAACACCCGCTGTGGTAGGAGATTTTTGGGGAAGATTATTAATATTGTCAAGACCTGATGAGAAAATTCGTGCTCCGGGGGAAAGAACGCTTTTTTCCGGAATACTTGAAAATGCCTCGCCTGCCCTCTTCCACTCTTTCATATCGACAAGAACAAGAGCCTTCTGGTAAATCGCCCTGTTTTTGCTTTCTCCTGAACCTGTTTTGATTATTTCTTCGAAAGTTGACAGGGCATCATCGTATTTCTTGAGATTTTTTTCTGCGATTCCTTTGAGATACAGGGCGTCATTTAACATGGAACTGGAGGGGAATTTGGTTTTAAACACATTCAGGGCTCTAATAGCTTCCACCCATTTTTTTGCCTTGAAGTAGCTTTCGCCTATTCTAAAGTAACATTTTTCGGTCTGTTTTTCTTCCGGAAAGAAAAATATAAATCTCTTGTATTCGGTTATGGCCCTGTAAAAATCACCTTCTTTAAAAAGGCTTTCCGCGTATCCGAAATGTTTCTCGATATTATTCTCTCCCCTCACCTCCTGCGGGCATATGATGAGAAGGAATATAACACTAAAAAACATAACATTGATAAAAACTTTATGTATATTTTTCAAGCTTTTCTTCCAAGATTGAAGGCAGAAATGTTTTCTTTTATTATCTTTTCAGGTAGAGAATTTCGAATCACACTTTCCCAGATACCGGTTTCAATCGTATCCAGGTATGCCGATAAGACTCCGAGCATGGCAATATTTACCGTCTTTATATTCCCTGCCCTGACAGCGATGTCCGACGCTTTTACTATCTTGACGGTTTCGAAATATTTTTTAACTATTTCAGATATATTTGCAGGGTAAGCCGCGTCTCCGAGATTTACAGAAGGCGGATATAGCTCCGCATCGTTTATGATTACCGTCCCGTTTGACTTGAGATAATCCAGATATCGGAGCGTTTCCAGCTTTTCAAATGATATCAGTATATCAACATCACCTTTCCGGGCCATCGGAGAAAAGACTTTTTTACCGTATCTTACATGGCTGGTTACGCTTCCGCCACGTTGCGCCATGCCGTGCACCTCGCTTTTCTTGACGTCGTAGCCGGCTGTCATCATAACTTTACAGATAATCTCGCCGGCAAGGAGAATTCCCTGTCCGCCCACACCTGCCAGCAGCATATTCTTACCACCGTTTATCATACCGTCAAACCTCCTCTATAGCTCCGGCGCTGCATAACTGTTGACATAAAGTGCAGCCATTACATAAGGAGGTATCGATTACGGCAATTCCCTCCTGATTTTTTGTTTTCTTTTTAATGTCGATTCCGGGCATATCTTCAAATCTTTTCCATGAGATAGGCGGGCAGCCGAGTCCCAGGCATGCTTTACAACCGGTACACTTTTCGTGATTAACTTTAAGAGGTTTCATGATATCGTCTTTATCCCTCTTGAGCAGTGCGCATGCCCTCCTTGATATAACAACGGAAGGACCGTTCTTTGAAAGTTCTTCTTTCATAACTGTCCTTGTATTTTTTATATCGTATGGATCTATTACCCTGACGCTGTCGATACCGAGAGCTGAAGCGAGCGCGGTGAAATCGAGACTCTTTGTTTCTTCCCTCTGTAATGTGAATCCGGTGCCCGGATGTTCCTGCATACCTGTCATTGCGGTTGTTCTGTTATCACATATCACAATGACAGCATTGCTTTTGTTGTAAACCATGTTTAGAAGAGGTGTAATACCTGAATGTATAAAAGTAGAGTCGCCAATTACACCGATTACTTTCCCTTTTCCTTTAGCTTTCAGGGCTTTACTCATCCCATGGGCGGCCCCTATACTTGCACCCATACAGATACAGGAATCCACTCCCTCAAGGGGTTTCATAAACGAAAGGGTGTAACATCCTATGTCACCGGCAACAAAGGCCTTCAATTTTCCCAGTACATAGAACAGTCCCCTATGCGGACAGCCAGGGCAGAGATTCGGCGGTCTCGGGGGAATCGCGAGCCCTGAAAGGTCTATATGACTGCCGTCGTTCCCCGTTATCGCCGTTTTCACCACTCCGGGATCAAACTCATTTGTATATGGAAATATTTCTTTTCCCTTGACATTTAAGCCCAGCGCTTTCAGCTGTTCCTCAATAAATGGGTCAAGCTCCTCTATAACGTAAATCTTTTTTACCTTTGAGACGAATTTCCTGATCAGGTTCACAGGCAGAGGGTGAACCATTCCGAGTTTCAGATAGGAGTATTCCGGAAAAACGTCTTTCGCGTAGTTGTACGGCATTCCCGCGGTAATAATTCCGACGGACACGCTGTTTATTTCCATCCGATTTTCAGGAAATGTTTCGGCAAAATTCCTCAGCTCCTCCAATCTTTTTTCGACCTTTATTCTTGCCGCTCTCGCGTTAAAGGGAACCATGACATATTTAGCGGGATTATACCTTATTCCCGTTGTATCTTTTGGGTCGACCGGGTCTTCTACCCTGACAATAGATTTGGAATGCGAAACCCTTGTGGTCATTCTGAGGAATACGGGCGTGTCAAATTTTTCGCTGATGTCGAAGGCGATTTTAATGTAATCTTTTGCCTCCTGACTGTCGGCCGGTTCGAGCATCGGGATTTTGGCGAACTTTGCGTAATTTCTGTTGTCCTGCTCGTTTTGTGAACTATGGAGAGAGGGATCATCGGCCGTTATTATGACGAGAGCCCCGTTTGTACCGGTATAACTGAGCGTGAAAAGCGGATCCGCGGCAACATTGACTCCGACGTGCTTCATGGACACCATTGCCTTTGATCCAGCCAACGCGGCCCCGATACCCACTTCAAGCGCCACTTTTTCATTGGGACACCACTCGGCGTACACACCGTTATACCTGGCAAATTCCTCCAGAATTTCCGTGCTCGGAGTCCCGGGGTACCCTGCCCCAAAAGAAGCACCGTGTTCGTATGCCCCTCTGGCTACGGCTTCATTTCCGGACATAAGTTGATTCATCTAAAATCTTCCTTTCCTTATTCCTCTGTGCCTTATTTGTTAACCCAGGGTGGATAGTTTTTTCTTTATCAGCATTTTCATGGAGGGATTAGCTGTCATTTTCAGTGCTTTTTCATAATATTCGATGGCTTTCGGGGAGTCATTCATTTCTTCATAGATTCTTCCCATGTTCCTGTAGATTATCCCTTCATAGGAACTGCCCGCACTGTATTTAATGGAATTATCAAGTGAGTTTAAGGCTTTCTGAAGGTTTCCCTTTGACTCATGGCAATAACCAAGTCCAATATAAGCAAGGACTACGAGTTCATTGTTCCCGTTTGATTCTTTAATGAATTGCTCATATGCGGCAATTGATTTGTCTATCTCGTTAATATTAAAGTAAATATTTGCGATACTATAGAGAGAAAGCATTGCCGCGTTGCTGCCGGGGTATTTATCCACCACTTTTTTATACAGGTCAATAGCATTCAGGCATGTTTCCCTGTTATTGTCATTTGCCTGATATGAATTGAAGGCGAGTGAATGCATTTTTTCGGCATTTTTCTCATAGTTTAACCGGTAAAGGTGCCATCCGGATAAAGACACCATGATAAAAACAAGGATTCCCAGAACGAGTAAGACCTTGTTCCTGTTTTCCGATGTATATTTTATGATTTTATCAAAGGTGGATTCAAACTCATCAGGTTTATTAACGTCCCTTTTCTTAATTTTTCTTGCCATTTAGCTTCTCCATAGATTCTTTAAACTTTTCAGCTATCTCCTTTGGTGCTCTTACCATTTTCCCTTCATTGTTCGTAAACACATGAACGCTGTAACCTTCTACCAGAATGTTGTTTTTTTTCTCATCCCGGATAACGTACTCAAACTTGACGTTAGAGCTTCTGAAATAACCTATTTTTGTTTCAATAAGAATAATGTCGTCATACCTTGCAGGTGCGATATATTGACAGTTGACTTCAGTTAAAGGCAGATTGTATCCCGTTGCCTCCAGCTCTGCGTATACAACACCCATTTTTCGCATAAGCTCCGTCCTTCCTATTTCAAACCATTTTAGATAGTTTGTATGATAGACGATACCCATGGCATCCGTATCCGCGTAAATCACTCTTATGCTAACCACGTTTTCCTTCGACAAAACCCCTCCAGTTTTTTATAAAGTGATCCATTAATAAATGGCCGGGTGATACCAAAATACTTCCATTTTTAGCCGATGATTCTCCGAATGGGTTTCCCTCTTTGAGATTTTCACCGTCAACGGAAGATAAAACAGCAAAGATGCTTGGGTCTGAGGAGTGTGTCCTCAGACTGATGGGGGTCAGGTGATCGCTCAGTACCATAATCCTCACATCTCCCAATGTTTTCATTTTACTCAGAACTGTACCCACGACCTTTTCATCGAAATCTTCAATGGCCTTGATTTTACCCTCTATATTTCCTTCGTGCCCCATTTCGTCGGGGGCTTCGACATGAATAAAGATAAAATCCATGTTTTGTAATGCTTTAATGGCATTCCGGGCCTTGCCTTCGTAATTGGTATCTGTGTAGCCCGTAGCGCCTTCAACATGAATGACCTCAAGACCCGCATAAATCCCAGTGCCGTTCAAAAGATCAACGGCGGATATGATCCCACCCTTTAAATTATACTTTTCGGTCAGAGGTTCTATTCTTGGCGCCCTTCCCTGTCCCCAGGGCCATATCGAAGTGGCAGGTTTCTTGCCTTTCATAAGACGTGCCCTGTTAACGGGATGATCTTGCAGTACCTCCTGCGAAAGACGCATTAGCTTCATCAGGTCTTCGGCGCCTTCACCCTTTGGCAGGTATTCTTTAATTTTCTGGTTCGTTATATCATGGGGGGGAGTTGTCTCATCGGAGGCCGGGCCGCCTTTCCAAACAAACAGGTGCCTGTAGCTCACACCGGGATAAAATCTGAAAGAGTCTGATCCAAGTTTGGAATTTATGTCATGAATTAACTGTTTTGCTTCTTCGGATGTTATGTGGCCGGAGGTGAAGTCTTCCATTACGGGTTCCTCTCCCGAACCGAGCGTAACCAGGTTGCATCGGAAGGCCACATCATCATCGTCGAGTTTCAGGCCCATACTTGCCGCTTCTAACGGTCCTCGGCCTGTATAGTATTTCGCGGGGTCGTAGCCGAGTATTGAAAGATTTGCCACATCGCTTCCCGGAGGGAATCCATCAGGTATGGTCACTATCATTCCCAGCGTTCCCTCCCCTGCTATCCTGTCCATATTGGGAATTTTTGCGGCTTCCAGAGGGGTTTTACCGTCTAATTCCTCCAGGGGATAATCTGCCATTCCATCGCCGAGCAAAATCACGTATTTCATTCCAAGTATCCTTTATAAAATATAAAATTCTATTTCAGCTTGTCATCCTCAATTCTGATAAGTATCGTTTTCCCCTTGACAATGTCGAGCCGGTCAATTTCTTCCAATGCCTTCCGAACATTTTTTTCCTTCGATTCGTGAGTCATCATTACTATCGGTACGGAACCGGCATCATCGAGTTTCCTGTCCTTCTGAATGACGCTGGCAATGCTTATGTTATTTTCGCCTAAAACCCCTGATATTTTGGAAAGCACACCGGGACGATCCACAGCGGAAAACCTGAAATAATAATTTGTTACGATATCATCCATCGGCATCAATTTGATATCTTCTATATTATCCTCGAGACTGGAACGTGAAGGGACTCTCCTCGTTATTCCTTTCAGCAAGTCTCTTGAAATATCAACCAGATCGCTGACTACCGCGCTCGCCGTAGGCATCATTCCCGAGCCCTGGCCGTAAAGAAAAACGGAATCCGCGGCGTCACAGATGATGTGAAAGGCATTAAAATTGCCGTTTACGTTAGCCAGGAGATGATCAAAAGGGATCATCGTGGGATGTATCCTTGCTTCGATGGAGTCTTCCCGTTGAATTGCTATAGCGAGGAGCTTAATCTTGTACCCCAGCTCCCTGGCGAATTCTATGTCATCCTGATTGATTTTTGAAATTCCTTCCATGTAAATATCGTCGAAATTCACCCGTTTTCCGTAAGATAGTGATAATATTATCGCAAGCTTATGAGCGGAATCAATACCTTCGATGTCAAACTTGGGGTCAGCTTCGGCGAATCCAAGATCCTGTGCTTCTCTCAGCACGTTGTCAAAGTTTTCTCCTCCATCTGTCATTTTTGTGAGTATGTAATTGGATGTTCCGTTTGTGATTCCGAAAACGGATTTAACTTCATTGGCTACGAGGCCTTCCTTTAAGGTTTTGATTATAGGGATAGTACCTCCCACACTCGCCTCAAAGCCTATGTCTACTTCTTCTTCCTCAGCGGTGTTGAAAATTTCGTTTCCATGGATTGCCAGCAGTGCTTTGTTAGCGGTAACAACACGCTTTTTGTTGCGCATTGCCTCCAGTATGAATGAAAGCGCGGGTTCATATCCTCCCATAAGTTCGATAACGATAGAAATTGTAGGGTCGTTTAATATTTCTCCGGCATCCTTTGTAAGGATATCCTTTTTAACTCGTACGTCCCTGGGAGTCGTTAAATCGATATCAGCTATTTTCTTTAAAACAAGCCTTGCTCCAAGTCGCTTTTCCAGTAGCCGGGCATTATTCTGCAGCAGCTTTACAACTCCAGTTCCAATAGTACCGAAACCTATTAAACCAACCTGTATTTCTTTCATTTAAAGATATCCTTTCTGCCATTACGGTAAACTAAAACTTCGAACGCAACGGGTAAAACGAATCATTCTTGACAAACTTCTATAACAGTTCGTGTTAATTTGTCAAAAAAAAATAAAAGGTATGGAAAAATATTGAAAGTTTTACTTATAAATAGTATTTAAAGCGGGTCGGATGGAGCTTTAAAAATTTTGAAAAAGGAAAACTAATGAAATTCTACCACAGATGCATTTTGATAGCGGGGGCAATCGTCTGGTTTTTGTTATTTTGGAACATCTCCGACCATGCTACTTTTAAGAGTCATTCTGCTATTTTGATTAAAATAGTGAGCGTTTTAGGACCAGTCATACTCATATATTATACTTTTACTGCTGTTGCGGAAGATCTGAAACCGACCATATACGATTACGATGAGAGTAAATTCAAAGATTTTGACGAAGGATTAATGGAAGAAAAAAAAGATGATTCACCTTGACCCGAATCATTCCCTTTTCTTTATGTAAGAACCTGGATATACGCAATGTGTCCCTGAAAAGGAGCCGGATCAATAGTGCGGAAAACAAAAAGATATCCTTATTCGCTGAAATCTGCATTGGAAGAAAACCAGTTCGAAAACATAATTGACTCCAATATATTTTCCGCGCAGATACCTGACGAACTTTCCGTGCCGAAAATTAACGATCCTCGTAAATTTCAAATCTCTCAATACGGAATTGAACGGCATCCGGGGTATATAAAGACCGTGCGAATAAACCAAATCTTCGCTTACACAGGTTTTATAAAAAGGGTTGATAACAGCGAATACAGAGAATATCTCCCTGTACTTTTTCAGGAACTGAACCGGTTTCTCCGAGTTTTGGAGGAAATTATCTTTACACTCGACGTGACGATACCCAAAGAAATATACGCGGAGCAGAAGCAGGGAATAAAAAACTTCCGCGCTTCATTTAATAAACGGTTACACCGTAAAGTAGAATGGATTGAAGATATATGGAAACAACAGAAGAACTATCTTGAAAACATCGATATTTTGGTAGAAACCTTGAAAGTTCGCGGACGTGTCTTTGACTTTAGTGAAAACCCGATGTACGAAGAAATCGTAAAATCCTGCAAAGACCTTTTTAACAATGTCAATTCAGAATATCCCGCTGATAATGATTTCGGCCTTGTGGCAAATTGCTGTTTAAGGGCCGCATGTGACAAAAAACCAAAGACCATATGGTCCGGAGATTCACATATTCTTATGATATTAAAAATTCTTTACGATAAAACCGGATTTAGGGAGGCGTTTCCTCAGATATATTTACGCACCGGTTATTTTCCTCTCCGTTATGCTCAGTCTTTCCCCTGATAAAAAATGACAGATTACGATGTTCTTGCCGGAGCTTAACAAAATTAAGAAGATATAATTACTTGAATATTATCAAAATATCGTGTAATTATATGTGCAAAACCATATAGGCTTGGTAGATATGACACATATTTGGCCGATCGGGGGAGGTAAAGGAGGCTCCGGAAAGAGCTTTCTTGTCGGGAATCTCGGTGTTTGGCTCGCCGAGCAGGGAAAGAAAACTCTCATTATTGATGTTGATCTGGGTGCCGCCAATCTTCATACCATTATAGGCATACCTTACCCCAAGAGAAGCATTTCGGATTTTATAAACAAAAAGGTTAAGACCCTCGAAGAGACGGTTATTAAGACCTCGACGGCTAATCTCTTTCTTATCAGCGGCGCCAGTAACAGCCTGGATGTGGCTAACCTTCTGTATGCGCAAAAAATGAAGGTTTTACGAGCGATCAAAAAGCTTTCCTACGAATTTGTCCTGCTCGATATCGGAGCGGGTACATCATTTAACACAATTGATTTTTTTATGGTGTCCGATTTCGGTGTTTTCGTAACGACACCGGAACCGACTTCAATCGAAAATATATATCGGCTGATTCGGGCGGTATATTTCCGCAAAATCAGGAAGATGCTACCCCAGCGGGACTTCAAAAAGCTGGTTAAAACAGCATTGTCGAGGCATGAAGATTCAAGCATAGATTACCTTTCAGCCCTTGTTTTATTAATGAAAGAGCAGTATCCTAAAAAAGGTAAAGCCCTGGAACGATCTGTGCAAAACATGAACTTTCATCTGGTTCTCAACCAGCTCCGGAAAAAAGATAATCCCAGATTAGGAATGCTGATGTGTAAAATTGTCAACAAATACCTTGGCGTTAAAATGGAATTCTCAGGAAACATCAGCTATGACGATCGGGTTCATGATTCCGTGTGCGAAAAAGACTCTTTTATTTATCGATATCCGTATACACAAGCGTCTCTCGATATCAGGGATTTTTGCAATAATATCTTATCTATAAGCAATCTAAAGTCCAATGTCCGTGATGACACCCTGACAGAACAGAGACTGTAAAAATTGACTGTCGGGTCAATCTAATGCCATGAAGCTATTTGAAAAACAGCACTATTACGAAATCCTGGATATTTCTCCCGGTGCCTCCCCCTTTGAGATTCGCAATGCCTATAAAACCGCTTTACAGATGTATGGGGACAGCTCGCCGGTCAGCTATTCTTTTTTCTCCAATTATGAAAGAAATAAACTTCTATCCGAGCTGGAAAAGGCATTCTTAATTTTGATCGATAAAGAAAGCAGATCGGAATATGACAGAAAGCTTGTCGAGCAAGGTGTCATAGATGAAGAATCACTTTACCGTGAGGATAGTAAGGAACCGATTCCAATAATAGATTTGAAACGTTCCAAAGAAAGGATAAACACAACAACAATTCCAAAGAGCTTGAAGACGAAGGCCGAGTCAAGCCCTGTTGTCAGAGAGATTCTCGCTAAAGATGTCCTGACGGGAGAGGATCTGAAGAAGATTAGAGAGGTATTGGGGGTACCCCTCGAAACCATTTCCGAATATACTAAGATACGGATCGGCCTGCTCAGGTCAATTGAAGAAGACCAGTTTGATGAACTTCCTTCCCAGTTTCATTTAAGAAGCTTTTTGAAATCTTATTTAGACTGTTTTCATGCGGACAGCGAACCTATCATAGAACGGTATATGAAACGGATAGATGGATGAAAAATCCCCGCCGGGGAATCAGGTTCACTTTTTGGGTGGGGAAGCAGGTATCGGCAGAATGAAACTGCCTGGATAAGTATTCCTTATATTCTTTTCTTTTATATATCTTAAAGCTTCTGCCCTGCTGGCAAAGTGTCCTATAAAAACCCTGTACCAGACTCCATATTTTTTTGAATTAAACCTGTCCCAGTGGACATCAGGCTGGCTTACACTGGCTTCCCTTAAAAAATCTTTCGCTATTTCAAAATTTCGGATAGAGCTGATCTGAATCGTGTATGGTTTTTCTATTGCAGGTTCGATTTCTTTTCTGTTTTCCGGTTCCTCTTTTTTTGCGGGAGCGGGCGTCGTTTCCTCGCTCTTATCCTGTGCGGCTGCCGCAATCTTTTCCGTTTCAGTTTTTGAAGATGTTTTTATATCCGTTTTCGGGGAAACCGGAGAAATAGCTATAGGAATCCTGTAGGCCGGCGTTTCAACAACGGCCGGTTTGCTCACCGGTTTTCCGGTGGGCCGGATAAGAACCGTAAGGACAATGCCCGCGAATAAACAGACCGCAAGCAAAAGTATGCCGTAAAGAACGGGGGATGATGATTTTTTGCCCTGCTGTTTTTCCGGTTTAGTTCCAAATAGTTCGTCCGGACCGGCGGAGTTTATCTTTCCTACATCTTCTTTGGCGACCCGCCGGTATATATTTTCCAGTTCATCAAGTATTTCCGCATCCGTTTTATTGTCAGCATCCATATCTGATAGTTTCCCTTTTAGAAGATGTGTTCAAATAACCGCAATATTCTATCATGATTCC
>CAZZBF010000037.1:18028-28074 GCA_964652795.1 uncultured Syntrophales bacterium | reverse complement strand
CAAGGAAAAACAGTTCAGGAATATATTGATGAGACCCCTTTCTGGTCTGACGGCACAGCGGTTTCTTCGATGCCGATGACGGCCATGCAGTGGCGGATCTGGGGAATGGCGACAGCCGGCAAGTTCTTCGAAGGAATGGTCGTCTTCATGACGGGAGTCGCGCTGCCTCTTATCGTAAATGAATTCAGTTTGAGCGCCGCGCAGAAAGGCGTTGTCGGAGCGGCCATTCTTTTCGGAATTCTTATCGGCGCGTCCACACTGGGAGGACTTTCCGACCACTTCGGCCGGAAGCTGATGTTCATCGTCGAAATGATCCTTTTCACGATTTTCCTGATGGCTCTGTCTTTCAGCTCAGGCTATATCTGCCTGGTTATATCTCTCTTCGGTATTGGTGCCGCCCTCGGGTGTGACTATCCAACCGCCCATATGGTCATTTCAGAGAGCATTCCGAGCGGCACACGGGGCAAGCTGGTACTCAGCGCGTTCGGCTTTCAGGCGGTGGGCGCCCTGGTCGGCACGGCCGTCGGATATTTCATTCTTTACGAGAATCCGGACATCCGGGCGTGGCGCTGGATGTATGCCACCGCGATTATCCCGGCAATTCTGGTTATAATCGGACGGTTTTTCATCACGGACAGTGGGCAATGGCTGATGTCGCGGGGAAGGGTAGAAGAGGCGGAAAAGGAAACGCGCCGACTCCTGAAACGAAACCCGTCTTATCCCAATGATATCAGACTTATTGACCCTAACACCAAAGATGATTCAAAACATCGCGTTAACCCCGGGCTGGGTTATGGCGCGCTTTTTACCGGGAGAAACCGGAGGGCAACGATACTTGCTTCGATTCCCTGGTTCCTTCAGGATCTGGGGACATACGGCATAGGAATATTCACCCCGACCATTCTGGCCGCGACAATCGGAGCCAGAACAATCCATCCGCGCAACTTAGCGGACATTATCCATAACGATATGCTTGCCGCCCAGGGCGCCGCGCTTATCGACATCCTGCTTATCGTCGGGATTATCTGTGCCATTCTGCTGACCGATAAGATTGGGCGAATCCGCCTGCAAATCTTTGGGTTTATCGGTTGCGCCGCGGGCCTGTTACTCGCCACGCTGTCGGCAAATTTCGGCGGTTCGACACAAATATTCTTTATTTTCGCGGGATTCATGCTGTTCAACTTCATGACCAACCTGGGTCCCAACGCTCAAACATATCTCTTAGCCGGAGAGGTTTTCCCCACGCGCATACGCGGCAAGGGCGCCGGATTTGCCGCTTCTTTCGCGAAAATCGGCGCGGTAATGACCGCTTTTCTGTTTCCGATTCTACTGAAAAACATCGGCACCACATCGCTCCTCTACATTCTTGTCGGGGCATCTCTTGCGGGAGCGCTTATGACATGGCTGTTTCGCATTGAGACAAGGGGTGTCAACCTGGAAAAGATCGGATAGGTATAGCCCGCTTGTCATGGAGACTGTGTCGCAATTCTTTTTTTTGTCATTTCGACCGTAGGGAGAAATCTTAATGCTTAATAAGAGGTTTGCATAATGTCCATAAATATTCCAAAGAGTCATTCCCGTGCAAACGGGAATCCAGCATTTTCAATTCCTTATAGATTCCCACTTCCGTGGGAATGACAGAAAAGGTTAGTTATGCAAACCTCTCTTAATAAATTTAAAATGTTAAGATTCCTCACATTCGTTCGGAATGACATTTCACCCTATTACGACACAGTCTCATGAGAAAGGGGGCAACAGGAACCGAAATTACCTGAATAATGCCGAAGGTAATGCAAAAACAAGGAGTGTAAATCATGAGAAAAAGTAATTTGCTGTTTTTAATGTTTTTAATTTTAGCTGTGACGTTTGTGTTTATTCCCGCGACTTCTCCCGCGGCGGAGAAAATTGTGTGGACAGGACAATCCAGTTATTCAACAGGCCTTCCTCAGCTCTATGAGCCCGCGGAGCACTTTGCCAGAGAAGTCGAGAAATTGACGGATGGGCGGCTCGTCATAAAAATGACTCCCGGCGGTTCCATTGTACCCGGCACGAAAGTCTTTGACGCTGTGAGCAACGGTACGATTGATATTGGATGCACCTGGGCGGGATGGTGGGTCGAAAAGTTTCCTGCCGCTGTTCTGGTTGCCAATTCATATCCCAACGGCCTTCAAATGCGGGAAATGTTGGGCTGGATATATACGGGTGGGGGATTGGAACTCTGGAATGAATTGTACAAGGAACATAATATCGCAGTTCTGCCGCCTTACGGGATGCTTGGTTCGGAAAACTTCTGCTGGTCACACAAACCGATAAACAAGCTTTCTGACTTCAAAGGTTTGAAATTCAGGACGGTGGGTATCTGGGGACAATGTCTGAAGCGCCTGGGGGCTCATGTTGTCGCTTTACCCGGCGTGGAGGTTTATCCATCCCTTCAGAAGGGTGTTATAGATGCCTGTGAATTCGGCACGCCCGCGGTTGACAGGAAATTCGGTTTTGAGAAAATATGCTCATATCTAAAAGTTCCCGGAATTCATGAAACATGTACTCCGCTGGAAACCCTGGTTAATAAGAAATCCTGGGAAAAATTGCCCGATGACTTGAAATATAAGGTCAGAGTCGCCTTGAGGGATACCTGTTTCTGGGCCATCAATAAGGCGCTCAAAGAGGATGCCGAGGCAATGGAGTTTTTTAAGAATTATAAAGGTCTTCATATATCGAAACTAACTCCTGAAATGATTGATGGGATCGTAACGGTTGGCAATAAGCTGCTGGAAGAACACGCCGACAAGGATTTGATGTTTGATAAGATTCTAAAATCACAGATTAAATTCAGGAAGAAAGTGGAGCCTTATCAGGAACTGATCAGGCTTCCGTATGAATACGCGAAATGAATTGTAATGAGGGTACCTGACCTGCCACCGGGGCAGATCAGGTATCCTCAATGTCTGAAAAAGAGGGGGAATGAATCAAAACATCTCACTTTTCAATCTTAATATTTAAATCCCCGTCTTTTGTAGAAATAACTATCTTCGATCCATCCTCTACGTCACCGGCGATCAGAGCGCGGCCTATCTTTGTTTCAAGTTCGTGCTGAAGAAACCTTTTCAGCGGTCTTGCGCCATAAACGGGGTCATATCCGGCGCGCGCGATGAATTTTCTCGCCTGTTCGTCAAGTTCAATTTCAATCGACCGGTCGGCAAGCCGTTTCCTCAGGTCTTCCGTCAGGAGGTCGACAATCTTTTCAATTTCCTCCTCGGTGAGAGATTTGAAGATGACGATATCATCCACACGGTTGAGAAATTCCGGCCTGAAATAGAGTCGCAGTTCCTTCATAACTTCTTTTCTTACGTCTTCCTTGATGGTTCCCTTATCGGTAAAACCTTCAAGTAAAAGATGAGACCCAATGTTAGAAGTCATTATTATAACAGTATTTTTAAAATTAACTGTTCTTCCATGAGAATCAGTAACACGACCATCATCCAGAATCTGTAAAAGGATATTAAAGACATCGTGATGAGCCTTTTCTATTTCATCAAAGAGAATAACGGAATAAGGTTTTCTGCGTACCGCCTCCGTAAGCTGTCCTCCCTCTTCATAACCGATATATCCCGGAGGGGCGCCGATCAGCCTTGAAACGGTATGTTTTTCCATGTATTCGCTCATGTCGATGCGGACTATGTTTTCCTCCGTGTCAAAAAGGGCCTCGGCTAACGTTTTAGCGAGTTCCGTTTTTCCCACTCCGGTTGGACCTAAGAACACAAAGGAACCTATGGGTCTTTTGGGATCCTTAATCCCCGCGCGCGCGCGGATCACCGCGTCCGCCACGAGTGAAACCGCTTCATCCTGCCCGACGACCCTTTTATGGAGAATATCGTCAAGCTTCAGGATTTTTTCTTTCTCCCCTTCGACAAGCCGGGTAACGGGAATGCCTGTCCAGCGCGATACGATGTCGGCGATTTCATCCTCGGCGACCTCTTCACGCAGGAGTTTTTTCGGCCCCTGCTTTTCGGCGAGTCTTTCCTCTTCTTCCCTGAGTTGACGCTCCAGTTCGGGAAGTTTCCCGTGCCTGAGTTCCGCGGCCTTATTAAGATCGTATTCCCTCTCAGCACGTTCTATGTCTCTTCTCGCGAGCTCAATCTCTTCACGGAGACCCTGCACTTTTTGAATGGCCTGCTTTTCCGCTTCCCACTGGGCTTTCATGGAATCGGTGTCTGATTTCAGATCGGCTAATTCCTGGCGGAGTGTTTCCAGCCTCTCTCTGCTCGCTTTATCCTTTTCTTTTTTCAATGCCGCTTCTTCAATTTCCAACTGCATAACTCTGCGCGTTACCTCATCCAGTTCAGCGGGCATTGAATCGATCTCGGTGCGTATCATCGCGCAAGCCTCGTCCACAAGGTCTATCGCTTTGTCCGGCAGAAATCTGTCACTTATATAACGATTGGATAGGACTGCTGCCGCGACGAGAGCGTTATCCTGTATTTTTACACCGTGATGCACCTCAAAACGCTCCTTTAACCCCCTCAAAATGGAAATAGTATCTTCTACCGACGGGGCATCTATCATTACCGGCTGGAATCGGCGTTCAAGCGCGGCATCTTTTTCAATATACTTGCGGTATTCATCGAGGGTCGTCGCGCCTATGCAGTGTAGTTCGCCGCGGGCAAGCATGGGCTTTAAAAGGTTTCCAGCGTCCGTTGAACCCTCGGTTCTTCCCGCGCCGACGATATTGTGCAGTTCGTCTATAAACAAAAGAACATGCCCGTCACTCTCCTTTATTTCATTCAGCACCGCTTTGAGGCGTTCTTCGAACTCTCCTCTGTACTTTGCTCCCGCCATCAGTGAACCCATATCGAGGGAAAAGATGGAGCGGTCCTTCAGTCCTTCCGGCACGTCACCACGGACTATTCTCTGGGAAAGTCCTTCGACAATCGCGGTTTTCCCAACGCCGGCTTCACCTATAAGTACAGGATTATTTTTTGTTTTACGGGAAAGTATGCGGATAACCCGCCGAATCTCGCTGTCTCTGCCGATTACGGGATCGAGCTTGCCCGCTTTCGCCTGAGCCACGAGATCGACACCGTATTTTTCCATGGCTTCATAAGTTCCTTCGGGCGTGGCGCTTGTTACCCTCTGATGACCGCGCACCGATGTAAGAGCCTCCAGAAATTTTTCTCGCGTGATATTGAATTCCTTGAATGTCCTGCCCGCGGCGGAGGAACCTCCTTCATCTATCATCGGCAGAACAAGGTGTTCAACAGAGACATATTCGTCTTTCAGCCGTTTCGCTTCTTCTTCCGCCTTTGCTAAAATTTTATCGAGCCTCTGTGTAACATATACCTTTCCGGGTTCAGTCCCTGGACCGGACACTCTCGGTTTTCTTTCGAGGTTCTCCTCGATTTTTGTTTTGAAAAAATCTACAGGAACGTCCATCTTTTTGAGCAGGCGAGGGAGCAATCCCTCCGATTGTTCCAGCAGAGCGAGAAGGAGGTGTTCACCGTCGATTTCTATGTGACCGAAGCGGACTGCTTTGGTTTGAGCGTCATGGATCGCTTCCTGAGATTTTTGAGTTAACCTGTTTATATCCATAGTTTATTTCCCCTTTTTTATTGCCAGCGGTGTGCGCATTATACTTAATATGATTATTCATTATTTAAGATAGCCAGAATAAGCGAGATGTCAAGTTTATAAATATTGATAGACTCGTAAAAAGTCAGTTTTCTTCGCTCAGAACCATTTTGGAAATGCTGTTATTGCCCGGCTAAAAATCTAAAACTCGTGCTTACGCATTCAAACAGTTAGATTTTCTTAACGCGCCGGTCACTACCACCACCTTTTACCCAGAACGCTTCGATTACTCGCGTTGTTCTTAGAACTCGCTTTGAAAAGACTTTTTGCAAACCTGTTAATGTCGCAAAAAGACTTTTTATATTTTTGAGAAGGTGATATTATTGGAACTCCCCGGCGGATTGATGAACAATACTGAGAATAAAAGAGGAGAACCGAAAGACATGGAAGATGAGAAACGAAAAAAAACAAGGGTTCACTTTGAAACACAGGTTGTTTTGAAAACAGATGTTTCAGAAATTACGGTGGGAGCTAATTCTTCAGATATCAGCATGAAAGGTATGTTTATTAATACAGACAAAAAAATTCCGGTGGAAACTCCATGTAATATAGAGATCGTGCTGTCGGGTACGACAAGCAAGCTTGCCTTGAATATAAAAGGTGTAATTGCCCGTCAGGATAAAAACGGTCTCGGAATTATTTTTGATTCGATGGATGTGGACAGTTTCCTTCATCTAAAAAATATTGTCACGTATAACGCCTCGGATCCGGATGCCATTGAAAATGAATGGAGGCAATTATGAAATCAGGTGGTGCACAAAGTGTTTTGAATTTGCTGGAAGTTTTGATGGAAGCGGAGTTAGCCGTTTCGGAATTTTACGGTGCCTGTGCCGATACCTGGGATGAGGACAAAGATTTTTGGCTGCATTTGGTTGGTGAAGAGAAAAAACATGCCGAAAACATTAAAAAGATGGGGGCAATTATTTCCCGGATGCCGGATCAATTCACGGCGGGTCGTCCGATAACTCCAATCGCCGTCAAAACATTTATTTCAGATTTAAAAAACAAAACTGAGTGCTGTAAAAATGGTGAAATTCAAAGGGAAAAGATATTATTTATTGCCAGGGATATTGAAAAATCTATTATTGAAAGCAAGTATGCCGAGATTGTAAAAACGGATAATCTGGAATATAAAACTTTAATGAAATCACTGGTTGAAGAAACCCGTGTTCACTTAGACATGGTTAATAGAAAAATAGAAGAAACAAAATGATCGACGCATTTTTTAATGAGGATAAAACAGCAAATCTAAGGCTCATCTTAGACAGCATATTTGACGGAGTATATATTGTTGACAGGAAGCGAAAAATTATTTTTTGGAACAGTGGGGCGGAGGAAATTACGGGATATAGCTCGGATGAAGTCAGCGGACGCCGATGTTCGGATAATATTTTAAACCATATTGATGAAAATGGCAATATTCTTTGCAAAGGAAAATGCCCGCTTTTAAGAACGTTAAAGACAGGCAAACATGTTCGCATGAAAGTTTATCCTCTTCACAAATCTGGAAACAGGTTTCCCGTTATGACTCATATTGCCCCTATCGTTGATAAGGATGGTAATACCATAGCGGCGGTAGAAGTTTTCAGAGATATTTCAAAGGAAGAAGATTTTCGCATTCTTCAGGAAAAATTTAATAACCTCATCAAAAAATATGTGTCATCCGCCACTTTTGAAACGGTTATGGGTCAGATACAGTCCGGTGATAGTAGCGGGGGAAGAATACGTGATTTAACTGTTTTGTATCTGGATATCGCGGGGTTTACAAGTTTTTCGGAGAACAATTCTCCCGAAGAAGTAGTTGAAATGCTAAATGAGGTTTTCGGCATTTGTCATGTTATTACAACTGAACATCAGGGTGATATTGATAAATTCATAGGGGATGCTGTGATGGCGATATTCATTGATCCTAATGATGCCGTTTTGGCCGCTGAAAAAATCCTGTTTGAGGCATTGCCGAAGATTAATGAAATGAGAATTCAGGATAATAAGTCACCGGTTAATATCCGAATAGGAATTAACAGCGGAAATGTAATAGAAGGTGAGATAGGAACAATTGACAGGAAAGATTTGACAGTTATAGGTGATGTGGTAAATACGGCCTCTCGCATTGAAACCGCGTGTGTTGTAAATTCAATATCAATATCTGAGGCGACCTATTCCCGTTTGAATCCGCAAAATTCAAAAATCTTTAAATTTGGTGAAAAAGTAGCGGTGAAGGGGAAAAAGGAGCCGGTATCCATTTTTAACTATTATAAAGTTTGACCGGAAGCGCACCTGAAAGCACTCATTGTAGGCGGGGGTAAGAGGCGCGATATAAAACAGGCGTGTTCCCTGCCTGGAAATCCTGCCCTCTTGGCGGTTAGCTTTACGTAAACCCGCGCTATTCTACCGTGTCTGTTATTCAAAAAATATTATAAATTGGAGGTAATTTTTCATGTCAGGTTTATCATTATATGAAGATATAAGGTGCCGTTACTTTAAAAAACCAGGCATACAGAATACGAAAGAAGTTCTTGAAGCGGTTGCTCGCAGGGCAGAGGAACTTGGTATCAAAAAAATTCTTATCGCGACGAATACAGGGAAAACCGTTTTTGACGCGCTGAAAATTCTGGATAAGGACATCAAAATTGTAGCTGTAACTCACTCTACGGGGTTTGCGAAACCTAATTTTCAGGAGATGAGTGAGGAGTCCCGTACGGAATTGGAGTCGAAAAGCGTGAGCGTTCTGACCTGTACGCATGCTCTGGCCGGAATCGGCCGGGGCATAAGGAATAAACTGTCCACTTACCAGGTAGATGAAATTGTCGCTTATGTTCTGAGAATGTTCGGGCAGGGAACCAAAGTGGCTGTTGAATTGGCCTTGATGGCCGCAGACGCGGGTCTGGCGAGGACGGATGAAGATGTAATATCAATAGGAGGAACAGCGAGAGGCGCTGATACCGCCCTGGTTATTCAACCCGCAAACAGCTCGAACATCTTCGATATTATTGTGAAAGAGATTATATGTAAACCATCAGTGATTTGATTTTTGTCTGAAAATCCCCCTTAATCTACCTTTATAAAAGGGGGAACGGCCTCTCTCCCCCCTTTGGTAAAAAAAGGGGAGGGGATTTTTATGTAAAAATGGAGGGTTGAAATGGTACTTACAGATATGCAGATTGAAAGATATGCCGATGTCCTTGTATGGGGATTAAAAACCGCGAGAAAGTCAAAATACAAAAAGGGTGACGTTGTCCTGATTCGATATGATATTGATGCCATAAAACTCGCGGAAGTCCTGCACTCAAGGTTTCTGGATATGGGAATGAATCCGGTTCTGAGATCGGGTCTGACGTCTGAAATGGAGCTCAATTTTTATGCGAAAGCGAATAGCAGACAGCTTGTTTTTCAGCCTCCCGGAGAAAAGGAACTCTGTGAAAATCTTAACGGAAGTATCTATCTGCACGCACCGCAGTCCCTTACCCATCTTAGCGGTATTGATCCAAAAAGGATGGCCAGGGCATTGGTTGCCAGAAAACCGTTAAGGGAGATATTAGAAAAACGCGAAGAGATGGGTATGTTCGGCTGGACGCTCTGCATGTTTCCAACTCCTGAACTTGCCAAAAAGGCCAAACTCTCCATGAAACGTTACACTGAGCAGATTAGCAAGGCCTGTTATCTTGACGTTGATGATGCTGTTCGTGAATGGAAAACTATTTACAAAAATGCCGGAGCTATAAAAAAATGGATAAATAGTCTGGATGTAAAGTTTTATCATATCCAGTCGGAAAATATTGACTTGAAGATTACACCGGGAAAGCAAAGAAGGTGGATTGGGATTTCCGGGCATAATATTCCAAGTTTTGAGATATTTCTTTCACCAGACTGGAGAGGGACTGAAGGTGTCTATTACGCGGATCAGCCGTCTTTTCGAAGCGGCAATTATATTGAGGGTGTGCGGCTAAAGTTCAGGAAGGGTTCCGCTGTCGGTATAGAAGCAGATACGGGAAAAGAGTTTACGCGAAAGCAGATGGCAATGGACAAAGGCGCCTGCAGGGTAGGGGAATTTTCTTTAACCGATAAGAGGTTTTCAAAGATTGATAAATTTATGGCCAACACCCTTTATGATGAGAACTACGGCGGTCGTTTCGGGAACTGTCATATCGCGGTGGGTGCGTCATATTCGGATACTTACAATGGAAATCCCGCTGAGCTGACAAGGGAAATGAAGAAAAAGCTGGGTTTTAACGATTCAGCACTGCACTGGGATCTTGTGAATACCGAGAAAAAGACGGTTACCGCGCACCTTGCTTCCGGTAAGAAGATGGTAATTTACGAAGACGGGATGTTTAAATATTAGATCCGTGGTAATCCAATTGTCGTCCTGTAAATAAAGACTGAACTGAACAGCGAGCGCATTCCCCGCTACGAAAACTTTG
>CAZZBF010000037.1:15086-18018 GCA_964652795.1 uncultured Syntrophales bacterium | reverse complement strand
GTTTTTCAATGCTCAAAACATTTTTTCGACCGTTCTATGTCTCGATTCGCTTCCTCAAAACCATATTTTTCAGTTTTTTGAGGTATAGTTGCTTGCAGTGGGGTTAGCAAGTGAATACAAAAAACATTTTCTTCAACAATCGGAAGTTCTCCGCAACAACAAGTTGCGGGGAACTTCAATCGTCCGTTTGTTCTGTTTGTCCCTATTTTCCCTCGATGACTGCGTGCGCTGCCGCAAGCCGGGCGATCGGTACCCGGTAGGGAGAACAGCTGACATAATCAAGCCCGATTTTATGGCAGAAGATTACAGACGCGGGATCGCCTCCATGTTCGCCACAAATTCCTATTTTCAGGTTTTTTCGTGCCGAGCGGCCGCGGTCAACACCGATTTTCATCAACTCGCCGACGCCCGTTTGGTCAATGCTCTGGAACGGATCACCTGCCAGTATTTTAAGACGAATATAGCTTGGTAAAAATCTCCCCGCGTCGTCTCTCGAATAGCCAAACGCCATCTGTGTCAGGTCGTTTGTGCCGAATGAGAAAAATTCCGCATTTTCGGCAATTTTGTCTGCGACAAGGACAGCCCGCGGGATTTCTATCATAGTTCCAACCATATATTTAAACTTTGTTCCGCTCTCTCCCATAACCTCTTTTGCCACTCTATCGATTATTGCCTTTTGATTCGTAAATTCATCGACGGTTCCGACAAGCGGCACCATGACCTCGGGCGCTATATTTATTTTTTCCTTCTTGCACCGCACGACAGCTTCAAAGATTGCCCGTGCCTGCATAGCCGTAATCTCAGGATGCGTCGTTCCCAAACGGCATCCTCTGTGTCCGAGCATCGGATTAAATTCTGACAAAGACTCAGCTTTTTCAATGACTTCTTTGACTTTAATCTTCAAACGGGCAGCCATCTCTTTCTGCGCGGCCTCTTCATGGGGGACAAATTCATGCAGCGGAGGATCAAGAAGACGAATAGTAACAGGACGGCCGTTCATTGCTTTGAAAATTCCGTAAAAATCTTCACGCTGCATAGGCATCAGCTTGGCCAGCGCCTTTTCACGCCCCTCAAGAGTATCGGCCATAATCATTTCGCGCATGGCCCATATGCGGTCACCGAAAAACATGTGCTCGGTTCGGCAGAGACCTATCCCCTCCGCGCCGAACACCACGGCCGTCGCGGCATCGCCGGGAGTGTCGGCATTAGTGCGAACGCCAAGATTGCGCACCTTATCAGCCCATGACATGAGCTCTTTGTATGGTTTATTTTTAGTGGGATCAAAGGTGACCAGGTCGAGTTGACCTTTATAAATAACGCCTTTTGTACCGTTCATGGTTATCCAGTCACCTTCTTTGAGTACCGTATCGCCAAATTTCGCGGTTTTTGTTTTCAGATCAATACTAAGGGTTCCACACCCTACGATAGAACACTTCCCCCAACCGCGGGCGACAAGAGCCGCGTGGCTGGTCATTCCACCTTTCGAGGTCAGGATTGCCTGGGAAGGTTTCATTCCATGTACGTCTTCCGGTGAGGTTTCTTCCCTGACGAGAATAACTTTTTCGCCCTTTGTGCCCAGTTCTTCGGCCTTGTCCGGAGTAAGTACAATCTTGCCGACACCACCGCCCGGTCCCGCGGGGAGTCCTTTGCCGAGTTTTACAGCGGTTTTTTCCGCTTTTGGGTCAACCATGGGATGAAGTAGCTCATCGATCTGTTCGGGGTTAACCCGCATCAGTGCGGTCTCTTTGGAAATCAATCGAGATTTTACCATTTCGACTGCCATCCTTATGGCGGCAGGGCCATTTCTTTTTCCTGTTCGGGTCTGCAGCATGTAAAGAATGCCATTTTCTATAGTAAATTCTATGTCCTGCATGTCTTTGTAATGCCGTTCAAGTCTGTTTCTGATGGCATATAGCTGTTTGTAAAGTTTTGGCATGTCTTTTTCCAGGGTCGGGAGGTGTTTGTTGGTATCAACCTTTGAAACCTCATTCAAGGCAAATGGGGTACGAATACCTGCCACAACGTCCTCTCCCTGCGCGTTGATCAGCCACTCACCATAAAAAGCATTTTCTCCGGTGGCCGGATTCCGGGTAAAAGCGACACCGGTGCCGCAATTATCTCCCATGTTGCCGAAGACCATGGTTTGAACGTTGACTCCTGTCCCAAGATCATCAGGAAGGCCTTCAATGCGGCGATAGGCAACAGCGCGTTTCCCGTTCCAGGAAAGGAAAACAGCATCAATGCCTCCCCAGAGCTGTTTCATGGGATCATCAGGAAATTCTTTTCCCAGGATTTTGTGAACAGTTTTTTTGTAATCTTCGCACAGTTTCTTGAGATCGTCAGCCGTGAGATCCAAGTCGTTTTTATACCCTTTCTTTTTTTTGACCTTTTCAAGGAGATTTTCCAGCTGACTTCGAATTCCTTTACCTTCTTCCGGTTCAAGACCGACGGCCTTTTCCATAACAACATCCGAGTACATTGCAATAAGACGACGGTAGGAATCGTACACAAAACGAGGGTCGCCCGACTTTTTAATGAGACCGGGAATGGTCTTTGTCGTGAGCCCTATATTAAGAACGGTTTCCATCATGCCCGGCATGGAAAAAGGAGCGCCGGAACGGATACTCAGAAGAAGCGGGTTTTTCTCACCGCCGAATTTGCGCTTCATGATCTTTTCCACCTGTGCCAGACTCGTCTTAATTTGCTCCTTTAGGCCTGCGGGATATTTTTTCTTTCTCTTGAAGAATTCATTACAGGCCTCGGTTGTTATGGTAAATCCTGATGGGACAGGCATTCCGAGATTCACCATCTCGGCGATATTCGCTCCTTTGCCTCCCAGTAAATTTTTCATGTCAGCGCTGCCTTCGGCTTTTCCGTCACCGAAAAAATAGACATATTTATTCATGGCCAAACTCCTTTCTTAACCCTAAAT
>CAZZBF010000037.1:2279-15076 GCA_964652795.1 uncultured Syntrophales bacterium | reverse complement strand
TTTTAACTGTCTGCATTTTTACCTCTTTGTTAAGTTATATATTCTTATGAATACTCTATTCTTTTATATCTTATCAAATCTTATTACAATAGTTAATTTATCTTTTTTTTATTTAATTTTCAGGATTCCGTTATAAAAACGAGGTACTCATAGCATTAGTAGCCTTTAAAAATCAAGACTGAATTTCTGCCGTAGATTCATGAACCAAAGATGACGCATTCGTAAAAAATTACTTTTCTTCGCTCAGAACTATTTGGGAGAAAAGATGCTTCGATGACTTGCGTGATTCTTCGAATACCTCCGAAAAGATTTTTTAAGAAATTGTCAAAGGCTAATCAATCGGAGAGTTATAAGCAAAGCGAATAATCGGACATAATGAGCTGTCGAGAGCAATGCCGCAGTACGCGCTCCCTGTCAAAAAACTTTTGCCAGTCATATGGTTTGATGGTATAACGCATTCCCTAAATCTTTTCTAACAGTAATGGCAAACATTTTTGAACAGCAATCGATCAAAACAGGTTATGGCTGAAAATCCGGTAATAAAAGGAGAGAAAAAGGTGATAGTCTTCTCCGGTAAAGGCGGAGTGGGCAAAACGACAATTGCCGCGGCCACAGCCTTGAACTGTGCCCTTGAAGGAGAGAAGACTTTGATTATATCTACCGATCCCGCTCCTTCTCTTTCTCATATATTTGAAAAGAAATTAGAAGACAAGCCTGTTAAGGTTCTGGAAAATCTTCATTTTGATGAACTCGGCTTTGAAGAAGTTAAAAAGATGTGGGAAGTAAAATTCGGCAGTGAAGTCTATCAAATTTTTTCTTCTTTTGTGAATGTTCCCTATGAAGAGTTTACCGATCATATTATTACCATTTTGCCCGGTCTGACGGAAGAGTTTATGGTAAACTACATAAAAGAGCTGTACCTGAGCGGGCAGTACCAAAAGATAATCTGGGATACCGCCCCTCTCGGTCAAACCCTCGGATTGTTTAAAGTGCCCTCCATGTTCATAGAACATTTAAGGACCGCTCCTCGTATCTATTCCCAGTTAACAACGGCCAATGAAAGCAGCAGTTCCATATTCAATATTATAAAGGGCTGGAGAGAACTGTCTCAGGCGGACATGAATTTCCTGAAAGATGACGTGAAATTTGTAACAATAGCAATACCGGAAGCCTTATCCGTCCAGCAGCTTGAAGGAATCTTCGATGAATTTGACAGATATGAAATTGAAGTTAAAGAATTGATCGTAAACCATGTAATAATGAATTCTGATTCCGAATTCCTTCTCAGTAAATCAAAACAACAGAAGAAATATCTTAAATATATTTATGAAAAATTTGGATTTTTGGAAATAAGAGAAGTCCCGGAATTTGCCTATGAGATAAAAGGTATTGAAAAGCTGAAGGAAGTGGACAGGTCGATAAGGAAAAATACTGATAACATTTTACCGGGCTGATCAATATCTGTGAACATCGGAGGGATTTTAGTCGGAAAAATTTTTATGCCGAAATTTGCGAGTAAAGAAGAACTGAAAGTTCTCTGAAGAGGGAAATGATAGCTTATTTATTGAGGGTAAGGGCGGGGTCGAACCTTCCGGCTACAGTGGGGCTTTGTGCGTTTTTGGTTGACCGTCTTACGGATTGAGACAGGTAAGGAATTAACTCGCCCAGAGTTACCAGATTGTCATTGTTATAATCCGCATCTCCCTTCAATCCCATTAATAGATGATAGGTAAAGACACCGTGTCCGCCTCCCCACTGTTTGCCTTCCTGAGACAGTTGCTTGTCATCGGATGCCGTAATCACAGCGATACCTTTACCCACGTTTGTGAGGCTTTGCAGGGCTGCGGCTGTGTTTGGTTTAATGCTGATCGCACGTCGTCCCTGCAAGAATGCCGATCCGACTCCGCCGGCATGGCAGGCATCCGCGATAACCACCACTCTTTCAGCCTTTATAAACCTTTTCAGAGCGGTTTCAACATCCCACATGGGAAAGCCGGTGGATGAAATCATGTCAAAATCGGTGTCGTATGAGAGTAAAAAAAGATTTTCAGGCTCGTCCGGTGACGGAGGCGAACCGTGACCGGCAAAATAAACGAGTACCATATCTTCCGCGATTGCCCGTTTCAGCCAACCGAACAGGGCGTTTTTAATATTCCGGGTGGTGGCGGACTCATCGGTAAGCAGTTTTACGCGTGATGGAGAGTATCGGCCGCCGTTTTGCGCGATAAGCCACTCATAGAGCGATTGAGCGTCTTTTGAAGCGTATCTCAAGCCGGGAATACGGGAATCCTTGTACCTTGACACTCCGATAATTACCGCCCATTTTTCACCCGCGAATCCCGACCTTTCTATTGTTATGGTTTTTGGTTCGACTCTTTTCACCAATCTGAGGTTCATCTGGATTGTGGCAGTGTGAATTCTATCCTGTCGAAGGAACTTCACATCTGCCTGATCGGTATTGGGAATAAGCTCTGTAACAAATCTCTTTATGTCGATTTTGGACAAGGATTTACCGTTAAATTCCGTAAGGATATCTCCCCGTTTGAGGCCGGCCCGATCAGCCGGAGCATTCTTATGCATGTCAACTATATTGAATCCTTTTTCATGTTTTTGTATCTGTACTCCAAGAATTTGTCTTCCCTCAAGTAGCTGAGACGCTTTTCCGTCGTCTCCTTTTGCAAGGTAGCACATGGCAAGGTCGAATTTAAAACCTCTTTTTTGTAAGTCAGGTGATATATCCAGTCCACTTTCCAACAACTCAATCGCATGATCATATTTCCCTAATTTATAATAACACTGCCCGAGAGCACGAAAGTTGACACTATCCTTTTTTATGGCATTTGCTTTCTGAAATTCGGCAATCCCTTCATTGTACTGCCTTAACTGGAGGTGAGTCAACCCGAGCCAGTGATGTGAGATCCAGTTAGTATTATCAAGTTCCACCCACATCCTGAAATATCCCAACGCTTCATCGTATAAGCCTTTATTGTAATAACATTGTCCTAATCCGGTAAAATTACTTTTATCTTTTTTTATGGCATTTGCTTTCTGAAGTTCGGCAATCGCTTCATCATATCTTTTCAATTGGAGATAGTTATTCCCCAACCAGTAGTGTGAAAGCCAGTTGTTGGGGTCAGTTTGCGCCCATTTCTGCAAATGCGGCAGCGCTTCCTGGTATTTGCCCTGTTTATATAAGGTCTGGCCTTTGACTGATGGCATATTCCTGACAAATTGAGAAGGTCCCATTCTGGTTTGGTTTCCGGGTGGTACACAGCTAATACAGGCGGTAGTTATGATAATAACGGCAACGATGATACGAACATATGATGTTTTCAACGTTCTCCCCCTTATTGGGATATTCAGCGAACTAAATTTAATTATAGATTTCAGGCCCTGTCTTGTCAATGTTCTACATCATCTATTTGCCAGTTATGTGATTTAATGCTATTTTTAATAGCGCTCCGAACTGAACAGCGAGGAATAAAAAATAAACATTTTTCTTAACAGTCGGAGCTTCCCCGCAACTTGTCGTGGGGAAGCTTCAATTACTTCGTTCTCCACAACCAATAGGTAAGCAAAAGATTTGACCCGATGGACGAAAGGATTAAAACATTTTTTTATTAACTCAAAGAGCATTTTGTGGTATTGGGAAAAGTATCAAGTTTTAAGGAGGCGAAAATGGCAAAAGTAGGTGTTGTTTTATCCGGTTGCGGGTTTTTAGACGGGAGTGAAATTCATGAAGCTACCCTTACCTTATTTTACCTGGATATGGCCGGCGCCGAAATAATTCAGATGGCCCCAGACATTGATCAGAGCGATGTTGTTAATCATATGTTGAGTGAGCCGGCGGCGGGGGAGACGAGGAAGGTTTTAACTGAATCTGCCAGAATATCGAGAGGAAATATAAGAAAGATCGATGAAATTAAAGCAGAGAATCTTGATGCCCTGATCTTTCCCGGCGGATTTGGCGCTGCAAAAGTTTTATGCGATTTTGCTTTTAAGGGAGTGGATTGTTCGGTAAATCCTGAGGTGGAAAGATTGATAAAGGAAATGCACAGCGCCGGAAAACCAACAGGTTTTATCTGTATTGCTCCGGTTCTTGCCGCTAAAGTACTGGGATCAGCGAGCCCTCAGGTAACCATAGGTGATGATAAAGGGGTGGCGGATGCTATTGAAGCGATGGGCGGAAAACATGTTGTATGCCGGGTTGACGAGATTGCTGTTGATGAAAAGAATAAAATAGTTTCAACCCCCGCATATATGCTGGGACCCACTATTTCCCGGGTTGGTTCGGGTATCGAGAAACTGGTTGCCAAAGTGCTGGAGATGGCTTAAAAAATTAAACCTGATGCATTTTTGCAAAGTTAGCTTTCTTCGCTCATGTCTGCGAGCGGACACGCACTGGCAGGCAGAACCATTTCGGGGATGTTGTGTTCTATTTTTTACTTGACTTTTATAAATGGTTCGTTTAGAAACTAAAGCAATTACAGACAGGTGTTGAGAGATGGCAGATGTCAATCATAACATAGTGGGCAGGTTTTTTAGCTTCTTCAGCTTTTTTGGTAAGGTCTGCCTACTGCGCTCTTGACCTGAATTGGTATACTGAGCCGTGGGCAGGCCAGCTAAACTGCCCACGGCTTTTTTTATATTTAAGGCCGTGGAAGGATTTTCCACGGCCTTTTTTTATCAATTAGATTAAAAGGAGGAGAAGGTATGCGTAGATTTTTGAATTTTGCGGTTGTTTTAATAGTTGTCTGTGGTATGGTCTCTCTCGGTTCGGTGACCGGAGTGCAGGCGAAAACGGTAAAAGTGGGAGCGGCAATCAACCTCACCGGTCCGGCTTCCACCTGGGGGCAATTTCACGCTAAAGGCCAGCAGGATTATTTTAAATATGTTAATGAAGTAAAAGGTGGTGTCGGGGGGTATCAAATTGAAATGCTTCTTGTTGACACGGCTTACAAGGTTCCCGAGGCCGTCGCGGCTGTCAGGAAATTTGCGGTCAGAGACAAGGCAAGTATGATTGCTACCTGGAGTGCCGGGTCCGGTATAGCGGCAAAGCCGATTATACAGAAGTATAAAATACCGACAATTAATTATTCGACGAGCTGGGAGATTCTCCAGGAACCCGTGGCTTATATGTACCTGCCTTTTGGAAGCTATAAACTGGATTGTTGTGCGGTTATGGAGTATATACGGACGATACATAAAGGGAAGGAAGCTCCTAAAGTCGGTCTGCTGACATATAATAACGCGTACGGCCGGTCTATTCATAAACCGAGTGTTGAATACGCGAAGAAGCGGAACATAAATATTGTGGCTATTGAGGAATTTCCGGCAAGGACAGTAGATCTTACGACCGAACTGTTGCGTTTGAAGAAAAACGGTGCGGAATATGTTTTTATGCAGATGCTTCCCGCCGCAATTATTACTACATTCAAGTGTGCGGACCGCCTTGGATATGATCCGGTATTTCTCGGGACATGGACGTCTACCGATCCGGACTTTTTCAAACTTGGAAAAGGTCTTATACGTAATCGGCTTAGAATACAGTTCCCGGGGGGACTTCCGGTTGACAAAACACCAGGAATCAAATTAATGGAAGAGCTCTGGAAGAAATATAAAACAGTGGAAAAATTTGACGCCTCTTACTGGGAAGGGGTTGTCGTCGGTATGATTATGGAGAGGGCATTTGAGCGCGCAAACGAGAAATACGGGAAGATCAACAGTGAAACAATTAACAAAGCGCTGGAGTCATTTCGTGATGAAGATTTCGGAGGGCTTGTGCCTAATATTACCTATACAAAGACCGATCATGGAGCTTCGTTCAAGGCAAGGATAGTGAAGGTTCATGAAGATGGCACATTTACGCCGCTGACGAATTTTTACACTCCCGGAAAAGAAAAGATTAAACTTTTGAAGTAAGTTGCTATCGGTTGAAGCTGAAACCTTCAAGTGCAAAGATACATGGTCGCAAAGGCACAAAGTAAAATTTTTTGTCTTTCTTTGTGCCTCTGTGTTTTATCGCTTTGTCCTGCGGTAATACACGCTAAAATTAAACTTTAGATCGGGCTTTAACCATGCGTTGTCAGGGTTAAAACCTTGTGATATCGAAGACACAAGGTTTTTGCTATAAAGTTGAGACAATAAGAGGTTCAAAACTATGAGAGCGTTGCGAGGTCAGCCGAGTATATTCAGTCCGGAAAAGACGGACGGTGTGCAGGCTGAACTTGAAGTAGAAAATCTTTCCCTGAACTTCGGCGGTCTTAAAGCTCTTAGTGATATAGATATTTCTATGCACACGGGAGAGCTGGTAGCAATTATAGGGCCGAATGGCGCCGGCAAGACGAGTCTGTTAAATTGTATTACAGGGTTTTACAGGGCTCAGAAGGGCCGGATACTGTTTAACGGGAGAGATATTACCAATCTGTCAACCCATGAGCTGACGGGAATTGGGATTGGAAGAACATTTCAGAATATCGAGCTTTTTCCGGGAATGACAGTTCTGTCCAATATGCTTTTAGCTCGTCATATTCACTGCAACTACAGCCTCGGTCTCGCGGGTGTCTTTTCGCCTTCGGTTCGAAGGGAAGAGGTTCACCACTACAGAATTTTGGAAGAACTTATAGATTTTCTGGAGATACAGGCCATACGAAAAGAACTGGTCGGATCCCTTCCTTATGGATTGCGTAAGAGGGTTGAACTCGGTCGCGCGCTGGCACTGGAACCAAAACTCCTGGTGCTTGATGAACCGTTTGCCGGGATGAACCTTGAAGAAAAGGAGGACATGGTCAGATTTCTTCTTGAGTTGAACGGGGCATGGGGACAGACTATGATTTTAGTAGAACATGATATGTCCATAGTGATGAGCATTTCCAAGCGCGTCGTCGTTTTAAATTTTGGGGAAAAACTGACAGAAGGTTCCCCTGAGGTTGTCCAGGATCATCCTGAAGTTATCAAGGCATATCTTGGTGACACAGGGACGATTTAGGAAGTATGGATTTAGTTGAATGGGAAGACATACAAAAATAGAACAATTAAACGAAGAGATTCTCGCATCCCATACCCAGTACACATTGCCCCAGATACTCTTCACACAGGCGAAGCTTTTCAAACAGAACAGAGTTGCCATTCGAGAGAAGGCTTATGGTATATGGCAGACATACACCTGGGAAGATTACTTACGGTATGTTAAGCATACCAGCCTTGGATTTTTAGCCCTCGGTTTCAAAAGAGGTGAAAATATCGCAATCATAATGGATAATCACCCTGAATGGCTGTTCAGTGAAATCGGCGGGCAGGCAGTTGGTGCTGTGACTCTCAATCTATTTACTTCAGCGGTAACAAATGAGTTGAGTTCCGCGCTGAACCGGGTTCAGGCGGTTTATGTTGTCGCACAGGATCAGGAGCAGGTGGACAAACTGCTGGAAGCTAATGATAAACTCAAGCATGTCCGTAAAGTTATCTACGTAGACCCAACGGGGATGAGAAATTACCGTAATAATCCGTGGCTGATCAGCTTTAAAGATTTGCTGGAACTCGGCAGAGAAATGGACAATGAACAGCCTGAGCTTTTTGAAGAGGAGTTGTGGAAAGGAAGGGCGAATGAAATTGCATTGATGATTATGACTTCCGGTACAACGGGTGTATCAAAACTGGCCATGTTGAGTCATCGGAATTTTGCCGAAATGGCTAAGAAATGGCTTGAAACCGCACCGATCAGTCTTGGCGCGAACTGGATGTCGGTCAGCCCTCCGGCGTGGATTGTTGACCAGATGTGGGGAGTTGGCGTTACATTACTCGGGGGAATGGTCATGAACTTTCCGGAAACACAAGAAACAATTGTTGATGACTTTCGAGAAATAGGACCAAGCGTGATTATTACCTCCTCCCGGTTCTGGGAGGATTTGGCTTCAAAGATCAGGGTGAAAATCGGTGATTCAGGTTTAATTAACCGTAAAATTTTCGCCCTTTCTGAAAAGATCGGGAGGATGGTGGTTAATCGCGAATCTCAAAAACTACCAATCCCTCTTTATTTGCGATGCCTAAAGTGGATAGCATCCCTGGTTGTTTTCCGGCCCCTTCTTGATCGAGTCGGCTGTTCTCAATTTTTAAGCGCCTATACGGGGGGACACCCCATAAGCCCTGATGTGATAAGGTTTTTCCGGGCTGTAGGATTAAATCTTAAACAATGTTACGGTCTCACCGAATCCGGCGGCATTTTTCAGGTTCAGCCAGATGATGAAGTCAAGCCGGAAACTGTAGGCAAACCCCTGCCACGGACACAGGTAAAAATTTCTGAGGATCAGGAAGTCCTTGTGTCTAGTGAATCAGTCTTTGAGGGGTATTATAATGATTTTAATGCTACTGAAGCGGCCTTTAATGACGGCTGGTTTTGTACCGGTGATGCCGGCTATATTGATGAAGACGGACATCTTATTATTATCGGACGAAAAGAGGAGATAATACGTGACAAGGAGGGTAGGGCATTTTCTCCTGATTTCGTTGAAACACGCCTGAAATTCAGTCCTTATATTCAAGAAGCGGTAATCTTTGGTGAAGGACGTCCATTTATAACAGCCTTTGTAAATATCGACATGGGAAATGTTGGAAACTGGGCTGAGGAAAGGATGATTCCTTATACTACCTATACAGACCTTTCCCAGCAATCCGCGGTTGAGGAACTTATTCTTTCCGAGGTGAAAGAGGTTAATACCCAATTGCCGGATCCGATGAAGGTTAACAAGTTTATTCTTTTGTATAAACTCCTTGATGCGGATGATGAAGAGCTGACAAGAACGGGAAAGGTTCGCAGGAGGTTTGTTTACGGACTTTATATTAAGCTTATTGAGGCGATGTACGGCAAAGAGAATGAACTTGAGGTCAAAGGTAAGGTACGCTACCGGGATGGACAGGTTGGTATGATCGAGACTAAAGTTAACATAATTATGGTTGAGTAGGTGGTAGGAGGAAACATGGATTTTTTTCTTCAACTTTTGGTAAATGGCATTAGCATCGGGTTTCTTTACGGCCTGTCAGCAATGGGCTTTGTCATGATCTTCAAGTCTTCGAGCGTCCTAAACTTTGCTCATGGGGAACTCATGGCCGCAGGCGCCTTCTTGTTCCTTGCTCTGGTTACGTGGGCAAAATTGCCGATTGCCGTTGCTTTTTTGCTGACGCTTGTCGGCAGCTTTATACTGGGGTTTGTTGTTGAACGTCTCTTTCTGAGACCCTTGATCGGTGAACATCTTATCTATGTGATCATGTTGACCGTTGGACTTGCCGCCATGTTCAAGGGATTGCTTTTACTTGTTTTTGGCGGAAATCTGCATACCTACCCGGCTTTTCTCCCGGAAAATCTTGCCATACGTATAGGTTTAATTTATGTTCCGCCGGTGTATATCGCTTCTTTTCTTATAGGTATGATTTTTCTTCTTCTTTTTGGTCTTTTCTTTAAATATTCGTCACAGGGAATTTACATGAGGTCGGTTGCTGACAACCAGACAGCCTCACTTTCCCTAGGTGTTCATGTGAGAAGGGTCTTTGCCCTTTCATGGGCAATCGCTGCGTTAGTGGCCGCCATGAGCGGTGTTGTCCTGGGTATTATTAACGGGATTAACGTTCATGAAATCAGCGCAATAGGTCTTAAGGTTTTTCCCGTGGTCATTTTGGGCGGACTTGACAGTATTGGCGGAGCAATTATAGGTGGTCTTATTATAGGACTTTTGGAAACCTTTACCGGTGGATATATCTCAACATCGCTGCGCGATGTTGTGCCCTATATTGTCCTTGTTTTTATATTGCTGATAAAACCGTATGGTCTTTTTGGTCTGGTAGAAATAGAGCGTGTGTAAAAATGCGAAAATTTCAATTTCACCCATGTGGAAATTTTAAAGAAAGATACGAAGAAGAACTTGCCATCTTCGAAACGGATTTTGGCCGGCTCTGGTTATGCATTGGCCTTTTTCTGCTCTTTGCTGTGGTTCCTTTCATAAGCGGATCGTATGCTCTTTATGTCTTTAATATAATTGGGATTACGGCTATTGCCGCTATCGGGCTTAACATATTAATCGGATTTACGGGTCAAATATCTCTCGGTCATGGCGCTTTCTTCGGTGTAGGAGCCTATGCAGGCGCAATCTTGGCCACTTCTGTGGGCTTTCCATTCTGGCTCGCAGTTCCTGCCGCCGGTTTAATTACCGCGATGGTTGGGATGATCTTCGGAATTCCCTCCGGTCGCCTAAAAGGGTTGTATCTGACTATTGCCACGCTTGCCGGGCAGTTCATTATTGAATATGTCCTTGTGCACTGGGAAAGTCTTACAAGAGGAACAATGGGGATTACGCTTCCCACGGCCACAATATTTGGAATAGAGCTAAGTGATGACAGAAGCTTCTTTTATGTAATTTACATCTGTCTCGTATTCATGACACTTATGGCAGTCAATTTAATACGCACCAAATACGGGAGGGCATTCATAGCTATTCGTGATAATGATCGTGCCGCTGAAGGAATGGGAATACCGATATTTCGGTACAAACTCCTCTCATTCGGTGTCAGTTCTTTTTATGCGGGAATTGCCGGAGCCATCTGGGCATTTTATATGATCAGCATCACAACCGAACCATTTACTCTTGGACTCTCTGTCGAATATATCGCAATGGTTATAATAGGCGGCATGGGAAATGTCGCCGGTGCTATCTATGGAGCGATTTTTATCACCGGATTAAATGAAATTTTGCGCTGGGCAACGGATGTTTTCATGAATCTCGGATTATCAGCGGGTGTAGGACTTAACGTGGCGTCACTTCGTGAATTTGCCTTTGGATTGGCTATCGTGCTGTTTATTCTCTTTGAACCGAAAGGGCTGGCTGAGGTGTGGCGGATAATCCGTTCCAATTTCAGGCTGTGGCCGTTTTCGTATTAAAGAAAGCGAGTTTAAGTTTGAAGTGATTAAAATGAGCTCAAGTTATGGATAATAATATTTTACTCCAATTGAACAATATCAGCGTGGTTTACTCGGATGTTATCCAGGTTCTCAAGGGGGTATCTCTCTCCGTTGAAAAGAACCGTATTGTATCCCTGCTTGGCAGCAATGGTGCGGGAAAGACGACTACTCTGAAAGCGATTTCCGGACTCCTCAAGCCGGAAAACGGAGAGGTGACGGATGGGACGATTATTTACGATAGAAAGTCCATCCAGAATTCAGCTCCCGAAACCATTACACGCCAGGGAATTATACAGGTTCTGGAAGGACGCGAACCATTCAAATATCTAACCATTGAAGAAAATCTGAAGGTGGGCACGGCTACCCGGTGGGGTAGTCCTTATAAAAAAGATTTGGAAATGGTCTACAGTTATTTTCCCGCGTTGCTGCAACGGAAAAAAACACTGGCCGGATACTGCAGCGGCGGTGAATTGCAGATGCTTGTCATGGGACGGGCACTGATGGCGCATCCCAAACTTCTTCTTCTGGATGAACCTTCGCTTGGTCTTGCGCCATTAGTGGTAAAAGAAATATTCCGGATAATTAAAAGAATAAATGAAGAACAGGAAACCACAATAGTCCTGGTGGAACAGAACGCAAATATGGCTTTGCAGATAGCACACTATGGCTACGTTATGGAAAACGGAAAGATTGTGATGGAGGGCAATGCCGGTGATCTTATAGAAAATCCGGATGTAAAAGAATTTTATCTCGGGGTGGGAGCAACAGGTACGGCCAGATCGTATAAAGATGTAAAGTCATACAGAAGGCGTAAGCGGTGGCTTTAACACTAAAGGAGAAACAAATGGCAGATTTTTTTGACGATAAAGAGAATATGACCCCATCTGATAGACACGATTACTATGACCGGCGATTATCTGAAATGGTCAATCTCGGATATCAGAGATCGGAAAAGATTAAAGCTATGCTTGATGAAGTTGGCATAAATCCATCAGATATAAAGACTTTAAGGGACATTGGAAAACTGCCGATAATTTCCAGGGAAAAACTTATTGAATTCGAAGCGGCAAAACCTCCATTTGGCGGGTTATGCGACCAAAATATTGAAATAGACAGAATTTTTACCTCACCGGGGCCTGTCTATGAACCACATCTTGCGGAAACCGATCATTTATGGGCAAGAGCCTATCACGCCGCGGGTTTTAGAAAAGGTGACGTGGTTCTCAATGCTTTTTCCTACCACATGGTGGCCGCCGGCCTTACGTTCCACGGTGGGCTGAGGCGGGTCGGAGCTACAGTAATTCCTTCGGGGACTTCGAGCACCGAGATACAGGTACAGCTAATTCGTGATCTGAATATAACGGGTTTTACCGGTACTCCCAGTTTTCTGATGGCTATTATTAAAAAGGCCGAAGAGATAGGTTATGACTTTAAAAATGATTTCAGAATGAAACGCGCAAGCTTCGCTGCAGAACCTCTTGAACCATCTCTCAGAAAAAAACTTGAAAAAGAATATGGAATAGATACATATCAGATGTATGGGGCCACTGAGGTTGGCGATGTAGCCTATGAATGCGGCAAAAAAAACGGCTGGCATATTTGCGAGGAAGTGTTCGTTGAAATCGTTGATCCCGTAACCGGCAAACAAGTCGATCCTGGAGAATTAGGTGAAGTCGTTGTAACCCGGTTCAATAATATCTTTTTTCTTTTCAGATTTGGGACTGGAGATCTCTCGAGTTTTATAAATGAACCCTGCTCCTGTGGAAGAACGTCTTATCGGTTGAGCGGTATTGCCGGGCGGGTTGGTGATGCCGTAAAGGTAAGGGGTCTGTTTATCGCGCCGAGCCAGTTG
>CAZZBF010000037.1:0-2269 GCA_964652795.1 uncultured Syntrophales bacterium | reverse complement strand
TTTGAAATCCATTTTTTTGTGCCTCTTAAAACAAATAGAACTGAACCAAGATATACCGTTGTGGATAAAACATATCCGGCTTTTTTAAAGAAATATGCACGGTTAAAGTCGATAGAATCGAATTCATTAAACCAGCCACATTATCCGAAGGTGACAAGATCATAGTTGATCAGCGAAGCTGGGAGTAAATTACACCACCGCCTGCAAGGAGTGGCATATAGATATTTTTTCGTAAACACAATGGTATTGAATCTCCCCACAGCAAGTTACGGATAATCTCCGACTGTTAAGGAAATTTGTTATTTTTATTCTCTCGCTAACCCCGCGGCAAGCAACGTGGTTTACGCTCGTTGTTCAGTTCAATATTTTTTTGATTATTTCAAAAGTTGTTTCTGTCATATCAATCTCAAATTTATTGACTATCGCAATCTTTTAAAATATACTTTCCCTTGATTATTGAATATCTTCCGCTAAATCCACTTCCTATACTTCCGTGCCAATGCCAAACGGTATCTCATGTCATATACGATATGACTTGCTCTTCTCAGTACTATGTGGTATAAATAGTTTATTTCTTTCTCAGTTTTCTACAGATTTCATGTTATGCGTCATTTGTTCATCTCTACATCGAATGCTGGATCCCTGTTGTGAAAAGAAGTCGAAATGACAGGCATGAATATGAAAGTTTCCATAAAAAACAATGTCAAGCGTCCCTTGTTCAGGGTACAGGTTCTTATTGCTGGCATTATCCTCGTTTCTGTTGTCGTAACCGTTTTTCTCGGTAACCAGGCCTATCAGAAAAACAGGTCAATGGTTCTGGAACAGTTCAACCGGCAACAGTTAGTTCTGGCTCGTACGGCGGCTACCGGAATTGAAACCTGTTTCAACGAAGTAAGCGCCGCTGTACTGTCATCGGCAAAAATATCCGCCATCCAGAATATGACTCCTGATTGTCTCGAATACATGCAGAACATGCAAAGCTGTTTTCTTATTCCGAGGACGTCGATACGGCGTCTCGATGAAAAAGGCATTTTGCGCTTTATTTGTCCTTTGAAGGATTGGAAGGGAGAACTTATAGGGCGCGATTACGGTGCAATGGCCTATTTTCGTAATGCAAGAGATACTGGGAATGTTGCGGTTTCCGGAATAATTATTGATGAACATGGAGATATGCGTATCAGGATTTCAGTTCCTATATACACGGATAATGATAATAGGGGGTTAAACGGAAGTTTCAAGGGGGTTTTGGTGGTTTCTTTTTCACCGGATACTATTGCCAGAACATTTATTTCTCCGGTTGTATCCGGTGAAACAGGGTACGCATGGCTAATAAATCATGATGGGTTTTTTCTAGCCCACTATGAGAAAGAGTTTATCGGCTGGAGTGCCTTTAAGGTGAGAGCAAAGCGAAATCCGGAAATATCCTTTGAGAATATAAACCGCATTCAGCGGGACATGATGGCAGGAAATGAAGGAACAGGCAGTTACTTTTCAGGTTGGCATAGGGGCCGTAAGGGCATGACGGAAAAGCTTATTGCTTATACACCTATTTATATAGCAGATCAGATCTGGTCTGTTGCTGTGTGTGCTCCAATTAATGAGGTAGACATGATTATGCGCAGAGCAAAACAGGACGCATTGTTTGTGTCCGGTTTTGTTGCTCTGATTCTCACAGCCGCAGGCATATTTCTATCTATCACCGCCCATCGATGGTCACATTTTCTGGAACAAGAGGTGGAAATCCGGACGATGTCGCTGCGTGAGAGCGAGGAAAAACTCTCGCAAATCGTTCAAGGGAGTTCAATAGCAACTTTTGTAATTGACGGAAACCACATCGTAACCCACTGGAACAGGGCGTGTGAGAATTTAACCGAGATTTCAGCAACTGAAATTATCGGTACAAATAAACAGTGGATGGCCTTCTATTCTGACGAGAGACCAACTCTGGCCGATCTTATAGTAGATGAAGTAGAAGAAAAGGAAATAGCAAAGCATTATGGGAACAAGTATAATAAATCTCTTATTTCTGACGAGGCATATGAAGCTATCCATTTCTTTCCTGATCTGGGTATCGTAGGCAGATGGCTTTTTTTTACCGCGACATCACTGAAAAGGGCTGACGGAAAAATCATCGGAGCGATAGAAACCCTGCAGGATATTACCTCAAGCAGAGAGGCTGAACTGGCTCTTCACGAGAGTGAGGAAAGTTACCGAACGTTTTTTGAAACATCGGGAGACTTTGTCTTTATTACTACCAGAGAGGGACAAT
>CAZZBF010000036.1:19718-28787 GCA_964652795.1 uncultured Syntrophales bacterium | reverse complement strand
CCTGAGTAGGTGGTGTCGGTGTCATTGCCGCCGGTGGTGAGGGTGCCGCTTCCGAGATCAACCTCGCCGCTCCCCGCGAGGGAGCCGATGGTATCATTGTAATCATCAAGATCAAAATCACCGAATACGCCGATGGAGACCGCCGAGGTATCCGGGAGTCCGCTTGAAGCAGTCGCAAGTATTAAAGAATTATTAATTTGTGTCGCGCCGGTGTATTCCAAACATCCTTCAATCCAGGTGATCACGTTATATTCTATTCCACCCGTACCGTCAGCATAATAGATATCAAAGCTATCTGTTCCATTAACTGTAAGGCTGTTTGATCCGAGACTCAATGAATAAGTATTAAGAGAATCACCTGTTGTATCAAATGTTGTCGCCCCTGAAAGTGTAAGTTCCGGGTTAAGGATGAGGGAAGCGCTGGCTGATGATAGGTCTATCGCGGTACCGCTTGCGAGGCCTATGGCATTGCCGTCCCAAACTCTAACCCAATCAGCCACGTCGGTAACTTTGAATTTCATGTTTGTCAGCCCGGAAATGTCATTGTTCTGGGTGTACTGGTTGCCGGTGCTCGAGCTGTTGTAGACGATGGTGTCCCCGCTGACCGGCGGCGCCCCGCCCACCCAGTTGCCCCCGTCGCTCCAGTCGGCGCTGCTCGCGCCGGTCCAGACCTTGTCGGCGCCGTAAGACGGCGCCGCGTTCAGACACACAAGCAGCGTCATGCAAACAATAAACAAACCCCGTTTCATGGCTCAAACCTCACGGACACGCGGTGTCCCCCGCTCTGTTCCGGGCATGTTTGAAAGCCTGCTCAATTAAAGGAGCGGCAAGGTCCGCTTTTGCCTATTAAACGTTAGATCCAAGTTGAAAATTTCAAGAGTTGTTGGCCCGATATCGACCTGTGAGAGAAGTCCTTCCATTCATAAGCTCGATTCATTTTTCCTGTTGCGGCTGAAATGGAAGGATAATCACCGCAAAATAAAAAAATTACCCCTTTAACCCTTTGAGGAAGCTTTCGGTATGACCGTTTTCAAATAACCGATAAGGCATTCTCCGGTGGGGGGCGCGAAACGTTGCGGCTACCTTACTCATATTGTTGTGATATGTCAAGGAAGATATATGCAGGAAGGCTCATGGTCAAAAGCTTAAAGACCTTTGGCATAATGAGGTAAAGGTTGGAATAATTTCAGCGCTGGCATTCAGGCAAGGATATGAGGAAATCGCGGTCATATATATTACTTTCTTACCAGTACCGCACCGAAGAAGCCGTCCGTTGTGTGACGGTTAGGGTATGTCCTGAAGAATCCTTCATTGTCGATCAATTCGTTGCCGATTGAGGCTGAGGGGTGAATCTTCTCAAAACCGGGGTTGTCGGATAAAAAAGCCGCGATAACGTCTTCATTTTCCCCGGGCATTATGGTGCAGGTGCTGTAAATCAAAGTTCCTCCGCTTTTCAGATATTTGCAGGCTTTTTTCAATAATCTTTTCTGGAGAGGGGGAAAACTTTTCAGGTTTTCGGGCAGCAGCCGCCATTTGATTTCGGGATTTCTCCTCAGGGTTCCGAGGCCCGAACAGGGAGCGTCCACGAGGACGCGGTCGAATTTCCCATACAGCGTTTTTTTTGGTTCCAGTGTCGCGTCTCCCACAAGCGTATCGATTATGGTTGCTCCGAGCCTTTTCGATATTTCCTTCAGCGCTTCAATTTTTTTGCGGCTTATATCGAGCGCGAGAATCATTCCCTTGTTTCGCATCATCTCCGCCATGTGGGTCGTCTTTCCGCCGACGCCGGCGCAGATATCGAGTATCTTCTCACCCGGTTTCGGATTTACAAGCCAGGAAATTAACTGCGATGCTTCGTCCTGAATCTGAATATGTCCCATCTTGTAATATTTTATTTCTCTCACGGGGACAGGCGGATGTGAGAGTATGAGCCCGTCCGGGGAGAGTTGAGTGAGCCGAGCGGTGAAACCTTTGTCCGAAAGGGTTTTTAAAATCTCATCCCGGTCCGCTTTCAATCTGTTTACCCTCAGGGTAAGCGGCGGGGTTTCATTGTTAGCCCTGCATATTTCGATGGTTTCTTCAACGCCGAATATTTTCAGCCATCTTTCCACGAGCCAGAGCGGGTGCGAGTGGACGATTGAAATACGCGATGATGGGGCTTTGTCAATGCCGGGATATTCGATTTCCCCCTTTTTCCTTATCGCGTTTCTCAGTATCGCGTTGACAAGTCCCGATCTACCGGGATATTTCTTCTTCGTGATTTTTACCGCCTCGTCAACAGCGGCGAAATCGGGGATCCTGTCGGTAAACATGAGCTGGTAAAGACCTGTTCTCAAGATATTTTTTATGCCGGGATCGAGGGATTGCGGGCTGCCGCTGTAAAGACGTCCGATTATCCAGTCCAGGCGACCCCTCATCCGGAGCGTTCCATAAACAAGCTCGGTCAGAAGCCTTTTATCGTGCACATTGTTGAAGATATCCCGTTCGAGGTGGAAGTCTAAAACCGGTTCCGCAAAGGAGCCGGTTTCATCCACGCGGTTCAGGATATCGACGGCTATGGAGCGGGGATTTATTTTCATGGCTTTGTGAGTGGGTAATGTTCTAATGTTGTTTGGTACAATTATTGTTGGGAAATGTCAACGGAGAATAACTAATGGTCGGAATAACAACGGGCAGTAACTATACCCAACAGTATTGGGATTGGTCCAATATATCTGTTTTCATAAAACTTCCCTTATCCGGTCTATATCCTCCAGGATTTTTCGGGATGTTTCTTCCATCGATTTAAGAATATCGAGAGTTTTTCCCTTGCCGGACTGTTCTCTGCCGATGAGGGCGGCGATCTCGGATATGTCAGCGGTGGATACGTAAAAACGGTCACTCAGCGTTTCATGAAGGTAATTAGCCGCCGTTTCAACCAGCTTGAAAATATATTGAAATTTAAGGTTTTCCTTATAGTTTTTCAAGTAGAAGACGATCGACCGTTCCGTTTCCTGTTTAATACGCTTCACGCCGTCACCGAGAGCGAGAACCTCTCCTTCATTCTCGTTCTGGATCGGTTTTCGGAGGAGTTTTTTTATGAGTTTGAGAAATTTGTAGAAACCGAGTCGCATAATCGCTTCAGTTCTGATCTTTGCCGTGTACTCGGTGTGCGAGATGAGGGGCGGCACTTTGAAACCGGTTTTTTTCTTTATTGCATCGAGATCGACAAAATGCAATCCCGCCGGTTTCTTATGGCTCGCGGTGATCCCCAGATTGAGAAGAGTCTCGTCGTATTTTCCGGTGGTGTTTTCAACCAGCGCGTCGTACGTCGAGGCAATGTTATCAAGGAACGTTTTGATTTTTGATTCTTCCTGCCGGATGAACTGAATCAACTGCGGGTTTATGGTTTCGGCGATGTGGACGTCGAGGGCGTGCTTGAATTCCTGGAATATCGTATATATGGAAGATGAAAAACCGGCGGCCTCAATGTCTTCCTCATAGTCCTGATATGAAACGTTGTAGTTTCTGATAAATTGCCGGATGTCCTTTATTACGGTGCCATAGTGAGCATCCAGAAAAGTGTCTATATCCTTTCCCAGTTCAAGCTTTGTCTTCTGTGAGGTACCGTCAATAGTGTTTTTGGCCATCAATTTTGCCTGATTCATCAATTCCTGTTCATGGCCGATTTTTTCAAAGATCTCTCTCGCGCTGTCGGAATCCCTCGTGAGGATATCGCGGTTGATACTGATCCAGTCGTTTATTCCGGAAGCCATAATCGTCAGGCGTTCGAGCTGATTTTTCAGGAGAAGCGTCAGACGGTCTCCGGTCAATTTTTCATAGAAGGCGTCTTCAAACTCCTTCGTTTTCTCATCCGAAAAAGCTGCCAGTTCGGATTCCATTTCCCACTGTTCAAGTCTCAATCTGTCCTTTTCGGGAAGCTTTTTCCTGAGGTGCTTGAATAGATTGAAGAGGGCGGAAAATGTGAAGATTGCGGGATTCGGCCTGATTAGAGACAGTTCTTCCCGAACCCTCTCGATGAGTTTAAGAAGATCATCGAGTCCTTCATGCTCGCTGAAATCACAGTTTACGACAAAGAAAATGTTCTCCAGAAGCCCCATTTTTTTGATCATGTTTAAAAACTTGATATCCGCCTGACGGATTCCCGCCCTGCTGCTCAGGACGTATATAATAAGATTCGTCCTTAGAAGATAATCCTGAATCATGGTAAGATGGAGTGGGTTAGGTGAATCGCTTCCCTGACAGTCTGCGATTTCGATGCTGTCGTCCAGGCTGTGTTTCGCCTTTATCTGCAGTTCCATGTCCCTGAGGTAGACTGCCAGTGAATCATCACCCACAAATTCCTTGTGTCTGGCAAATTTTCTGCTTGTGTATTCTTCAATTCTGTTTTCGGAAGATACGGTTTTCTTTACACGATTGTATCCTTTCAGATACGAGGAGAGGAGCATCCAGTTGGCGTCGCGCATATCATTTGAGATAAGTCTATCGGTATTCAGGGAGTTCAGCGCCTGTTCCAGTTCCGTCCGGTCGGAGTCATCTCTTATATCAAACTGAATATCTTTGGAGTTAGTGGCAAGGGATGGCAGGAGTACCATCGCCTGCCTCATCTCGCTGTTTATCTCTTCCCAGGTTTTAAAATCGAGGACCGCCTTCAGTATCTGTCCTTTTCGTATTCTGGTAACTATAGATGTCACCACGCCTGCCCCGCGCCTGAGGTAGTCGCCCCCCAGGTACGCGTTCACGAATGTGCTTTTTCCGGACTTGGTAGGTCCCACAACGGCCACGAAGACGATATCTTCGGTTATCTGTTTCTCGATAAAAGCGCTCTCTTTTTCCCGGACGCTAAAGGAATTTCCCGATATGCCGGGAATCGATTTTGCCGTCGCGAAAAGAGATGAAATATCTCGGTTGACCTGAATAAGGGATTCCTTTATCGAATCATAGTTGATCACGGGTTCTCCTGTTCGGGGGAATAAGAAAGTCAATGGTGATTGCGGTTCAGCCGAGAGTCTCTTCCGGCGATATTTTGTAACCTCTCAGAAAATCGAAGATGGACATTCTTCTTTTATTTTCAAGCTGTATTTCCTGTAAATATATGTATCCGTCCTGTGCCGCCACCTGGAGCCCCTTTTCCGTTTCGCCTACTATCCTGCCCGCCGGCTCCGGCACACGACATTCTTCCCCTGTCGCGGAAAATATCTTTAATTTCTTTTCCTTTATATGTGTGTGCGCGCATGGGGATGGATAAAGACCCCTGATGAGATTCAGGATGTCCCTTGTGCTTGCCTCCCAGCTAATAATGCTGTCTTCTTTGCCCAGCCGGGGGGCGTAAGTTGCCAGGGAGGAGTCCTGCGGTGTTCTGATGATTGTACCTTCTATTATTCCTTTTACCGTTTTAAGAAGGAGCTCGGAGCCCATCTTTGATAATCTGTCATGGAGCCTGTCAAAGGTTTCATCAGGTTTTATCGGTGTCTCTTTTTTTAGCAGGATGTCTCCCGTATCCATTCCCTCATCCATTAAAATCGTCGTAATTCCTGTAATTTCTTCACCCCTTATGAGTGCCCAGTTGATCGGCGCGGCCCCCCTGTACTTGGGAAGCAGCGAAGGGTGTACGTTAACGCATCCCATTCCGGGGAAGTCGATGATCTCCCCGGGAAGTATCTGACCAAAAGCGACAAGTACCACCATATCGGGAGCAAGTTCTCTGAAGGTGGCTAAAAATTCTTTATCTCTGACTCTGTCAGGCTGGAAGACGGGCAGATTATGTTTTTCGGCGGTTAGTTTAACCGGGGGCGGAACATATTTTCTCCCTCTTCCCTTGGGCCTGTCCGGCTGTGTGACAACCCCGATAATGGGGTAACCATTTTTGATCAGTATTTCGAGGGACGGAATAGCGAATTCCGGCGTTCCCATAAAGACGATCTTCGGTTTCATTTGAAGTTTCCCATTTTAAGATAATAGTCCGGTTTGAATAATTTATCGTTCGGGTGACGGACCTTTTTACTTTTCATTTTCCGGTTTGCCTTCAGTGGAGTTTAAAGTACGGGGGATATCTAAGTTTATTCTTTTTCCAGATACGCATACGCGCTGTGATTATGTATGCTTTCGAAATTTTCCGCTTCTATACTGTACCAGGTGAAATTGTCGTTCATATTGAGCCGTTCCGCTACGCTTCTCACAACGTCTTCGACAAACATTGGGTTTTCATACCCCTTTTCCGTAACATACTTTTCGTCTATTCTCTTCAGAAGAGAGTAGACCTCGCCGCTCGCGGAATCTTCTATCAGTCTGATAATGTCTTCTATCCAGAAGAATTTTTTGAACCTGAGTTTTACTTTTACTATACTTCTCTGATTGTGGGCGCCCATATTGCTCACCTCTTTTGAGCATGGGCATACCGTGGTGACCGGAACTATTATGCCGACCATAAAATCATTCTGTTTGCCGTTATTTTCTCCGCAGAACTGACACTTGTATTCCATGAGACTCTTTGCCCCTGATACGGGGGCTTTTTTTTCAATGAAGTAGGGGAATTCAATCTCCATGTGCGCCGACTGCGCGTCAAGTTTTTCTCTGACCTTCTCAAGTATTACTTCAAATGTTTTGATATTAATCTTTCCTCTGTATTCGTTCAGCACCTCGATAAAACGGCTCATATGGGTGCCTTTGAATTGACGGGGCAGGTTTACATACATGTTTATGCTTGCATTGACATGTTGTGTGCCGTTGACCTGATCGAGGACTATGACAGGGTATTTAATCCCCTTAACACCAACCTTTTTTATGTCTAAGTTTCTGGAATCTTTTTGGTTCTGGACATCAACCATTATTCTTCTCCCTTGTAGGAAACTCTCGCGTTTTCCGATTCCCAGACGGTTATCCGGGATATATTTATTTTTCCGGAACTTGCTTTTTCATAAATTCTGTCATAAATGTGCTTCGCTATATTTTCCGATGACGGATTTATATTTTTAAAATAAGGGGTGTCATTAAGAAGTTTGTGGTCGAGCTCGCCGAGTATTTCTTCCATCCACCCTTCCAATATCCTGAAATCTATAAGCAGTCCATCTTCGTTTAGTTTTTTTGATTCCACGGAAACTTCGACTGTGAAATTGTGTCCGTGGAGTTCCTCGCATCTGCCTCCGATATCCTTCAGATTATGAGCGGCGGAGAACGTTTTCTTTACCGTTATTTCATACATGAAGTTCCAATATATCAAAGGGGGAAGTATGTCAACTGTGGATATAAAGATATAGTCCTGTCGGTTACCGTCAATCTTTCGTCTTGAAAAAGGGGGAAGCATAAAGTATAGGAAATAAATCGAGTGATCGAACGGGTATTCGGCAGTATGGCCCGTGAAAAGAGTCATATAAAAAGTTTTACCTGAACAGTTACTGCAGAGGTTGAAATGGGTATTAAAAAGATAGGTATAATAGCGAATGTTGGCAAGGAAACAGCTTTGAAGTATGCCTCGCAATTGAAAGATTGGATTTTGGAGAAGAATCTGGAGGTTTTCCTGGAAAAGGAGGTAGCTGAAAAGCTTGAGGAGGCTTCAGGGTTTGAATGCGAAGAACTCGCTTCTCTGGCAGATGTAATTGTTGTCCTGGGCGGGGATGGGACGATTCTCAGAGCCGCGCGTTCCGTCAAGGAATTTGATGTGCCTGTACTCGGCATCAACTTGGGAGACTTCGGTTTTTTAACGGAGGTCAATTTAGATGAAATGTTTGACGCGATGGAGGTAGTCCTTAGCGGAAAACATCAAACGGACAAGAGAATGATGCTCGATGTCGCGATAAACCGTGAAGAGAAACTCATAAGCGAGGGTTTTGTCCTTAATGATGTCGTGATTAACAGGGGAAATCTTTCAAGAATAATTGAACTAAGAACGTTTGTTGATGGTCAGTATATGACCACCTTTAAGGCGGACGGTCTTATAATATCCACACCTACGGGTTCCACGGCATATTCCCTCTCCGCGGGGGGGCCGCTTATTTCCCCTGAACTCGATTCAATAATTATTAATCCTATATGCGCGCATACATTGACAAACAGGCCGGTAGTCTTCCCCGATTATGTCAACATTAAAGTTATTTTATGGACCAAAGAGGAAGGGGCGACGTTGACCCTGGATGGTCAGGATTCGGTTACTCTGGAATCGGGGGACATAATTACGATAAAAAAATCGAAACATTACACGAATCTCGTTATTTCTCCCTACAGGGATTACCTGGAGATCTTACGGACCAAGTTGGGATGGGGCGGATTGCCGCCGGGTGTAAATAGAGATTGAGATGCTGACTGAACTGAACATTAAAAATTTTGCCATCATCGACGAGCTTCAGGTATCTCTTACGGGAGGTCTTAATGTCATAACGGGTGAAACAGGTGCGGGCAAGTCTATCATCATCGGCGCCGTAGGCCTTCTTCTCGGAGAGAGGGCTTCTTCCGATTTGATAAGATCCTCTGAGGAAACCGCCATGGTGGAGGCGCTTTTTGATATCAGCGACAAGAAGCGTTTGAAAGAAATGCTGATGAAGAGCGGTTTCTATGATGGGGATGATCTCGTTGTTAAGAGAATTGTGGCGCGTTCGGGTAAAAATAGGGTTTATGTCAATGGAAACCTGTCCACATTGAACATGCTTTCCACGCTTGCCGAATCGCTGATCAATATATCCGGCCAGCATGAACATCAGGTCATACTCAATGCCGAGAACCACATAGATATACTGGACGAATTCGGCGATATACTGCCGCTCCGGTCTGAATTTACGAATCTTTATAACGAGTATCAAAATTTAAAATCGAGGCTTGCCGAGCTTGAATTTAACAGTCGCGAGAGAGAGAAGCGCGAAGAGTTACTCAAATTTCAGCTAAAGGAAATAGAGGACGCGGGTATTACGATTGGTGAAGATTCGGCTCTGTCACGGGAGAAGAATATCCTGAGCAACGCGAAAAAATTGACGGAATATGCCGCTCGATCCTACGAGACCCTTTACGGTAAAGGCGGTTCCATTCTCGAAGAACTCGGCGGGGCGATAAAAAACATAAAAGAGATAAAGAAAATTGATC